>JBCCQQ010000039.1:0-58940 GCA_039024555.1 Cyanobacteria bacterium P01_D01_bin.156
CAATCCAAAGGGGATGACGCGTACCTCTGGCTTTGCGGTAATCGGGAATCGTTTGTAACGCTTCTATCAGAGTCATCACTCAACAGTCGAGATAAGATAGCTCTATTCTGCTTTTTATCCCGTCACATTGAATCAACCCTGCTACGGGCACTGCTCTAAATGGGTATAGTGCCTCTCATATGGTTTTGTTCGTGGTGGTTTCCAGGACTTAGGCTTGATTATGAAACAGTCTTTTGGTTCAATCTGGAATTTCTGCAGTCAGAAATATTTGTCGCTGCTAGGAGGGGCTGTTACTGTGGTCACTCCCTTCTTGGTAGCTGCTCCATCTGTGGCGGGTGTGAGTCAAACAGAGGTTTGTGATGTCCTTGTGGCAGGTGGTGGTTTAGCAGGTGTGGCAACAGCCTATGAGAGTTTGCATGCAGGTCGCACTGTTTGCTTAACAGAGTTGACGGATTGGTTGGGAGGTCAGTTGACTGCTCAGGGGACAACTGCTTTAGATGAAGCAAGACGTCAACGTCAGTTGAATTTTTATGCCTCAGGCTATAAGCAATTGCGACAGCATGTCCTAGACCGCTATGGGCGGCAAAATCCTGGAGATTGTTGGGTGAGTGCTGTTTGTTTTTTACCCAAGGACGCCCATGAGATTTTGGTGGATATGTTAAATGAGGCATCTGATCAAGGTGGTGGACAGCTGAAATGGTTTCCCTCAACGGTAATTAAAGAATTGCAGATCGAAGATGCGATGGTAACGGGTGCGATCGCAATCCAACACCGTCCAGCACTGGGTACGTCTCCGCTGAATACAGAGCCTCTTTCTCAATACATTGAAGATGCCTATCGCTACGAAGATTCTGAGCGTCTGGCTAAAACAGTGATTCAATTTCAGCCCAGTGGTCATGATGGGCCAGCTGATTGGTATGTTGTTGAAGCCACTGAAACAGGAGAGCTTATTGCTTTATCTGGGATTCCCTATCGCTTAGGTCTAGATCCTATCTCGTTCCTAAATCCGTCGTCTCCATCGGTCACGGGAGATCCCTACTGTACTCAGGGATTCACTTACACCTTTGCTATGGAACGAACGGCAGCAGCCCAGCCTCAGGAGAAACCGGATTACTATGATATTTATGCTCCCTACTTTAGCTTTGAGCGTGAGCGCGACAACATTAATTACATTGATTTTGTCTTTACCTATCGTCGGATTTTAGCGCCCGGCAAACGGCCTGAGAAACGTATTTTTGGCGTTAGTGATATTCAACCTGGTGATATCTCGATGCAAAACTGGACCTGGGGCAACGACTATCGTCCAGGGACATCAGTAGATAACCTAATTTACTCGGCTGAACAGCTAGAATCGACAGGACAGCTGGAGCCTGGAGGCTGGCTGGGTGGTTTACGGGTGGATACCCTACGACGGGGCGAAAAAAATGCCTTTAGCTACTACTACTGGCTGGTTACGGCTTTGACCGATTCCCAACTAGGCTATGGCACTCGCGATGTTGATCCGCATCATCGTTTCCTGAGCGGTTTTGATGCTCCCATGAATACGGCCCATGGACTGTCTAAACATCCTTACATGCGCGAAGGTCGTCGCATCGTTGGGCGTCCTGCCTATGGGCATCCAGATGGATTCATGATTAATGAGATCGATATTTCTCGTGTTGATTATAACGATGAGTATTATCAGACCCAGCTGCCAGCAGGTATGTATCTCTCTCTTAGACAAGCGTTGGCAGGGTTGGAAACAACAGCTGCGATCTCATCAGAACAATCGGCGAACGATATTCCTCGGCGTACTCGCTCAACGATATTTCCTGATTCTTTAGGTATTGCCCAATACGCTATCGACTTTCACCCCTGTATGCAGTTTTCTCCACCAGAACTGCCAGGCAATATTGAACGAGAAGGTGTGCGGCGTGCCCACGGGCAAAGCTATCCTGGACAAATTCCCCTGAGGGCGATGATCCCTCAAAAAATCGATAATTTGTTAGTGGCCGGTAAGAGTATTGCGACTAGCACCATTGCTGCGGCTGCTTACCGTGTGCATTCCTTTGAGTGGTCTGTGGGTGTGGCGGCAGGCGCAACGATTGACTATGCTCTAGAGAATCAGGTGTTGCCATACACCCTTGTGGATGAATTGCCTCGCCCTGAACCGGGCCTGGAGGAGTTGCAAAAACGACTGCAAGAGCGTGGTAATCCTATCGCTTTTCCTGATACGTCCATATTCAATCAAGATTGGGAGGACTGGCGAGTCTGGTAGAAACAAGAAAGGGCAGGTATGACACCTGCCCCAATAAGAGTGTTTGTAGTGATTTAAGGAAAAAGCAATCTCAATTAGACTGCGTAGTTGCCAATGATGGCTGCTAGGTCAGGGATAGCGGCCTCAACATCATTTTTGACAGATTTCCGCAATTTTTTATAAGTTGCACTGACCACCCCGTTATTACTTTTTTCAATGCGGGAGTCAGTCACACTCAAAATGCTATCGGCAGTGCGATCTTTGTTCTCGCTTAGATATTGCACCGGATCGCCTTTGGCCGTACCTTCTTGCCAGATAGGATCGATTGCTTCACAGGCTTCGGGGAGGATGCGGCTAAGGGCTCCTGGAATATAACTAGCGCCAACGCCTTTAATGACACCATAGGCGGTTTTCATAGCCATACCAGACAGACCACCCTTTGTGGAGACCTGTTGATCAATCAATTTGGTGCATTCAGCGACAATATTGGCGCGCACAGCCTCATCTTGAATTTTTTCGCTTAATCCCATGGTTCTACCTAAGTAATCAATATAGAGTTCGAACGTTACTGACGGATGGAACCATCTGTAAGAACGGCCTAAATGCATTCTTTATAGGCTGGTTTCCTGTTTCAATCAGCAACGGTATATTTATTGCTGCTGGTGGAAAGGTGATCGGTAAATATGCAACTGGTGCCTGAGCATAACGTGCACTGACTCCACACAATATCAACAGCAGTCGTTCTAATTCGTAGTGAATTATTGTCTCTACTATTGTTCCAGCTTGCTCGATTTCCTCAGGTTTCTTTGCTAGATCTTTATAGCTTTATGCTAAGAGCAGTGCAAATAAACCACAGAGAGCAATGCCATCGAAAACACCGGCACCACCAATACTTAAAGTGCCCGATGATAAACGCTCAATTTCCTTAAGGTGTAATAAGTCTGCCCCGATAAGTGTGCCGAGGATGCCTCCGGCAAACGCTACGCTGGGAGCTGCGATCGCACCAAATAGCCAGGCACAAATCACAGCTGTTAAGGGTGCAACCATGGCATTCATACGGATGCCGATGTTTGGTACCACCTGGGCTGCGTAATAACTGACAGCGCTAACGATGACCGTGGTGGCAAGGATAGCTGCGACGTTGCCTCGGGTGAGCTGATACAGCGCCAAAACTATTGGAATTAGACCACCACCGACATTCAGGGCAACCGTAGTCGGTCGACGACTCCATGGCATGCCAACCACATGTAGCTGCTTTGCGTACAGCGGAATATTAACGGTGCTACCAATCACCACTCCAGCTAACAGTAATAAGGCGACGCTAGGAGAAAAACCAAGTTTGGCTACAGCCAAGGTCACAATGTCCATGGTTAACCCGGTAACTATCACGGGTAGAAGCAGCATGGTGAATAAAAACAGGACTACTGGTAAAACAATCATGGTTTTGCGATTTCTTTGGGCGACGATGGAGCCTGAAGCGACTCACAACTTTTGTGGCACATATTCAGTGTGGCGCTGATATGCTTGGCCATGAAGTAGAAAACCCCGTAATCCTTAAGGCGGGTATTCCTTGACATGACTGGTGTTGTCGTCCGTATAGTACGCTGATAAACCCAGCTGTTTCGTTTTCGGCCCTATCACCATGTCTGTTCGTGTTCGGATTGCTCCGAGTCCTACTGGTAACCTCCACATTGGTACCGCTAGAACTGCTGTATTTAACTGGCTGTTTGCCCGCGCCCAGGGTGGGCAGTTCATTCTACGTGTGGAAGATACAGACCTAGAGCGCTCCAAGCCCGAATACACCCAGAACATTATGGAAGGTCTGCAATGGCTAGGTCTTAACTGGGATGAAGAGCCGGTGTATCAAACCCAGCGCATGGGGCTATATCAACCAAAAATTCAAGAACTGTTGGATCAAGGATTGGCCTACCGTGCCTATGAAACTCCTGAAGAATTAAATGCGATGCGGGAGAAGCAAAAGGCCCGCAGCGAGGCTCCCCGTTATAACAATCAGCATCGTGATCTCACCCCAGAGCAAATTACTAGCTTTGAAGCGGAAGGTCGTCAGGCCGTGATTCGTTTCAAAATTGATGATGACCGCGATATTACTTGGAATGATATGGTGCGCGGTCCAGTTCAGTGGAAAGGACGAGACTTAGGTGGAGACATGGTCATTGCCCGAGCATCCTCTAGTACGGAGATTGGTCAGCCTCTCTATAATTTTGTAGTGGTGGTCGACGATGCAGACATGGGCATTACCCATGTGATTCGTGGTGAAGACCATGTGGGTAATACTCCCAAGCAAATTTTGCTCTATGAAGCCATGGGTATGCCTGTACCCCAGTTTGCGCATACACCACTGATTCTCAACGAAAAAGGAGCCAAGCTATCTAAGCGAGATGGCGTTACCTCTATTTCTGATTTTCAGGCCATGGGCTTTACAGCGGCATCCTTGGCAAACTATATGACCCTTTTAGGGTGGTCAGCGCCTGAAGCCCAGGAACTATTTACGCTGGAGGAAGCGGCGAAGCTGTTTAGTTTTGATCGGGTAAATAAGGCTGGGGCTAAATTTGACTGGGATAAGCTGGACTGGATTAACAGTCAGTATCTCCATAAAACCTCTTCAGAGGAACTGCTGGATATGATGGTTCCTTATCTAAAAGAAGCGGGATATGACTTTGATCTCACGAGCGATCGCGAATGGTTGCTCAAATTGGCAGCCCTTGCCGGTCCCAGTTTGACCCGACTTAAAGACTGCGTTGAGCTCAGCCGCTTTTTCTTTACACCCACCATGGATTTTGCTGAGGCAGCGGTAGAACAGCTTAAAAAAGAAGGCGTAGCGGATGCCATGCAGGCTGTTTTAGAGGCATTAAAAGAACAAGGGAATTTAGTTGAACCCACTGATGCTAAGGGGCTAATCAACAAAGTGGCCAAGGCATTAGGTGTGAAAAAAGGCCTAATTATGAGATCCCTGCGGGCAGCACTGATGGGAGATATGCAAGGCCCTGACCTGGCAGAATCCTGGGTCATTCTAAACCACCGTGGGTTTGACCAAGGTCGTCTGGCAGCTGCGGTTTCGATTGGCCGCTAATATCGCCTTTCCTTAGGCAGCTACTTTCATCAACGTTGGCTGCGCTATTCGATATTTGAGGTGTTCAATTCGTAACGTAATTGCTTGTATCTGAGAAATTACGTTACATTTAGTAAACAATGTAGCTATTAAAACTGCATTCACTTAATGAGTTCTATTCCGAACCCATTGAGCGGTGCATGTGTTCTAGGTAGCACACTTAAATTCGAGGTTTTGCCGACTCTGCAGTGAGAGCTTCTCTTCAAACAGTTGACTATCAGCTGATCTAAGGGATGAATTCAATCTATAAGTGTCAGCAGTAGCCGATAAAAATTACGCGGCAGCGTAGTTAGGAATGTTAATTACAAACGAGGCCACCGAGATATGAAGCTTTCTTGGAGAGTCATTCTGCTCTGGACATTGCCAGCTCTATTAATTGGGTTTTTCTTCTGGCAAGGTTCCATGGGTGGGGACCCCGCAAATATGAGTCGCAATACGGCTAGCACCCGTATGACCTATGGTCGTTTTCTAGATTATCTAGAGGCTGGTCGGGTGACTGCAGTTGACCTTTATGACGGTGGTCGTACGGCCATTATTGAAGCCGTTGATCCTCAGCTGGATGATCGGGTAATGCGCTGGCGTGTGGATCTACCTGGTAGTGCTCCTGAGCTTGTTGAGCGTCTACGCGACTCTGATATTAGCCTTGACTCCCATCCCCCTCGCAACGATGGAGCGGCCATTGGCATTTTGGGTAACTTGTTGTTCCCCTTCTTGTTGATTGCTGGTTTATTCTTCCTGTTCCGTCGTTCCAACGGTGGTGTTGGCGGTGGCCCTGGCCAAGCAATGAATTTTGGTAAGTCCAAGGCTCGCTTCATGATGGAAGCAAAGACCGGCGTCATGTTTGATGACGTGGCTGGTATTGACGAAGCTAAGGAAGAACTGCAAGAGGTCGTTACGTTTCTGAAGAAGCCTGAGCGCTTTACTGCAGTTGGTGCTCGTATTCCTAAGGGTGTTTTGCTGGTCGGCCCTCCTGGAACCGGTAAAACTCTTTTAGCAAAAGCGATTGCTGGTGAAGCGGGTGTTCCTTTCTTTAGTATCTCTGGTTCTGAATTTGTAGAGATGTTCGTGGGTGTGGGTGCTTCCCGCGTTCGCGACCTGTTCAAGAAAGCTAAGGAAAATGCTCCTTGTATCATCTTCATTGATGAGATTGATGCTGTAGGTCGTTCCCGCGGTTCTGGTATCGGTGGTGGTAATGACGAGCGTGAACAAACGCTTAACCAGATGCTCACCGAGATGGACGGTTTTGAAGGTAACAGCGGCATCATTGTCATTGCGGCTACCAACCGTGTTGATGTTCTAGACTCTGCGCTGCTACGTCCTGGTCGCTTTGATCGTCAGGTATCCGTTGATCCACCTGATGTGAAGGGTCGTATTGAGGTTCTGGAAGTTCATGCCCGCAATAAGAAGCTGGGTGATGAGATTTCTTTGGATGCGATCGCACGTCGTACTCCTGGCTTTACGGGTGCTGACCTAGCTAATTTGCTGAATGAGGCAGCTATTTTGACCGCCCGTCGTCGTAAGGAAGCGATCACTATGCTGGAAATCGATGATGCGGTAGACCGTGTTGTCGCCGGTATGGAAGGAACTCCCTTGGTGGATGGTAAGAGTAAGCGTTTGATTGCCTATCACGAAGTTGGTCATGCCCTCATCGGTACTTTGGTTAAAGCCCACGACCCTGTGCAGAAAGTAACTCTGATTCCCCGTGGTCAAGCCCAAGGTTTAACTTGGTTTACCCCCAGTGAAGACCAAATGCTCATCTCTCGGGCACAGCTGTTGGCTCGTATTACCGGTGCTCTCGGTGGTCGTGCTGCTGAAGATGTCATCTTTGGTGATGCGGAAGTTACAACGGGTGCTGGTAATGACCTGCAGCAGGTAACTTCCATGGCCCGTCAGATGGTTACGCGCTTTGGCATGTCCAGTGAGTTGGGTGCTCTTGCTCTAGAGAATCCTCAGGGTGAAGTTTTCCTAGGCGGCAGCTGGGGGAATCGTTCCGAGTACTCCGAGACAGTTTCCAAGCGCATTGATGAACAGGTGCGCACCATTGTTGAAAAGTGCTACGACGATGCTAAGAGTCTAGTGCAAAAAAATCGTGCAGCTGTGGATCGGGTGGTTGACATTCTGATTGAGAAAGAAACTCTTAATGGTGATGAATTCCGTCAGATTATTGCGGAGTACACCACTGTGCCTGAGAAAGAGCGGTTTGTACCTGTTCTCTAGTGACGGCTTGTTATTGTCCTGAAAACGAATGTGGCCTAGTAGTTTTTAGGCACTGATATAAGAAAGCGATGAGTGCATTCCCTATGCCTCATCGTTTTTTTTAGTGTATAGGCTAGAGCTATGAGTAGGTTGCTACTTACTAAGGGGGACGGAAATACTTATGCGCAGTATTCTCTGAAGACCAAGCCAATTTATTGAGGATGAAAGCTAATGCCTACCTTGTATTTAGCGATTACTAATCATGGTTTTGGTCATGCGACTCGGGCGGCCTCAGTGGCGGCAACGTTGTTGAATCTGCGTCCTGATGTTGAGGTTGTCTTGGCAACAACAGCGCCTCAATGGTTGTTGCAGTCTTACCTGCCATCGGAGCGAGTTCACCATCGACCAGTCAGTTTTGATATTGGTGTCCTGCAAAGTGACAGTCTGACTATGGATATGGCTGGCACACTAGAAAAACTGCATTGGATTCAACAGCATCAGGCTGAAATTTTGGCACCGGAGGTTGAGTTCATTCGCAGTGCAAGCGTGGACTTAATCCTGGGAGATATTCCTCCGTTGTTGACACAGTTGGCAAAGGCGGTAGATTTACCCTGTTGGATGATGAGTAATTTTGGGTGGGATTTTATCTATCGTCCTTGGGGTGGAGAATTTGAAGCGATTGCCGACTGGATTGCCGATTGTTTTGCCGATTGCGATCGCCTTTTTCGGCTACCGTTCCATGAGCCTATGGCCGCGTTTCCCACCATCACCGATGTGGGTTTAACAGGTGGTACCCCAAAATGTTCTGCCGATGAACTGCGCTCCAGGTATGAAATCATTGCCCCATTAGAACAAACTGTCTTGCTGACGTTTGGTGGTCTGGGGCTAGCACAAATTCCCTATGTTAAAGCGCTGGATGCTTATCCTGATCGGCAATTTCTCACGTTTGATCGTCATGCACCGGACTTACCCAATCTTGTCAAAGTAAAAGATCAGCAATTGCGACCTGTGGACATTATGGCTGTCTGCGATCGCGTTGTTTCTAAACCAGGCTACAGCACGTTTTCTGAAACCTGTCGTATGGGTCGAGGGTTGATCACGCTACCGCGAGAAGGCTTTGCAGAAGCTCCTGTTCTTTTGGCAGGTATTCAGCGTTATGCTTATCATCAAATTCTAGAGAGTGATGCCTTTTTTAACGGAGATTGGTCTTTTCTGGAACAACCCTTGCTTCCTCCTACGGAAAGCCCGTTAGCCTGTGATGGTAATGAGGTCATCGCCCAAGCCATCAGTGATTATTTGGTTTAGGAGGCCTGATGTGCCTGGGTCTAGAAATGTTGTTTCTGCATACTAGCTGACTTGATGTCCCTGTAACTAGCAGCTGGATTCTGCTCTGCTTGTATAGCCAACTGTGGCTACTGATAACTGTCACGAGCACTAATATTGTGAACTATGTGCGCTAGGCGATATTAGGCCACCTGATGGCTAAATGTTTGTATGGGTTCAACCGTCTTCTTTTTAGTTGGGTAACCTGGAGGAAGTTGAGTGCACGTCAGAATCGCTGTGCTGAGATCAGTATCAGTGAGCTCTGTATGCCTCAGGTCCACATGGCTCAAATTTGCATTGCTAAAGTTTGCACCACGCAAACAGGCTCCATATAACTGGGCTTTACTCAGGTTTGCACCACTCAGATTAGCACCCTGAAAATCAGTGTTTTCAAGATTAGCTTCATTAAAACGTGCATTACGGCAGTCTGCTTTTCGGAGACTGCTATGTTGTAATTGAGCCTGGCATAAATTTGCATCGACTAGGCTGGCGTTGTTTAAAACAGCATGTTTCATCAATGCTTTGCTGAGGTTAGCCTGATTGAGGATGGTTAAGTTGAGATTTGCCATCGTAAAGTTCGCACCCTTGAGTAAGGCTCCTGTGAGCAGGGCACGATCTAGGATAGCTCTGGAAAAATTCGTGTTGCAGCCATTGGTATCTTCCAAAATAGATTGAGGCAAATTAGCTTCTCGAAAATCTGCTGCTTCTAAGTTAGCCTTGCGAAGATTACTTTGTTGTAGGTTAGCGGTGTAAAAAATGCCACGACGTAAGTCCGCATAACTGAGATTGCAGCCATCTATCTGGGCCATACAAGCATCGACAGATTGTAAGGACGCTTCGCAGAAATTACTCTCACTAAAGCTAGCTTCCCGTAAGTTACTACCATGTAAGTCAGCCATGGAAAAGTGAGCTTTGGGAGCATTGACCCTAATTAGACTGGCATCTCGGAGATTAGCCTCCCGCATATCTACCCGATCCAACTGCGCCAAATCCAAACGCGCTTGGGATAAATTGGATGTATAGAAGCTTGCTTGAGTCAGATTAGCTTGGAATAAGTTGGCTCCTGATAAGTTACTCAGACAGCTATCAACACCGCTCAGATTGATTCTAGGGAGTTCTGCGCGGATTAACAGTGCTTCTCTCAACAGGGGGGCGGGCTGATCTGCTTGGGCACGACGCCAGTGATTCCATGCAGCAACGCCTTGCATAATGAAAACAATGGGATTAGAAGGCAGCATGCAAATCTGAAGTCCGTGGTAGTTTGCCTAAGTAGGCTTGAAAGCACAGTCGTTGCTGATTCTCGATGTGATTTCATCGATTAAATAGCTATTCAACAGCGTCTTTGATGGATCGCGTGATCCTGAATATCAGCAACGACAAGCACCCAGTATGTCTAAGCTTAAGATTCCCTGTTATCTAAGTAAGACAACGCTTAACCAAGGAAAACTTTAGCTTGTTTACAACAAGCTGAATACTCGTTCTTGGAGTCCTGATCTATGCTGAAAAACATCACATATCTCTACGGCAAGGGCATCACCATGACTCCAGCTACATTACACCCTGTGCATTATCAATCGGTTTTAACCTTACAAACCCGGGGTAAGTCCTTGCAGCGATTTACGATGCAGGTGCAAGACGCTGTGCGAGAGTCTCGTGTAAGTACCGGATTATGCTGTTTATTTTTACGCCATACGTCAGCCAGTTTGGTCATCCAGGAAAATGCGGACCCTGACGTCTTGGTGGATATGGAGGCTTTTTTATCTAAGTTGGTGCCTGAAGGAAATTATTATCACCACAGCGCAGAAGGTCCAGATGATATGCCTGCCCATTTGCGCACGGCCCTCACCCATACTTCTGAGCAAATTCCCATCATGAATGGACGTTTAGCCTTGGGTACCTGGCAGGGGATTTACCTCTGGGAGCATCGCCAGCGAGGTTATCGTCGTGATGTGGTTGTTCACATTACGGGCATTTAAGCTTTACTGTTAAGTCTGCTGAAGAAAATGCCGAGGTGCAGAAATGACCATAAATCTAGGGGGAACCCCACCACCACCACCGGGCTTTCGTTCTGGATTTGTGGGTATTGTCGGTCGTCCTAATGTGGGGAAATCGACCCTGATGAATACGATGGTGGGGCAGAAAATTGCGATCACTTCACCTGTGGCTCAAACGACTCGGAACCGGTTACGCGGGGTGATGACGTTGCCGGAAGCCCAAATCATTTTTGTCGATACGCCAGGTATTCATAAGCCACACCATGAGCTGGGTAAGGTACTGGTTAAAAATGCCCGTATTGCTATCAATTCAGTCGATGTAACCCTGTTTGTTGTGGATGGGACGGGTGAGTTGGGTCGGGGCGATCTGTTTATTGCAGATTTACTCAAGCGTAGTGAAGTGCCTGTGATCCTAGGAATTAATAAATCGGATCTACAGTCGGAGAAAAAATCCCAAACCATTGATATTAGCTATCAGGCATTAGCCGATGAGCATGGCTGGCCAGTATGTAAGTTTTCTGCTGTGACTGAGACTGGTCTAGATACCTTAAAGTCAAGTCTGATCGATCGGTTGGAGAAAGGACCCTATTATTATCCCCCTGATTTATTAACGGACCAGCCCGAGCGATTCATTATGGGTGAGCTCATTCGTGAGCAGGTATTGTTGCATACACGAGAAGAAGTTCCTCACTCTGTAGCAGTGGCAATTGATCGCGTGGAAGAGACTCCGACAATTACTAATGTGTTAGCAACAGTTTTTGTAGAGCGAAATTCACAAAAGGGAATTTTGATTGGCAAAAAGGGCTCTATGATGAAAACTATCAACACAGCAGCCCGTGAACAAATGCAGAAACTTATTTCTGGAAAGGTATATCTGGAAGTATTTGTGAAGGTTCAGGACCGCTGGCGTCAGTCGCGATCGCAGCTAGCAGAACTGGGTTATCGTGTTGAAGAGTAAGTCTCTAGGAATTTGGCTTAGCAAGATTTCTAAAGAGAGTATACTGCGGCTCAAATAACAGTTTTACGGTTCCTGTCGGACCGTTGCGGTGCTTAGCGATAATCACTTCTGCAAGACCTCTATCCGGTGTATCCGGGTCGTAATACTCTTCTCGATAGAGCATCATAATTAAATCCGCATCCTGCTCAATCGATCCACTTTCCCGTAAGTCCGACATCATGGGTCGCTTGTTGGTACGTGATTCTACACCACGACTGAGCTGAGAGAGAGAAATAATTGGTACATTGAGCTCTCTAGCAAGACCTTTCAGCGATCGCGTGATTTTCGAGAGTTCCTGTACGCGATTGTCACTGCTGCCTTCCATCAGCTGCAGATAGTCGATCAAAATTAATCCTAGTGCACCACCATTTTCGGCCTTAAGACGACGACACTTCGATCGCATTTCCGTAACTGAAATATTTGGAGTGTCATCAATAAAGATAGGAATCTGCGATAAAGAACTAATGGCATGTCCTAACGGTTCCCACTCATGCTGACCAATACGTCCCGTGCGGAGACGACCGCTTTCAATGCGAGCTTCTGCTGAGAGCAGACGATACACCAACTGCTGCTTGGACATTTCTAAACTGAAGACAGCCACTGGTTGTTTGTGACCACCGGCAATGTTGCGCGCTACGTTGAGTACGAAGCTTGTTTTTCCCATGGCCGGACGTCCGGCAGCAATGATTAGATCAGAGCGCTGAAAGCCTTGGGTCATGGCATCTAAGTCATAGAAACCACAGGATAAACCCGGCAAAACCATTCCCATGGAACGCTGCTCGATGTCATCAAAGGTCTCGGTCAAAATATCTGAAGTGGCAGTAAGACCTTGTTGAGGACGGTCTTGGGTAATGCCAAAGACTTTTTGCTCGGACTGGTCTAAAACATTTTCCAGAGCGGTTTCGGTTTCGTACCCGAGCTGAGCAATTTCACCGCCAATTTGGATCAGCTTACGGCGAGTGTATTTATCCATGACCAGCTTGGCATACTGGTCAATGTTGGCCGCACTGATGGTACGGTCGAAAAGCTGCGCCAGACGGGATTGCCCTCCAGCCTTCTCTAGCAGGTTATGGTCCTTGAGCCAGGAGGCTACCGTCATCAAGTCCGTAGGTTTCCCCTTGGCTTGGAGTTCTATGGATGCCCGATAAATTTCTCGATGTCCAGCAATATAGAAAGCATCGGGTACCAAAATTTCAGTAACACGACCAATGGCCTCAGGGTCTAGCAGGATCCCACCTAAAATAGCTTCCTCGGCATCGATGTTCTGGGGTGGTAGGCGGTCAAAATCTGCTTGGAATTTAGGTTCTGGAGCCATAACAACCTTCGAATAATAGTGGAGAATCATTCAGCGGCATGAAGGTGTTTGAGGGGCATGCCAGTAAACCTACGTATACCCTGGATACTTCCTAGGGTTAGTATCGTGAAAACCATATGTAGCGTCAAGCTGAATCACAGAACTCTATAGATAGAGTTATTAATGGTGAGTAATCTTTTATGTGTGAAAATTTTAGTTCAAATGAACTATATTTGTTGCTTTATTGTAGAGTGCTGAAGGCTGAATAAACCGTTCAGGGACTATTGATAAAAAGGCTCTAGATCATAATTTCAATCTAGAGCCTTTTTATCAGTAATCAAATGCTGAGTGGATTGTTTTATGCAACTCGCAGTCTCAACTCGGCGGTGACTTCACTGTGAAGCTTAATTAGAACCGTATACTCACCCAGTTTATTGATAGGGGGGACTTCGATATCGCGCTTGTCGATATCTTTGCCAGTATTTGTCTTGATCAGTTCTGCTACTTCGTCAGCAGTAACGGTACCGAAAATCGCGTCGTTTTCGCCGACTTCTTTCTTGATGGTGAAGAGGCCAATGGTTGCGATCGCAACTTTCATCGCTTCCGCATCTTTTTTGATTTGCTCTAGACGCTGACGCTCTTCTTCACGACGACGCTCTACCTGCTTAAGAACACCGGGGGTGGCCCGATAGCCCAAACCGCGAGGTAGTAAGTAGTTGCGAGCATAGCCGGGAGCAACTTCTACTAGATCACCGGTTTTCCCTAGCTTGCTAATATCTTGACTTAGAACTAACTGAACCCGTTTTGCCATAATAATTTTGCTCGGGCCCAGATAAATCAAGTGCTCACGTTCAGTAGTCGCTTTCTATGGGATAGCGTTACCAACGTGTAGACGATTTATGTGGCCCAGTCTCCTTCTTTGACCCTAATAAAACTAGTGCAGTCTAATATTTTATAGAAGTAGGTCCATTTGAAGCAAGTTTAAATTCGGTGTTGAATTTGTCAGGTATCTGCAAGTTGAAATGTCCCTACGCAAAATCTACACGAACCTCAATTCTGGACTTTACACGACTACCACCGTCTACAAAAAACGTGATCATACCGAATCCACCAGGTCCTGGCTCAACTACTTGATATTGACGAATGACATGGCCATAACGTGTACCATAGCGTGTCACGCTGCTGGATGATATTTCTCCAGTTCTAGGGTTTACATCACCGCCCCAAGTGCCCCAGTCTTCAAATTGTTGCTCAACAGGAATAAGCGAATAGTCCAACACAATTGGATTCAGCTTCTCATCAGCACCCAGGATGCGAATAGCGCTATCAATACCAGCCGTCGTTGAACCTGTGAAAGATATAGCACTCACACGATTATTCGCAATTTGAACAGTGCCGAAGCCAGGATTAGGTCCTACTTCTTCTCGTCTTTGACGCCCCCAGAGGGGATTATTGGGATTTTGAAGGCGTTGAGCAAATGGTGTAGAGTTCTCGTTAAATGCACGATTAGTAAACTCTTCCTGAGTTGCTTCAACGGCAGAAATAATCGCACTATCGGCAGATGGAATAGAATCACTAGTATTTGTAGCAATACTGGCCGTTAAGAAGTTTTGTAATACAGCATCTGACAGGCCATCCTTACTCAATAAATAATTAATTGAGTAAGCGCTTGCAGGTTTTGGAAAAAAGAAAGAACGTGAAGAGGCTATTACAGACGAGCCTCCCATTACAGCGGTCTTTAAAAACTTTCGTCTACTATTTTTCACAATGCTTGCTAGTTAAAAATATCATCGAGCACCTCATTAATCACACGATTCAATATTCCATTACCAGAACTAGATGAAGGCGCATCTTCACGAGAGGAGTTTGGCTCTGGTGAAGAGCCAGTGTCTTGCCGAGATGAGCCAGATGAAGAGGGTTGATTAGATGGCAATGTTGTATCTGGGCTTTGGTTATTTGTGGTGTTGCTTGTAGAGGAGAAAGAGGTAAAAGAGCCAGTCGGATATAGTCGTGCTTCGACGAATTGAAGATAGCAAGACCGATCTGGAGAGCCTGCATTACAGTCAAATATCTCTATTGCAAAGCTATCTGGATTAGTAGCAATTTCTGGGTTGTTCAGATCTAGTACTACATTTATCAGGGTGCCTGCACGCACAGAATTATATGTGTGCCTCAAATTCCCACCCTGATAAATGTTGACAGTCATATTGGCTCCGCTCTGTGCACTATCATCAGATACTCCGAGCTGTAGATCGACGATACTAAAATTTTGTGAGCTTGCTCTACAAGTAAGCGTCGAGTATCCTCCATCCTTATAAGCTCTCATCGAGAATAATCGGTCAAAAATCTGCCGATTGATTGCTACTGGTTGAGTCTGAGTGTATAGGCGACTGTAGCTACGGTTGGAACCTGAAACTACGCAGTCTGCACCGTTTAGAAGAAAAGCGGTCAAATCAGCTTCATTCTTTTGAGCAAGAATCCGATTAGGCCAAAGCCCCATCAGAAATATTGTAAAAAATATTACAAAGCTCAACCGATGCATACGATTTTTGATCATGATCATGAGAAATAATATGGTCAATAATTTCGTAAAAACAAACAGATACGCTAATCCTCAAGTGTTATGTTACTCAAATCAGATCTGCACTTCTTTAAATAAATGTGGTCGCTAGGTAGACAGGTACTTAGTATGGCTTCAGACTCTTCCAGTAGGGTTTTAGCCACAATTAATTCTTGCATTTCTGCATATAGCATGGCAAGGTTCCTCAAACACCAACCTGCTGCAGGCAAAATATCAGCTTTCTTAAAGATTTCTATGGCTTGACTATATAGCTCTTTAGCTTCCATGTAGCGATTTTGCATCTGATAATTTTTAGCCAAGTTGTTGTAGCTGAAAGCAGTTTGTGAATGATATTCGCCAAGTATTTGTTCGTTGAATTCTTTAGCTTCTAGATATAAGGATTCAGCCTCTTTGTATCGCTCTTGTTTTTCGTAGATTTTCGCGAGCAAGTCGAATGTCTCGGGAAGATCAGGGTGATTTGCTGGAAGATTTTGCCGTCGTACTTCTAAAACTTTGGATACCAGTGATTCAGTTATCGTTAAGTTTTCGTCTTTGTGAAACTGAATAGTTGCTAGGGTCATTCTAGCTTCCGCTAGATCAGGATCAGTTTCTTCAAGAAATTGCCGTCTTGTGTTGAGTGCTGCGTTAGCATATTGCTGAGCTACATCTAAATTTCCTAAATTCCTATTTACTACCGCAATCAATATTTCAATAGATGTAAGTTCTATGCTACCTAAGCCGCTAAGTTGTTTCTGTACTTCAAATGCTTTAATCAATAGGTCTAGAGCATCATGTGTACTACCTTGTAGTAAATCAATTAATGCAGCATTTTTGTATGCATGAACCGTGTATAAGTGTCTGTGTCCAAATTTTCTTTCAGCCAAGGCTACTTGCTTCTGAGCCCAATCTCTTCCTTTTGCATATCTACTTTGACCGCAGTAGTAGTGTATGAGGCTATTTAACAGAGTGAGTTTATCCTCATCTGCTAATGATGATTGAAAATAATGAGTTGCTTCTTCAATGTGAAGGTAAATTTTTGAAAAAGCTATTAGGTCCTGTTTTAAGGGGTTTTCTGGCATTGAGTAGGCTTCAGACACTAAAGCCTCGCAAATATTAGAACGGAGCTCTGTTTCTTTCCCAATAATCTGTACCTTGCTTCGAAAAAATTCTCGTAGAAGACTATTTAACTGAACAGTCTCACTATTAACTTGCTGTAGTAAGTAGGTGCGTAGAAGGTTGAGCCTTGCTATTCCAATATTGTTTATGGTTTGAACATCCTTTGCTACCTCTGATACAAGGCTCCAGGGTATTGCTGTGGGTGCAAATAAGCTTAATAAACATCCTAGATGTTGCGCTTCAGGTATTATCTGTTCCCAACTTAACTCAAAGGCTGCTTTTGCTGCTTGTAGAGTATTCTCTTCTGAGTTCGTAGTATCCAAAAAATTTGCTTGTAGCTGCTCGTAGATTTCAGTAATTGATGTAAATGTATCTAATGCTAGATAATTCCGGATAAGTTGAAGAGCTAGTGGTAAACATCCGGACCAATTACATAAATCCTCTAAAGCTTTTGATTCTTCTTTTAACCTTTTGTCTTCTGGTAAAGCATTTTTGAAAATAGCTACTGCTTGCTCAATAGTAAGTGGCTTAAGCAAAATTGATTTTAGAGAAGATATAAGATGCTGACGTGAGGTTAATAAAACCTTAAAGCGTTGAGGCAAACCCCTTAAGTAGGTTTGTAGTTGATTTTCATATGAGCTGATGTCATCTATGACAATCAAAACTTTCTCTGAAGCGCTAGGCCAATTTTGCCAGCAATAATTGAGCTGCCTAATTGGATTATCTTCCTGTGGTGGCGTTAGTCCCAGACTACTTTGTGCAAATTGTATGATCTGTGCGGCAACATCGTCTTCACGAGCATTGACCCAACAGATACCCCCTAAATATTGATATCCATGAACTTTTGCGTACTGTAAAGCTAGCTCAGACTTTCCAACGCCTGGCATACCTGTTAGTGCAACAATAGATGGAGAATCACGCCTTTGTAGTGCGTTGTGTAAATCTTCAATTTCTGCATCTCTACCAATTAATTGAATCAATGTCTGTGGCAAGTCATTGATAGGATAGGGTCTAGATTGTAGAGAGTTGCTGTTGTGAATAGAGTCTTGTAAAGCTGCGCTAGTTTCTTGGATTGGAGCATCCTTACATAAAAGTTGTTCAACAATAGTTTTAATTTCGTCTGTTACATTTTTGAATGCTTCATCTTTATCTACCCAAGACCTTATTGGCTTTGCATCTTTAGGTAATGCTTGTAATTTCGCAAAAGGTGCTGCATCCCAGGTTACAGCTCGCAAAATAATTGGAATTACCACTGCTTCACCAGCTTCATATCGCTCCATTGCTCGGTACATTTCCACATCCCAGCAATAGTCCGACGCAATAAAGTCAGCACTAATCAGTAGGAGAATGATGTTCGCTGCTTCTAGATGTTCATCAATCTGACCAGCCCATTCATTACCTGCGGTAATTTTGCGATCATGCCATGATGCAATATGGCCTTGTCTTTCTATTAATGTGAGATGCTTAGCTAGCTCGTCCCTTAAAGACTCATCTTCGTGAGCATAGGAAAAAAAAACTTTAACTTTATGAGGCTTTTGACCTGTACTTAGCGACATGGTGCTAGCAATAACATCGATACAGAGGAGCTTTGAGCCTTTATTTTTATATCGCCCTAGCTTGTAGTTGTTTTATTGTTACTCATGACTTTGCAACATGCAGGGAAAAGTTTAGCTCATCTATAGTTTTTGAATGCTACTACTTAAAACATGTCTTTCATGCCGCGAATGCGGCCAAAGACGCGGGCCGGTTCCTGCATGTTGGCTGCTGTTTTTATTGCAGGCTGATCCCAGCGCAGAAAGGGATTGGTTTTTTTCTCGATGCCAAGGAGTGAGGGTACAGTCGCTTCCTGTTTTTTACGAGCTGTTTGTACTTGGTGGTAGCGCTTTTGTAGGTCAGGGTTCTGCCCATCTACGGTGACGGCAAATTTGAGATTGCTGAGGGTATATTCGTGAGCGCACCACACGCGAGTATTATCCGGCAGCTGACGCAGTTTACTTAGTGAGTTCACCATTTGAGCTGGAGTGCCTTCAAATAGACGACCGCAACCTCCGGCAAATAGGGTATCGCCACAAAACAGTTCGCCGGGTTGATGCTCTTCTACTGGTGCAAAGTAGTAGGCGATGTGCCCACGGGTGTGGCCAGGAACAAAGAAAATCTGGGCGGTGCGATCGCAAAATTCAACCGTATCCCCCTCTTCTAAAAATACCTGCTGTCCTGGAATGCGTCCTCGATCTGCCTCACTGGCATACACGGTTGCATCAGGGTATTTTTCTAGCAGCTGACGGTTTCCGCCCACATGGTCTCCATGGTGATGGGTATTAAAAATAGCGGTTAGTTCAGCGCCTATGTCTGCCAGTTTTTTTAATACAGGGGCTGCTTCCGTAGGGTCGACGACGGCAGCTGAGGTCCCGGATTGGAGTAGAAAAATATAGTTATCTGACCAGGCATTAATGCGATGAATCTGCATGAGGAAAACGGGGGGACGAGCGCATCTCTAGTATGGGGGATCTGCTGCATTAGAGCAGGATGGTTAAGTTATTTCCGCAGCTGTGCAAAGTCTGTAAAAATCTAGATAGCCCTTGTCCACGTTCAGAACTAGGGTTTTTCCGGTGGGGCAAGCTACAGGTTTCAACTTGAACGTGGTGTAATGGACTCACTGCTGCTATGGTCTACTGCCTCAACTGCGATTATGACCAGAATCCTGCAAGTTACCGCTACTGCCAACAGTGCGGTAAGCCGTTGGCGCTCAGGGGACGCTTCATTATTTTGCGCCAAATTGGTGAGGGTGGGTTTGGTAAAACTTATCTAGCAGAAGATCTGGACAATCGTCAGAAACCCTGTGTTGTTAAGCAGCTCGTGTACCAAGGTCAAAGTGCCTATGCTGAGCAAGAGGCCCAGCGTTTGTTTGAGCAAGAAGCAGAACGGTTAGACCAGCTGAGTGACCATCCTCAAATTCCTCAACTGCTAGCTTATTTCGAAGATGGCCGTTATCTATATCTAGTACAAGAATTTATTGAGGGATACGACCTACAGCATGAGTTAATGCAGCAGGGGGCCTTTAGTGAAGCAAAGATTTGGGAATTCCTTCAGGAGCTGTTGCCCATTCTCCGATTTGTTCACGAACATAATGTGATTCATCGGGACCTAAAACTAGAGAATATAATGCGGAGCGATCGCAAGCTGATTCTGATCGACTTTGGTGTCGCCAAGTTTTTGGCAGAAACAAACTGCCAGGGTGGCACGGTGGTGGGTACTCCAGGCTATGCACCACCTGAACAAATGCAAGGCAGAGTCAGCCCTGCTAGCGATCTCTTTAGCTTAGGGATAATTTGTTTTCATCTATTAACCCAGCAAAACATTTATCAGTTGTTTCAGGACCATAACTACACCTGGGTGAATCAATGGCAGCAGTATTTACAGCAGCCCATTAGCCAAAAGCTAATGCGTATTTTAGATAGATTACTGACCCTGGACGAACGTGAGCGCTATATTACAGCGGACGCTGTCCTCTACGACATTAATCAAAATGCTCTAACTGCAGAAAGCAGTCCATCCGGTATGAGTCCTTTTGCCCAGACTATAGCTCCGCCAGAAAAAACAACTATCCAAAAAGGCTCAAGGTTGTCGCTGTCTGCGAATAAGCTATTCATCTCTCTGGCTATGGTTGGGGTTGTAGGTGCTGGTCTGTGGGTGTTTTTCCGACCGAGCACTCCAGTGGTCGAGCCACCAGTGCGGCCAGTGACGACAACGACTGAATCTGATGCCGTAAGTTTTGCTCAGGTAACCCAAGTGCCAGAAGGAATCTTTAACTATGGAGGAAGTACAACTTGGGCACCTATTCGAGGTTCGGTAGATTTAGAAATCCAGACAGCAAGACCTGAATTCCGTTTGCAGTATATTCCGCCTGATGACAAAGAGCCGTCTAGCCAGGCAGGGTTAGAAATGCTTGTGGAAGGTAAAGTAGCTTTCTCGTTAGCGTCTCGTTTGCCTTCTAATGCATTAATGGAAGACCTAAAAGCTCAAGGGGTACAGATGCGATTAGTTCCGGTGGCCGAGAGTTTTGATGTTGTTGCTGTACATCCGGATTTACCGATCTCGCAACTAACAACTGACCAACTCAATGCCATTCTAGAAGGTACAGTTAGCAACTGGCGTCAGATTGAGGGTCCCGATTTACCGATTATCCGCTTAGATCGCGAGGTCAATGAAGACTTTGAAGATACTCGCCCCAATTTTGATGGTGATAATATTGAGACTTTCCTCACTCCTTCCGAGGGAATTAGTCGATTAGCCATGACTCCAGGGGGCGTCTACATACATACAGCGGCTGTTCTAGTGCCACAATGTGCGGTGAAAGTCTTATCTTTAGTCAATGCTGCAGGGCAAGTTGTTGTGCCCTACAGAGAACCGGCAGTTCCTATTTCCCAATGTCCAACCCAAAGAAATAAGTTGAATCTTGAAGAACTGGGCAGTGGAAAATACCCTCGTCAGCTGAGTGACACGCTCTATGTAGTGATTAATCAGAATGGTGGTCTAGAGCAACAAGCGGGTGAAGCCTACGCAAACTTTCTACTATCCTTCGAAGGACAAACTCTCCTAGAAAAAGCAGGCTATCTAGGCATTCGAAAATGAACAGCTGACAAATAATTGTCTTTTGATAGATTGTTGTCTAGCTTTATAAGCTGTAGATAGAAAGTTCTGTAGCTAAGCGACTCAACCCTAAACCCCCTATTGAAAGAACAAAAATGACAATAAATGCAAAACTGTTACTAATATCTCGAATTAGGAGCTCCACCCGCAATAACAAAGCCGCAGCTAGCATTACGAGAAAATAAACAAAAATCTGTATCCATGACACAATCACGACTGCCAAGGATGCCATAACTAGTGCCATGATTGTGTAGCCTAAATCTGATTGAAAGCCTAGTAGAAAAAAATTGCGTAGCGGTTTCCACAAAAATGTGAGGCAAGCAGCTTCGATAGCGGCATGACCTAAACCCAACCACCACATGAGATCAGAGCTGTGGCGAGCATGTAAAAAAGCACCAAACCCCATGTAGGCCAGTAATAACAGTAGTGCCGAAAGCCAGGGCAGTTTTTTCATTGTAGCCCTCACAAATTGGTAGAAATCGCCTGAACTGGGCAGGTGGGAATACATTGTTCGCACACAATGCACTGGGCACGGTTAAATACAAGCTTGAAACTTTCTGGGTCTAGCCGTAGCGCTCCGGTAGGACAAACACCGGTACACAGCCCACAGTGAACACATAGCTCCTCATCAATCAAAATTTCTCGACTCGATAGCGATACACCAATGCCCTGGTTGCGCATCCATTCGATGGCTTCGTCTAGTTGGTCAATATCCCCAGACAGCTCAATTACACCCTTGCCCACTTGGTTAGGGGCTACTTGGGCACGAATAATATTGGCGGCCACATTAAAGTCCTTGGCGAGCCGATAGGTGATGGGCATATTCACCGTCTGTTTTGGAAATGTCAGAGTAACGCGCTTTTTCATTCCGTTAGACTAAGGAAAAGGCTGCAAGGACGCCCGTGGGCGCTTTTTTATTATGTCGGTTAATTCTACTGAATCTGCTGGTATGGCACAGCAAGTGAGAAATTTTGTGGTGATTTTGGTAGCTGTGGTGCTGAGTGTGGCCGTAGTGCTGGGCCTGCAAACCCGTACACCGTCAGCATCGTTGTCGGATATGGCAGAGGTGGCAGTACCATTTGACCAAGCGATCGCAAATGGTAAACCCACGCTAGTCGAGTTCTACGCCAACTGGTGCACGAGCTGTCAGGCTATGGCCGGAGATCTGCAGCAGCTAAAAAATGAGTATCAGCAAGATGTCAACTTCGTCATGCTGAATGTGGACAATAACAAGTGGCTCCCGGAAATGCTTCACTACCGTGTAGATGGCATTCCCCATTTTGTATTTTTGGATGACCAGGGCAAAGATGCCGGTGCGGCCATTGGTGAAATTCCACGCGCTGTCCTAGCAAGTAATTTAACGGCCCTAATGGCTGGAGAAATCCTGCCCTATGCCCAAGCGCAGGGAACAACATCGGAGGTAGATTCTGCCGTCGAAATCTCTGGTTCTTCGGATGACCCCCGCAGCCATGGCGCACAGGTCGTCGAGTAGGGGCCATCGGCCGCTTCCCCTACTCGACGACGATTTCTCGTAGAGCAGGCTCTACCTTGGGATAGGTATAGGAAAAACCAGTGGACTGAGTACGCTCGGGTAACACCTTTTGGCCTTCTAGAACGACAACAGCGCCATCACCCAGTAGAGTTTCAATTACAAAATCAGGTACCGGTAGCCATGAAGGACGGTTCATTACTTTGCCTAGGGTGTCGCATAGCTCTGTCATACGTACAGGGTGGGGAGCCGTCCCGTTATAAATTCCCTTCATGGTTTCGTCGGTTAGGCCCTTGATAAACAAGCTAACCAAATCATCTCGGTGTACCCAGGAAAACCATTGCTTGCCACTCCCGATGGGACCACCTGCATATAACCGGAAAGGGGTTAACATTTTTGCGATCGCTCCCCCCATTCCTAGAACAATACCAATGCGAATAGTGACTAACCGAGTGCCGTAGGTAGTCACCTTATCTGCAGCAGCTTCCCAGCGTTTACAGACCTGAGCTAAAAAATCCTCTTTAATTGGCTCACTAGTCTCGTAAAACTCAGCCGTTTCGCTAGTGCCGTAAAAACCAATTGCAGATGCACTAACCAGTACCTTAGGCTTGACGTCTGCTTTACCAATGGCCTCCACTAGCTTCTCTGTGCCAATCACACGGCTGTTCATAATTTCCTGCTTGCGTTCAGAAGTCCAACGCTCGGAAATGGGCTCCCCCGCAAGGTTAATCACCCCGTCACAGCCGGAAACCTCAGCTTGCCAGTCACCGGATTCCTGGGGATTGTATCCAACTACATTAACCTTTGGAAATGCAGATTTTGGGAATACTTTTCTTGCCCGCTCAGGGTTACGTGCTAAGACCTTAACTTGGTGACCCTCGTCTTGAAGCCGCTGCACCAGGCGCGATCCCACAAATCCCGTTGCCCCAGTCACTGCCACTTGCATGATCAACCACTCCCCAAAATCGGCTACACAGCTGGTTTTTCTTTCATGGTAGCAGTAAGCGGTAAATCACCCGCCAACCAAGGACCTAGCAAGGTTTAACGACTGACGTAATCAACGACTACTCATTGAGCGGCCCAAGACAAGCACCCAATAGTGGCCATAGCTGGTTCCAGTATCGCTGAAGTAGCCTATGCCAGCCTCAGAAAAATCAGGATTCAGCATATTCTCTCGATGGCCCTGACTATTCATCCACTGTTCAAATGTTCCAGCCGCTGATTCACTTCCAGCCGCGATGTTTTCACCGACGGTCTGATAAAAATAATTCTCACGCTCCACTCGTTCAGCCACATTTGAACCATCTGAACCGGTATGACTTACTAGTCCATTATTTTGAAAAATCACATCCTCAATGTGCTTTTGGGCTGCATCATTTAATTGAGTTGAAGTGGATAAAGCTTCCAGTCCGAGTTCTTGTCTAGCCTCATTAATCAGAACCAGCATTTCTTCTCGATGCTGTATTAATTGGATGTCGCTATCTGTAGTTGATATAGCAGCTGTAGGTTTACTATTAGTAGGTTCCACCGTTTGGCTTTGTGTAGAACCAGGAGCAATAAATCCAATAATTGTGAGTGTGGCTAAAGCAACTTTTAACACGTTATTGACCTTCACCTACTGAGATATTCAGCATATATGCGATCACGCTACAGTCTAACTACATGGACTAGACTCAGAAGCAATAGGTTTCGTGAGTGTCACATGGATACCCAACAGGTTTGCTTATTGAGGGTCTACTGATACCAGAAATGTGAACCCTTCTGAAACGTTAGTCAATTTGATTGAGATGACATTATCCTCAACTAATACACGTTCTTCGTGATCATTACTCTTTAACTGCATAGCAACAGTATTAGCAAGCTTACCTTGCCAGTCATAATCAGGGATAAGCTCGGTAAGAAATCCTACGCCGTAAATGTTTAATGTTTCTAGCGCATGCTTTCTACCAATCACAATCGACATAGTTGCCTTGGTTAACGTGTCTGTTAGACCATAAAGCTCGACGTTAGCTAGCTCATCTGAAGAGTTGCCAATGAGTCTGGGTGTTCCGTCGGTCAGAGGTGCATTTTCAAAGGCAAACCCCTTGCCAAGGTCATTAAGTCTACTGAGCATATTGATTTTACTAGCGCCAATATTAGGCTGTAGTGTAATGCTTTGTTCTTGAGCGTATCTAAAATTTCGCCAGTACTCTTGAGCCTTTTCCTGAGCCGTTTCGTAATTTTGATCTGATTTTGGAACAAGCTGCATCAGTGAAACAGCTCTGTTCCATGCACTAGCTGCATCATTCCAATCGGTGTAGCTAGTCGCTGTTTTTGATTGATCAACAGCGGTTAGTGCTTGTTTAATCGCACTCTGATAGGAATTGTCAATCGGCAGTGTTGGTGCTTGGTTAGATGTATCGGGCTGAATGGTCTGTTCCTGGAGAGTAAAGGGATCACTCTCTTCTAAGTCAGATATCGCTGTGGTGTCATCAGAAGCTGGTAATACCGGAGTCTTTGTAGAGACTATAATGTTATTTCTTCTGAGTAAATTCCAGAATGTTATACCACTTACAGCCAGAAGAGTTAATCCAAAACTTATGTGCAAAAAATGATTGCGTTGTTGGCTGGAGATTGTTTTGTAGGAGACACGCTTTGATTTTTGCCTTGGCTTTGTGGGATGTAGACTGATAGCGTCTGTTTCGCCTTTATAGTAGGTTTGACGTTTCTTGACCGCTGTATTGGTAAGGGCAAGCGTTGACTCGATGTGTTGCGGCGTTAGAGTTGTCGTACTAGCTTTGGTTTGGTCAGAGTTGTGGTGTTGATGAACTGTCTTTTGCTGAAGCTCACGCTGCAGTTTTTGTCTTTGCTGTGGTGTGTGTGAAGCCGGAATATTAGCTGCTTTGGGATTTTTGTGGTGGGTAAGTTTCCATTGGGCAGACCATAGTGTCTGTTTTGCGCTTTGAGCTTTGACGAATACAGCTTTAAATCCTTGGGGATTAATCTTTCTAAGCCCATTTCTGATGAGCTTTGCAATTTTTCGATCTGGTTCAGCTCCTTCAGAGGTGCTGAGGATGACTTTTAGGATAGAACCAGTATTGCTAACACGTACATTTACCCCTTTGGGATGAAATGACTTGTTCATCATGGTCTCAAGAGCTTTGATGTCACCATCTTTAGCTGCTTGTAAGAAGCTAGACATGCCATGTACCAGTACCACCTTGATACATATACGGCATGAAAAGCTTGCTTCGGTAATAATGGTGAATCTACACAGCAGACTAAATATTTAGGTTACGTAGTTTGATAGTTCAAAGCCTTTGGGGTTAAGCCCATACCATCCAGAAGAGGAAGGTTAACATCAAACTCATAACGCCAATTAGATGATCAAATTGTTCTGGTATGCGGGATATTTTGAGCGATATTTTTTGAAAAATCAGGTGATAAGCTAACCAACCTGCTGCGATAGTGATCAGAGGCTTAATGATATTTTTTAGAGTATAGGCCTCATAGTAAAAGCTGTTGGCCAGGACTAACCCACTCAATAGAATCGCAACAGATGACCAGAAGCCCTTTTTGAGGTTGTCTGTGGGTAGTTCAGAGCTGTAGGGCAAGAAGATAAACTTTGCAAATGAGATGGCAGTGCCCAAGGCTGCAATATTCATACCGATGACTTGCCACGGAACTAGGTTCTTTGAAGTGAGAACCTTGGCGCCAAAACCGGCAAGAAGTGGAAATCCTGAAATAGAAAAGCTTGCGATCGCAAGCGCTACCCAAACCGACATGGGTATTGCCTTTTCTTTTAGAACCTTGATATCACGGCTGGGTAAATTGCCCGCAATCAGAAACAGGGCAGATTTCACTAAACCGTGGGTAAGGGCATAAAAGCCACCGACAACCGGTGCTGCCAGGATAAACCCCAGCTGCGAAATGGTATGAAAGGCCAAAATACGCTTACTATCTTTGGCAAAAACAGCGTAGCTAACGCCCAGTAGCGCCGTACTCACACCAAAGAACCGCACAATCGGATCAACCTCAGGCACCATGAGGGCAAATCGCACTAATGGATAAACTCCAGTTTTAACCACCACACCCGATAACAGAGCAGAGATAGGCGTTTCGGATTCTGAATGAGTTAGCGGTAACCATAACCCCGAAACAAATATGCCGCCTTTACTCAAAAGACCTAGAAAAATAAGAGCAATGGCTTCTGAGGGAGCTTTTTCCAGTCCCTCAAACGCAAATGAGTTACTAGATTGGTATACCAGTACTGCACCAATCAGGTAAAACAGCATGGCTGTATTACTGATGAACAGATAACGCAACCCTATCCAGATCGAACGTTCGGTACGAGGATAGGAAACCAACAAGAATACAGCGATACTAATAACTTCTAAAGCTACATAAACGCTAATGAGATCTGAACTGACAAATACAGCGTTAACACTGCCGTGCAGAATAATGGCTTGAGTATAGAAAAATGCGCTTTTGTCGCTTTGCCAGCAGTAGAGGATAACGGCTGCGGTGACGATGGCATTTGTGAGAATAAAGAATCCGCTTAAATCGTCAATGAGCAGGCTAACGCCAAAATTATCTAATAGCTGTAGATTTAAAGGCTCTGGATTTAGCACATGCCATAGACCATAGGCTAGGGAAAGCAAGGAAATAGCAATGGCCAGAATCCGATCTAACTTGGGTAGTAGATAAATGCTAAAGCCTACAAATAAAGGCAGGACAATCCAAATTAAGGTCAGACTTGCATGGTCTATGGTCATTTTTTCCCTCAAGACATCCTAATTTAGGAATAGCACGACCTGAGTCAGAGAAAGGTATTGATGTGAAAAAATAGGGTTTTGCTGCCTGCACTTTTGGTTGGCTTATGCAATTGAGAGACGATCTAGGAATAGCCTGGAGGGAAAAATTTTCTAATGCGGCGTATTGTGTACTGTGAAAATCTAGGTTAGTTCTGCTCTAAAGGTTTTGGGAATCTATCCAGTACAGAGTGAGTTCATTGTAAATAACTTTGTTTGGTGAAACCTTGTAGGTATGTTCTCAGGTAGAAGCCTGTCTGCTCATCAGCGTGATGTCCATAAGATTAAGGCATTTTATTTAACGCTGGCTTGAGGGACGGCCAAGCAAACTATTTTTCATCACTCTCCTTGATAAAAATCTCTCTAAAAAGTTGTTATTCTGCAGAGATTTCTAGATTTTTGACTTGATTTCCTGAGATCTTACATGTGTTTACTCTTATGAATGTAAGCAGCTAGGTATAGAAAGCAAGGAACCTTGCCGATGATCCTTGAACTCAAAAATAGTTTCCTAGTGAAAAATCTCTTCTCTTGATAGAAAAGTTAAGCACTTAGAGGAGCAGGATTTATATCGGGATCAAAGTTGGGTGCAATCCAGTCAAAATCAATTTCGTTTAGGTAATCTACGGCCCAAATAGCACAGCGCTGGATCATGTGATAAGGATAAACCTGAGCGACCCCTACTACTGGAATGCCAGCTGCTTTTGCTGCCGCGATACCAGCAAAGGATGCTTCGATGGCTAAACAGTTTTGTGGAGTAAGGGCCAGTGTGGGATATTTACGATTTAGCTGATCAATAGCGGCTAGATAGCTATCAGGGGCTGGCTTGCTCGCTGCTACTGGCATATCGCTAGCAGAGACGATGAGGGAAAATTGATCCGTCAGTTTTGTGGCATCTAGCACCAGTTCTACGTCAGCTCGCTGGGCACCGGTCACAATAGCTGCCGTGTATTGCTTGGTACGGATACGGTAGAGTAAATCCTCAAGACCTGGGTAGAGTGCTAATGTGTTTTTCTCCTGAATCCATGCCTGATATCCCTGGGATTTTTTCAACAGTAAATTGTTGAGGTAGCTATCTTGAACAAAGCGACCTCGCTGTTGCAGGATTGTCGTAAGCCGAGCGCGATCGCTACCGCCTAGGCACACCTCCTTATATTCATTTGGATCAAACCGTAGGTTCTCGGCCAGTAATAGTTCAGCGATGAGCTTGGGATGGATATCGTCATCATTGATGATGACACCGTGAAAACCAAAGAAAATAGCTTTGAGCATTGTGCCAAATAACAAAGGTAGAGATTGAACTATCTTCCTTAGAAAGAGGGAGTTAATGTTCTAAACTGCGGCACGCAAACATTCATGAAGACGTCCGTAGTTTAGAAAAACGCTGTGCCAATAACGCTTTAGTATTAAATATTACCCCTTAGGGAAGTCCTAGAAAATTTGAGAAACTGCAAATTTTCGCATTGCTGGTTGGGAAGATAGAGCGTTCTAGTCAGTTGCCTTTTTCGGGCAGCGTTTTTCTAAAACTGGTAGTACTGATTTTCTAAGGGACTGTGCACACATCTGGTTCATCCATTTAGGTTTGTAGCTATGCATCTGCTTTCTGAAAAAAGCCTCATTAGCGAGACGTCCATCCCTGTTATTTTGCAGTGGTGGCAGCGACGGAAACGTCGGGCTACCTCAGGGGATGTTCTCAGTAATCCGGTGGTCAAGGATATTGATTCCACTTATCTAAGCAAGTATCAGCGATTGATGAATGTGTATGCTGTGGTGAAATCTGGCGGTGCTGCTGCCCAGATCCAGGCTACCAATGATCATTTAGAGCGCGAAAAGGCAGCTATCGACCGCCGTTTGGGGCAAATTGGTAATCAGCCAGACACCAATGATGAATATTTGCAGCTATTGCAGGAAGCTCAAGAGCTAGAACGCTCTGCCCGTTGGCGCATTAATCGTTTGCAGGAGATTCAACCTGAAGAAGAAGTGGCGGTGCGTGAGTATTTGCCAGCCATTGAAGATGCGTTGATTCGATAAATAAAGCCATACAGACCAATTCAGAGCGCAAATACATGGACTCCTACGACGTTGTCGTCATTGGTAGCGGCATTGGTGGCTTGGTAGCCGCAGGTTTATTAGCTCGCTACGGTCGGCGGGTGCTCGTATGCGAAAGCCATACGCTGCCTGGTGGTGCTGCCCATGCGTTTCAGCGTCAGGGGTTTACCTTTGATTCAGGCCCGTCATTTTATTGCGGTTTGGCAGATCCATCGTCCTGTAACCCTCTACGGGAGGTATTGGCAGCCCTCGGAGAATCCATTGAAGCAGTGCCCTATGATCCCCTGGGGCATTATCACTTTCCTGACCGCACCTTGGCTGTCTACGGTGATGCTGCTCGCTATCAGGCCTCTCTAGCGGAGTTTAGCCCCCAAGCAGCTGCCGAGCTTAAGGCCCTGACGGCAAAGATGTTAGCGATCTATCGTCCCCTAGGGTCTATTTCTACTCTGGCACTGCGGGCGGATGGTTGGCTGTTTCCGCTACTGCTACAGCGATTTCCGAAAGCGATGGTACAGCTGCTGCCTCAGTTACGAGGGCTGGGCCGCTCCATGGGGGATTTTGTTGATGAAACGGTGCAAGACCCATGGCTGCGTCGATTGATCGACTTAGAATGTTTTTTGCTGTCTGGGATGAAGGCCCACCAAACCGTTGCCCCGGAAATGGCGTTTATGTTTGGGGAGCGGGCCGAGTCGGTAATTGACTATCCCATCGGTGGCAGTGGTGCGATTGTAGATGCTTTGGTGAGTGGTCTTGAACGCTGGGGAGGACAGCTGCGTCTGGGTACCCATGTGGATAAGATTTGGTTAGACGGTGGCACTGTGAATGGTGTGATGTTAAAGGGTGGAGAGCGAATTCAGGCGGATACGGTTATTTCTAATGCCACCCTTTGGGACACGTGTAACCATTTGCTGGATGCGGAAGACTTACCGAATAGCTATCGTCAGCAGGCTTTAGAGACACCTGCTGTGGATAGCTTTATGCATTTGCATCTGGGCATTCGAGCTGATGGCTTGGACGATCTCACTATTCATCATGTGGTGGTTCACGATACGGAGCAGGACGTTACTACCCCTGGGAATACCTGTATGATTTCCATTCCGTCGGTGCTCGACCCCACCCTGGCCCCCGATGGGCATCACGTGGTTCATGCCTATACCCTGGAGCCCTGGCAAGGTTGGCGGCGTGATCAAAATTACTCAGAAAACAAAGAGGCAAAGGTGCAACCGCTGATACGGGCCTTACAAAAGGTAATTCCAGATATTTGCGATCGCATCACCCTTAAACTCATTGGCAGCCCCCTTACCCACCAGCGATTTCTGCGTCGTCATCAAGGAACTTATGGTCCTGCCATTGCTGCGGGTCAGGGACTTTTTCCTGGCTGTAAGACGCCTATCCAAGGACTTTATCGAGTAGGAGATAGCACCCTACCAGGAATTGGTGTACCGGCAGTGGCGGCATCGGGGATTCTTTGTGCCAATAGTTTGGTAAGTCCACGGGAAGCTGCAGCGCTGCTGGATTTACAAATGAGCCGCCCTTAGTTGCAATGTATTGACCGTTGCTGCTCCACAGTTGGAGTGGCCAAAGCGTTGTAAATGAGCGATCGCAAAGATTTTGCATACCGCAACGCTATAAAGTACCTCGGTAGAAAATTGGTAATGTTCCTTTATCGCTCTGCAGTGATGGGTACTGGTGGCGATTATTACGTTTCTGGGCTTAGTCAACCGGCTACCGTTATTGAGTAGTGAGGTCCTGACAATGTGCTGACGGACTCCGCCAATGGTGAAGAACATCTAAGACTGTGCTCATCAATGTCCAAAGCAGTTGTATGACTGATAAGTGGCTGATGTGTGTTTTTGTAAGATCTATGAGTGGTTCGGTGGTGGGACGACGGGTTCTGTGGCTTCAGGTGCTGGGGCTGGCGTCAGTACAAGGTGCGATCGCACTTACCTGGGTTATTTACAACCTATACCTTGAAGATTTGCTGGTCACCTTGGGCTTTTCAGCGGCATTAGCAACGACGCTGCTAATCGTTGAAAACGCGATGGGTGCGGTGATGGAACCCTTGATGGGGAGCTTTTCCGACCAGCGTCAGCACTGGGTTGGGAGTCGATTTCCTCAAATCGCTCTGGGTCTGATTTTGGCGGCAGTGTGCTTCTTGGGCATTCCCCTGGTGTTTTTGGTGGGTTCATCGGTGAAGTCCCTGCTACCCGTCATACTAGTGACGTGGGCCTTGGCGATGACTGTGTTTCGCAGTCCTGCGCTCTCTCTCTTAGGTCGCTATGCTTTTGAGGCCGATCTACCCCAAGCAGCAAGTGTTTTGACCATGGTTGGTGGGGTCACCGGAGCCATGGCCCCCCTGGCCAGTGACTTTATTTTGGGTATGGGTGCGCTGGCAGCATTTTCCATTGGCACAACAGTGCTGCTACTGGCGGCACTGGTGCTACGCCAGGTGCATCCCAATCAAACCGTTTCCACGTCACCATCCTCTACGGGGGCTAACGCCCGAATGCCCTGGGCAAATTTGCCATGGATTGTGGGGACAGGGGCTGGGGTTGCGTTGGGTTTACGCCTTTTATTAACAAGCTTTCCAACGGCAGTAGCGGCAACAGGATTTAGCCAGCCCAAGCTAATGATGGCGGCGCTATTTTTGACCGTGGCAGTGAGTGCGCTGCCCTGTGGCCAGCTGGCCACACGGTTGGGAAATCGTGTCGCGATGCTTCTAGGCTTAGGGGGAATGGTGGCAGCCACAGGTATTACAAACGTCATGGCAACATCGGGGATTGCCATGTTTGTTGCGATCGCCATTGGCATTGCCTTTAGTCTGATTGGTAATGGGACTTTGCCCTATGCCCTCTCCATGGTGCCGCCTACCAAAGCAGGTTTAGGAACCGGTCTGTATTTTAGTGGTGGGGCTATGGCCATGAGCCTACTGGGTAGTTTTGGCACTAGCCTGAGCGATGGTCAAGCTTTGCTGGTAGCGGCTATTGGCTTTATCGCAGCAGCAGGCTGTATTTTGGTGAAGCAGCCTTCCTAGGTCCACTGGGTTGGGGCCATTTCTGACGGTACCAGGTTGGGAAATGGCTCGGGTTCGAGAATCTCTTCTTTGGGCTTGGTTTCGTCCAGCAAATCCCAAATTACCTGGAGCAGTTCGTCTAGACCCTGGCGGCTGACGGCGGAAATACCAAAGATGCGATCGCATCCACTCCTTGCCATCAACTCTTCAGTGACTACCTCCAGCTCATCTTCCGGCACCGCATCAACCTTGTTGAGTGCTAATAGCTGAGGCCGATCTGCTAAACCGTGCCCATAGGCCACCAGTTCCTGCTGAATGGTGTGGTAGTGCTCGATGGGGTCCAGGGTGGTGATGTCAATAACGTGCAGCAGTAGGCGGGTGCGCTCGATGTGGCGCAGGAATTCATGGCCCAGACCGGCACCAGCGTGAGCTCCTTCAATTAATCCCGGAATGTCGGCGAATACAGTGCCGTCCCCGGTAGGTCGGCGGACTACACCAAGATTGGGTACCAGTGTGGTAAACGGATAGTCGGCCACTTTGGGTTTAGCCGCTGACAGGGCTGAAATCAATGTGGACTTACCGGCGTTGGGTAACCCGATAATTCCTACCTCAGCCAGTAGCTTCAGTTCTAGCCGAATGCGGCGTTCTTCTCCGGGTAACCCAGGCAAACAAGCTTCCGGTGCTCGGTTGCGATTGCTTAAAAAATGCTTATTTCCCAGACCCCCTTTGCCCCCTTCTGCCACACACAGGGTTTGGTTTTCGGCTACCAAATCCCCCAACAGCTCATCCGTGTCAGCATCGTAGACCATGGTGCCGCAGGGGACTTCTACAATCAGGTCTTTCCCGGTGGCTCCGGTCATATTTTTAGGCCCCCCTCGTTCGCCATGGGGAGCACGAAATCGGTGAGCGTAGCGGAAGTCCAGCAATGTTTGCAAGTTGGTGACGGCTTGCAGTACTACTGAGCCCCCAGGACCGCCGTTACCACCGGAGGGGCCGCCGGTTGGTACATACTTTTCACGGCGAAAAGCTACGAGACCATCGCCACCGTCCCCACCTTGAACGTTGACTTCTGCTTGATCGATAAATTGCATGGGAAAGGGATCGGCTAAAGAATGGACCGGCTAGTGCTGACTAATGAAGCTGTGTGCAATATTACACTGGCGAGAATTGGATACTTATCCGGCGCCATAAATGCGCCCTCACTAGCGAACTAAATAGACCCTCTAGCCTAGCGCACTTTCCTTACCGAAGTTTTGCTAACTCTAATTGTATCTGCTGAGCTAGCTCCTCATTCTCGCGATGGTTTTGGGTGATGACGTTAAACATCTCTGGGGTTAAACCCGTATCTTCCACAATTTCCTTGGCATCATTACAGTAATCAACCAGCAAACGGCGTACTTGAGATCGCACTGCTCTCGGGAGTGTTTTCAAGCCATCTACATTGATACAGCGGAGATCGTGACGAGTGACATCTTCGTTAGCAATAGTCATTAAATCGGCAATCTCTTCGTACGCTGTAATGCGAACTTCCTCAATAGCGAGTACAGCTGTGGCGTAGTTGCTAATTTCCTGCTCAGTAAAGTTTTGGGCATGACTACTTTGCCAAAGGCTGGAAATCGGTAACCAGACACTCGCCAGGAGCGTGGCTCCAAGTAACCAGGTGCGATGGTAGCGTCTGCTAGAGCGATGAAAAAGCATCATGGCAATACCCCTAGTAAAACCTGAATAATTTTGCCTCAGAAATGGCAAAAACGGCAGAGTCTCCCTTAAATTGGCCTAAAACAATGTGCCAGTTCCATGACTTTTGTATGGAGTGTAATGGTTTCAGGGGCTCCTTGCTTAAGTTCATATTCCAAGGCGAGCAACAGTTTCAGGGCGTTTTGTAACTGTAATGCAGATAGATTGCGCACATCCTTTTGGAGAAAGTAAATTCGCTTTGGGTTGCCCACATCAGCAGCCTGGGCAATGGTGCGATTATCCCGTTCGCCAGCGTCGGTCATGAGTTTGACCCATAGCCAGGTGCGAAACTGCCCTACCAGAGTTGCCACAATCCGCAGGGCTGGTTCATTACGCTCTAATAGTTCCGTAATCAGCGTGAGGGCGCGGTCGGTTTGGCCCTGACGCAAAGCCCCTGCCAGCTGCAAACTGCTTTGGGTGCTGGTTGCTACCAATGCATTCACGGCTTCTGGGGGCAGCGCTTCCTTAGGTTCGACCCAGTAGGTTTTAAGTTTTTCTAGCTCATTGTATAAACGCCGGGTATCAGCACCGACGGCCTCTCCCAGCAAGGCGGCTGCGGCTGGTGTGAGCTGTAGACCCACTTCCTTAGCAACTTGATAGACCTGGTGCTCGATTTGGTCTGTTTTCCAGGGAGGAATTGTGTCAAATTCTCGGGTATCGGCGTACTTCTTGAGGAGTTTTGTGGATTTGAGGCGACCGTCGGGCTTATTACTGCTGGTCAATAACAGAATTGAGCTATCAGGAATGTTGGGTAGTGTGCGCTCTAGTTCAGCGAGTACATCGGCAGAACAGCGCTGGCACACGGGGGTATCCACTAGCCACACCACCCGCTTACCCATGCCAAAGGGTGGGGTCATGGCCTGATTTAATCCCTGCGTAATGGCATCCGGCTGTTCTGGTAAGATTTGCTCGTAGTTAAAGCTAGACCAGTCAGGATTAACGTGGCGATCACAGAGCGATCGCACCGCTTTTTTCATCCGAAATTCATCGGCACCCCAAAAGAAATAAACCGGCATTTACATCCCCATCACCAACGTTTTCCATCGGTTGCGGTTGTGTCACGAAAACCAACATCCCAAATCATAAGGCACGACACCCAACATCTCGGATTACGGGGTTATCCGTCTAATAGGGCTTCGACAAATTCGTAGCTGGAGAACGGTCTTAGATCTTCGATACCCTCTCCCGCGCCAATAAACCGAATGGGTAATCCCAGCTGTTGTACGACGGCGAGGGCGACACCACCCTTGGCCGTACCATCGAGCTTGGTGAGTACAACACCGCTAAGGTTAGCGGCTTCTGAAAAGACCTGGGCCTGACGTACTCCGTTCTGACCCAGGGTGGAATCTAGCACTAGCAGGGCTTCTATCTTGGAATCTGGCGCTTTCTTATCTACGATGCGACGAATCTTAGTTAATTCGTCCATCAGATTTTTCTTATTTTGTAGTCGGCCTGCGGTGTCTACCAGTAGTAATTCCGTATTGCGGGATTTTGCAGCTGCGATCGCATCAAATACCACCGCTGCAGGGTCCGTATTGGCTCCGGGGTTAGCAATCACCTCCACACCGCTGCGGGCTCCCCAGACTTTCACTTGTTCCACGGCTGCTGCACGAAATGTATCCGCTGCCGCAATCAAACAGTTATAGCCAGACTTTTGAGCAATGTGGGTGAGCTTACCAATGGTGGTGGTTTTTCCCGCCCCGTTGACGCCCACCATCAACCAAATATTGAGGGTTTCTGCCTCAGGTACAAAAAGGAGATTATGATCGCCATCTAGAGGGCTATCTAGCATATCCCTGAGAATTTTCTTGAGGTAGCGAATAGCGGCTTCTGGTGGTAATGTGGCTTCCCGCATTTTTTCCTGCAGGGCATTGATAATCACGTCGGTGGCTTCTACGCCGACATCAGCCTGGAGTAGCAATGCCTCAATTTCATAAATCGCCTCTTCATTCAGCGGCCCTTGCCCCACCACTGACTTCAGCTGATTTACCAAGCCTCGGCGGGTTTTGCCCAGTCCTTGGCGGAGCTGATTTAGCCAGGTGATTTCTTCGACAGAAATGTCATCTGGACGTCGCCCTTGAGATGCAAGGACTTCGGCTGACCAGAGAAAGGCCTCGTCTAAATCAACGGCTGGCATTTCCAGCGCGGGCTCGGGTTCTAATTCTTCTTCTGGCTCAGGTTCTGGCTCTGTAATAGCTGTTTCTTTGAGTTTAGCTAGACGTGCTTCACGTTCCGCTTCGGCTGCTTTTGCCCAAAAAGGAGCAGCTACTGAAGCCGCATCTTCTGTTTCTGGTGTTTCTTCAGCAGCAGCTTCTTCGACCGGATCAGTAACAATTGCTTCCTGCGGCGCTGGGGTCTCTGCTATCGTTTCAGTCTTGTCCGAAGTGCTAGGTTCAGTTGCATGGGTTTCCAGAGTCTCCGAAACAGGTTCTTCAGCGACCGCTTCCGAAACAGGTTCTTCAGGTTCAGACTGCTGTTGTTGAATATTTTGATAGGCCGCTTTCGCCCACGCAAGGTAGTCTTCAGCGCTGGCAGGGGAATCGCTTTCTGCTGTAGCAGATTCTTCAACGGTGGATTCCGCAGCTGGGTTCTCGGCAGATTGTGCATCCTCTCCATCTGAGGATTCATTATGGCTACGGCGAAACCAGTTAAAAGAAGACATAGGGAATGGGCAGTAAGAGAGTTGAGAGAAAACTGTGAGGAATGCGTTACACCTAAGGGTGCAAACTTTCTAACGGGGCAGCGCATACCGTCAATTATTCAGAGACGATTTTCCGATCATGCAGAGTTCTGATTATCAGTGGAGTCAACTGAGGCTTGTTTGGTTTTGCCCTCAATCTGATCCGTCACTCGACGCATCACCCCATTGATAAATCGATAGCCATCTTCATCACTGTATCGTTTGGCGATTTCGATAGCTTCATCAATGGCAATCCGTTTATCTACCGCTAAATATAAGATTTCAGTTACAGCAATTCGCAAAATATCGCGATCGATACGAGCTAACCGCTTCAAATTCCAACCCACCATTGCTCCATCGAGTTGCTGGTCAATGGTGTCCCGGTGTTTATTGAGCTGAGTCACAATACGCAGGGCGTAGTCCTGGACATCCTGACGCCCTGCTAACTGCACAAATTCTGGGAGTTCTGCCGCTGCCCCCAATCGATTAATGGCTGTTTTTACCTGTTCTATGGCTTCTTTCACCGTTGTTTGGGCACTACTTAAGTCCCCGGAGCGAGTTTCACTGTTGAGTAGATGTCGGTCGCCACGGGCTAATTCTGTAGATGCCGCTTCTAAGGATTCTTTGATTTCGTTCGTTAGTGCACGAATTGCTCCTGTTAAAAGAGCATCCACAGAGGGAGCAGATTTGTTTTGATTTGGCTTAGGGTCGTCGTTCAGCTGGCTCATGCCCAGGAGCGCCAACTCACGCGCAATGCGACGGGATTGCATGGTTATTGAGGTGGATGATCTAGCTCAGCTATCTTATCAGCCAGTGTAGAAGAGCAGTCTGTCTATCCTGGTTGATCGATATTGACCAGTTCAACCCTGGTTTCTGGAGATTCAACTGGTTTAGTACTCGATAGTTCGTTAGCAGTTTCTGCTTGATCTTCAGAAGATAGCTCAGGTGTATGGGAATCTTCCTCGTCTACCAATGCTTCGGCCAGATTAGGACCGACAATACCACCTGACAATAGAACCTTAAATGCCTCTTCAATGGAAATGCTGAGGTTAACCACATCGGTTTCAGGTACCACTGCATACCAACCGCTGGTGGGATTGGGTGTGGTCGGCACAAACACACTGAGCATGTTGGTGTCAGGAGTCATGGACGTGGCTGAGCTAGTCACAAAAGCAATGGCCCAAATGCCACGACGAGGATATTCCACCAAGACCACACGGCTAAATTTGCTTTTTGTATCCTTTAGAACCGTTTCTAGGAGCTGCTTGAGAGTTTTATAAACAGAGCCTGCCAAAGGGATGGACTGTAGAATTCGTTCCCCGACATCCAGCAACCAGCGACCGGCAATATTGCGAGCCATGAGACCGATCAATAGAATCGATAACAGCGGCACTGCAAAACCAACACCCAGGTTAAACAAAGCAACGAGAGCGGGATGAAGATCCACGAAGGGATTTAATTGCTTGGGAAATCGGGTCAGGGCACGAATAACCCAGCTAGCTACGGTAATAGTCAACCAAATGGTTGTAGCTAGCGGGATAATTACTAGAAGACCTGCAATGAGGTCATTCTTTAAACCTTGCCTAAAGTCTTTTAGCACGGGCTAACGTCTCGGTTATGGTCGTAGCAGAGGGGACTAGCTGCAGTGATTAGGATGGGTTTCAGAGAACTATAGTGGCTCGCTGTGTCGCTCGTCACTATCTATATCCTAATTTATTTAGGACACTTGGTCGGGATCGGTTGAAGTTCGGTCGGATACAGCTTTGTTGCTTCCTATATATATCAGGGATATCAGATTAAATTTGTAAAACTCTCCGTGCCAAATTTAAATAAATCAGCACGCCAAACACGTCTACAACTGTGGTGATAAAGGGGGCCGACATCAGAGCTGGGTCGAATCCCAGACTCTGAAAGAGTATAGGTAGAGCTGCTCCTGCGCTAGAGGCCAAGATAGCGATCGCAACCAAACTGCATCCCACAGAAAGAGCTACCCCCAAGCTAATGTCAGGAGCGAGATAGGCCACCCCCGTAACCACTAGGCCCAGCATTAGCCCTAAGAAGGCTCCAGCAATCGCTTCTCGACGGATTACCTGAAAGGCATCTCTAAGCTTAAGCTCGTCGGTATTAAGGCCGCGAATGACCACTGTGGATGATTGAGCGCCTACATTACCACCGGTACCAATCAGCAATGGGATAAAAGATGCCAGCACCGCCACCTGTTGGATCAGGCTTTCTTGGCTTTTGATCACCGCTGCGGTTATGGTGTTAGCCACTAGCAATACTGATAGCCATACCACTCGCTTGCGAGCTACTGTGAGTAGGTTGGTTTGAAAGTAGTTATCACCGCCTGATTGCACTCCACCAAGGGCATAGATATCCTTAGTGGTTTCTTCTTCTAGGATGTCGAGAACATCGTCCACAGTGATAATCCCCACCAGACGTTCTTCGGTATCTACCACCGGCACTGCCAAAAAGTCATAGCGCTGGATCAAGCGGGCGACTTCCTCCTGGTCTATGCCCGTTTGGACGGACACCACCTCGCGGGTCATGAGTTCGCCAATGGTTTTTTCTGGTTGACTAGTCACCAAAATCCGTAGGGACAAAATGCCAGTGAGACGGCGGGCATGGTCAGTTACATACAAGTAATAGACGGTCTCGCTAACGCTGGCCAGTTTGCGGATATGTTTCAGTGCCTGCTCAATAGTCCAGTTTTCTTTTAAGGCAATGTACTCGGGGGTCATGGCCCGCCCAGCGGTACCCGCTTCATATCCTAGTAAGAGGGCGGTGGATTCTCGTTCTTGGGCGCTGAGCTGTTGGAGCAATTGTCGGACTACTTTGGCAGGAAGTTCATCGAAGAGCTTGGCGCGATCGTCTGGGGACATTTTGTCGACAATGTCGATGACGTCCTGGCGCTTAAAATCTTCAATTAGGGTTTGCTGAATGCTGGAGTCGAGGTTTTCGTAGACCTCAATGGCTTCACTTTTGGATAGTAACCGAAATGCCAGGGCCTGCATGGTATCTGGAAGACCCTCTATCGCTTCTGCAATATCGGCAGGCTGTACTGGCACCAGCAGTGCTTTGGCACCTGGATAATTGTTTTGCTCCAGGAGGGCTTGGAGTTGCGATCGCACCAGTTCACGCAGTTCCCTGCGCGAAAATGATGCAGTGCTAGTAGCCTGTTCAGTATCCGTCAAGGAAGGTATGCCCGAGCCAGTTGCCTATAGTCTAGTGGCGGAATGGATCTTAGTTGAAGGAAATAGTGCAAATTTCTTGAGGGAGAGGGCAATGCGCTGGGGAATAAAAATTGGCGTTAGAAAATTTCTCTATTTTGGAACAGTCTCATCTTCAAACCTATTCCCCGCTGCCGATTGCCTCACCCCTAGGCCACCTTTAACCCACGATGTCTGAGTAATGCTTCCGTACTAGGCTCCCGCCCACGAAAGGCTTGGAACACATCCATTGGATGCTGACTACCCCCTAGGGCAAGTACTGTATCTCGGAAGCGCTGTCCCGTTTCCTGAACGGCAGCTTCATTTTCAGTACCCACTTCCTCAAAAGCGGCAAAGGCATCAGCGCTTAGCACCTCGGCCCAGAAGTAGCTGTAATACCCAGCTGCATAGCCACCAGCAAAAATGTGGCCAAAGCTGCACAGGAATGCATTTTCTGGGAGTGGAGGCAGCACCGTAGTTTTTTGCGCCAGACGATCTCGCACATCCCAAATGGTTTCGCTGCCATCAGGCTGATAGCGAGAATGCAACTCGATATCGAGCCAGCCAAAGTTTACCTGGCGTAAAATGGCGCTGCCCGTCATAAAGTTGCGCGCTGCTAATAACTTTTGGTAGTCCGCTTCGGGTAAAGGGGCACCGGTCTCATAGTGGCGAGCCATTTTGAACAAAGTGCTACGGTCATAGCACCAGTTCTCCATAAACTGGCTGGGTAGCTCCACCGCATCCCATTCCACATTGTTGATGCCAGCAGCTCCTGGATAGTCCACTTGGGTAAGCATGTGCTGGAGACCGTGGCCAAACTCATGGAACAACGTTTCCACTTCGCGGAAAGTCATTAAACTGGGTTTCCCATCTACCGGAGGAGACTGATTGCACACCAGGTAAGCGACCGGTAACCGTACTGGCTGATCTGGCTGTGTATGGGCTCGCACAATGCACTCATCCATCCATGCGCCGCCGCGTTTTTCTGCAGGGCGGCTATAAGGATCTAAGTAAAAGTAGGCTACCGGATTGTCGTTACTATCCTGAATGGCAAAGTAACGTACGGTCTCGTGCCACACTGGAGCCTGACCATCTGCAGCAGTAATGGTTACACCAAACAGCCGGTGGGCTAGCTCAAATAACCCGTTGAGCACCTGGGGTAGAGGAAAATAAGGCCGGAGTTCCTCATCATTTAGATCAAACTCCGTTTCCCGCATCCGCTCAGCCCAGAAAGGAATGTCCCACTGCTTCAGTTCATTCGCCTCAGCAGCATTTTGCTTTTGAGCAAAGGCTTTTAGATCTTCTAGCTCCTTGACTGCAGCGTCATAGCTGGCACTGCGCAATTCCTCCATCAAAGACTCCACGGCATCTACAGAAGGAGCCATTTTGCGAGCAATGCTCAATTCAGCATAGGTATCAAAGCCTAGAAGATTGGCCTGCTGTTTTCGAAGTGTCAGTGTTTTATCAATCAGTGGGGTGTTGTTTAGATCCCCTTCGGAGGCGCGACTGATATATGCCCGATACAGTTTTTCTCGGAGATCGCGTCGCTGACTATGCTTGAGAAAGGGACCATAGCTAGGAATATCTAATGTAATGCGCCAGGGACCTGCTTCTGCGGTTGCAGCTTCATCCCCTGCATCCCGAGCAGCTTGGGCAGCTAGGCCTAACAAACTCGGTGGCAAACCGGCAATTTCATCTGCAGTTTTCAGAGTAAGGCTGAATGCTTTAGTGGCATCCAACACATGGTTTGAAAACTGGGTGGATAGCTCCGCCAGTTGCTGCTGAATTTCGTTAAATTTTGCCTTTGCATCGCCTTCTAGACCCACACCAGAAAGTTCTGCGTCACGAATGGCCGCTTCCACAATGCGACGTTGTGCTGGCGTGAGGCTGGTGTCTTTCGCTAGTTCCTTAAAACCGTTGTAGAACGCTTTGCTCTGGCTCAGGCGGGTAGCAAACTGGACCAGTGGTGGTTGCACGGCTTCATAAGCCGCTCGGAGCTCGGAGCTATTTTGCACACCCATAAGATGGCCTAGGACACCCCAAGTCCAGCCTAGACGCTCACTAATTTTGGTGATGGGTTCTGCTAAGCCTTGCCAAGTAGGTGCCATCTCCTTTTCTAAGGATTCTAGGGCTGTTGTCAGGTCACGAATGAGCTCGGTGACAGCAGCTTCCACTTGGTCAGGTTGGAACTGATCGAAGGGGGGTAAACCCTGACCAATTAGGAATGGATTTGCAGCGATGCTGGTAGTAGCCATAAACGTCTTAGGGTGGGAACTAAAAAATGAATGTGATTAATCTCAGAATGATTCCGACTTAGTCGTATTTTAGACCAGGATTTTATTTTGTGTGTTTGTCAGGTTTGGCCTACCCAGCTTCAATGGCATCTGGTTCTAGAGCCTGGATGATGCGTGCGGCTTGGGTAATAATGCTTTCGCCACCGTTGACTACCACCAAGTATTCTCCTGATGCGATGCGATCTCGATAGGGCGTTTCATTATTGTTAAACAGCAGTGCAGGACCACCCCCAATAAAGAAGCTACCCATTAGACCCGAACCAGCGCCAAGGATGCCTCCCAAAATTTGATTGCCTAGGGTGCCGGTCCATTCAAAGGTTTGCAGTCCGGTAATTGTGTCGAATACCACGCCACCTCCAAAACCAAAGGGTACGAGCCAGGTAGCCATGCGTTTTACCTGGGACCAAGCTGCTTCCTTAGGGGTTTGTAAGCCAAATTCATCCGTCGTCTTATATCCGTTACCCAGAATGGCAATATCTTCCATTGCAAAATTGCTAGACTCTAACCGGGAATAGGCTTCTTCAGCCTGAGTGCGATCTAGGAAAGCAGCGACAAGGTATCTCATGGGGGCAGAACGAATAGTGTCTCATATCAGGTAAACCTGACTGACTCCATTATTCCTTGTTGACTACATTTTGGGCGGTTTTGGTTGCTTTGTGCGAAGGCAAACTCTCAATTGCGCTAGCATTGTCATGATTATTTTTATGATTCACAACTATGGTTTTGCAGCCTGACCCTCAGCAATCTTGAGAAGCATGATTCAATCTCTTCTAAAGCCTTTGATATGGTTTTGTGTGGTTCTGATGGTAGTGGTGAGTCTTTGGTTCAGGCCCGTAGAAGCTTCACCATCCCTAGTTGATCCAAGGTTAAATCGGCTGGAATCACAGGTGCGATCTCTACAATCCCAAGTCACCCGTTTGCAGTCACAGTTATCTAGAACTAACAACAATCGTAGTGCCGGGAACCATATACCTCCTGTTCCAGCCGAACCATCGTTTGACGATCAGTTTGATACCCTGGCTATCTTGATTATTGAACTGCAACAGCGAGTATCCGCCCTGGAAGACAAGCTAGAGACATTAACCGAAATACCCGGATGACAGTCGATATTGTTTGAAGTCTTGGTGAAGTCCTTGCACAACTCCGGATATGGCCGTGTGAATCACGCATGTTGGATTGGTAGATGCACCCTGATTCTGAGCCCTGGAGATGCATCTTTGGGGCTCTTTCTTATTCTTTAGCTCTTTTTTGAGTCCCCTGTGAGATGAAGGGGTAACTGAATATAGAACGCTGTATATTCACCCACTTTAGAATCAACGGTTAAATCCCCTTGATGCTTTTCGACAACGACTTGTCGACTAATAGAGAGCCCCAAGCCAGTGCCCTCCCCTACCTGTTTGGTGGTAAAAAACGGATCAAAAATTTGAGAACGAATTGTTTCAGGAATACCTAGCCCATTGTCCAGGATTTCAATGAGGATTGACGATTTATTCGTGCATTGCTTTGTAACAATCTGGAGCGTTGGTGAAGAGTAATGAGAATTTGTATCTGACCATTTTCCCTCCTCCCATGCCTCTTGTAATGCATCAATAGCATTACTCATCAAGTTCATAAATACTTGATTTAATTGACCTGGATAACATTCAAGCATTGGTATCTGCTCATAGTTTTTCTGAACCTTGATAGCAGGTCTATTGTGAGTCGCTTTGAGGCGATGATTTAAAATCATCAGCGTACTGTCTAGTCCACTGATGATATCTGCCCTCTTTTTCTCTGCTTCATCGAGGCGAGAGAAATTGCGTAAGGCTAAAATAATGTTGGTAATACGTTCTGTTCCTAAAGACATAGATGTAATAGCCTTAGGAAGATCTTGAATGATGAAATCTGTTTCTTCATGATCTAGCTTTAGTTGATTCCATACATCGCTTTCTTGGGTTTTGATGTACGACAAGATGCTAACTAATTCATCAACGTAGTTGTGTACATGTTCTAAATTGCCATGGATAAAAGAGACTGGGTTGTTGATTTCATGGGCAATACCTGCCATCATTTTTCCCAGAGAAGAGAGCTTTTCATTTTGGATAGCTTGAGCCTGACTTGCCTTTAGGGCAACCATTGCCGTCTCTAAGGCCTGATGTCTAGCGGCCAGTTGTTGCGCCCATATTTTATGTTTCTGAGTTTGCTCAATTTGTTGTTGGACATAAAGTGCCAGTAGAAAAGTTATTCCTAAGCCAGCTACTAAGACGATGGGAGATGTCCAAGTTCGTTGATTTGCGAAGAACTTTTGATTAGGGATAAAGAATATGGACCACTCATTATTGGCCATATTTACACTGGTTTTTGCATGAATTCGTGTATTCTCTACGATTGAATCTATGTCTTTAGGAAAATCATCTATATAGTGGTTGTGATATTCATGATGTTTTTTATGGGCATGTAAGACTTCATTCAACAGTTTTTCATCTTTGATATAAATATCGATGCCTCCATCATTCAAGTCATCGAGGGAGTCACGGAGCCAATCAAAAAGGGAAAGCTCAATGACGAAGACACCTCTGAACGTAGCCTGACTTTTTGGCGAAGTGATAGTACGACGACTAGTGGAGCGTCAAGACTGAGATTTGGGATCGATGAGAATCGCCTTTACTACCGCTAGACCTTATCAAGAATGCGATTCACGACTCACTGAATAACTGGGTCAATCCTAATTTTTAGCTTTGACGCTCCACTAGAGTGATAGGCTGGTATGAAGATTAATAAATTTCGGTGATCGTGAAAATGGCTTTTTGCCGTATTTTTTAGAGATGGTGCAGCAACAATGTAGTTGTTGTCACCAGCCTGTTGGATGGCATTTTCCAATATGGGTAAGCTAGCTAAATCGACGCCAATCTGAAGGGCTGTAGGTTGACGAGTTTTTGCAAGGTATTTTAGAGGAAAGTAGGTGTAGTACGTGTCTGTTGATTCTGAAGTGTTTGTGGAGTCTTTTTCGAAATCGGGGGGGCGTAGCTCTGATATTCTAAATTGCTGCCGTTGATCAACTTCGACTTTGGATGCCCATCCAAATGTGACAATTGCTCGTTGACTTTGTAGCTCATTTGAGAAAAAGAGTTGAAAGTCATCTTGAGTAAAGTAGGGTGATTGTTTATAAAAATTGTCGATCGAATCTAGAAAACCGACATGCTGTTCAATGCTACGTTGCAGTGCGATGGATATTAAGCTTGAACGCCGAGTGATTTCAGCTTGCATACGAGTTGTTTCCCATCGGCGCGTTCCCTCAAAGCTGACTATAGATAGCCCGACACCCGTGAAAAAAAGAGCGATTACGATGCTGTGTATCTTCTGAGCGATAAGTAGGCGAGGCAACGGCATATTGGATCGGGGCAAGATCTTGGAATCTGCATTTAGTTTGCCCAGCAGATGCTTGTCATAGTGTTTTTACGACCCGTAGGTACTCTGATCAGTCTTTCTCTGAATCTTTAATTGTGCTAGTTACTGATGAGATTTAATGGCTTCAATAATTTGACTGTTAGCTTTTGGAAATGGGTAGTCATCGATTTCATCTAGGGTGACCCATTTTACTTCATCACATTCAATAGTTTGAGGTTCACCGTTCAGGTGGGTGCAGTTGAATACATTCAGTGTGACTTTGAAGTGGCTATAGGTGTGGTTAACCGTAGTTAACCGATCATTAACTTCAATTTCAATTCCGAGTTCTTCCTTGATTTCTCTCTGAACGCATTCTTCAGCCGTTTCGTTAGGCTCAATTTTGCCCCCTGGAAACTCCCATAGCCCACCGAGTAAACCTTCTTGTTTACGACGATCAATGAGGATACGACCGTCATTGTCATAAATAACGGCAACGCCAATTTGCTTGTGGGGCAGAGGAGCGCGGGATTCGGTCATGGGTAGTTCAGACTGTAGATTTTGACGGTAGGCGATGCAATGATTTTGCCATGGGCACAGTAGGCACGAGGGACGATGTCGAGTGCATACGGTAGCACCGAGATCCATGATGGCCTGATTAAAGTCCCGCGGCTGTTGCGGATCCAAAATCTGTTCGGATAATTGCCACAGCTCGTTCATGGCTTTTGCGGTCGGTTTGGGCAAGGCCACCAGACGCGCCAGCACTCGCTTTACATTACCATCGAGAATTGCTGTAGGGAGGTTGTAAGCGGCACTGAGGATGCCCCCAGCAGTTGTGCGACCAATGCCAGGCAGTGCGATCGCAGCTGCAAAATCTGCTGGAAATACTCCACTGTGACGCTCCACAATCAGCTGGGCGGTTTTATGTAGATTACGGGCGCGGGCATAGTACCCTAACCCTGCCCAAGCCTTTAGTACGGTTTGCTGTCGGGCTGTAGCGAGGTCTTCTACCGTTGGGAAGGTTTTTAACCAATTTAGGTAATAGGGCAGTACCGTTTTTACCTGGGTTTGCTGCAGCATAATTTCTGAAATCCATATAGCGTATGGATCTCGGCTGCGACGCCAGGGTAAGTCTCGCCCCTGTTCTGCATACCAGTTAAGTAGTGTTTGGCGGAGGGTAGGGGCTAAGGCTGTTAAATCTAAGACCTTATCAACACTCAAAGCAGATACTTTATAAGTAAGCATCTGCTTTGAAGCATATTTACTGTCTGCGCTATCTTGCACAATGTGCTTCTTGGCCACCAGCGATCGCACCTATCAACATTGCAATCCTGCCATGGTAGAGCACACCAGAGTCAATTAAATTCAGAATTACTCAGCGTTAAGCTCTTCGAAACCACCTAGGACTGACTTTTCCATTTCTAGGCGTTGTTCAGCCCCCTTTAGAAAGTAGCCGCCCATCATGGCCGATGCCAACAAACGCCCAAGATTCTCACGGCTGGTGGTGACCGATACATCAAACCCTTCAGAAGGAAGACCGCCCAACATACCGATAATGTTGTGCTCCATTGCCTGCATGACGTCGCCGGAAACAGGACGTGACAGTTGAGCAATGGTTTCAGGTTCCATGGACTGAACGTACTGCATCAAAGTATTGCCTTGAACAGCAGTTCCACCCATAAATCCAGAATTTGTGCTGTTGTTAGACTGGTTAGCCATAATGACCTCACTCGAAACGTGGCTGGTAGCGGCTGTTGGCGTCTTTGCCGCTGTAATGACAATTTAACAAAGCAGTTTATGTTCCCGTAGTGGGCAGAACCGAACTGAAAGGTGAGGATTGCAGCGAACTGTCCATTGCCTTGCTCGCCAAGTGGGCAAACTCTTGAATATTTCTTGATGAGAGTGTTAATACTTTCCTGAGATCAGGAACTTTGTAACGGAGAACTTGCCAACTCAATAGAGGGGTTGCCCATTCTCCATGGCTTATGCATATTGCCCTGTACCTTACGAATCTCGATTCCTTTTGATTGGGATGTCAGCTATGTAAGCTACAATTGTTAAGGTTTTTTACGAAACATCACACCGCTAGTTCTGGAAGTTCCAACCTAATGAGCCTTCCCATCCGTAACGTTGCAATCATCGCCCACGTTGACCATGGTAAAACTACCCTAGTCGATTCTCTACTTCAGCAGTCCGGTATTTTCCGGGAAGGTGAGGAAGTTCCCACCTGTGTCATGGACTCCAATGATTTGGAGCGTGAACGGGGGATTACCATTCTTTCTAAGAATACGGCGGTTCACTACAAAGACACGCTGATTAATATTATTGACACCCCTGGCCACGCCGACTTTGGCGGCGAGGTGGAGCGAGTGCTCGGCATGGTAGATGGCTGCATCCTGATTGTGGATGCCAACGAAGGACCGATGCCCCAGACTCGTTTTGTATTAAAAAAGGCACTAGAGAAAGGTCTACGTCCCATCGTAGTCGTTAACAAGATTGACCGCCCTCGGGCAGAACCTATGGGTGCAGTCGATAAGGTGTTAGATCTGTTTATTGAACTGGGTGCTGATGATGACCAGTGCGACTTTCCTTACTTGTTTGCCTCTGGTCTATCGGGCTATGCCAAGAGTGAACTGGAAGACGAAAATAAGGATATGCAGCCCTTATTTGAAGGAATTTTGCACCATGTCCCCCCTCCGGTAGGCGATTCTGAAAAGCCCCTACAGTTACAGGTTACTACCCTGGCTTACTCTGAGTATCTAGGCCGCATCGTCATTGGTAAGGTTCACAACGGTACTATCCGCGCTGGTGAGCAGATTGCCCTAGTTAAAGAAGACGGCAAAATCGTCAAATCCAAGATTTCGAAGCTGATGGGTTTTGAGGGCCTCCAGCGCACAGAAATTGAAGAAGCGACCGCAGGCAACATTGTGGCAGTGGCCGGTTTTGCTGATGCCAATATTGGTGAAACCCTGACGTCTCCCGAGAACCCCCAGGCGCTGCCTTTGATTAAAGTAGATGAGCCCACACTGCAGATGACCTTTGCGGTAAATGATTCTCCTTTTGCGGGTAAGGAAGGTAAGTTTGTTACCTCTCGTCAGATTCGCGATCGCTTAATGCGCGAATTGGAAACCAATGTGGCTCTGCGCGTGGAAGAAACCGACTCCCCCGACCGCTTTGGTGTATCTGGTCGTGGTGAACTCCACCTCGGTATTTTGATTGAAACAATGCGCCGTGAGGGCTATGAGTTCCAAGTATCTCAGCCTCAGGTAATCTTCCGTGAAGTCAACGGCCAACCCTGTGAGCCCTACGAGCAACTGGTGATGGATGTGCCTGAAGATGCTGTGGGTGGCTGTATGGAGCGTCTAGGTCAGCGCCGTGGCGAAATGCAGGACATGATGGTGGACGGCAATGGTCGCGCCCAGCTGGAGTTTGTAGTACCGGCCCGTGGCCTGATTGGTTTCCGTGGTGAGTTTATGCGTCAGACTCGCGGCGAAGGCATTATGAACCACAGCTTCCTTGATTATCGCCCGATGTCTGGTGATGTGTCTGCTCGCCGTAACGGTGTGCTGATTTCCTTTGAGGAAGGTGTGTCTACGTTCTACGCTATGAAAAATGCTGAGGATCGCGGCATCTTCTTCATTGAGCCTGGTACCAAGGTGTATAAGGGCATGATTGTGGGTGAGAATAATCGTCCTCAGGATCTAGAGCTGAATATCTGTAAGGCAAAGCAGCTAACCAACCACCGGGCAGCTAGTGGTGATGAACTTGTTCAGCTACAGACTCCCCAAGAGATGGGTCTAGAGCGAGCGCTAGAATACATTGCCTCTGATGAAATGGTGGAGGTTACACCCGAGTCCATTCGTTTGCGTAAGATGCCCAAGAAGAAGCTGGCTAAGCGTTAATCGCTTACTGAACAATGTCTAAGCCCCGATGGTTGAGTACTATCGGGGCTTTATTGTGTCAAAAAACTTATGCTTTTTGTTCTCTGACCCATCGCCTGATGGCTTGGCGAATGGCGCGACGCCCTTGGCTACGATGGTTTTCAATAATTTGCGGTAGCTGTTTGACAGGCAAATTAGGTAAAGCGAGGCTTGTTTCTGCGGTCACATAATCACCCGATTGCAGATGATAAATCTTTAGTTCTCCTTGGTCGTAACACCAAATTTCTGGCACGTCTAAGCGCGCATAAATTAGAAATCGATTGAGAGATTTACTGGTTAAATCAATCTCTAATGCCAAATCGGGGGGCGGATCGCCCTGGCCAAGGTCTACATCAAACCTGCCCCTAACAACAGCTTCATTCTGAAAATAAAAACAATTATTTGGCTCAACACCTGCCATTCTGGCATGCTTACGCCAGGTGGTTGAACTATAGCTTTCATAATCAAGGTCTAGCTCATCAGCAATATCTTTTACGGCATCCCCCAGAACTTCTTTGAAATGCTCATGTTCTGGTAATGGGATCATAATTTCTAGAGAGCCGTTGTCATAGGCAAGGTGGGCGGCACGTTGGTCACCCAAGGTTACCAGCAGGTTTTCAAATTGTTCCCAGCTGATGTTGGTCAGCACGATGCGGTCTGCTCGCTGTAGGGTAACAACCATGGTTTTCTTGGTTAGCTGGCTAGTCACTATGATAATTCAGTTGATAATGCTTTATCGACTGACAGTTTAGACATGAGGGGGCAGTAAACTTTTCAGAGCGAGAACAACTTTGGGAAAGGCCAGCGGTGAGATTTGTTGATCCTCTTTGAGGATTAGGTGGCTGCTATACCCTGTCGATGTGGGGGTTCGAAAAATGTGGAGCTGTCGATTTGGTAGGTCTAAGACCCAGTAGTCACGAATCCCAGCCTGGGCGTAGAGTTTGTCTTTGATTTCGCAGTCTTGCTTTAGTGTGGAATCGGCAACTTCGACGATTAGACAAATATCTTGTGGTGTGGGGTGATGGGCGGCGTAGTCAAGAAAGTCGCCTTTGACGATAACCAGGTCAGGTTCGGGCTCTGAGTAGCTATCTAGATGGATGGGGTCTTGGGTGCTAACGAAGAATGGTTGATTATCTAATGCTTTGTCTAATGCGGTTGCTAACAGGCGTAGGGCGGTAACGTGGGGTGTGCCTTTGGCAATCATGAGGATGATTTGTCCTGCCAGAAGTTCTGTGCGATCGCACTCTGCCAATAGCCCGGTCTCTGCCATGCGATGGTATTCGTCCACGCTCCAGCGTTTGAGGGCTTGGGTATCGAAAGATAGAGACGGCAAGGCAACCATTGCATTAGCCTAGGGATATGCTGCGCTTATTTTAGCCGAATTGATTGGACCTGGTTTGAAACAAACATACGGTATCCAGCGTGTAGCACATAATAAATTTTGAAATTTCCACTAAAAAACTATCAGTTTTAGTTGGTTTGTGGGTGAACTATAGAGAAGGGCTTTGATAGCAGATGGTTTAGTCGTTATTTTGCTCTCCGTCTAGAATTTTGAGATCGTCTCGAGCATGAGTGAAGCTGATACCTGTAGACAGTATGTATTGCCAAAGCTACGGGCAGCAGGTTGGGAGCGTGAACCCCACTCGATTGCAGAGCAACGCACGTTTACCGATGGGCGGATTGTATTGACGGATCAGGGTAGCCGTCGTCGGAAGAAAAAGCGGGCGGATTATATTTTGCGCTACACCCGTGATTTTCCAATTGCGGTGGTGGAAGCCAAACCAGAGAAAGCCACGGCACTTGCTGGTTTCCAACAGGCCAAGGAATATGCGGAAATTCTGGGGCTTAAGTTTGCCTATGCCACCAATGGTCATGACATTCTGGAACATGATTACACCACAGGCCAGGTAAACCAACTCGATACATTTCCCAGCCCAGAGGAACTGTGGGCCAGACTGTGTACTCACCAGGGCATTGAGGACGAGCAGATAGCAGAGATGTTGCTGTCCCCCTTTAATCTAGCCAGTGGTCGAACGCCCCGTTATTATCAGGAAATTGCCATTAACCGAGTGGTGCTGGCGATATTGACAGGTCAGAAACGTATGTTGCTGACCATGGCAACGGGGACTGGTAAGACGATTACGGCGTTTCAGATTTGTTGGAAGCTGTGGAACAGTCGTTGGAATCGGGATGGAGAATATCGACGACCAAAGATTTTGTTTTTGGCGGATCGAAATGTGTTGGTGGACGATCCGAAGGATAAAACGTTTACGCCCTTTGGTGATGCTCGTTGGAAGTTGGAAGGTGGAGAAATTAACCAGGGTCGAGAGATGTACTTTGCCATTTACCAGTCTTTGGCAGAGGATGAGCGGAGACCGGGGCTTTACAAGGAATATGCACCGGACTTCTTTGACTTGATCATTGTAGATGAGTGTCATCGGGGTAGTGCCCGCAATGATAGTAGCTGGCGCACGATTTTAGAGTATTTTCACCCGGCCTATCAATTGGGGCTGACAGCTACACCCAGACGAGATGACAATGTGGATTCCTATCAGTACTTTGGAAATCCGCTGTATACCTATTCTCTGAAACAAGGCATTGAAGATGGATTTCTCGCACCATATCGGGTGCATCGGGTGATTAGCAGCTGGGATCAACAGGGGTATGACCCCAGTGAGGCGGAACGGGAAAAGTATGGTCGTAATATCCCAGAAGGAGAGTTTCAGACAAAAGATTTTGACCGAGCGATTGTGTTGAAAAAGCGGACGGAAACAATTGCAAAACACTTAACGGAACATTTGCAGAGTACTGACCGCATGGCGAAGACGCTTGTGTTTTGTGTAGATGAGGAACATGCGGCGGATATGTTGTTGGAGCTATCGAAGCTGAACAGTGACCTGGTGAAAAAGTACCCAGACTATATCTGTCGAGTCACGTCCAAAGAGGGTAGTATTGGGCGAGGGCATTTGAGCACCTGTCAGGATGTGGAAACGGATGCGCCTGTGATTTTGACCACTTCGAAGATGCTGACGACAGGGGTGGATATTCCCACCTGTAAAAATGTAGTGCTGATGCGAGTGATCAACTCCATGACGGAGTTTAAACAGATCATTGGCCGGGGCACGCGGGTGCGAGAAGACTACGGCAAGCTGTTTTTTAGCATCATTGACTATACGGGCAGTGCCACCCGGCTGTTTCGGGATGATAACTTTGATGGGGAGCCGGACCTGCTGACGGAGGAGGAAATGGATGAAGTGGGTCGGCTACGTCCTGACTCGGTGCGGGTAGTGGAAAAGCGTAAACCAGACCCGGAGCCCATTGACCCACTGGAGGAAATCAAAGACGACGACACCAGTACTATGCCCCGGAAGTATTACGTCGATGGTGGAGAGGGCCGCATCGTTAAGGAAATGGTATATGAGCTAGATGCGGAGGAACATAAGCTAAAGCTGGTGAAGCTGATTGACTACACCAGTGATGAGCTACGGGCGTTGTATCCGTCGGATGTGGAGGTGCGGCAGCAGTGGGCAGACCCGAACCAACGGCAGGGTATTGTGAACATGCTGCAGGATAAGGGCATTGATATTGAGGAACTGAAGGAAGCGACGAATCAGCCGGATACGGACCCGCTAGATTTACTGTGTCATATAGCATTTGACAGTCCATTGCTGACGCGGCGGCAGCGGGCGGAGAAGCTACGTAAAGAAAAACAGGACTTCTTTGATATCTATGGGGCGGAAGCTCGGGCTATTTTGGAAGCCCTGCTAGAAAAGTATGCGGAGCATGGCACGGAGCAGTTTGCGTTTCCAGATGTGCTGAAAGTGCCGCCAATTTCGGAATATGGCAATGTGGTGGAGATTTCGGAGTATTTTGGTGGGCCAGAAAAGTTGCTGGGGGCAGTTACACAGCTACAGTCACTGCTGTATGCGGCCTAAAATCGGCTAGCTGGTAACTGGCATTGGTTCAATAGGTTGATAGATAGGCCCTGAAAAGGGTTCAAAATCGTCTGACCAAGTTGCCGTTAGATTACAGAGCAACCGAAACTGGAGCGGCGTTGGAGCAGGATTAACTCGCTCTACCGTGACATTGACCTGGGTAGGAAAACGACTCACTAATTTGAAAAAATCCTGCGCCAGATAGCGTGGGCAGTACCCAACACGATACTGATCTTGTGTTCGTAAAATAAGCGCACGAGAATCGAAAGCATTCTGAATATCGTGGGTAATGAGTAGCTGCTCCCCAGCTTTTAATGTATTGACATGCTGCTGGTCGGTTTCAGGAAAGTGACGCAGTCCGTGAGTAAAGAAATGAATGTGGTAAGCCCCATCGTCAGTACGTTCCGGCTTTGGAAAGACCTCAAAATTATCGGTTTGGCGCTTACCGCCGCTACGGGCTAGTAAGGCAAGGGGATCATCCTTATGTTCAGGAATATTCAGCCATTCTACAAAGTCAGGAAACTCGGGACGCGATGCTCGTAAAAGACGATTGGCAAATAGGGGAAATAGCTCAACAGAGGTGTATGCGTGGTAAAAGTCTGGAAATGTATAGATGGGCTGAAAATTGGCCTTTTGGCGGGCGTCTAATGCTCCTTGTAAGTAGACAAAATGATAGTGCCCGTCTTTCTGAGTAAGCTGGCCGACTGGAAACCAGGCGCGGGAGTCAGGATCTTGCCATGTAAGAAACAGGGTTTTCAACTGAGTTCCTCCTGTAAGTTGAGCAGTCGGGTTTGATTAAAACTGAGCATTTGCTCGGTGAATTCTAATGCCGCAGGTGATATTCGATGATTAGGTATACGGCTGAGGCAAGCGTTAACTTCAGTATGGGTAATCTGTGCTAGATGATTCAACCATATTGCCGCTGATTTAGGATACTTTGTCGCAATCTTTGTAAATGTATCGAATGTGGTGATTGTTTTTCTATCATTAACGTTCGCGTAAAAGGCTGAACGAGATTTTTTGGCGTAGTTAGTAACAGTTTTATTTTGTAGGCGACGTTCTCGTTTTATGTCTTGTAATTCTCTGCCGAGACAAGATGCGTGGTCATAGGTGGGCGCTAGATGGGGAATACCTTGGGGGAGTTGCAGAACAAAGCCCCAATTTTCATGGTGTCTGTCACCATTGCCAATCCAGGCATCCAGAAGTAGGTATCCGGCAAAGACACTAACTGGGCTGGTAATGCCATCAGGGGGATTCCAATCAAGAGGTAGGCGTAGTCCCTCGGAAGAAAGAGCATTGATGACATTGGTGAGTGTGTGCTGTGACTGTTTGTAGTCCATATCCTTGGGGTAGCTAGATACTAGGCCCGCCAGAATATCATTGCCGTGAAGTAGTGTGGTGTTTTTAGGTAGAAAGGTAGGTGAGACGATCCCAGGATAGTCTTGCCAGGTTGCTAACTCGTAGCGGGCGTGGGGTAGCCCTAATAAATCACACAGTTCAGCCGCGATTTTTTCTGACCAATCTTCGCCAGTTTTGGGGCGGGCCACTTTAAATAGGCACTGGCCTAAGTCAGGATGCCTGAGCCAAAACTTTTGTTTGGTACCCATGGGTTCTTGATCCTGATCGGTATTCGCGGAAATTTCAATGATTGGAAAAGGCTCAGGCATTGCAATTCATTGCATTTGGACAAACACAGGCTCAGGCATCAGACTAATCAGTTAATCTGTACTGACGATAATTTTACAGTGTTGATTTTATGGCGAAGCGCGCCCCAAAAAGTAAAGCTCCATTGACCACAGCGCAGCAGTTGGGCAGTATTTTGAAATCTTGCCGCGACATTATGCGAAAGGATAAGGGGCTAAATGGGGATCTGGACCGCTTACCCATGATCACCTGGATCATGTTTCTGAAGTTTTTTGATGACATTGAGCGACTGCGGGAAACAGAGGCATTGCTGGAGGGTAAGTCTGTTAAGGCAGCCCTTCAGCCACCCTATCGCTGGCGGGACTGGGCCGTAGAACATGCCAAGGCGATGACGGGGCCAAGTTTGATGCAGTTTATCAATCAGGATGAGGTCACCCTGCCGGGTGGAGAAACCCGTGGTGCTGGTTTATTTGCTTATCTAAGGGCGCTTCAGGGGGATGATGGTCGGGATCGGCGGGATGTAATCGCAACAATCTTTAAAGGCGTCTCGAATCGGATGGAGAGCGGCTATTTGCTGCGGGATGTGATCAACAAGATCAATGAGATTCAGTTTCAGTCGTCGGAAGAGATTCATACGCTGAGCCGACTGTATGAGTCGATGCTGAAGGAAATGCGAGATGCGGCGGGGGACTCGGGAGAGTTTTATACGCCCCGTCCGGTGGTGCAGTTTATGGTGAAGGTGCTGGCACCAAAGTTGGGGGAAGTGATACTCGATCCGGCCTGTGGTACGGGTGGCTTTTTGGTGGAGGTGTTTAAGTATCTGAGCGAACAGTGCCAGACGGTGGAGGATCGGCAACGGCTGCAAACGGCAAGCCTGATGGGTGGGGAGGCGAAGTCGCTGCCCTATTTGTTGGCGCAGATGAATTTGTTGTTGCATGGGTTGGAAACGCCGAACATCGATCCAGGAAATTCCCTGCGGCATAAGCTGACGGAGCTGGGGGACAACGATCGGGTGGATGTGATTTTGACAAATCCGCCCTTTGGTGGAGAAGAAGAAAAAGGGATTCAGGGTAACTTCCCGGATGATAAGCAGACGAGTGAGACGGCACTACTGTTTTTGCAGTTGATTATGCGGCGGTTGCGGAAGGCAAAGAAAGGTCAGGCAGCGGGACGGGCTGGGGTGGTAGTACCCAATGGCACCTTGTTTGGGGATGGGGTGAGTGCGCGGATTAAAAAGCAGCTTTTAACAGAGTTTAATTTGCATACGATTGTGCGGTTGCCCAATGGGGTGTTTGCTCCGTATACGAGCATTCCGACGAACTTGTTGTTTTTTGATCGCAGTGGGCCAACGGAGAAGATTTGGTACTATGAGCTGCCGCTGCCGGAGGGGCGCAAGAACTATACGAAGACTAAGCCGATTCAGATTAATGAGTTTGATGACTGTGTGGGCTGGTGGGAGCAGCGGGAAGCGAATGAGCAGGCGTGGACCTATGATTTTGTCACGGCTCATGGTGAAGCGCTGGCAAAGGCTGACCCCCATTGGCAAACGGCAAAGGCAGCGCTGGCACGGGTAAAAGCGTGGGGTAAGACGATTAAGGAGCTGGACAGTGAGATAAAGGCCCTGACGTCTGCGCTGGAGACAGAGGGTGTTAAGAAAAATGAGGTTAAAAAACAGATCAAGGCGCTGAAAGCGGAGCTGAAGCAGGCGAAAACTGAGGAAAAAGAGCAGCAGGAGCTAGCGAAGACAGAGCAAAAGCTGGGGGATGATGTTTACTGGCCAGTGTTTAACTTGGATCAGAAGAACCCTAATGGTGAGGAGGCGTTTGAACATCGGCCACCGGAGGAGCTAGTAGAGGGGATTTTGCAAAAAGAACAACGTATTTTAGAAATTTTAGGTGAAATCAAAGATGTATTAGTTCAGGTATAAACACTGATCAATCTAAATAAGATATTTCTCTGATGTCTCAAGTTGATAACCCTAACAGTGTGATGTACGTTTCGCCAGTTTTAAGAGCGGCGAGACGTTTGGTTTATGAAAAATGTCGCACTAGCGATAAGAGCTTTATTGCTCTCAAAAATATTGCACACATTGAGATGGGGCAAAGTCCCAATGGCCAAGACTGTTCATCAGAACCTCAGGGAGAACCACTGCTAAATGGTCCAACTGAGTTTGGGCATGAGTATCCAACACCAGTGCAGTGGACAACGGCTGGCAAGAAATTTGCCACCAAAGGTGATTTATTATTTTGTGTTCGTGGTGCTACAGCAGGGCGAACGAACTGGGCAGATCAAAAATATGCTATTGGACGCGGTTTAGCAGCCGTTCATGGCAGACAAAAATCTGGTGATACGGCTTTCGTTTATCACATGCTGCGTGACAGAAGAGATGTACTCGCGGCAGAAGCTAGAGGTAGCACATTTATGAATATGGGGAAGCAATTGTTACACACACTTCCCATGCCTAGTATCGATTTCACTTTGCAAGAAATCCTTGGACAGTTTCTTGATTCCGTTGAAAATAAGACTTTTCAATTTGATGCTTGGAGTAAGAAACTATCTCCAACATCATTTTCAGATATTCCTCGTATTGTGGCGCGGATTGAGGAGTTGGCGGCCAAGGTTGAAGAGGCGCGGGAGTTGCGATCGCAAACTCAAAAGCATTTGCAATCATTTGTTAGCAGTTTTCATCTGCACCTCGCAAGCGACAGAAATCGAACATTAGACCAAATTCTCCAACTCGATGAAGATAGGCAAGAAGTTATCTTTGGTCATGAGTACCCGCAGGTGGGTGTACGAGGCTTTGGTGGAGGTCTGTTTTTTAGAGAAACTTTAGATGCTACTCAAACAACGTATAAAGCTTTTAATAGATTATATGAAGGCGCGATTGTTCTCAGTCAAGTAAAGGGCTGGGAAGGAGCTATTGCAGGATGTCCTGATAATTTAGTTGGTAAATATGTCTCTCCTGAATACAGAACATTTAGGTGTATTGAGGGCGAAGCATTACCAGCATATATGGCTACTTTAGTTACTTCACCATGGTTTTGGACGCAACTGAAAAATCTCACTAGAGGTATGGGTGGTCGTCGTGAACGTACGCGTCCTGAAAAATTTCTGACAATGAAGATCCCAATGCCGAATGTCATACAGGGACTGTACAGAATTTTGTGTAAGCGATCTATCATCTATGTACATCAGGAGATCGCCCCATGGCCCGCAAGAAAAAAGAACCGAACCGCGTTGATGACTTACTAGACGAACTGCTGGAAGACTGCGCTACCCCGGAGGATATATTGGGCGAGTCCGGTCTGATGAAGCAAATCAAAA
>JBCCQQ010000040.1:0-56973 GCA_039024555.1 Cyanobacteria bacterium P01_D01_bin.156
GGTGGCGACGTCAGGATGCTCCTCACCCAGCAATTTTTTCAGCATCGCTAAGGCTTGTTGATAGAGCGGTTCGGCCTGCTCATAGCGTCCTTGCGATTCATATAGACCCGCTAAATTGTTGACACTGGTGGCGACGGAAGGATGCTCCTCACCCAGCAATTTTTTCCGCATCGCTAAGGCTTGTTGATAGAGCGGTTCGGCCTGCTCATAGCGACCTTGCGATTCATATAGACCCGCTAAATTGTTGACACTGGTGGCGACGGAAGGATGCTCCTCACCAAATCTTGCCCTAGTGGCAATCGTAGCTTGTGCTGCCCAACCGATCGCGACATCGTATATTCCCTGGGCATAGTAAAACATAGTTAAACCACCAAAGGGCCGGAAAAAATCTTCATCGGCCAGGGAATCGGCCCAGTGGTTAATTACCTCTGCAATGTGGGCCACCACCGGAGTCAACTGCTGGATTGTGTCTAGCGTGGCACTTTGCCCAATACCCTTGGCTAATCTAACCATTAGCTGGCCATAGTCTGCCTTCAGATCGTCTTTTGCTTCCTGCTCCTCCAGCTTCGCCAACAAAAACTCCCGCACCAGCTGATGCAGTTGATAGGTCCCCGCTTCCAGCCGCTGCAATAAACTCAGCTTTAGCAGCTCATCATCCCGCACATCCTCCCAGTCATCCTGATCGTTCTCTTCCACATTGGCCGCAGCCAACCCCCACGGTATAGGAGCCAATGCAAACAAACTCAACCAACAGGCCAGCTCCTGACCCGCCTCGCTTAGCTCATTCCAGCTCAGCTCAAACGCTTCATACACACCCAGCTTTGCCGTCATCCCCGGATGCGCTTGTTTAAACGCCTTGGCATTCAACCGATTCTTCTCCAGCCGCTGCTCTAATTTCGCCAGCGACATTCTTGGCTTATTCTTCAAAAAATATCCCAGCAGTTCCAACCCCAGCGGCAAATACCCCACCCGCTCACATAGCGCCTCAGCAATCGTCAATTCAGCATTAATGCGAGCAGTTCCAACAATCCGTCGCAGCAGCTCTAGGGATGCTTCTTGGCTCAACAGCTCCAATGGAAAATCATCCACTCCCGCCGCCAGATTCTGCACCCGTGTGGTCAGCAACACCTGGAACCGCTGGTCAGTCGGTAAAAGATTCTCAATTTCCCCGTAGTCCGCCACATCGTCATAGATCAGCAGCGCCTTTTCTGTCCCAGGCCACCGATTCCACACAAATTGCACCTGGTCTGTCAGTTCCCCATCCGGCTGCGGCAATCCCAACACCGCCACTGCAAAGTTCACTAGCTGGGTACCCACCTCCGCCCCGCGAGCACTCAGCCAACACACCCCGCTAGGGTACTGGCTCTTGTACTGCAAGGCATACTGCACCGCCATTTCGGTTTTACCAATGCCCCCCATCCCTTGCAATGCCGTAATCGCTAGGGTCTGACTCGTTTGTAGTTTGGAGTGTAGTTCTTTTAGCGTTTGATCCCGACCAACAAATGTCCGACTTCCCCGCTCCCGCAAATTACTGGGAATTCCAGTTACATCTGGAGTCGGTGTCGGCAAGATGTTTTCAATGGTTTGATTGCCGATGATGGTGGGATTACCACTGATGGAACCAACAGTAATATTTTGATTTCCATCAACAGACTGACTTATTAATACTTGACCAGTTTCTTCTGCCTTTGGCAACGCCCTCTGCCAGCGTCTGTCCCGCTGATGAAACTCACTATTGGCCTGCCTCACCTGCTCGGGCAAACATTGCCAAATCTCAGCTACCGGAACCGCCCCACCACCTAAATCACTCGTCTCATCCCGCGTAAACGTCACCATTCCACACACCATGCCCGTGCGCAGATTCAACAATGGCGACCCACTCATCCCCGGCGTAATCCGCCCCGCCTTAAACTTAATTTCTCGCGGTGGTCCCGGAGCAATACCTTCAAAGCTAGCCGTCACCGGACACCCATCGGCAAAGTTCCGCGTCGGGTAGCCAAACAAAAATAAATCATCCCCCGGCTGCAATGAGTCTCCCAACATCACACAGGGCAGCCCATCACCAGTAGGCTCAAACGCCAACAGCGCCACATCACAGTCCGCCCAGCCACCTATTACCTCAGCCGTCGCAAACTCCTCAGTATCCCCATAGCGTACCGAACAAGTACGACCATCCCGTACTACATGCTCACAGGTCAAAATAAACCCCGGCGCAATAAAAAAGCCCGTGCCCACCTCTCCAGTTTCCAGCACCGACAGCTTTACCGTGCATTTTTGCAAGAGTTCATCAACGCGGAGATTGGTCACAGATGCGCTAAAGCTACACAACGATTTTCAAACAGTTCAACAACAGCCAAAGCGTTTAGAATCAGAGTCTCTGGCAGCGTTTCCCCTTGCGAAGGGGAACCAACGGAGGGGTCTTCGACCGTCAGCACAAAACGGGAAAACTCAACTCAAAGTCCCCAGAATTGGAGATTCAGAGACAAAATCAAGCCTCCAATACCTACTCCCCCTTCTCCCACTCCAACGTAATCTCCAAGCTCGTCTTAGTACCGCCCTTCGCCAGAGCCGCAATCAATACCCCCTCCTGCAGCTCCACCTCCACACCAAACGTAACGCTTGCCTTGGTAGGTTTCGCCGCATTAATCGGCTTTGCGATCGCCTTCACAATCCCCTCAATCGACGAAGTCACTGTCGCAAAAGTCTTCTTTGGCCCCAGTCCACTATTTCCCGACACGCTGCGCCGCACCGGACCATCACTTTCCACCTTGACATACATCATCGAGCCATCATCTAGCTCCAACGGCACCGTCTGAATAGGAAGGGACATAGATAACCGAAAATCAACTTTCCCTGTTATAGCCTTCCTACCCAGATTGTTCTAGTCCCCTCATCCACTGCTGCTGCCTCAAATTCTGAGATCACCTTTTATATCTCCCAATCCCAAGCAAGACTAAACTCAAAGCCCCCAATCTTGGGGGTTGGGGGCCAATATCTTAGGCAGTGGCTTATTCGATTTTCATAAAGGACTATCCCGACCTACGAAGAAAATGCCTGACGGTAGGGTGTATTTGACTTCTTAGGAATTAACCCCAAGGGAAGCGCTGCCAGGGCTTCTCCTGCTGACGTAAAGCGTAGTTGTTGGTTAGGATTCACCATCCGCTCAAACAGCCTAATAATTTTAGGATCCGCATTTACCATATCCGTTAGGCTACGCTTGCCCATATTCGCCACTAGCCACTCAGGCGACTGCCCCGTGAGAGCCTGCAGTACAATCATGCCAATGGAATAAATGTCACTACTCGGCTGAGGATTACCCACCCGGTGCTCTGCTGTTTGATAGGCGCGCTGTCTTAATAGGGCCTGCCGATAGGCTAACGATTTAGACCGCAGACTGATAAACAGCCGTGAAAGAATGCCATATTCCACCAACACAACACGCTGGTCGGACTGTTGCAGAATAAAACTTTGAGGATGACAGGCATAGTGCACCAGTTGACCCTGGTGAAATGGATGAATGTTGCTGAGTAAACTATGGGTGAGCTGCAACACGTACCCCATTGATTGAGCGCTGTCTAGCTCTGTGATTAGGGATTGTCCAACAATATGGGCCTGTACCCAATAAAAAATATTGCCTTCTTCAAAAAAGTCGAGACAGGTCGCAATATTATCCTGGCGACTGATGACCTTGAGAAAACTCATTTCCTTAGCAAAAAAATCGCGCACCAGGTCTAGCAATGCAAGATTGTCAGTAGGTAGTTCAAAGGCATTGATAATGACGGTTTCGGTTTCAACTGCATTTAAGTCGTTCGCTAAAAACCGATCACCATAGAAATTACTATCAAGCTTTTGAACGATCTGATAGCGTTTATTCAACAGCCCAGGTCGATTTTTCTTCACCATAGCGAGGGCGGGAATAGCGGGTACAGGAGATATACCAGAGGGCTTACTCTCCAGAGCATCAGGGGATAGAGAAGTCGCAGGCGCCTCATCAGACGCACTTAACAAGGCTTTGGCTTTTCCCAACAGTCGTTTAAAGACAATCGGCTTAGTGTCGTAGTCATTGCAGCCCACTTCCAAGGCTGTTTTCCAGTTACCTGTTTTGGAACGAGTCGTCAGCGCAATTACTGGGATTTTGGCTGTGGCCGCAGATGCTTTAAGGATTTTAATGGCTTGCCAGCCGTCCATAACCGGCAAATCCGTATCCATAATAATCAGGTCTGGTTGCTGTTCGAGGGCCAGAGCCACTCCCTGATCACCATCAACAGCAACTACAACGGTATATCCACAATGCTGTAATTGTCGGTCTAACATTTTGCGACTTAACGCATTGTCTTCTACCAAAAGGACCTTAGGCATAGGAGATAACGTATAGATAGATTAAACACTTAACGATGTCAGCAAGAAATGTCGAAGATGAGCCGGGCAGGGTTTACACTGCAGCACATACCTGTAGTTCTTCGAGAAAATCCTTTAGATTCAGGTCATTACGGTAGTAAATACTTTGAATATCGTTGACAATTTCAGCGCTGAGATCTCCTTCAATCACTGAATTGGCAATGGCAATAATAGGAACTTCCTGAAACTCAGGGGTGAGGCGCAGGGCACGAACGCATTCAACGGCTTCGGCTTCAAGGCTCAGGTCTACAAGCACTAATGCGGGTGAATCGGTTTGGGCTAAGGACAGAGCATCACTGCTGTTGTCTACACACTGCACCTGCCAATTTTCTTGGCGCAGCATCCGGGTGACAACCTCGTCGTTCTTTTCTTTGGCTTGCAATACTAACAACCACGGTAGCTTTTTCGGTAGAATACCACCGCTTAGATTCTCTACCACCTGGGGTAATCTCAGGGTGAATTGTGATCCTTTATTTATCTGGCTTTCTACCGTGACTTCTCCACCCATCATGGCGGCAAACTGTTTGGTGATTGTCAAACCTAAACCAGTGCCACCGAACTGACGTGTGGTGGAGTTATCAGCCTGGGCAAAGGCTTCAAAAACGATCTTCTGTTGTTCCCCGGTCATACCAATACCGGTATCAGTAACAACAAATTCAATCCAGGTATGGCTAGCTTCGACAGCAGCTCTAATAGAGAGGGCAACGGTGCCTTCTTCGGTAAATTTGTTGGCGTTACTCAGCAAGTTGAGCAAACTTTGGTGTACTTTAGAACGATCCGCGCTCAGGGAATCGATATCCGTTTCATTGTTAACAATCAGTTTGTTACCTTTTTTTTGTACCAGGGGATTAAGTACATCAATGACCTGTTCTACCAGGAAGGAGATGGAAAATTCCTCGACAAATAGCTCCATCCGCCCCGATTCAATCTTGGAGAGATCGAGTACTGAGTTAATCAGAATAAGGAGCTGTTTGCCTGCATCTTGAATCCGATATAAGTCAACTTGAGCATCCTCTTCAGACAGGTTGTCTGCATCTTCAGCTAACATCTCACTGTAGCCAATGATGGCATTGAGAGGTGTACGTAGCTCATGGCTCATATTGGCTAAAAATTCGCTTTTGGCCTTGGTGGCAGCTTCTGCACTGTCTTTAGCATGGTTTAGGGACTGTTCTCGCAGAGCCACTTCATTCGCCATGTGTTCGAAAGCTCGGGCCAGCTGTCCAGGCTCATCGGTGCGGCCTGTCAGTTTACTGATGCCAGTGGTGTCGTTGGCGCTGTCGGGGAGAGTAACTCGCTGCCCTAAACTAATGTCACGAATGAGCTTATTGAGCTGCCCCAGAGGATTAATTACCGTGGTTTTAAGCAGGCGATTAATCACACTGATAATCACCGCAAAGACACTGCTAAAGATGGCCAGCACTAGTAAAAGATAACGATTACCTTGACCAAAAACTTCCACAGACGGCACATATACAGTCTGTGCTGCAACAATCTCACCTACTTTCCAACCAAAACCATTCGTTTTACCGTAGGTTTTTATCATGCTTTGAGGAGCATCTGCGGGTCTACCGTGACACTGCAAACAGCTTTCTTGTTCAACCTTTAGGGGACGGCTAATATAGAGTAGCTTTGCACCATTGATAGTACGGTAGCCTGTCAGTTCTCTAATCGTTTCATCTTGCCGAAACTCATTTACTAATTGGGTCTCAAAGTTATCGGCTTGGTCCTTAGGGTTTGTCGGATTTAGGGTAGCTTCTTTATACGAAAAATCTTGATATTCATCAGCTGTACGGAACCCTTCAAACACTTCACGGGCGGAATAGGCAGGGACCGTTTCGGGGATAAACTGTGAGGACTCGGCCAGATCGTCCTTGAGACTAGGATTTACCTGGTTGGTGGTGTACGCACGCACCGCGTTCATGGTCTGCAGCAAGATTTCAGCCCGCTGCACAATTTCTCCCTCCGCCTTGTGGCGCATAGCAAATGAGAGAATGAGACCACTTGCAATAATGCCAACGAAAAAAATAATCGTCAGCATTTTGGTAAATCGATTTCCGAGACTATTAAGACGACGTTTAGACCTCATGATGGTGTATCACCCTATCAATAAAAGTTAGGTATATAGGCAGTTACTCTATGGGTCGATTATGTGCTAAACGACTGTAACTGATGGAAAATGAAGCCCCATGAGGACCAACAATTCACATCTATGTAGATTTTTCTGAATCATTCTAATTCTTTCCTGGGGCATAGAACCGTCCTTAAACCCTCTAGGGAGTAACGCCCATTCCTCCCAGGCTCAAAAAATCCTTGCCTGACTACTTCATAGATATTCAGCGATTGTGCTCAGAATCCGTGGTCGATTTGATATTGGCAAGCTTTGTAGGGTTTTGATGACATCTAGGGGTTACTCAATCTGCGTTTTGTCTGAACCGATGGGTAACAGAGTGGTAACTTGCCAAGACTGATAGGTGTTTTCTTCGATACTCGGTGTCAGGGTCATCAGATCCTGAATATTGCGCTCCATAGTTTTGCAAATGGCATTGAGGGGAAGATCGTTGGGGTCACAGCCAAAGGGATTTTCAATTTCTAAACCGATCTCTTCTACACCAAAGACGGCAAAAGCGACCAGAGAAACAACAGGAACAGTCCACCAGTTAAGTTCACTTACCACTTGAAAGGGTAAGGCAAGGCAATACATGACTAAGAGCTGCTTAAGGTGAATGGAATAGGCTAGCGGTAGTGGCGTTTTGAGAATACGCTCACAGCCACCGAGAACATCAACTAAGCTGTTCAGCTGCTGGGTCATGGCCTGGAGCTGGTAAGGGTTGATATTACCCTTCAGCTGTTGCACCTGTAGATAGTCCCCTAGCCAAACCGCAATCTCCAGCGGTGGGCTGTTCATGGTCAGAAGCTTATCTAGCTGAGCAGGAGATACTAGATGGCGAAGTTCCTGATCGCAGGGCTGGTGACGGAGCTGTTGTTTTGTAGCGATCGCAAATGCCACCACCAGCTTTAAGGCCCGCGCCTTAGATTCACGACTGGTCTTCACAGAAACCCAAATCTGCCGCGCTAGATTGCGGGAGGTATTTACCATGGTGCCCCACAGTTTGCGACCTTCCCAAAACCGTTCATAGGAAGTGTTGGTACGAAACACCAATAACAAACCAAGAACAATGCTGGGCACCACCCCACTCAAGATCGGCCAAGAAACTTGCACACCAAAATTGTGCAAAATGGTAATTCCCAGGGCAAATCCGCTACAAATCCCCATCCTGGGCAATACGGCTCGTATCACAGAGCCACGCAGGCACAGTAGCGTTTTAAACCAAGGACGACGATCTTCTGCCATGGGAAACTTGCTTATCTGCTTAGGGATATGGAGATTGCAGACTCCTATTTAGGTATTCCATTCATATCAACGGATATCATAGCCAAATAAGTTAGGATCAGCTTCACCCATGGCTAAGTCTCCTAACCCATATTCCGCCCAGCGACGTTCCACCATAGCCGCTACATCTGGGTCAGACTTCAGTTCATCTCCCCACTGATGATCTGTTTCAGGCGGGATTTTAGTCGTGGCATCGATACCCATACGACCGCCCAACCCTAGTTTTTCATTGGCAAAGTCCAGGGAGTCAAAGGGATTATCCGGCAAAATAAACACATCACGGCTAGGGTCCACTTTCGACGTCAGCGCCCAAATCACCTGACGCGGATCGCGAATATTAATATCGTGGTCAACGACGATAACAAACTTAGTGTAAGTAAACTGCGGCAGCGCCGTCCAGAAGGCCATGGCAGCGCGGCGCGCCTGACCGGGGTACGCCTTTTTAATCGAGATAACGGCCGCCTTATAGCTAAGGGCCTCCATGGGTAAAAAGAAATCGACAATTTCAGAAACCTGCTGCCGCAAAATTGGCGTATAAATGCGGTTTAGGGCGATGGCAATCATCGCTTCTTCCTTGGGAGGACGACCGCTAAAGGTGGTGAGATAAACAGGATTTTTGCGGTGGGTCACACACTGAAAACGAACCAGCGGAGCCGCTTCATTGACGGGGCCGTAGTACCCCATGTGGTCGCCAAAGGGACCATCGGTGGCGGTTTCCCCTGGGGTGATGGTGCCTTCTAGGACAAATTCCGAGGCGGCGGGGACCTCTAAATCAAGGGTTTTACATTTAGCTAAATGCACACCGCTACCGCCATACAACCCGGCAAATAACCATTCGGATAAATCCACTGGAATCGGTGTGGCAGCCGCCATAATGATTAGGGGATGAACACCAATGGCGATCGCAATTTCGAGTTTTTTACCGTTTTCTGCCGCCTTACGCAGGTGCCTTGCCCCTCCCCGCACCGACAGCCACTGAACGGTCATGGTGTTTTTACTCTGGAACTGTAGTCGATACACACCCACATTGGGAATACCCGTCTCACAATCCTTGGTAATAACCAGCCCCAGGGTGACGACCTTGCCACCGTCTTGGGGGTATGGCTGAATCATCGGAATCTGGGTAAGGTCTACGCTATCGCCCTTAAGAACTACCTGATGGCATGGGGGAAGCAGATCGCGCTGGGGTTTGGCTTTGACCACATCAAATAGAACTTTGCCAAATTCAATGGCTTGGGAGATTTTTTTAGGAGGCTTGGGCTGTTGCAACATACCCAGCTTTTTGCCCAGGGTTTCTAATTCCTGGGGGTGCTCCATACCCATGGACCAGCAGGTACGTTCAACGGTCCCCAGTAGGTTAACAGCAACGGGGTGGGGGGAGCCCTTGACGTTTTCGAAGAGAAGGGCAGGACCACCACACTGGAGCATTCGGTTAGAGATTTCTGCTATTTCTAACTCGGGGTCGACCAGTGCTTTGATGCGACGTAGCTGGCCACGTTGTTCGACTAGGTTGATAAATTCGCGCAGATCTCTCGCCATGGGGTGGGAATAAAATTTTTCGTAAAAAATGAGAGTATTCCAATAGTGTTTCCCCCTGTCAGCGGGAAAACACTATTGGGTACTTTCTTACTTTACGGAATGTAAAGCTGTTACTTCCATTATGTGGGGAAATGGTCTTGGTGAGGGGAGATTGATGGTGCAGCATAAAGAATTGCTCAGGGCTTTCCTCCCTGAAACCCTCCTTTCTCTGGGGAACTCAACTTCCCCAGCCCCCTCGCACCAGATACTTTTGGTCACAGCTCTAATGTGTTGCTTTAGCATTCGGTAGGAATTACGCTGCTCCGCGTTCGCTCCACACCGTAAAAGTAGGGAAGCTGCCAAATCTTTGCAACTAGTCTTTTCTCGGTAGAGAAATAGCAAGACATCGACTTTTGGAATAGCCCTTTTTTGAATTTTGCGCGACCGAGCGTAAAATTCAAAACCGCCTTACCAGCCACTCCTCAACCCAATTCGCTACGCGCCGTAAGCCCTCTAGTCCGTAGGGTCATAGGGCGGCGGTTTCCGCCCTAACCAGGGGGGTTGGGGAACTCGGAGGGACCCCAAGCAACCGGTTTTGGAACCTCTACAGCCCCTTAAAGTTAAGCCTGACTACTTACTCTGCTTCCAGCACCTTCACCTCATAACGAGCATAGTCCTTATCAATAGAACTAATCACCCGCACAGGACGCACCTCTTTAGGCAGCATCGGAGCATCACTGCCATAGACAGCAAGGACATCTTCACTAAGAATCAGCTTCCCGCTAGCATTGTAGAAATTAACCTGAAGTTTCAAACGACGAATAGCGACATCGCTGGTATTCGTAAAGGCCCATTCGGCATCGAAGTAAGCGCTGTCCGTAATATCGTAGACTTTTAGGTTTTCGCTACGGGCTCTAAGATCAAAAGTAAGTTGAGCAGGCTGCTGAAAACCCCATTTATATGGGATTGGAGTTCCTGGAGCATAGCTACTTGGAGCTGGAACCTGATCAACCGTAAGCACGTTTAGGCTAACGCTAGCCAGATCTGGAGTTGTTTTCTGGATGAGGTCAAAGGCGTGGGAATCGCCAGGACGCACAATGGCCTGGTTATCCGCAATGGCATCTTTACTATCCGTTGCGATCGCATTGCCGGCCTGGTCAAGATAATCAATATTGAGCTGCACAGCCTCTATTTCTTGGTTACCCGTATTCTGCAACACCGCCTGCAAAGTGTAATAGGATGCATCATCGTAATTATCTAAACGAGATTGACGCGGCTCTAAACGAAGGCTGACTTCTGCTTGATTTAGGGTGATGGGAATGTCAGCGGCTGCTACTGAAGCATCAGGCTCTGCCGAAGTTTCTAGGGTTGACGCTTCAACCAGGCTGTCAGACCGATTGTTTAATGCTTCTTGAGCCAGCCGTTGGGCTCTAGACCGTTCGTTGAAAAAGTCCACAGCCGGGATGCTGACTAAAGCTAAGAGCACTATAGCCCCTCCCAGCCACAGATAGCGTTGACGACTGTCAACACCATGTTCTAATGAGCTAATCAATACCACTGACTCAGCATGCTTTGGATGGAGATCCAGACAGCGCTTAGCTAACGCAATGGCCTGCTTTTTATCAGCTTCTTTTTTTTGCTTGCCATAGCGCTGATCGTAGGCATAGGCCAAATCACGCAAACTTTCAAAATTGAGAGGATCTAGGGCAGTTGCTTGGGTCAGTTCCTCAATCGCCTCATCCAAACAATCAAAATCTAAATAGTTTCGACCTCGGTCAGAATGATCCTTAGCTTTTTGTTCAACAGCAGCCATATCATCGGGGCCTAGCCCTGCTTCCTCAGCCAAACTCGTTAGGGCTGCTGCAGTAACGGGCTCTTCCCAACTAAGCAGCCGTTGTATGTAGTCTTCAATGATTTGATCGCGACCCATGGGAAAACCCGACGATTTTAGGTAAGTGTAGAATTACTTTTTTTATACACACCACTAAGGGCTTAACTGTGACTATCAGCTTGAGCATTTGCCCACACTTCTTAAATAGATAAAGCTGATATGTTTGTAAGCTGATTCACTTGTAAGCGTACAGAAGCTCATTAATACCCCAATAGTAAAGTGTAGCGGTTTCTTTCGGCATCCTGTCGAAATCACCTATTTGGCTTCTAGAACAGTTACCTGATAGCGTTCATAGCCGCTAGGGATGGATTTAATCACACGGAACGGTCGTATTTCACCGGAGAGTAGCGGCGCATCATTTTTGGAAACGGCCATGATTTCTTCAATTTGTAGCCGCCGATCTCGACTGTTGTAGAAAGACACTCTCAGCTTGAGCTTCCGAAGGGGATAGTTGCTACTGTTAATTAGCACCCACTCGGCATTGAAATCACCGACATTGGCAGTATCGTTTTTCTGGGTCGCAATCGACGGAGTATCTGATTGTGCGTTATCTGCATCACGCTTCTTCGACCCATCAGTGGTGCTACTTTCACCGCCAGCAGCAACCTCTTCATTGGTAGTATCGTCCTCTGCACCATTAACAGCGGCTTGGCTGGCCCCACTGTTCTCTGGTGGAGATGTGCTCTCTAGGCTACCGTCACCCTCAGCGGAATTAGGGTCACTTTCCTGGTTTGGGTCTGCGGTATTTTCATCATCGCTATTGTCATTAAAGTATTCACTACGGCTAGCGAGCTCAAAACTAATCTCATCGGGCGGTAGGGATTCCCAACTGTAGTTGATGGGTGTAGGCGGCACATAAGTGTTGCGGGCAGGGACCTTTTCTAGACTGACAACATTCAGTTTTACGGTGTGAAGATCCTGGGTAGCTTCTTGAATAAAATTAAAGGAATAGGTATCGCCGGGACGAATAACAGCATCTGTCGGACCAATGGCTGTGGTTTCATCAGCTGCGATCGCAACACCGGTACGATCCAAAAACTCTGCATTTAGGTCAAGTTTACGAATTTCCTGATCGCTAGCATTAATAAAAACCCCATGCAGCTGGTAATAGATCGCATCTTGATAATCTCCTAGCTGAGAGAATCTCGCTTCTAAAACAATGCCAGGGTAATCAAAAATCACGGGAATATCGACATCAGATAAAATATCAATATCGGGCAACGTAGGCAGTCTAGGCGTTTTAGGAGTATCCGTTTCACTGGCCTCATAGATAACAGAACCAGGAATAATCGTGCCAGGAGCAGGGCCAAGGGGATCTGGAGTGGAGAAAACAGGCAGACGACTCACCCCTAATAGCCCCATGGCAACAACAGCCAAGCCACTTACAGCAATAGTCACTCTGGGTTTAGTCCATTGCCAGGTGATTTTTTGACTCTGATTCGGAGTATGTTCTAAAAAACTGATTAAGACAAGAGCTTCCTTATCATTAGGTTTTAGAGCTACGCAGCGTTTGGCTACTAGTAGGGCCTTTTGTCGATCGTCCGCAGCGTTTGCCCGGGTGTAACGCTGGTTATAGGCATTGGCAAGAGCGTGGAGCAGATCCAAATTTAATGGGTCCAACTTCATCGCCTGGGTAAATTCATCAATAGCGTCATCCAGAGAGTCAGACTTTAAGTAGTTTCGACCACGACTGATGTGGGCCATCGCCTGGCGTTTAACAGCATGCATCTCTGCAGGCGAAATGCCCACCTCCTTGGAGATCGTAGCCAATGTATTCTTATCGAGCGGTTTATCCCAATCGAGTAGTTTCTGAATATATGCCTCGATGATGCGTGCTTGGCCCATACCTTTACCCACTGAGTTCCGCTAGCGCAGCAATTTCGATTGCACAGCTATGTCAATCCATTCTTCGGTTGTGCCTTAGGATACGGATAAAAATCTGACTAATTTGAGTAAAGTCTTCGTAGACGGGCAGTTCGATAGGTTAAGCCAGGGCCTGACATTAGTTTTTGTTCAGCAAATTATTGGAACCATAGACCATTAGATTCTTCTGTACACTGTCCTTAGGGCATCACAGTTAACCACACCAAGAGATTCAGCTAGTCTACAGTCGTCATATCTTCGCCACGGCTGATCAGCTGGCTATGATGGCCCTCCGGCAGCCATGAACCCAAACTAAAATTGTTGGGAATTGGAGGATTATAGGGTTTATTATCAACCACTTGTTCAATGTCAGTAACACTCACCCGCACCTGAATTAGGTTGGGGGTAATTTTATGAAACAGCTCAAAGGGCTGAATATCTCCCGGTCGAATGCTGTTGTTACTGATGGTAGTTTGATTGATCGTGGCAATTGGTACCCCATCCCCATCCAAGAGTTCCAATTTCAAATCAAGTTTTCTTACCTCTTGGCCACTATCGTTGATCAACAGACCATGCAGTTTGTAATAGTCGGCACCGTCATATTCTCCTAGACGCGACAAACGAGGCTCTAGAAACAATCCAGGATATTGAAACGTAACAGGAATATTTGGTCCGGGATCAAAAACCGGGACTGACAGTAAATCATCGACGGCATCTAGATCAACAGCTCCCTTAGCGCTCAAAAAACTAGAATTGATAGCTTTGGGAGTGGGTCTAACGCCCCCTGGCAGACGATTACCCCCGATAAACACTACACCGACCGTTGCCATCCCTCCAACCAATACAGCCAACTTTGAAACCGTTGGCCTACGAGTATCACTGGCTAAATTACGTACAGTTACCAGGGTGGCTTGGGCCAATTCCAGAAGATGTTTGGGATTAGTACTTTGCTGAAACTGATCAATCAGTGCAAAAATTGGGGGCCGTTGTTGTCGTGACCCGGTGTGGTATCCGGCCTTGCGTTTAAGGCGCTTTAGCAGAGCCAACGCATCTTTATCATTGGGATACAATTCAACACAACGATTGGCAATCAGCCGTGTTTGTTGTCGATCCAACAGATTACTTTCTTTTTGATAGCGCTGATAATATAGCTCCGCTAAAGCATTGAGCACATCTGCATTCACTGGATCTAAGTTGCTAGCCTGAACCAGCTCATCAATAGCACTATTGAAATTATCAACATCCCTATAGCTGCGGCTGCGTTCAAGGTGATTTTGCACTTTGAGCTTAATAGCGGCTAGTTCCCCTGCCGTAATCCCAAGCTCTTGCGCAATCGTATTCAGAACATCGGGAGTAATTGGCTGATCCCAGGCAAGCAGTTGTTGAATATAGGCCTCAATAATACTGGCGCGACCCATTGTTGACTCCGTTTAAGCAATTTCTAGAAGAATGATGTATTGCCGGTTTTTTCTATGTCAGCGGGTATGCCGCGATGATTCTTCACACCAATGCGATACGCCTGCTTTCCCCTCTAGTTAAAGCATTCACGTTGTTTGTTATTCGATACGGATAAATTTTCAGCGAATTTACATAAAGTATTTGTAGCGCGACTAATCTCAGTAAGCGTGCGAACGAAACCATCCAATAACAATCTGGACACAACATTCAACCTGTAGTTGAATGCAATATTGCTAATTAACTGGAGATTAGACACGTTTGACTATTTAATATGGGATTTAGGCATCGCCCTCCTCGGATAGATGCTACGAGTGTGTTTCCCTGCGGTGTTTAAGGTGTCTGCCCATTTAACCCCTAACCAGCTTCACTCTATAAAGGGCCAGCTTGACTTGATCCTGCTGGCTCTTGAAACACTGGCAGGAATTGGCTCAGAAGCCATTTTGGAACAGGCCAAATGTCTGCAGCTAGATACGCTCCTATCGGATCGAGTTAGCCTGTGGCGACTACGGCAATCAAGCCCTTTGCGCAAAGGACAAGGACGAAAAAAGCTAGATGTGGATGAAGCCCGAGCCTTAGTACTGATTACGGCCCAGCTGGCTCAAATACATCATTCGATGATCAATCAAGCCGTCACAGCCCTGGAAAAATCAACGGCAGCGGGCACCCCACCCCATCGTGTGGCCATTCTAGGAGACTATTTGGATCAGTTTAGTAATACGTACACTGAACGGATGGATCAGGAGCTATCCCCAATGGTGTTAGAGAAACTGGCATTTCAGTTACTGATCGATCTCTTGTTCTATAGCAGTGGCGGCGGTGCTCAACGGCTGTGGCAAACACTGCTGGAGCGCGCTGCTTAATAGATTACTCGCATTGATAACTTTCCTACAAAACACTAAGGTTCGAGCTGTAGATAAGGTTTAGACCGATAATGATTGGGTTCAAATCACTAATGAATTTAACTTGGGCATGGCCACAGACTTTCTTAAGGGGGCAAATGTATACCTAGTCGGCATGATGGGCTCTGGTAAAAGTACCATCGGTAAACATCTTGCCCGACTCTTAAACTATCGATTTATCGATACAGATGAGGTCATTGTGCAGGCCAATGGCAAAAGTATTAATCATATTTTTGCTGAGCTGGGGGAAACTACATTTCGAGATATTGAAACCCAGGTACTGGCCGGTGTGACGTCTTATACCCGCACCGTAGTTGCTACGGGTGGCGGCATGGTAATTAAACAGGAAAACTGGAGCTATTTACAGTCAGGACTGGTGGTATGGCTAAATGTACCTATAGATGAGCTAGTCACTCGTCTAAGTCGGGATACCTCTCGGCCCCTTTTAAAGGATGGCAATTTGCAGGACAAGCTCACAACAATTTTGGATCAGCGTAGGGTGCGCTATGCCCAAGCTGATGTAACCGTCGTTTATGAAGCCGGTGGGGAAGTAAGTGAGATCGCACAGCGTACCGTTGATGCCCTAAAGACCTTTATTAGCGAAAACCCCGCCACCAGCACGACCATTGAACGGTAATTTGGTAATCAGGTAATCCTTCCACAACTCATCCATCCTGCATTTTTCCCATGGAATCTACCGCCAATCAACGGGTTCAAACCCTCAGCGAAGCCCTACCCTACATTCAGCAGTTTCGTGGTCGCACTGTCGTCATTAAGTATGGCGGCGCTGCCATGAAAGACAGCACCCTAAAGGATAATGTCGTTCGCGATATCGTCTTTATGGCCTGCGTGGGTATTCGTCCCGTGGTGGTCCACGGCGGTGGTCCTGAAATCAACAACTGGTTGGGCAAACTCAACATTGAGCCCCAATTTAAAGATGGTCTACGGGTAACTGATGCCCCCACCATGGATGTGGTCGAAATGGTACTGGTGGGTCGAGTCAATAAAGAACTCGTAGGTTTGGTAAATGCCGCTGGCGGCAGCGCTGTCGGTCTTTGTGGAAAAGACGGCAATATGATTACCGCCCGTCCCCATGCAGCCGAAGGTGTTGGCTTTGTAGGGGAAGTTACCCGCATTGACCCTAAGCTAGTCAAATCCTTAGTAGATGCCAACTATATTCCCATTATCTCTAGTGTTGCTGCCGACCCCACCGGCCAACCCTACAATATCAACGCTGATACCGTTGCTGGCGAGTTAGCCGCTGCCCTCGGTGCCGAAAAGCTGATCCTCCTCACCGACACCTCCGGCATCCTCAAGGATTATCACGACCCCACCACCCTCTATAAAAAGCTAGACATTCAGGGAGCCCGCACCCTGATCGATTCCGGCATCGTCTCCGGCGGCATGATACCCAAAGTTACCTGTTGCATTCGTGCCCTAGCCCAGGGTGTACATGCAGCCCACATCATCGACGGTCGGCAGCCCCATTCCCTATTGCTAGAAACCTTTACGAACGAAGGAATAGGTTCCATGCTAGTCGCTTCACAAAAGACCGCCTAGAATAAATCGAAAGCGGTTTTATCCAACGCCCACACCTTCTTTTCGACCTTAGATATGGCAGCTACTTGGTGGAATAAACTCAAACAAAATTCCCTGGCCCGATTTGGCGCCACGGTACTGATTATTTTTTACCTAACGGTAGCTTTTGCCGAAATTACCGCCCCCTACGACCCCTACGAACAACAGGCCAATGGGTCTTTGTTACCCCCCACCACCGTCTATTGGCGAGACCAAACCACCGGCAACTTTATTGGCCCCCATGTATATCCTGTCTCCCAAGGTCCGGTAGATATTGATACCGGAGACCGAGTTACGTCAACAGACTTCTCTAAACCGTCCCCCATTCGGCTGTGGGTGAAAGGGGCTGAATATAGGCTTTTTCAACTTAAGCTGCCGTTGATTAAAAGTATCTCTTTTGAAGAGTCCATGCAGTTAAACGAAGTGGAACTCTTCAAAGGTATTTCCTTTGATCGTCATTTGTTTGGCACCGTGGGTGAAGGTCGTTGGAATATTTTTGGCACTGATGAGTCCGCTCGAGACCAACTGAGCCGATTGATCCACGGTGGTCGCATTAGTCTCAGCATTGGTCTTGTGGGAATTATCATTACCTTCCCCTTGGGTTTACTGATTGGCGGCATCTCCGGCTACTTTGGCGGCATGACCGACACGATCATAATGCGTCTGGTGGAAGTAATTATGACCATCCCCGGTTTCTTTTTGTTGGTCACTCTGGCAGCGGTATTACCCGCTGGACTCAGCAGTTCCCAACGCTTTTTATTGATCGTTTTGATTTTGTCCTTTATTGGCTGGACGGGTCTTGCAAGGATTATTCGTGGTGAGGTGCTTTCTCTCAAAGAACGAACTTTTGTTCAAGCCAGTCAGGCCATGGGTGGACGTTCTCTCCACATTATTTTGCGTCACATTTTGCCCCAGACAGCCACCTACGTAATTATCTCAGCCACGCTGGCCATTCCTGGATATATTCTCTCCGAGTCAGCCCTGAGCTTTATTGGTCTAGGGATTCAGCAACCCGATGCCTCTTGGGGCAACATGCTATCGTCAGCTACCAATGCATCTATTTTGGTGCTGCATCCCTGGTTGATTTGGCCTCCAGCAGCGTTGATTGTGGTTACGGTACTGTGTTTTAACCTGCTAGGCGATGGTCTGCGGGATGCCTTAGATCCACGTAGTTTAGAAGAATAATTAAAGGACACATCCTTATAAATGTGTCCTTTTCGAGGCAGGCTGTTATGTCAGTTGTTTGGAAGCTTGTTCTATAGCCTGACAACTATTTCTTCCAAAGCTGTTCGTTTAAAGCGTGATATTCAGTCCAATCAATCTCATTCCAGCGACCTTCATCAGCTAGAGCAGCCGCTTCATATTTAATCTCAGCAAGGCGATCGTAAATATCTGCGCTTGAAGTATTACCCTCATCGCGCATTTTTTGCGCTTGGGCTTCATACTCCATGGCCGTTTGGCGAAAATCATCCCCGCCATTGCCACCTGCAAGTACCGAGGCGTTAAAACCAACAGAAACCAGCAGAATGGCTGTCAAAGTAAACAAGCTTGTTATGGGATTCTTCGTCATGAGTTCGCTCTGTGAAGTGTGTCGAATACCTGATTCGATCTTCCTCAAGGGCTTTTATAACGTCCACCGTAATCGCACTCATCCAAGCTGAGTTGATGCTCTTGATTGAATTCAAATTTTCGGAAGATATGGGCACGCTATCCTAGAGTCAATCGCAACCGGTAAACCCTATGACGATTGCTACCAATAAAACGCTGACTCTCGCAGAGTATCTGACCTATGACGACGGTACAGGGACTCGTTATGAGTTGGTGGACGGGGTACTAGTGGAAATGCCGACCGAGAGCCCGATTAATAAAACCATCGTCATGTTCTTGGTAAGCTATTTCTTGCGATTAGGAATTCCCTATCATCGACTTGCTATCGGTCATCAGCTAGAGGTTACTTCTGAAAAAGTATCTGCCCGAGAACCAGATTTAATTTTGCATTCGGAGAAATCTGCCGCTGCAATTTTGCAAGACGGTAAGCTGTTGCGTCTGGGCATGCCGATACCGGATTTAGTGGTGGAAGTGGTATCCAGTAGTGACACGGACCAAAAATCTCGAGAGAGAGACTATGTAGAAAAGCGAGAAGAGTATTCAGAACTTGGGATACCGGAGTATTGGATTATAGATCCAGTGGCGTCGGTTATTTTAGTTTTGACTCTGGCAGATGATAAATACCAAGAACGTAAATTCCAAAATAACGAAATAATATTGTCCAGCTTTCCTAAAACAGATCTTACTGCTGCTCAAATATTAAAAGCTGGCCTTTGAGAGAACACATTACAATCATCAGCCGCATGTATCTATTCAGATTTTAAGAGTAGTCTGTGAATAAGAGGTTGCCTTAGTCTATGCCCCAAACTTCCAATAGCTGATCTGCTCGATCTGCTTCAGTTTCATTGTCTTGTCTTTCATACAAACGACGGGCTTCTCGCAGTGCGGAGGCTGCCGCTTCGCGCCGTCCTTGGCCCCATAGCGCCAGACCCAAGTTATATCGAGCACCGGCATCTTCAGGATATTGCCGTACGATCTGTCGGTAAGAAATCACTGCCCGAATGTACTGTTCTCGCTCCAGAAGCAAAGCCCCCAAAGCTGCCTGGGCAGGGACAAAAAACGGGTTTGCATCCACCGTTTCTTCATAGTGGATAAACGCTGAATCAATATCACCGCGCTCCTCGAAAATATTTGCCAAGGCAAAATGGCTTTCCCAATCCCGAGGGTTTGAACTAATCGCTCGTCGCAGGGACTCTTCCGCCTGGTTAATGCGTCCCTTATGGAGCCAAATTTTGGCTAGGTTGCCGTGGATACTGCCTCGATTATTATCAATACGCAATGCCTGCTGCAGCGGCCGCAGGGCGTTATCGTACTGTTCCTGCTGTAAGTACAGCAGACCAATCGCTTCATACACTTGGGCATTGTTAGGCGATAGTTGAGTCGCTTCTTTTAGTGCTTCAAGAGCAGCGTCGTACTGCTCCAACTTCAGCAGCATATTGCCCAACCCTAGAAAGGCATTGGCTTCCTGGGGAGCCATGCTAGCAATAGAACGATAGGCATCCGCCGCTTCCGCATAGCGATCTGCTTGGTAAAGGCTGTGGGCTAACCCGTAGCGAAAGGATATATTGCGACTGTCGCGGTCAATGGCTTGCCGGTAGCTTTCTACCGCTAGCTGAAAGTCGCCTTTGAGAATTTGTAGGTAGCCAATGCCAGAGTAGAGTTTGGCATCGTTTCGATCAATGGTAAGGGCTGTTTGGTAGGCTGCGATCGCAGCCGAATAATTTTCATTATCCACATGCTGCTGAGCTGTCCGTAATAGCTCACTAAGCCGCTCCTGCTGAGCATCCGTCAGCTCACTAACCTGTATCTCTGTTGCTTGGGTCAGCAGCACCTCAGGTAGCGGTAATGCCTGGGCCGTCATCGGCAGCATCCAAACTAAGCCAGCCGTTGCCAACTGAGCAGATAGCTGCCCTAGGGGCCTCACCAGGGAAGTAACAGAAGGAATTAATACAGTTTTCTCAAACATATGCTTTGAATGGGGGCGTTGCTGCTCTGACGGATGAAACACAACTTGTAGAACAGAGCGATAACCTAGCTAAAAAAATCGTACCGATAAGCAGCAAGGTTACTATGACGATGCTACCAACACAATAAGCAATGATTTTAACAACTACTGACACACTTCAAGGACAAAATATCCAACAATACCTGGGTATTGTTACCGCTGAAGTGGTCTATGGCAGTAACATGCTCCGCGATTTCTTCGCTGGTATCCGGGATGTTTTGGGTGGCCGCACTGGCTCCTATGAACGTATTTTTGAACGGGGTCAGCAGGATGCGCTTAAGGAGTTACAAAAACGTGCTCAGCAGATGGGTGCAGATGCTGTCATTGGTATTCAGATAAAAACGGACACGATTAATCTGGATGAAACTGGCGTGCTAATGCTGATTACGGCAAGTGGTACAGCTGTAAAACTGTAGGTATGGAAAAACTGACTGTCGAGAATCTCGAACGCGTAATTGCCAGGTTTTAGAAGACACGGATTTTATCCTCTAAAACAGGCTGTCTTAAATGTTCTTTGATGGCGTCTTCTGTGTCGAGATCTACTGGATACTGGAGCACATCTTGCAGACATAGCCTGATTTTACTCACACCAAACAGCCCAATTGGACGGGAAAATTCTACGAGGCAGTCGATGTCACTGTTGGCAGTTGCTTCGTCTCTGGCAAACAAATAGGGACTGATGGCACGGTTAAGCATTAGACATTATCTATCGTAGTGAGTCGTTGATAGGAGGAGACAATATCAGAGGTCTCTCCTATGTCAAGGAAACCAAGAATATTACAGGCCAATTTTTGTTATCACATTACGATGCGGTGTAATAACCGAGAATTTCGACTGACGCGCTATGAATGTCGCTCGGTGTTGTTGTATGCCATTCAAAAATGTCGAGAGACCTATGGGTTTAAGCTCTATGCCCTATGCATTATGAGCAACCACGTGCATTATCTGTTGGAACCCCAGCAGCCGGAGGATTTACCCAAAGTTATGCACTGGCTCAATTGGTATACGGCTATGTGTTTTAACCGCATGTTGAATCGTACCGGACATTTTTGGGAGAAGCGGTATCACAGCAGCGGGTTTTCAAATACGGATGCTCGACGGGTGCTGAATACCATTCGTTATATCCATGGCAATCCCAAGGCGGCCAGTATGCAGCAGGGCTTTTTCTATGATTTTAGTAACTACGGCACTTACGAACGATTGACCCAGGATGGCATTACCCAATGGCATCCTGCATTTATGGCGTTGGGGGCTACGTTAGAACTATGTGCTGAGGCATATCGGCGGTTTTGTCAGCGGTATAAGCCGAAGCCCAAGCCAGAAAAGCGTAACCACTGGGGAAGTAAATTGCTGGCACGGGTAAAGCTAAAGGGTAAACCGAAGAAAAAGACGAGCCCTGGGCAAAAGTCATTGTGGCAGGAATGGGATGCCCCCATGGAAGAAATCCAGACGGTGGCTGAGAAATTTGTCACAGCAAATGCCCTGAATCCCGAAATAGCAAGGTGCCAGGTATTGAATTGATAAAACGGCGAGGATTGGTATGTAATGGCGGTGTTTAAGAAAGTTTAGATCGGGCTGAAGTGCTTATATGCTACAGTTCACAAGCCTGGATGCGAGAGAAGAGAACAGCCGCCACAAAGAGGAGACGCCAGAGGAGACGCCGCCACCGTCGGCAAATTCCCGACAGGAGATTTTTCTAATAGGCTAAATTGAAATTCCGAATAGGTCACGTACTTAGCCTCACGGCGCCAGCCGATGCGATCGCAAAAATCATACCAAATTTCGTTACCTGGATATGATCCATCCAACAATGCACCACAGTCTGCATAAATATTTTTCTGAACGCTGAAGCCAAAATGTCCCTGACTATAGTTCACCCAGAGCCGATCAATCACTCGTAAATCTGCACAAGGAAAGTTACGAATATCATCTAGGTCCAGATACCCTTTTTGATCCATATCACCAACTGCTTTTATTAAGCTATAGGTTTCCTGATCGGCTTCTCTCCACCGCTGGGTTTGCAAATAATAGGCCAGCTTAAAATATCGAGGCGTTACTCTATCGGCATAGGTAAAGTCTTCCTTCTCTAATATCCGTAACGGCTCCTGGAGTTTTTCCCGCAAAGCCGCCTGCACATCAGCCTCCACAGTTACTGCACTCTGCCAAAATTCAGTGGCCAAGAGTAACTTGTCAAAACTTGGATCGGCTAACGCTGTCTCAATCAACTGGGTGGCATTCCCTTGGGCTGCATACAGTTTCATCGTTTCTGACCACCAGGCTAGCTTTTCCTCATCGTCAAATACCTCCAGCAGACAAGCTTCCTGGTGAGTATCTTTGATCTCTACGGCAGCTAGATATTCCTGAAAGCTTAGATGGGCAAATTCAAATTCACCTTCTTGCTCTTTAGCAATCAGGGCATCCACCTCTTGCAACCGCTTCAGAAAGTCTTCCGGTGTAAATTGTACCTGGGGTAAATTAGCCAGCTTTTCTTTCAATACAGGGGCAATATCCGCCAAAGTAAACTTGCGGGTGTTACGTTGCATTAGCTCTAAACAAAGGGGTTGTAAAATAGCCTGTTTTTGACTGGCAGTCAGCACATCGGACATCCCCTTTGCCTGTGCACGTTTTTCCAAGAGCACCTGGCAAATGTCTCGGTATAGCTCCACCCGATTTCGAGGGATGCTGCCACGACGACGATGTACCGTAGCAATCATGGTAAGCAACAGCGGATTTTCTGCCAGATCTTTTAGGACATTGTTATTATCAATTTCCTGAAGCAATAGCTTTGATTGACGGTCAGCAGCTTCTCTCACCCCCAAATCTTCATGCCCTTGGGCTTTAATTTCAGTCTCCCGATACCACTGATTTACAAAGTCTTGAATCTGACCCGATGTTAAGGGAGCAACTTCTAGTACGGTCACCCCTTCTTTTAGCTGAGCGTGCTTATATCCCAACGGACGCGAGGTCAAAATAAACGCGGTTTCTGGATATTCATACATTTGTCGATCAACCCAGCGGCTCACCTGTTTACGGTCTTGTTCATCGGCGACTTCATCTAAACCGTCAAGTAAAATCAGCAGACGTTTTTGTCTTAGCTTTTTGGCAAACCAGTCTTTGGGTGGCCTTAGCGGATCAGTTTGTTGTAAATTTTGAACCCAGTCAGTTAATAGATCTGGCAGCACTAGATCTGGATTTTCAATAATTGGTTTGTACACGTCTCGCAAATAAAGCAAGACAGGAATGTAATCGGGTGCTTTTGGATAGATGCGACGCGGTTTTCGCAGGGCATACATCAGGGTCATGTACCGCATCAGTGTGGTTTTGCCCGACCCCGGTGCTCCTAAAATCGCCAGACGACGATAGGCCAGGTCTTTTTTCATCAACGCCAGGAAATGACCGATGGTATTCTCACGTGGCAGATCTTGTTCGCCTTTAGCTCTAATTTTGCGAATTAGTCGGGTAGAAACCTGGGCAATACTCTTGGCTGTAACATTGACCATCACCACGACCTGTTGCAGATTTAGGATGCGTTCCTGGTCAAGTCCCTGGGTTTCAAAGTTACGACACAGATAATTCAGCCGTTTGTAGTATTTTCCTTCAAAGTCTGATGTAAGCTCCCACCAGTGTTGAGAAAGCCATTTGCGCAAGGCATCGAACACTGTACCGATTAGCGACAAAAGAAAATAGAAGACCTTAAACAGTCCTTTTGCCGAGGCTTTGCCCAGCTTTTCCATTTCTTGCTCGGCCTCGGTCATAAAGGCACCGCTGTATTTGGCCCACAGCACTGAGCAACCTGTTAAAAAGGCAGCAATGGCTGTCTGTGTCGTATCTTGCTTCCATAGAAAGCCAGCAGTGCTAACGAGCCCTGCCCCAAACGGCATCCAAGTAACACAGGCTTGCAGCGGCTTTGGAACTGATTTAGGCTTTGCCATGGTGCGATCTGAGGATTTTCACGCCCCCATTCTACTCATGAAGTCTCAATCCCGCGATACAGGTCAACAACTGCAAATTCCAAGCCAATACTGGTCAAAACAACCGTATCGTCCTTTTTATAAATTACCGATTCCCAATTACCCGCAACCGTGCACCGCCAACATTCCACCTGCTGACTCTCTTGAGAAATCAAGACATACTCTTCCAAAGAATCAAGCAATTGATAATCCTTAAACTTATCGCCACAGTCAAATACTTCAGTGCTTGGCGAAAGCACCTCTGCAATCAGCTTTGGATAACGCTTAATATAGCGATCTTCCCGATCTCTCTGATCACAGGTAACAAAAGCGTCAGGGTAGTAGAAAAAGTCATCTAAATAATTAACCTTTACATTGCCCGCATGAAACCGGCAAGCGGACGAATTCCCCAAGTGATTATCAATAATTTTAAGCAAATTAAACGCGATACGCTCATGGTTATCCGTGCCCCCGGCCATGGCATACACCAACCCCTGCCGATATTCATGGCGTATCTGGCTTTGAGACTCCAGAACCAGATACGCTTTAGGACTGATGTAATGGGGAACGGCCATCATGGACGGTTCTTAAAGGCAGAATCGATCAAATGGGCATTACTCATCCTATTTTACCAATCAAAAAAGCATCACCTTCGTAGGGGTGTTGAGTACAGAGGGCTGAGCACCTGGAAAAAGCTAAAGAAAGCCTACTCTAGTAGCCAATTCATCATGTCTTGCATAGTTAACCGCATGTCTGCTGCAAACGCGGGCACTGGCAAAGTCTCATCGGGGACTTCCATATCAAACACCTGCAACGAAAAACCCATCCTGTAGACAAACATTGTTTGCTCATCTGGGTCAATCAACCAGCCTATCTGAGTACCGTGCTTTAGACAGTGCAACAATTTTTTAGTCACCTTAGTTTGATTCTGATCCGGTGACAATATCTCAATGGCCCAGTCTGGAGGAATCAAAAACTGATTAGCAATGATGCCATCCGGCTCACGGGGAATATTGCCCCATTCAAATACCGCCACATCGGGAATGATCGAACGCCCACTAAAGGTACATCGCAATTCTGGAAATGCTCGCCCCGTGCGCCCAGGCTTTAAGGCCATTTCTACCGCCATGGTCAAATCCCGCTGCACCGTGCTGTGTTTTCCCTGGGGCATTGGCTTCTGGCTAATGTATCCGTCGATGTATTCGCTAGCAGGCTTAGTCTCTGGCAATGCCAGAAACGCCTCAAGAGTAATCGGTTTAGTCGGTGCTTGGACCACAGCAAAGGCAAATAGCTCTAAGCTATTGTATCTGCTCTATCTTGAACCTAGTGAAATTGTTTAACTGTTTAATCTAGTGGGCTGCAAGAGCCGTAGTGAACCTCAGTCTATGCGACATAGATAGTAAAGCCATAAATCCCGAGCCATAATCGCTGCATCCATATCCACAACTCTCTCTGTACTCTGCCATGGATAAATCTCTACTTGATTAAACCCCTTAGGAAGCTGTTTAATCTGTTCTGCTGCTCGGATGTAGTAAGTGTCTAGACGAAAATTGTGGGATTCATCGCGCACAATGAGATGCTCGGATTTTTCTATTGTTTGTCGATTCAGCGGTCGGTTCAACCACCAAAACAAACCCATAACCACAAGATTTACATAGACTTGAATCGGGTTAAAGCTCAGCTGATGTTTCCAGCTAAGCGCTCTCTCTAATGCTTGAAGGTTATGACTAGAAAAGAAAAAGTATCCTCCTGGCTTTCCCACCCGTTTCACTTCTGCCAAAACCTTTTGCCGATCTATGTGATCAACATAGTCAATGCCGTTGTAGCTAAACAAGATAAAGTCAAACGAACTATCCTCAAACTGGCTTAGATCCCTGGCATCGCCTACTTCAAAGCTGACAGAATGAGCAACATTCTTGAATCGCTTCTGACATGCCGCAATCATTTCCGGCGAGTAATCCACACCAACATACTGTTTTACCAGCGGTGCAAAGTGCTGAGTTGTACGACCACCCCCCACACCAATGTCCAACATGGTCATGGAGGGTAGCTGGTCTTTCAGTCCCTCGATGATAGCGGCCTCTGCAGGCTGTAAAAATTCCAGCTGTGCATAATGCCGGACAATACCTGCCGAGGTGTAGGTGGTTATGTTTCTGTCAGGCTGGTGGGCCGTGCCCACCCTACGCATCCTCGTAGGCATCCATGGGTAAACAGGAGCAAACTAGGTTGCGATCGCCATAGGCTTGATCAATTCGATTGACCGTGGGCCAGAACTTACGCTCTTGCGTCCACTTTGTGGGATGTACCGCTTGCTCGCGACTGTAGGGTCGGTCCCACTCGGCAGTAAGATCCCCTGTAGTATGGGGCGCATTCACCAACGGATTGTTGTCCTGGGGCAATTCACCCGCTTCTATCTGATGAATCTCATCGCGGATGGCAATCATGGCATCACAGAAGCGATCTAGCTCCGCCAGTGATTCACTCTCGGTGGGCTCTACCATGATCGTACCGGCCACCGGCCAGGACATTGTGGGTGGATGGAAGCCATAGTCAATCATGCGCTTAGCGATGTCGTCCACACCAACGTGGGCAGATTTCTTAAAGCTGCGCAGATCCACAATGCACTCGTGGGCCACCAGACCAGCATTGCCCTTGTAGAGGATGTCGTAATGTCCCTCTAGGCGCTTAGCAATGTAGTTGGCGCTGAGGATAGCGGTTTCTGTTGCATAGGTGAGTCCTTTGGCCCCCATCATCTGAATATACATCCAGGAAATGGGCAGAATGCTGGCGCTACCCCATGGTGCTGCAGATACAGCACCCACAGACTGATCTGTGCCTAAACAAGGGGTGAGGCTATGGCCGGGTAGAAACGGCACCAAATGTTGTTGCACACCAATGGGACCCACCCCAGGACCGCCGCCACCGTGGGGGATGCAAAATGTCTTGTGTAGGTTGAGGTGGCACACATCCGCGCCAATATCCCCAGGACTGCACAGACCCACCTGGGCATTCATGTTGGCTCCATCCATGTAGACCTGGCCCCCATGCTGGTGGATCAGGTCGCACACGGTGCGAATAGTGGCTTCAAATACACCGTGGGTGGAAGGATAGGTAATCATCAAAGCCGCTAGGTTGTCGCTGTGTTTCTCAGCCTTAGCGGTTAAATCGGCCACGTCGATATTGCCGTCGTCGTCGCACTTCACACCCACTACTTTCATCCCCGCCATCACTGCACTAGCAGGGTTTGTACCATGGGCGGACTGGGGAATCAGACAGATGTTGCGGTGGGTATCGCCACGGGATTGGTGATACTGACGAATCACGAGCAGCCCTGCATATTCGCCTTGGGACCCAGCATTGGGTTGCAGGGAAATACCGGCAAACCCCGTAATCTCGGAAAGCCAGGTTTCCAGCTGCTCACACATCACCTGATAGCCCTTGGTTTGGGATAGGGGGGCAAAGGGATGAATCTGGCCAAATTCAGGCCAGGTAACCGGCATCATCTCCGCTGTCGCGTTCAGCTTCATGGTGCAGGACCCGAGGGGAATCATGGCGGAAGCCAGGGAGAGATCCTTCATCTGCAGCGCGTACATATAGCGCAGCATCTCGGTTTCGGAATGGTAGCTGTTAAAAACGGGATGGGTGAGATAGTCGCTGGTGCGAGCCACATCGGCTGGAATCACAGCTTCAAATTTGAGCCGATCCACAGCGGGCATGGGCAGGTCCCCGGCAAAAATCTTTAGCAGCTGTACGACTGCCTGGGGTGTCGTGGTTTCATCCAGGGAAATGCCAATAATGGTGGTGTCAATGCGACGTAGATTAATGCCTTGGCTGAGGGCGCGATCGCAAATCACCCCAGCTTTATCCCCGGAATCTACGGCCAGAGTGTCAAAGAAGGGCGCATCGGGCACGCCAAAGCCCAGCTTGCTCAAACCTTCCGCCAATACCACCGTTAGGCGATGCACCCGGCTGGCAATGGCCTTTAAACCTGTAGGACCGTGGTACACCGCGTACATACTGGCCATCACCGCCAGCAGTACCTGGGCCGTGCAAATGTTACTCGTGGCAGAGTCACGACGGATATGCTGCTCGCGGGTTTGCAACGTCAAACGCAGGGCGGGTCTACCCTTACTGTCTTTAGAAACACCCACTAAACGCCCCGGCAGCTTACGAGCGTAGGCAGTCTTGGTGGCAAAGTAGGCCGCATGGGGACCTCCGTAGCCTAGGGGCACACCAAAGCGCTGGGTATTCCCCACGGCAATGTCCGCACCCATTTCACCAGGGGCCTTGAGCAGCGTCAGACTGAGCAGGTCGGCGGCTACGGTGACTAGGGCACCGGCCTCGTGGGCAGCAGTGATGACGTCGGTGTAGTCATAAATGGCACCGGTACTAGCCGGGTACTGCAATAGCAAACCAAACAGCGGCTGGCTAAAGTCGGGCCGCTCACCTACAGCAACAGTGATACCCAACGGCAGGGCACGGGTACGAATCACCTCAATGGTTTGGGGATGACAGTCCGCCGATACCCAGAATGTTTTCGCCTTCTTGGCGTCCTTGTTTTTGCATACCCCCAGACTCATGGTCATGGCTTCGGCGGCGGCAGTGCCTTCATCCAGCAGCGATGCATTGGCAATTTCCAGCCCCGTGAGGTCGCTCACCATGGTCTGGTAGTTGAGCAGCGCCTCTAAACGGCCCTGGGAAATTTCTGGCTGATAGGGGGTGTATTGGGTATACCAGCCAGGATTTTCTAAAATATTGCGCTGAATAACCGGGGGAGTAATACAGCCGTGGTAGCCCAAGCCGATGTAGCTGGTGAGTACCTGATTCTGGTCTGCGATCGCACGAATACTGCTAAGGGCCTCGTATTCATTCATCCCTTGCCCCAGACTCAAGGAATTTGCCAAACGAATCTCCGCCGGTACAGCTGTGTCGATCAATGCCGCCAGAGAATCGTATTCCAGCACATTCAGCATGTGGCTAACATCCGTAGCAGTCAGGCCGATATGCCGCTGGGGAAAGTCATTGGGGGTGGCCAGTTCCTGGACCCAGGTAGTAGGTGTGGACATCGGCTCAGACTGTTCGTAGGACATCGAAACTCCGATTGTTGATTGAAATAGCAAGCAGAAGACGGATGGACTGATATGTCCATCAGCAACACAAAAACCATCAGAAGCTGTCTGATGGTTTTAGGTACTTATTCTCACCTATTTCCCTAAGGATTTCACTGGCCATTGTTAATTTAAGCCAGAAAATGAGGGCTAGAACTGAACTCAAAAGCCAGCCGGAGACAGAATTCCAAACTCCAAATTCTGAACATCAGACACTTGGGGAAATTGCCTTGCTTTGTAACGTCCCCTAGGCCCCCTCTACCTGCTCAGAATATTCTTCAGCCGTCATGGTGTCGTCGTCTAAGCCATCCAAATCATCCGCTTTAACCCGGATCAACCAGCCATCTCCGTAGGGATCGTCTCCAATTTGTTCAGGGGCATCCAGGAGCTGATCGTTCCGTTCCAGAACTTCGCCATCCACCGGAGACTTCAGATCCTCCACGGCTTTCACCGACTCAATGGTGCCAAACTTTTCGCCCGCTTCTACGTTATCGCCTAGCTCTGGCAGCTCTAGAAATACCACATCGCCCAATTGGTCAATGGCAAACTCGGTAATACCAATGGTGATAATGTCACCGTCAATTTTTAGATACTCGTGGGTATCTGTATATTGCAAATTATCAGGATATTCAAAGGCCATGGGGGTTCCTCAGTATGTCCATAACTTGAGAATAATACGCCGTTGCCGGTCCTCATCAGTAACGTCAACAATGGGCATCAACACCTTTGAATACAGGCGTTAAGCACAATGCTCCCGGACGGAGCACAGACGCTGATGAAAGTTTGCCACGAAGATAGCCGAATAGATAGGGGTTAGCTGATTTTTATACGCTTTCTCCATTATTTTTTAGGATTTTTTGGGGTTAATTACCTCAAAAAATCATTGATGCCATACACTAGCCGCAGAACTTAGTGAGTGAACTGGTCAAATCCCTGGTAAACCATGGCAAATTTCACGGACGATATTCCAGAGGCACGGCGTGAAACGCTCGTAGCACAGGCTGAACCATCGGCTCAATCCTCATCCTCCACTAAGCTCTGGTTGCTCGGGGTACCGGTGATTTTTGGGGTAGCGATCGCAGGGTTTTGGTGGTTCCGCTCCGGTACCTCTATCGCTGATTCATCAGAACCACTCACCGCCGCCGTCGCTGCAGAAACTACAGATCTTGCACCAGACACAACAGCAGAGTCAGATACAGAGAGCCTGCTAGCAGACACCAACGAATCGGTTAGTTTACTTGGGCATCGTTCCTATGATGTGGCTGACCCAGACGCTCTGGTGGCCATTGTTGACTATCCCATGGTCCGGCTCAAGCCTGAGGTAGCCCAAAAAGTAGAAGCCATGTTGTCCCAGTCGGCAGCCGAAGGAGTTAGCTTAGGAGTCATTTCTGGATTTCGCTCCCTAGAAGATCAGCAGTATTTGTTTTTTGACCTGAAGGCAGAGCGCGGACAAAATACCCAAACTCGGGCAGAGGTCAGCGCCCCTCCTGGATATAGCGAACATCATACGGGCTATGCCGTGGATTTTGTTGACATGTCCCAGCCCGCTACTGAACTTGATGCCACCTTTGAACAAACTCGGGCATTTCGTTGGTTAGAAGAGAATGCGGCCTACTACGGATTTGAAATGTCGTTTCCTAAAGAAAACAACCAAAATGTGGCCTACGAACCCTGGCACTGGCGCTATGTAGGTAATCAAGAGAGTTTAGAACTGTTTTACCAGGATTGATTAGACCGTTTGACGTGGTAAACGTTTTACAGGTAGCGCCTCTACCGATGGCGACAGCCATAGATAGGTGTGCATTCTTCCTCGACCTTTGACGTCAATACAGCCCCGATCTTCAAAAAGAAATTTATCTTTGAGTAGTTCATAGGTGTCGGCACTAACTTGAATGCGATCCTCAACGCCATGGGATTCCATCCGACTGGCAATATTGACAGCATCTCCCCATAGGTCGTAGCTAAATTTCTTTTTACCAATGACACCAGCCACCACTGGCCCGGTGTTGATGCCAATGCGTAGCTGTAAGCCGTGCTCTTTAACAGCCGCTTGCATATCGATGGCCATAGACATAACCGCGATCGCATGGTTTTCCATGGGGGCAGGCACTCCACCCACTACCATGTAGGCATCGCCAATGGTTTTAATCTTTTCTAGACCGTGGTGTTCTGCCAAAGCATCAAAGACAGAAAAAATATCGTTGAGTCGACAGACAAGTTTAGTCGGTGCCGTGTGGGCAGCTAGTTCAGTAAATCCCACGATATCGGCAAATAAGATGGTGACATTTTCAAATCGAGAGGCTATGGCAACACGGTTGGAAAGATCATTTTTAAGTCGATGTGCGATCGCAGACGGTAACACATTGCGTAGCAAAGCCTCTGTTTTCTCCTGTTCACTACGGAGGGCTGTCTCTGCCTGCTGGCGTTCCTGCACCTCTTGAGAAATCTGTCCAAACATGGACGCAAAGGCCTGAATCACCTCCCCCAGCTCACCGCGCCAGGCATGCTTTAAACTCTTGAACTCCGCTAGGTTAGGTTGATTGACCACCGTAGCCGCCTGACATAAATCGTCTCGCAACAGCAGCAATGGATGAATCACCATGCGCCCCAACAAAATAATTGTTACCAGGGTCAGGGCAGCAGAGATTAAAACAACAATGCAAAAAATACCAATGGAATACTGCACCATATAGCGTTTTACTGAGGCGGCATCATGGCGAATAACCAGCACATAGCGCTCTTCAAACTGGCGGCTGGGCCAAGCCACATCGTATCGGGTATTGCCAGCCGTCAACAGCCGCTGAATCTGATCTAAGCCTCCTGCTGCTGCCATCAATTCGGGGGTTTCACCAAATGCGTCCACAACCTGGCCTTGGCTGTCGTAGAGAGCGGCTCCCAAAATAATAGTGTCAGGACTGAGGTTCGCCTGGGCCGAGGCTAGCAGCTGGGTGGACAGCATGTCATTCATAACATTGGCCTTGAGGGTGAGCAGCACCTCTTCTGAAACTGCTTCTAACTCGCGGAGTTTATCGGCTCGGCGTTGAAAATAGGACGGAATAAAAATAACAAATTCAATTGCCACAAGGCTCAAGAAAATTGACAAAACAACCTTCCGAGACAGTTGGGACTTCATCAACCCCAACAACATCTGTAAACCCCTAACCATGGTTACCGTTAACCGCCACTCACAACGAACATATAAAAGTGCTCCACCGCTACCCCTTTCGATTCCCCTAAGGATGCACTACCAAGTTAACCGTCACTGATTGCAGAGGAAGACACGATCCGTAGACCCTTTTAGGATGTAGAACAGAACTTTAAAGGATTAGAATCATCCCAAGGATTAGCAAAATCCCGAGTGATAAACGATGAGTTCCCTGAGGGCTCAATCTTACACAGGATAGCTGAGTTATTCCTGAACGCTCGGCAAGGCTTCCCTAAGAAGGCACTCTCCGCAAACCAAACCATTGCGTTATCCTTATGAAGATTCACCCTCAATTTCAGGAAACTAGGCAACCGCTATGACCCTTGCTGCTGCGCCACTGTCATCCCTACGCCTAAAGGAAATTCCCAGTCAAACCTACCAGGCGGCCCCCGATCGGTTTGATGCCTCCTGGGGAGCCCCCCTATCCACCTTATTAGGTCTGGGTCGAGCGGCCGGGGCAGACTTTATTGAATTCTTTTTAGAGCGAACTAACTACATCAGCTGTTTAGCTGAGGATGACGCCATTACCAGCATTTCCCCCAGATTAACCACCGGGGCAGGGGTACGGGTTTTCAAAGGTAAAGCTGATTGTTACGTCAGCACCAACGATGTCAGTTTCCACGGTCTCAAAGCAGCCTTGGAAAAAGGGCTGTCCATTATGGGATTGCTGCTGCCCGCCACATCGGCCTATGTCCCCGAGGTGACCCTAGAAATGTTTCGGGACTACGGTAACACTAAGGAAAATTGGCTAACCAACTGTAGCTCCATGCAGGCCATGGGGGATGTTCTGCTGGGGGCAAATGCATCGGTAGCCAAAGTTGCCAATCATCTACAGGCACGCCGCACTAGCTATTTTAGAGACTGGCAAGAGGTGCTAGTAGCCAGCAGCGACGGCACATTTGCTCGCGACATTCGGTTAACGCAGTCGGTAGGCACCAACGTACTGTGCGCCGACGGCGACCACCGCTCCTCTATTGGGCAGCGTCTGGGGAATACTAGTGACCCTAGTTTTCTTACCGCCTGGGACTATGGCACCACAGCCGAGGAACTAGCTGAGTCCGCTGGCAAAATGCTCTATGCCGACTATGTGGAGTCAGGTTCCTATCCAATTATTATGGCCAACCACTTTGGTGGCGTGATTTTCCACGAAGCCTGTGGTCACCTGTTAGAAACCACCCAGATTGAACGGGGTACTACGCCATTTATTGATAAGAAAGGCGAAAAGATTGCCCACGAGAGTTTAACCGCCTGGGATGAAGGGCGTTCTACAGAATCCTTTGGCACCATCGATATGGATGATGAGGGCATGCCCGCCCAGCGGACCCTGCTAATCGAAAATGGCGTGCTGAAGAACTTTTTGTCGGACCGAGCGGGAGAAATGCGCACGGGACATCCCAGAACGGGCAGCGGTCGGCGTCAAAACTACACGTTCTCTGCGGCTTCTCGCATGCGCAACACCTATATTGATGCGGGTGAGTATAGCCTGGACGACCTATTTGCCTCAGTGGATAAGGGAATTTACTGCAAAAAGATGGGGGGCGGTAGCGTTGGCCCCACAGGGCAGTTTAACTTTGCCGTGGATGAAGCCTACCTGGTGGAAAATGGAAAAATCACCCGTCCTCTAAAGGGAGCTACGTTAATTGGGGAAGCGGTGGACATTATGCAAAAAATCTCCATGTGCTCCCAGGATTTGAGCCTAGCCCCTGGTTTCTGTGGCTCCATCAGCGGCAGTGTATATGTCACCGTTGGGCAGCCCCACATCAAGGTGGACAATATCACCGTAGGTGGTCGATAACCCCCCTAGAAACCGGTTCTTATGCCAGGATCTTTTGTCTAGCTACGGCATATTCAAAAACCCGGTTTCTGCCAGGATTCTTTGTTTTGTTACGCCGTATTCAAGAACCCGGTTTCTGCCAGAACCAACATTCATACAACAACAGTCTCTTCAAACCCCACCGTTATTGTTAACCCATGTCGAAAGTCACTGAGATTTCTAGCAACGCCCAGACCATTGCCCAGCGTCTGGGTATCACCAAGTACGACATTTACGGCGCCACCACTGACAGCACTAGCGTACAGGTAGATAAGGGAGAGCCCAAACAGGTAAAAGCCTCCAACCGTGCCAGCGTTACCGTACGTGTGTGGAACGAACAGGGGCGTTTGGGGATTACCTCTACAACAGATGTGGATGAGCGCGGTCTGGAACTCGCCCTTAAAACAGCCTCAGAGGCGACTGCTTTTGGAGCCACCGAGAACATTCCTGACTTTAGCCCCGAGGCTACAGCCCCTCTACCGAAAGTGGATGTAGCTCTCGCCGAACCAGCCCCGGTAAACACCCTCATTGAGCGGCTAGTCAAGGCAGAACAGGCATTGTTGAATGCCCACGATGCGATCGCAAGTGTGCCCTACAATGGCATTTCCCAAAACGCTGTAGAACATTTTTATATCAACAGTAACGGTGCGCAGCGCAGCGAAGAACTCACCTCCGCATCGGTGTATCTTTACACCAAAACTGAGCAGGAAGGTCGTAAACCCCGTTCCGGCAGTGCCGTCCGCATTGGCATTGGGCCCGATAAATTAGATATTGACGGTTGTTTACAGGAAGCCACCGACAAAACCCTAAGCCACCTAGATTACGAAAAAATTGAATCAGGTAAGTATCGAATAGTCTTTTCTCCCGAAGCTTTCTTAAGTCTGGTGCGAGCCTTTGGCAACCTTTACAACGCCCAAAGCGTTCTAGATAAGCGCAGTCTATCCACCGCTGACAGTCTTAACACAGTTGTTGCTTCACCGCTATTGTCGGTATACGACGATGCCCTCCATTCTGGCAACATCAGTCCAGAAACCTTTGACGGAGAAGGCACCCCCACCCGACGGCTACCCATTATTGAAAATGGCGTACTCACCAGTTTTCTCCATAGTGCTGGCACCGCCAAACGTATGGGAGCCAAACCCACTGGCCATGCCAGCATTGGGGCTAAAGTTAGCGTAAGTTCGAATTTTCTCCACATTACCCAGGGAGAATCTACAGACACCAGCTATGACCTAAAAACTGCCGAAAACGTCATCTTGATTGATGAACTCCAGGCACTCCATGCGGGTGTTAATGCTTTACAGGGGTCATTTTCTCTACCCTTTGATGGTTGGTTGGTAAACAAGGGCCAGCGCACCAGCATTGAATCTGCCACCGTAGCTGGAGATTTTCGTCAGTTGCTACAATCGATTATTTATGTCTCCCCTGAGGAAAAAGTCACCCCCAGTGGTGTGGCACCCCATGTGTGGGTAGACAGTTTGTCGATTACGGGGGAGTAGTATCTTGAAAAAGAGGATACCAATTTAAGTCAAGAAATCTCGGCTGGGTAGGGCTGAATTTGAAATTCAGAAGTTGGAAAGGGAGGGCATTGGAATTCCGACTTGCAAACTTTTAGATACTTAGAGAATAGTCCTGCTTTATACTGGTTGCCAAGAACAGAGACTATTTAAGCGGATCAAGAGGTCCTAAAGTTGAAACATTTAGAGGCTATTCACGGTCATACGTGGTAGCACCTACTGTCTTACTGATGCGGTAAGTATGACAATTCCTACAAGTTCATCTGAGGAAACGAGTTTTCCTGACTTTTCTGGCTACGGTTATGAGGTTCTGTCCGAGCTGGGAGCCAATCGCGCCGGGGGACGAGTAACCTATCTAGCCACAAGGTTAGAGACCCAAGAGCCAGTAGTGATCAAACAATTTCAGTTTGCTCGCTCCTCAGCTAACTGGGTGGACTATGACTCGTTAGGCCAAGAAATCCAGGTTCTTAAAGACTTACAGCATCCCGGTATTCCTAAGTATTTAGGTTTTTTCCAAGCGTCAGACGGTATGTGCATGGTGCAGGAATATAAGCCTGCTAAAAGCTTGGCAGAACCTCGCAGCTTTAGCCCAGAGGCGATTCGGCAGATTGCGATCGCATGCCTAGAGATTCTCGCCTACTTACAGAGTCGTATTCCCCCCATTATCCACCGCGACTTTAAGCCCGCCAATATCCTTGTTAGCAAAAATATTAATGTTTACTTGGTGGACTTTGGGTTTGCCCGGATCGGCGATGGTGAAGTAGGCGTCAGTAGTGTGGTCAAAGGAACCCTGGGCTTTATGCCACCGGAGCAAATTTTTAATCGGCAGCTTACCGAAGCATCAGACCTCTATGGGTTAGGCATGACCTTAATCTGCCTGCTGACCAACACGCCTGCTAACCAAGTAGGCAGCCTAGTGGACATTACCTACCAAGTAGACTTTAAGCAGCTTAAGGGCGATCTAAGTCCACACTGGATCAAGTGGCTTGAAAAAATGGTCGATCCACGGCTAAACAAACGCTTTGCCAACGCGAGAGAAGCCCTAGACAGCATTCCAGAACACGGACTGCGCCAACCCGAAATTCGCACAGATGTTAGCAGCTTTGCCCTCACAGCGCGACAGCCCGGAGAAGTTCTCACAACGGCCATTACCTTAAATAATTTGGTGCCAGAAACTATCCTCAAAGGAGATTGGCAAGTTTCCACCGATGCCAACGATCCGATTAACGAGGGCACCCACAGCTGGATTCACTTCTCTCCAAAAACCTTTAGTGGGAATACCATCACCACCCAAATTCAGATCCAGACAAATCAACTGATGCGGGGACAAACCTATGAGCGACAGCTATTGCTTAAAAGCAATGCGCATCCAGGGGTATACCCTTTTGTTCTGACGGTTAAAACAGCTCCGCTACCGTTTAACAATCAGTATGATTCTTATCCGATAATTCTCGGATTACTGATCGCCAGCTGGATCACCGCATGGATTATGACCTCCCTGATACCAGACATAACTATTGGACCAGGGGTACTTAATACGCTGTGTATTCTTGCTCTGTTTGGTAGCGGTCTCGGATTACAGATTGCCGGATGGCTACTTCATGAAGCCAAACTAAATTCTCCTTCAGCCCGCATAGTTTTAATGTCAGGAGCCTGTGTCATAGCGGTAGTTGCCCCCTTATCTCTAAGTTTAACCACTACCCTAATTGACGGCATTACAGCAACCGTCACGACTGGATTAGGGATATTTGGCAGCAGCGTGGTAGGTATAATGGCTGGCACAGCCTTGAATCGTTTTTGGACAAGGGGCTTTGAACCCAAGTTTGCTATTGGCTTATCATTGCTAACAGCACTGCTAGGCACTAGTTTAGGTTTGGGAAAAGGCTTAGCATTCAGTAGTCCCTGGTTTACCTTTGGGTTAATTTCTAACGCTGTGGGTCTTGGTACCATGCTAATTTATTTACCGATTCAGCGGGCCAATGCCATTGCTAACTATCGTCGTCGTGTGGAACGGCGATTGATTCGCCCATAGATGAATCAATCCTAAGCATTAAATTTCTATTTACAATGTCGGCTGGTCTTGGCTCCCATTAGGGAATAGAGGCGATAGTATAGGAGTGTTTTGATGGTGCCTTCCATCAGAATATTTTTGTGTTTAATTAGGTCGGTCGACCTTTTGTAAGATACGGGCAGGCTGTTAATGTCTTAGGCGTTAGCCCCCAAACTCCCAATTCTGAGGACTTTGAGTTGAGCCTTCCAGTGTCGGGAAAGATTTAATATCTGATATTCGATTGGGACTACAAGTTCTAGGCAGCTTTGAGGGATTTATCTAATGGCACTTCGCAAACTGACACCCTTTATTGTGTTTGGCATGCTAATGGTTGCGGGCAGAGCTTCGGCCCACATGGTGGAGACTAACTATGTACTTGAGCAGTTTGCGGATGCTGACTCCGAGCAGGTGTTAAGGATGCAAAGCACCTTTAGCAATGGTGCTCCGCTAAAGGGCGCCAAAGTAAATGTGTATTCCCCGAATAATCCGGTGACGCCGTGGAAACAAGGAGTTACCGATGGCGAAGGTCGGTTTAGTTTTAGCCCTGATGAGTCACTGCCAGGGGATTGGGAAGTGACCATTCGGCAGCAGGGCCATGGGGATATTTTGACGGTGCCTGTTGATGAAGCTGGTGTGACATCTGAATTGATTAGTGATGCTGGTGGCGATGACATCCACTACAGCACCACATCTTATCTAGGTTGGATTCTCTCCCTAGGTACTCTGGTTACTTTAGGTTTAGTGCGTCGTTTTACTCGGTAGTTTTTTCTATCAAGCAAATAAATTCTGAGCTATGCTGGCGGCACCAGACAACAACATTTCATCTTTTGACTTATGCTCAGTGGCCGTGAGTTTCTATTTTTGAAATTAATGGAAACAGAAACGCCTGGCGATGGCGTTTGTTACAGCCGTTTCAATCTGTTCTCACTTCTTAACCAGGGAAACGATTTGTATAGAGTTTTGCAAGGATTGAGGCAGTTAGGCCAGTTGGCGATCTCAGCTCCTTAAGGGAAGTGCGTGAAAATAAGACACCTTAATAAGGCTTGGCGATACCTGGTTCCCCTTGCCAAGGGGAACCGTCGGGGAGGGGTCTGGAAAACTAGCGCAAATGGCCGAAGACCCCTCCGCCTAAGGCACCTCCCCTTGTTAAGGGGAGGACGTTGCTTAATAAAATCCTGCTTGGAATTTTATTTTTGTGCAATCGCCTAACCAAGCTTACAAATACTGTCCTGCAGCTCGGCCAAATCCGTATACTGGTCTGCCAAATCAATCAGCGTATCGCTGGTCATCGACTGCAAACTCACCAGCTCCACCCGCACACCGCGATAGCTTAAAGCATCCACAGCATAGGTCAAATGACCATCGCCACTCAGCAGTGTAATCGTATCGCAGTGGTCCGCTAGCTTGAGCATATCCACCGCCATTTCCACATGCAGGTTCGCCCGCCGTGACCCATCTGCCACCTGAGCCAAGTCCTTACTAATCACCCGGTAACCATGACGGCTCAGCCATAGCAAAAAGCCCCGCTGCTTTTCATTTTTAGGATCTACACCAGTGTAAAAATAAGAACGTAGCAACCGCCGATGCCCCACCAGCGTCTGTAGTAGACGAATGTAGTCCACCTCGATGCCTAAATAGGACGCAGAGTAAAACAAATTCGCACCATCAACTAAAACCGCCATGCGCTCGCCACGACTATCCGGCAGTTGACCTTGCAAATGGGGGGCAAAGAATCCCTCAGACGATAACCTTAATCCGTTACTAGCCAAACGATCGACTGAGCCATTGGATGCCGCACGAGCAGACCCATTACGTTCAATATTATTTGCCATAGAAGTTGATAGCAGCTAACTCTCCGCCCTGTTCAATACAGGCTGATATATTGAGAATAGTACGAAAAATTAATTATTTCTTAAGATTTTATCATAATCTTCGAATTTTTATTCATTGAAACTTGCTGAAATCCTTTCTAGTCAAGACTTAGAGCTATCTATTACAAAAACTCAATGTAGCCACCGTATTACCTTGTTTTATTCCCTAGGTTGTGAATTTCAGCTACAAGGCTATACATTACCTGGGATGCCGCTCACACACTATGAAACGATTTACTCAGCTTTTCCAAGCGGTGGATGCAACAACATCCACCAATGCAAAAGTAGCGGCTCTACAGCAATATTTTGCCGATGAACCTGCTGAAAATGCTGTTTGGGCACTTTACCTGTTTCTGGGTAAAACCCGTAAGCGTTTGATTACGTCACGGGTGCTTCGGGACATTTTTTTAGAGACATCGGATATCCCTGAATGGCTATTTGCCGCTAGCTACTCCCATGTGGGTGACTCCGCTGAAACCATTGCTCTCCTGCTGGAGGATACCCCTCTACCAGCCGCTGAACCAGCTTTTCAAGAGCAGCCTTTACACCACTGGTTAGAAACCATTATTCCCCAGGTTAAAACCTGTAGCGAGGAAGAACAACAGCAGCTGATTCTCTCCTGGTGGGCCAGTTTAAACGGCTACGAGGTCTTTGTGCTCAACAAAATACTGACCGGGGCTTTTCGGGTGGGGGCGTCCAGCAAATTGGTGGTCAAGGCCCTATCGGCAACCCACAATATTCCTGCCGACGTTTTGACCCACCGCCTGATGGGAGACTTTATTCCCTCGGTAGAGTTTTATCAACAGCTGACTTGTAACGACCTAGAGGAGGCCATTCCCAGTCGCCCCTATCCATTCTTTCTGGCATCTCCCATTGATGAGGAAAAGTTTGCCGAGGAAACAATGGCACATTGGCAGGCGGAATGGAAATGGGATGGCATCCGGGCTCAGATGATTTATCGAGCAGGGGAACATTTTATTTGGTCGCGGGGTGAAGATTTGATCACTCATCAGTTTCCCGAATTTGCAGAACCGCTCCATCAGCTGCCTGAGGGCACGGTACTGGATGGCGAAATTGTTTGCTGGGATGGTGAACGGCCCATGAACTTTAACCACCTGCAAAAACGGCTGGGGCGAAAGCGGGTGGGGGCCAAGTTAATGAAGGATAATCCGGTACATTTTTTAGCCTATGACCTCCTGGAACATCAGGGGCAAGATATTCGCGAATCCCCTCTCCAGCAGCGACGACAGTTGTTGATAGCTCTGTTGGATGATCTGTTAGTACAGTCTCCGGAAGCCAATATGAGCTATTCCCAAACCGTGACCTTTGAAACGTTTGAGCAGTTGCAGACGTTACGAGAACAGTCTCGTCAACACCAGGCGGAGGGGTTAATGCTCAAAGCATTGGCTAGCCCCTATTTAGTCGGACGAAAACGAGGGTATTGGTGGAAATATAAGGTAGAGCCCATGACCCTGGATGCGGTGTTAATCTACGCCCAGGCAGGCAGTGGCAAACGGGCCAATTTGTTTACGGACTATACCTTTGCCCTGTGGCATGGCGAAGACTTAGTGCCTTTTGCCAAAGCTTACTCCGGATTGGATAACAAAGAGATTACCACCCTTGATAAATGGATTCGTCGCCATACCCGTGAGCGGTTTGGTCCCGTGCGCTCTGTTGAACCCACCCATGTCTTTGAGATTGGATTTGAAGGTATTGCCCGCTCTAATCGGCACAAGTCCGGCATCTCTGTGCGGTTTCCTCGCATTTTGCGCTGGCGACAGGATAAGCCTATCCAGGAAGCAGACTCTCTGGAAACTGCCATGGCCTTACTAGAAACGTGACAAAAAGTAAGCAAATGCATTTCGCAGGTTGCCCCCGCACACAGTTGTTGAAAGTTAAGGGCTCTAGCGCGCACCGATGGTTTGAACGATGTACGCAAAGCTATATCACGGTTGACTAGCACAGTAATATTGGTCCATTAGCTTTAGACCATGAGTTATCACCATGAGCGAATCTTCTAAGGATGCGGTTAACCCACCGATCAGCGAAGCAACTGTAGAAGCTCAACCCGCTGAGGTTGAAAATAATGATGTTGCCGAACTAGTGGAACAACTGATTCGTGCCAAACGCTTAACCTATAACCAGTATCAGACCCTATCTAAGATGGTGTTGGCCGATGGCACGGTAGATGAACAAGAACGCTGCCAAATTAATCGTCTTTTTGATGCGATTCAAGCCGGTGCCATTCGGATTATGGATTAGACCCCTCAGAGTGCGCTGTTTTAGTGTACGGAATTGTTAAAGCAGCACTAGTCAAATATGGCAACATCGGATGCTTGTTGAAAAATGTACTCGTAGTCAAACTGGAGTGCATTTTGATGACGCATGATCACGGTGCCTAGCTGGCCAATTTGTTCTGGACCAAAACTGGCCATAATTAGGGCCGCAGCCCGACTAGGTTTAATCGTTGGCACCCGTACAAAGTAGTCTCGCCGAGCAAAAAAGCGATCTTCATCTTTAGGCACGATAATGCCATTCAGGCGATGGGCTCGCTGTACAGGACGAATATAAAGCTTAAAAAAGTCTTCTTGACTGGGCTGTAAACGATACAGACGCTCATGCTGCTCCCAGCTCATGCGGAAGAGCAACATCAGAAATTCAAAGCCAAGAATATATTTCAAGACACGGTCATGTTCTTGGCCATTGGTCATCAGTCGAATAACCGTTTCTAAGTAGGCATCTTCCCGACGCTGACGTACCTGGGCTCCATGGATATAAAACTGTCGAACATAGCGCCGCAGGAGCGATTCGGTCAGTCTTGTTTCAATGCGAAACCGCTGCAGATGAGCGTATATGCGCTGCTGAATATCGCGATCGTGGATGATGCGAGAAATGACACCATCGGCGGTATATTCGTCTAAAAATCGAGCCTGCCCCTCAGGAGAAGTGGCACACATGACATGACACAGAGACAGCACATAGCGTCGCTGTACCCAGGATAGGCCGGTCAACCATTGTTGAGCTTCAGAGGGAAGGGACTCAATAACCTGTTGACTATCGAATTGTTGTGAATGGAAAGAATTAATCGCAGACATGCGACCTGTAAAAATTACCGGGCTTAATCGCTAAGTGCGCTAGGGCAGTGTCGAGTTAATCAATGACTCACAGATGGCACAAATTTATTCTTGACAAACCACTAGATTTCAGGAAGCTTAGTCAAAGCCAGCAACAGCTTTGTGTACATAGGGGAGGGGCATTTTTAAATGCCCTGGGCAACCCAGCCACATACAACGCAATCTGCTGAATATATCCGGCAAACTACTTATGATGTCTGTAAAAAAATACAGATATTTCATAGGACGCGTAAAATACGTCAGTGTTCCTACCGATCGCTATAGCGTTCTTCGGCCCAGGGCTCTCCCCTCATGTGATATCCATTACGCTCCCAAAAGCCTGGGGCAGGTTCGGCTAAAAACTCCAGCCCACTCAGCCATTTGGCACTTTTCCATGCGTATAGATGGGGCACCACTAAACGTAGAGGACCACCATGTTCTGGTGGCAAGGGTGCACCTTCTAACGTGTGGGCTAAAAAATTCTCAGGACGAGCAAAATCTTCCATGGCCAAGTTGGTGGTGTAGCCACCGTAGCAGTGGGCCATCACATGAACTGCTTTAGGGTCTACTTCCAAGATGGCCAATAGGTCAGCTACCTTAACACCGCACCAGGTAACATCTAGTTTGCTCCAAGTGGTTACACAGTGAAAGTCTGCTGTAAATTCATGCTGTGGCAGAGCCATCAGCTCGGCCCAGTCCAAGGTTTTCTCACCGACCAAGCCCGATAGGGTAAGCTGCCAGTCGGTTTGGCTAATCTCTGGTGTGGGGCCATAGGTTAAAACTGGAAACCCTTTGGCTAAGTGTTGTCCCGGAGGCACCCGATCAGCTAAATCAGGTCCTGGTTTTTCAAAAAATTTCATAGGTAACAGTTACGTATGGCCCTGAGGAGCTGGTTTGTTACAAGCGGTCAAGCGTTGCTTAGATAACGCTACAGTTATTGTAAGCCGAAGGCGCTTACTAGCCTGGGTCACCGTTGACCAACTGGAGGATTGCCACAGTCTTTTATTGATATGGATAATTTTTGGCTATACCTTAACGTAGGAAATGAGATTCTCTGTAGCTGGTTACCCTCATCAAGTTCGCTATGACATGTCAAAAATGGCCTGGGTTTGGGAAATTGGGATTGCTTTTTGCGATCGCATTCCCCTTAATTATCTCCCCTACGGCACAGGCTGGCCAAACGATTATCATTCGTCGCACTGAGCGGTCCGGCCACCACCATCCCACTATCCACGAGGGACACCGCCACCGGATCGAGCGATCGAACCGCCACAACGGCAGACAATACCGCCGCACCCGAGGTCGCCATCACCACACGGTATACGAAGAGCATCGTCATGGCCGCCAGCGCCACACCGTACACAATGGATATCGCCGCAGAGAAGTCACTGTAGAATTTATCGCCCAGGGAAATGAATGGGCCAATGTGTACGTTAACGGTCGCTTAGTCTTTTCTCCGACTAATGCCAACCGTCGGAAAACGTTTACGCTCCGAGAAGGGGCCTACGAACTAAAAATTACAGGGGTTGATTATTTCGATATATGGGCAGAGGGCTACCTAGATATTGGGCGTGATAACTCCAACGTTGTTGTAGTTGCTTTTTCAGAACGCGGAGTGCGTACCGTAGGAGATACCAGGGCTTGGATTCCGGTTGCGACTGGACGCTAACATAGGGCACAAAACTAACCGTGGCTGAGATTTTGAGTGCTACCCCCTACCAATGGATTCCTAAATCCTTGCAGACATTAGAGCGGGCCAACTGGTATCGCCAAGTTCAGCAAATTGAGGGTAAAGGGGGAGCAGTCATTACCATCGATGGCCAACCGTGCCTCAATTTTGCCAGCAATGATTACCTGGGCCTAGCCGCCGATCCACGTCTGGCAACAGCGGCAAAAAATGCAATTCAAACCTATGGTACGGGCAGTACGGGCTCCCGTCTGCTAAGCGGTCATCGTCCTATTCATCGCGAACTTGAAGAAGCGATTGCTCAACTCAAGGGAACAGAGGATGCTTTGGTATTTAGCTCTGGCTATTTAGCCAATTTGGGCACGATTGCAGCTCTGGTGGACCACCGTGATCTAATCTTGGCAGACCAGTACAATCACTCCAGTCTACAGATGGGCGCTCGCCTCAGTGGCGCAACCGTCGCTATCTATGAACACAATAATGTGGGCCAGCTGGAACAACATTTGAGCGACCAGCGGACCAGCTATCGACGCTGTTTGGTGGTCACTGACAGTGTTTTTAGTATGGATGGGGATTTGTGCCCACTCCCAGAAATTCTGGCTTTGGCAGAACAGTGGGAGGCTATGGTGCTGGTGGATGAAGCCCACGGTACCGGTGTATTGGGTAAAACCGGTGGCGGTGCTGTGGAATATTTGGGCTGTCGCCACCGGCCCTTGGTACAAATTGGCACCCTCAGTAAAGCCTTAGGTAGTTTGGGGGGCTATGTTACTGGGTCAGCCGAACTGATTGATTTCCTGCGCAATCGGACCGCTACGTGGATCTACACCACTGGTCTGTCTCCAGCGGATACAGCAGCAGCTAGGGCAGCGATCGCAATCCTCGCCCAAGAGCCCCAGCGTGTAGCCCAACTGTCAACAAATGCGGCCGATCTACGACATAGCTTAGATCGGCACAACATCCATCATTTAGCCTCTGAATCTCCGATTGTTTGTCTTCCAGTCAAGGACGCATCCACTGTTTTAGCGCTAGGGCAACAGCTTAGACAAGCTGGCTTTTTTACCTCTGCCGTGCGGCCACCAACAGTACCAACCAGCCGCCTGAGGATAACCGTAATGGCTACCCATACCCAGGAAGATATTGACCGTCTAGTCGAAAAGATTCAGGAGTGTTTCCAAGGATAATCCTACTCCCCTAACTCATCCGGTATCACCCACTTTCTAGGTTCTGTTGCCCGCGCCATAATCTTCTTACGGACAGCTTCCTCAGCAATTTCCAACATTTTGTCAAGGGACGTATTTTCAATAAATACAGACGCCTCTTGGGTGTACTTTTCATTGGGGCATTCATCGCCCTTGATACAGCCGTTAACGCATTCAACAGCGCAATTGACCGTCCCGTTAGCACTAGTATTTTCAGCAGTCATAGGGGTATTTTAATAACTCTTCTTGTCTACTCAAAATTTTACAGGGATTTCCCTCGATGCTTCCTCCCAATGATATGCCCAGTAATAGCCCCCACAGCGCATATATGCATCGTTGTTTACAACTGGCAGCCAGGGGCCGCACCAGCCCCAACCCCATGGTGGGAGCCATCGTCGTCAAAAATGGACAGATTGTGGGCGAAGGGTTTCATCCCCAAGCGGGCCAGCCCCATGCGGAAGTGTTTGCCCTGCAAGCCGCCGGAGACGCAGCCCGAGGAGCCACACTTTATGTCAATCTTGAACCCTGTAACCACACCGGACGTACCCCTCCTTGCACAGAAGCCATACTGCGGGCAGGCATTGCCATAGTGGTAATTGGCATGAAAGACCCCAACCCCCAGGCCAGTGGGGGTATTGAGCGTCTGCGCACCTCTGGAGTTACGGTAGTTACCGACGTAGAAACCGCCGCCTGTGAACAATTCAATGAGGCCTTTATTCACCGCATTCGCCATCATCAGCCCTTTAGTATTTTGAAATATGCCATGACGTTGGATGGCAAAATTGCTACCGAGACGGGCCACAGTGCGTGGATTACTAGCCCAGAAGCCCGCCGACGGGTGCATAAATTACGCAGTCGCTGTGACGCGGTGATTGTGGGTGGCAACACAGTCCGCCGAGATAATCCAAACCTGACCAGCCATGGCGTTTCAGGCCGTAATCCGTTGAGGGTTGTTATGACGCGGACCCTAAATCTGCCAGCCCAAGCTAACCTATGGGACACCAACATCGCCCCAACGCTGATATTCACCGAAGCATCACAACAAAGTATTCAGCTGCCCATCTCCGTTGAAATTATGACAATTAACCCGTTAACCCCAGACGCTGTCCTGAATAACCTGTATCACCGAGGCCTGTCTACAATTTTATGGGAATGTGGAGGCACCTTAGCAGCAGCAGCCCTAAAACAAAAGGCAATCCAGAAAATCTGGGCATTTGTAGCACCCAAACTCATCGGCGGCACTCGAGCCCTCACGCCTGTTGGCAGTATGGGACTGACCAAGATGACATCGGCCCTAACGTTACATCAAACAAAATTAGAGCAGATAGGTCCTGACTGGCTGATTCAAGGGTATCTATAGCCCTCAAAAATCGCTTCTAGCTATCCAATAGCCTCACACTTTTGGTGACCCTAGCCTCCAAACGATAGCGACGCATTAGCAGATTGAGGGCACTGGTGAATTCATCCCGATTACGCAAAACGTCAAAACGCTGAACCACCTGACCTTGATCAATAAACAGTAGTGTAGGCAAGGTTTTCAGGCGATAGTAGTTGGCTAGCTTGAGATTCTCATCGGCATTGATGCCCAATACTTCCACCTGGTCCGACCATTCCTTCTGAAATCTATTTAACAGAGGGGTCATACGGCGGCACAAGCCACACCAGGGGGCCCAAAAATGAACTAATACAGGAACGGGGCAAGCCAATACAAAGCTTTCAAAATTATCTTCGGTGATTGTCATTGACATTTAATTATTGTCAGTATTGATAAAAGTCTTTTAGTATTTCTAATCTTATGAAGAAAGGCACAATACCGAAAGGGTATTGCAACATTATTGTCCTCCTTTCATAACAAAAAAGACAACTTGTTAATCGCAAAAAATCACCAATCCAAAATTAGAGCCCGCAAGTGAGGCAACATTACCCTCAAACTCCGAAAGCCCTTTCGTTGATAGAGTTATTGGAGCATTAATGGGGATATTTGTACAGACTTGGAGGGACATAGAAACTAAAAAAAAAGTTAAGCAATGTGTATTTAGATCCGTACAACCATCTATTAGATGCATGTACATACATTCAACAGATAGTGTGGCCCATGAGGTCTCACCAAGGAGCTCAGAATCTACGACTGAAATTAGCTAGGCCTCGAACCATGGCTAATTTCGGTAATCAAAAAATCTGTCAGATTCTTGCCGCTGCTAATTCGCAGAACGCACCGCTCTAGAGATGGCCCAGGACAAAACCAAATCTCCCCATAGAATTTCGCGAGGAGCAGCAACCTACGTCTAGAAACTGGCCTACTATGCCTGACTTTGCATTTCTCGTTCAATCGTATCCAACGTTTTTACAACCAACCGTTTGGCCTGGATCTTCCAGCCCCAAGATTGAATACCAAATGCTAGATAAAAACCTAAACCCGTAGCTGCAAAGTCCAACGGCTGCTGCATGGCAATACCTAAGAGTAACCCCAAGCCGCCAATGCCCCAGAACGGCAAGGCCACCACTTGACGGTCACGCTCAACTATTTTGGCAAAGAAGTTAGTCGGAATATCCGAGACGATTTTCTCACGAATATCTTTTTGCTGAGGGTAAGGGACCGTCAAGCCCACTTTGGGCCGTAGCTTTTCAATTTTGCGAGCTTCTGTACTGTACTGGGTCAGCTCGTCCTCAGCCATGGTGATGAGCTTTTCAATAGAATTCATAAAAACCTTGGAACACCTGCAGCACGAGCATTTTATACCGTATGCTGCCCTCCTGGCATGGAGAAAAGTACGTTGACTGGACCAAATAGTCCGCATTAAGCTTAGGTTAAGAGAATATTAAATACGAGCCTAAAACCTTATTGGTCAGGTGTTTTACAATTTATGGTTTCCGCTATTCCAGCAGCGTATAAAACCTTTTTACCTAGGTTTTATCAGCTTTCCGTCGTGGGCATGTTTTCCCACATGATGGTACCCCTGGCAGGGTTATGTGACAGTGCTTTTTTAGGCCATCTCTCAGATATTAACTACCTGGCTGGGGTGATTCTGGGGGGCATCTTGTTTGATTATCTGTATAGAATTCTCAAGAGCTTACGCACCAGTACCAATGCGCTTACGGCTCAGGCTATGGGCCAGGGAAATGCTACGGGGATATTGTTAGCTCTGCTGCGATGCAGTGTGGTAGCTCTAGCGATCGCAGTCGTCATCCTGCTGTTGCAATACCCTATACAGCGCATTGGCTTTACGCTGCTATCCGGGGTTAACACTGCCGAACAAGCTGGGCTAGCCTACTTTAATGCCCGCATTTGGGGTGCCCCTGCGGTACTGCTCAACTTTGTGCTGCTGGGTTGGTTTTTAGGCCGAGAGAAAAATGGTTTAGTGTTGCTAATTTCCCTAGTAGTTAACGGCTCTAACGTACTGCTGGACTACGTGATGATTAACCTCTGGGGCTGGGAAAGCTTTGGGGCTGGATTGGCCACCGCCCTGAGCCAATATTTAGGACTGGTAACAGGATTGATCGCGGTCTTTCTAACGATTGACTGGTCAAAAGTGGGACAGATTATGGGCCATGTAATGGAGCCACAGGCGTTAGGCTCAACCTTGCTTCTTAAGGGCAACATTTTGGTGCGCTACATAGCGCTTATTTCCGCCTATGCCATCTTTACAAATTTGAGTGCCACCTTTGGCACCCTGTCCCTAACAGAAAATGGCCTATTGCTACAGATTGCTCTGCTCAGTCAGTTTGCTGTTCAGGGCATCGGCATCACGGTGCAAACCCTGGTAGGTAATTTTCATGGTCAGGGACGTATGCAGCAATGTTTGCCCGTGCTCAAAACCGCAATTGCCAGCAGTCTGGTAATTGCGCTGAGCTTTACCCTATCCCTGCTGATCTTTCCGAACACGATGTTTACCTTACTCACTAACCATACTGAGGTGAGTCAGGCCATGGGTGACCATGCTGTCTGGTTAGTGCCCCTCCTCAGCGTTACGGCAGTCGCATTTATGTTGGAGGGCTACTTCATTGGGCTCAATGAGGGGGCCGTCGTTCGCAACAGTGCTTTATTGGGCTTTGGTGTTGGGTTTATTCCCCTAGCGCTCTTATCGGTTTACTTGCAAAACAGCTATCTGTTATGGAGTGCGTTAACAAGCTATATGGCTGTGATCATAGCGTTTTTGACCTACAAATTAGTAACCATGCCCCAGGCAGAAACATCCACCCTCGCCCCTTAAATCTCATGAATATTGGCAATCTGAATTCATCCAAGGGCCAACGGAGAAAGATGGATGGGCTGGAAGTTTAACTAGAGTTTAACGAAGGGTTAACTTGAATAAGTTAATTTATGTTAACTAGTCGTTGCATATCGTTAATCCACGATGTCTAAAGACAACTCATTCCTCCATGGGTATGGGCAGCATTAGGCATTGAGCAAATTTATGGTCTCTGCTATTCCAAACACGTACAAACAGTTTTTGCCTCGGTTTTATCAGCTGTCCATTGTTGGTATGTTTTCCAACATGATGGTGCCTTTGGCGGGGCTATGTGACACCGCCTTCCTAGGACATTTGTCGGATATTCACTACCTTGCTGGAGTGATTTTGGCTGGCATCTTATTTGATTATCTCTACCGAATTCTTAAATTTCTTCGCAACAGTACCAATGCCTTGACGGCCAATGCAGTGGGAGAAGGAGATTCCGTTGGGGTAATGGTTGCTTTTATGCGCTGTTCAGTGGTGGCACTTGCGATCGCAGCCCTCATTCTTCTCTTGCAATACCCCATCCATGTTTTTGGGTTCGCTATTCTGTCCGGTGCACCAGCGACAGAACAGGCGGGTCTGGCCTACTTCAATGCACGTATTTGGGGTGCACCAGCCGTCCTCCTCAACTTTGTACTGATCGGCTGGTTTCTAGGACGTGAAAAAAACGGGGTAGTTTTTCTTATTTCCCTAATAGCCAACGGCTCTAATGTGCTGCTGGACTATTTGATGATTAATCGATGGGGTTGGGAGAGTGCCGGTGCCGGTATTGCAACTGCCCTGAGTCAGTACCTGGGGTTGCTGGTGGGCCTAGTCGTTATGGCATTGACCATCGACTGGAGTCAGATAGGCAAAGCCATGGCGCAGGTACTCGACCGTCAGGCCCTAGCATCCACATTGATACTTAAGGGCAATATCTTGGTACGCTTTCTAGCACTGATTTCGGCCTACTCTATTTTTACAAACCTAAGTGCCACATTTGGTACAGCCTCCTTAGCTGAAAACGGGCTGTTGCTGCAAATTGCCCTACTCAGTCAGTTTACGGTGCAAGGGGTGGGGATGACGGCCCAAACTTTGATTGGTAACTTTAAGGGGCAGGGGCGTACGGATCAGTGTTTGCCCGTGCTCAAAACAGCCATTGTTACTAGCCTCGTTATTTCTCTAGGGTTTGCCCTAACGGCGGTATTCTTCCCAGAAACCACATTTACCCTGCTAACCAGCCACTCCGAAGTTAGTCAAGCCATGGGTAGCTATGCGACTTGGTTAGTCCCCCTGCTAAGCATTACGTCTGTGGCCTTTATGTTAGAAGGCTATTTTATTGGTCTAAAAGAAGGAGCGGTTCTACGCAACGGGGCTCTCCTAGGCTTTGGCTTAGGGTTTGCGCCTCTAGCGATGTTGGCAACCTATCTCCAAAACAGCTATCTGCTTTGGACAGCATTAACGGCCTATATGGCAGTATTAATGCTGTTTTTAGTGTACAAATTGGGGAAGACTCCCCTGCCAGAACCTACGGCAGTTTGATGTCACATGTATCTGTTAGATAGTTCCCATGCCTTTGCAAAATCCCTGGTTGATCGCCCTAGTGCTAAACACGCTGCTGATAGCGGTGGCCTTCGCCAGTCCTAAAAAGTTATTAACCCCCATGGGATATCTCCATGCCTGGGTTTTAGGCGTAATTCTCTGGGGCTGTTTGGGATGGCAAGCCTATGTGGTAATGCTGGTTTACTTCGCGGCAGGTTCCGCAGTGACTAAGGTAGGTTTTGCTGAGAAAGAAGCGGCAGGCATTGCCGAAGATCGCGGTGGTGTCCGGGGACCGGGCAATGTCTGGGGGTCTGCGCTCACGGCAGCCCTGTGTTCTTTATTAGTGTGGTTGACGGGCCTTAGTTCAGTGTCCTTAGCGGGCTTTTTACCAGGCCAGCTGACCCAGCTGCTGATTCTAGGTTTTGTGGCTAGCTTGAGCACCAAACTATCGGACACATCGGCAACGGAAATTGGCAAAGCCTATGGTCGTCGCACGTTCCTGATTACAACACTACAGCCGGTACCTCGGGGTACGGAGGGTGCTGTTAGCTTGGAGGGGACTCTAGCGGGTGTTGTAGGTTCACTCGTTTTAGCGGTAGCGGCCTGGGGCATTGGGTTTATACCGCTGTTGGGTATTGTTATCTGTGCCCTTGCCGCCTTTGTTGCCACCACTGTGGAAAGTTTAATTGGGGCAACTGTGGAAGATAAGCTACCTGGCTTGACCCACGATGTGGTGAACATTATTAATACACTGATTGGAGCGGTGGTTGCGATCGCTCTGGGCGCTATTCTAGTGGTTTAACAGGTCCGAAAATCAAAGCTTCTAAAACCGATTGATAGAATCTTTTTATGGGCGGTACGGGTTTCCTTTTCCTAAACCTGAACGTACTATTACCAAAGGTTTTATTCAGTCGTATCCCCATGGTTTCCAAAACCGCTTTGTCTACAGCCCCTGACTCTTCAACACACAGCCTCACCTCCATAGCCCAGAAGTTTTTGGGTGATGCTGGTGTTGCAAGTATTCGCCCCCTCGGCAATGGCAACATTAACGACACCTACCTGGTAGAAACAAAACACGCTTCAAACTACCGTTGTGTTTTGCAGCGCATCAATCGCGATGTGTTTCCCAACCCTCACCAGGTTATGGATAATCTTTGTGGGTTTGTAAACCATGTCCAAAAGCAGCTACAGGCCGTGCCCTCAGGTCGTCGCTGGGAAGTCCCCACTGTTCTGAGAACAGAGCAAAATCAGCATCACTGGCAAGACCACCAGGGACAGGTATGGCGAAGCCTAAGCTTTGTTGAAAGTACCACAACTTTTGATACCATTCAGAGCTCAGAACATGCCAATGAAGCGGGGTACGGCCTGGGATATTTCCATAGTTTACTGAGTAATCTATCCACTGATACCTTGGTAGACACTCTACCCGGTTTTCACATTACTCCCAATTACTTACAACAGTACGATGGCATTCTCTCCAATCCTGATGTCTTTTCATTAGAAGAATATCGCTGTCATAACCTGATTGCCACCCATCGTGAACAGCTATCTGTTTTAGAAAATGCCAAGGCAGAAGGGCATTTGCCATTGCGGGCTATCCATGGTGACCCAAAGATTAACAATATTTTGATGGATGCGGCCACAGGACAAGCCGTTAGCCTGATTGATTTGGATACGGTCAAGCCAGGGTTAGTCCACTACGACATTGGTGACTGCCTGCGGTCTAGCTGCAATCTGCTTGGCGAAGAAACAGCCCAGTGGCAAGACGTGAGCTTTGATGTGGAGCTATGTGCTGCCGTACTACGGGGATATCTGTCCTGCGCCAGCAACTTTCTAGCTCCGGTTGAATACGACTACATTTACGACGCCATCTGGCTGATTACATTTGAGTTGGGGCTACGCTTTTTTAGCGATCATCTAGCTGGGAATGTGTACTTTAAGACCCAGCGCCCCAACCATAATCTGCAACGGGCTTTAGTACAGTTTCAGCTGGCTGAAAGTATTCGACAACAACAACAGGCCATTGAAATAGTGGTTCAAGATCTTAAGCATCAGTATTGTTCTGAGTCGGATTATGCGGCTTAGGAATTCGAGAGGAAATCATGTTCCCGTTGAGAGGCTTGACAACGCTTGTCCCCATTGCGAAGAGGGACTACAGGGGGTCTTCAACACCTACGCTAACGACCGAAGACCCCTCCGCCTATGGCACCTCCCCTTCCTAAGGGGAGGAAGGTGTATGACAATCTTCTAGCAGATAAAATCTTTGTATAGAAAATGTCTGACAACGCTTGTCCCCCTTGCGCTACGCTTTAGCGCATGCTCTTTGGGCTATAAGGGGGACTACAGGGGGTCTTCAACACCTACGCTAACGACCGATTGAAGGCTAAGAACTTTCTGATGAATGAGGAAATAATGTTCCCGTTGAGAGGCTTGACAACGCTTGTCCCCATTGCGCTACGCTTTAGCGCATGCCCTTTGGGCTATAGGGGGACTACAGGGGGTCTTCAACACCTACGCTAACGACCGATTGAAGGCTAAGAACTTTCTGATGAATGACGTCTAAAACAATATCAAGGGTTTGATAGATTTCATTATTTGTAAAGCGTAAAAACTCAATCCCTAAACTTTCAATGAGCTGTTGGCGTACTTGATCATAGGATTGGGCTTCTGGACCTTGGTGGGTAGGGCCGTCTACTTCAATGGCCAGTCTAAGGCCAGGACAGTAAAAGTCAATGACAAAACGGTCTATGCTGTATTGTCTGCGGAATTTTGCTCCCGCTATTTGTTTACGACATAGTTTGCCCCACAGGATGATCTCGGCATTGGGCATGTGGCTACGCAAGTGCTTACGTTTTGACTTTTCAGATTGTTTGTTGAAGATTTCAGTCATGGTGGTAGCGTTCCCGAAATCTTGCATGGAGGAGTTATTTGTTTCTGAGGTTTCTGATGACCATTGTCCCCCTTACGCTACGCTTTAGCGCATGCCCTTTGGGCTATAGGGGGACTACAGGGGGTCTTTGACACATGGCGCTAACGACCGAAGACCCCTCCGCCTATGGCACCTCCCCTTCCTAAGGGGAGGAAGGTGTATGACAATCTTCTAGCAGATAAAATCTTTGTATAAAAAATGTCTGACAACGCTTGTCCCCCTTACGCTACGCTTTAGCGCATGCCCTTTGGGCTATAGGGGGACTACAGGGGGTCTGCGGCCATTGGCGCTAACGACCGAAGACCCCTCCGCCTATGGCACCTCCCCTTCCTAAGGGGAGGAAGGTGTATGACAATCTTTTAGCAGATAAAATCTTTGTATAAAAAATATCTGACAACGCTTGTCCCCATTGCGAAGGGGGACTACAGGGGGTCTTCAACACTACGCTAACGACCCAAAACCCCTCCGCCTACGGCACCTCCCCTAAGTCCAAAGGACAGGCTCAAGCCAACGTAAGGTGAGGAAGGTGTATAACAGTCTCGAAACCAAAGACTTATTCAAAAAAAGGTAAGCGTAAGACTTCGCTAGGGCAGCAGGAACTTTGAGAAAGCACTCGAGTTGCTGAACAGGATGAGGTGCAGCGGGTAACCGAGAAATTTATCGAAGCGAATAGCAAACTAACCACCACACCTGTTAAAACTAGATAAACACCTAGGCATTAAGCAATAATGCAAAAAGTCAAACTATTCTTAGCGTCTTCATCAGAGCTAAAGGCCGATCGCGAGCAGTTTGAGATTTTTATCTATCGCAGGTGCAAAGCCTGGTTTGATCGGGGCATTTTTCTGCATCTAGATATTTGGGAAGATTTCCTGGATGCCATGTCGGCGGGTGGGTTACAGAGCAAATATAACCAGGCGATTCAGGACTGCGATATTTTTGTGCTGCTGGCCTTTAATAAGGTGGGTAAGTATACGGCTGAGGAATTTGAAAAGGCATTTGGTCAGTTTTCAGAAACTCAAAAGCCGTTTATTTTTACATACTTTAAGCCGCCAGAAACGCGAGACCGAGATGAACTTAAGAGTCTGTGGGCCTTTGAAGATAAACTACAAGAGCTAAAGCACTACAAGACGGAATATACAACCATCGAAGGGCTGCGGGAGCACTTTGGCAATCAGTTGGATAAGCTGGCAGCTAATGGTTTTCTAGAACTGAAGGCAGAAGGTAGTACCCAGCACGAGTCTGCTAGTCCATCTGGTGTTACTAAGAAGACGGTTACCGTGTCAGGTGGTGGGAATAAGGTGTATCAGGATGTTAATAACAGCACCATTAACGACAGTTCGAAGACCTACAACATCGACAAGATTGACTCAGCGAGGTTTGAGTAGCTGTGGGGGATACTAAAACCTACAACATTGGCTCCATTGAAAATGCTCAGTTTATATATCAATCCCTGGATTACCAGGCGTTGAATCAGCAAATTGAGGAAAAACAGGAATTTGTCGAATATCTACAGGCCACAGGTAAAACGGACCGTGCTTTGAAGGCAGGGGCTGAACTAGAGGAGCTGGAGCAGCAGCTGGAGCAGTTCAAGGAGAACGTGCTGCGGTTATACGAAACCTTTACCAAGATTGAGATTAATACTGAGCGCTTGGTGAAGGCGAAGGCCCACTTTGACCAGGGAGAATTTCGAGAAGCAGATGCCATTTTAGATGCAGAAGAGATGGCGCGGGATCTGGCTCAGCTGATTGAACGGGACGAGCAGCTGGATCAAGAAAAGGCTGCAGTGGCTAAAAATAGAACGCAGCTGGCCAATGAATATGTGATTAAGGCGCGGCTGCGGGCAACTTTTTACGATCAGTCAAATCGGTTTGAACAGGTTTGTGAATATTTTGAAGCGGCATTGCGGGCTGCTCACACGCCTGAAATCGGCTTTGAATATGCCGTATTTTTGCAAAAGCATAACTGCTTAAATCAGGCAAAGCCACTGTACGAAGAAGCCTTGCACATCCGTCGCGAGTTAGCCCAGGAGAACCCGCGCACCTATTTGCCCTATGTTGCAACGTCGCTCAACAATTTGGCAATTTTGCAAAAAGCTAAAAATGAGTATGCTCAGGCTCAGACTAACTACGAAGAAGCCTTGCAGGTGTATCGCGAGTTAGCCCAGGA
>JBCCQQ010000041.1:0-56788 GCA_039024555.1 Cyanobacteria bacterium P01_D01_bin.156
AGTTGGTTCGCGCTGAGGTAGAGCTGAGTGAGACTGGTGAGCTGTCCAATTTCAGGCGGTAGCAGCGTCAGTTGGTTCTCGCGGAGGTAGAGCTGAGTGAGACTGGTGAGCTGGACAATTTCAGGCGGTAGCAGCGTCAGTTGGTTCGCGCGGAGGTAGAGCTGAGTGAGACTGGTGAGCTGTCCAATTTCGGGCGGTAGCTGCGTCAGTTGGTTCGCGCTGAGGTCGAGCTGAGTGAGACTGGTGAGCTGGACAATTTCAGGCGGTAGCTGCGTCAGTTGGTTCTCGCGGAGGTAGAGCTGAGTGAGACTGGTGAGCTGTCCAATTTCAGGAGGTAGCAGCGTCAGTTGGTTCTCGCTGAGGTCGAGCTGAGTGAGACTGGTGAGCTGTCCAATTTCGGGCGGTAGCTGCGTCAGTTGGTTCGCGCGGAGGTCGAGCTGAGTGAGACTGGTGAGCTGTCCAATTTCGGGCGGTAGCAGCGTCAGTTGGTTCGCGCGGAGGTCGAGCTGAGTGAGACTGGTGAGCTGGACAATTTCAGGAGGTAGCAGCGTCAGTTGGTTCTCGCTGAGGTAGAGCTGAGTGAGACTGGTGAGCTGGACAATTTCAGGCGGTAGCAGCGTCAGTTGGTTCGCGCTGAGGTAGAGCTGAGTGAGACTGGTGAGCTGTCCAATTTCAGGCGGTAGCAGCGTCAGTTGGTTCGCGCTGAGGTCGAGCTGAGTGAGACTGGTGAGCTGTCCAATTTCAGGAGGTAGCTGGCTCAGTTGGTTACCGAGTTTCTGATTAGGAAAATACTGTCGATGTTGGTATCGCCAATTTCCGAAAACTTTAAGGGTCTTTAGATTTCTCAGTAAGCTAATTTCGATTGGCAGTTGGGTGAGGTCATTGCCAAAATATTTTCCAGAAATAGTCCTATCGGTTTCTTTGGCCAGTATCAAAGTCTCAAGCCGAGTCAGCTTACCAATTTCCGGCGGCAACTCCGTCAAATCCGCCCCAGCCAAATCGAGCTCTTTCCAGCCCTCCTCCGCAGCCTGGTCAATCAGCTTTAGCAGTTCATCTTGAGTCATAGGGAATGGGCAATCGGGAATGGGCAGTGGGTAGTAGGGAGTGAGGATGGATTATAGACGTTTCTATTTCAACAGTCCCGTGCTGTTGTTTAACTCAGCAGCAGTGTATTTAGCCATAAAATTCCTATAGTTTTAGCAATTTTCTAGACACTTGTAACACAGTGCTTCAAAACCCCCAGAATCTTACTCACATCATTCAAAAAATACTCAGTCAAATCAATCTCTACAATTGCACCTTGTAATCGTAAAAACTGCCAAATACTACCTGTTGTAATTACTCCATAAATCACCGGGATTTCATTCTCCTGCCGTGCATTAAATCGCTGCGCAGCAACCATCTCGGCAATACACTGACCAAACCCCGATTTAATATTGTCATTCTTTGCCTCTACAACAGTCACCACCGGAGCCTGAATAAATAACTGCTCTGGCGACTGACTAATCAAAAAATCACAGTATCCCGTCAACCCACTGGCAGCATCCACATTAAACTCCCTGCCAGAAAAAAGACTGATATGCTCCTTTAGCTGTCGCTTTAGCTCAAACAAAATCGGCGCAATTATAAACTCAGATCGGGATTTTTCAGTCCCAATAGCTAGTGCCACCGGGCTATAGTCCACCAACGCCTGTTTCAAAAAATCGCTATAGCTAACGGTCGGAATATCTGCAAACAGGTTAGTCCGATCTTGAATGCTTACACCCAGAGCAGTACCAACGCTATCAATGGTGAACTGATTGTAGGACATGACTAAATACTGATTTTGACTGTGCCTAATGAACAAAGAATAGACCGCCTACCGTTAGTTTAAGCACGAAAAAAAATCATGGCGTACAGTGAACCTGCATGCTCCGCCTCCTGACCGTCCCATGAACCCTACCCTCATCCTCCGCAACGGCACCCTAAACCACGTCCGTCTCGACATCGCCATCGAAGGCGATACCATCTCCGCCATTGAACCCCGCCTAGACCTAACCGCCCCCACCGAAATCGACATCACCGATAAGCTCGTCAGCCCCCCCTTTGTCGAATCCCACATTCATCTAGACTCCGCCCTCACCGCCGGACAACCCCGCCACAACCAAAGCGGCACCCTATTCGAAGGCATCGAAATCTGGCGAGAACGCAAGCAATTCCTGACAAAAGACGATATTAAACAGCGTGCCATCCAAGCCCTCAAACTCATGGCTAGCCACGGCACCCTATTTGTCCGTAGCCATGCCGATGTTAGCGAACCCAGCTTGACTACCCTCGAAGGACTGCTCGCCGTACGCGAAGCCGTCAAAGACTGGATTACACTGCAGATTGTCGCCTTTCCCCAGGACGGCATCTACGGCATGGCCCCGGAAAATAGCCCCAAAAATAATGAACTGATCGAAGAAGCCATTATCCTAGGGGCCGATGCCGTTGGTGGCATTCCCCATTACGAGCTCACCCGCGAAGACGGTATTCAATCTATCCATCGCATCTTTGAACTCGCCCAAAAATATAATCGCCTGATCGATATCCACTGCGACGAAATTGATGACGATCAGTCTCGCTTTCTGGAAGTTGTTTCGGCCCACGCCCTACGCACCGGACTTAAAGAGAAAGTCACCGCCAGCCATACAACAGCTTTTGGCTCCTACAATAATGCCTATGCTCTCAAGCTTCTGAGCTTTCTAAAACAATCTGAAATCAACTTTATTGCCAATCCACTGATTAACATTACCCTCCAGGGACGTACCGATACCTATCCCAAACGTCGCGGTCTAACCCGCGTTAAAGAGCTCTGGCAGTCTGGGCTCAACGTTAGCCTGGGCAATGACTGCATCCAAGACCCCTGGTATGGCCTCGGCACTGGCAACATGCTCGATGCCGCATCCATGGCGGCCCACGTATGCCAAATGACCGGATTAGATGAACTAGATGCTTGCTACGACATGGCCACTAGTCACGGAGCCCGCACCCTCAACCTGCAGGATTCCTACGGTATTGAAGTGGGAAAACCCGCTAATCTAATCGTGCTGGACTGCCCCAGCAAGTACGATGCCATTCGCCTGCGCCCTACGGTGAGTCACGTCATCTCACGCGGCAAGATTTTAGTGGAGACCACCGCCCCACAAGTGAAGTGGCAACAAAACGTGGGCTAGCGCCTTACTCCCAGATTTCCATCAAGCAAACGTGGAATTGGCATCTTGGACACCACAGGGTTAAGCTCTATGACTTAACATAAAGAAATGTTCTACTCATGCTAGTACTGATTTACCAGTCTAGCTATGATCGACTTGCCTGCGCTGTCACCCTACTTGCCCCATGCCCCAGTCCAAGACCCCTAAAACGGCTAATCGCAAATCCAGCAGCAATGGCAAAACCGCCAATGGCAAAGCCAACGGCAAGGCAAAACTAACCAACCTTTCAGATGATTTAATCCGCATTCGCGGTGCCAGGCAGCACAACCTTAAGAATATTGATCTGGACCTGCCCCGCAATAAGATGGTCGTGTTTACTGGGGTGTCTGGTTCTGGTAAATCATCCCTGGCGTTCGATACGATCTTTGCAGAGGGTCAGCGCCGCTATGTGGAATCCCTCAGTGCCTACGCTCGACAGTTTTTGGGCCAGGTGGATAAACCAGATGTGGATTCCATCGAGGGGCTAAGTCCGGCTATTTCCATTGACCAGAAGTCCACTTCCCATAACCCACGCTCTACGGTGGGTACGGTAACGGAAATCTATGACTATCTGCGTCTGCTGTACGGTCGTGCGGGACAGCCCCACTGCCCCCATTGTGGGCGTTCCATTGCTCCCCAGGCCATCGACCAAATGTTGGATCAGGTGATGGCCTTACCTGACCGTACCCGGTTTCAGATTTTGGCTCCGGTGGTGCGGGGGAAAAAAGGCACCCATACCAAACTGTTGTCTGGGCTAGCGGCAGAAGGCTTTGTACGGGTGCGGGTAGATGGTGAAATCCGCGAACTTAGCGACAATATAGAACTTACTAAAAATAAAAAGCACGACATTGAGGTGGTGGTGGACCGCCTGGTTAAAAAAGACGACATCCAAGAACGTCTGGCGGATTCATTAGCCACATGTCTAAAGCGAGCTGAAGGCATTGCCATCATCGATATCCTGGGGGACCGCAGTAACAACGTGGTGCCGCTAAAAGCGAAGGGCAAGGATAGCGCCGATGCGCCCATGGCGGCTGAGGCTAACGGTAGCTACGGTACAGAACTACCGTCTGAGCTAGTCTTTTCGGAGAATTTTGCCTGTCCCGAACATGGGGCGGTGATGGATGAGCTTTCCCCCCGGATGTTTTCGTTTAATTCTCCCTACGGTGCCTGTCCAGATTGTCATGGTTTAGGGAGCCATCGTCGGTTTTCGGCAGAGCTAGTGGTGCCGGACCCTAGTTTGCCAGTTTACGCTGCGATCGCACCCTGGTCTGATAAAGACAACACCTATTATTTCTCTCTTCTCTACAGTGTGGGTCAAGCCTATGGGTTTGAAATTCAAACCCCCTGGTCAAACCTGACGGCAGAACAACAGGACATTGTCCTCCACGGCTCTCCTGACAAAATCTATATTGAAACAGACTCTCGCTACCGAGATAAGAAGGGCTATCATCGCAAGTACGATGGTGTGCTGCCCATCCTAGAGCGCCAGTACCGTGAAAGTACTTCTGATCTATACAAACAAAAATTAGACAAATACCTAGTTGACCAAGTATGTGAAACCTGCAACGGTGCCAGACTACGCCCCGAATCTCTAGCGGTTAAAATGGGGCCTTACAGTATTTTGGACTTCACTAGCGTTTCCATTCGCGACTGTCTATACAACATTGAAGATCTGATGGGAGAGAATGGTGGCATTCCCCTGCTTAGCAAAAAACAGCTGGCCATTGGTGACTTAGTCCTCAAAGAGATTAAGGCTCGGCTGACATTTTTGTTAGATGTAGGTCTGGACTATCTCACCCTAGACCGTACTGCCATGACCCTTTCCGGTGGTGAGGCCCAGCGGATTCGTCTGGCTACCCAAATTGGTGCCGGGTTAACGGGGGTGCTCTATGTCTTAGATGAGCCCAGCATTGGCCTGCACCAGCGAGATAATGCGCGTCTGCTAAAAACCCTGGACCGGCTGCGTAACTTAGGCAATACCCTAATTGTGGTAGAGCACGATGAAGATACCATCCGCGCCGCTGACCACATTGTGGATATTGGTCCTAGAGCCGGTGTTCACGGTGGGGATATTGTTGTTAACGGTGACCTCAAGGCTCTTCTCAAAAATAAAAATTCTCTCACTGGTGCTTATCTTTCGGGGCGTGAGAGTATTGACACTCCGGCTGAACGGCGATCGGGCAACAATCGTAAATTACAAATCCGCAATGCCCATCGCAACAATCTACAGAATATTGATGTTGATATTCCCCTAGGCAAATTTGTTTGCATTACAGGGGTGTCTGGGTCAGGAAAATCCACTCTAATTAATGAGTTACTGTATCCTGCCCTACAGCACCATTTTGGCAGCAAAGTCCCTGAACCCAATGAGATGAAACCCATTAAGGGATTGAAAGCACTGGACAAAGCAATTGTGATCGATCAGTCTCCCATTGGGCGTACCCCCCGCTCGAATCCAGCCACCTACACCGGGGTATTTGATATCATTCGCGATCTGTTTGCTGAAACCATTGAAGCCAAAGCACGGGGCTATAAGCGGGGACAGTTCTCCTTTAACGTCAAGGGCGGACGCTGCGAGGCTTGCGGTGGCCAGGGTGTCAACGTAATTGCCATGAATTTTCTACCGGATGTATACGTGCAGTGTGAAGTGTGCAAAGGCGCACGCTACAATCGCGAAACTCTGCAGGTTAAGTACAAGGGCAAAACGATTTCTGATGTTTTGAATATGACTGCAGAGGAGGCCCTGGGATTTTTCGAGAATATTCATAAGGCAGCCACACGGTTACAAACCATGGTGGATGTAGGTCTGGGATACATTCGTTTAGGGCAAACGGCTCCCACCCTATCAGGAGGGGAAGCTCAGCGGATGAAACTGGCATCGGAGCTGGCACGCCGCTCTACGGGTAAAACCATGTATCTGATCGACGAACCCACCACGGGCCTATCGTTTTACGACGTGCACAAACTTTTGGATGTGGTCCAGCGTTTGGTAGATAAAGGAAATTCTGTAGTCATGATTGAACACAACCTAGATGTCATCCGCTGTTGCGATTGGATTATTGATCTAGGTCCCGAAGGGGGTGATCGAGGGGGTGAGATTATTGCCCAGGGTACACCTGAAGAGGTGGCCCAGCTGGAGAATTCCCATACGGGGCACTACTTAAAGCAGGTTTTAGAACAACATCCTTCAAAAGGGTAATACACTCATAGACAGGCTACTGGATGGTTGAAGCGTCTAGAACCGATTTATCGTTGTTTGGAAACCAGGCAAGACATCCTCTCCACTCAGGGTTTGAGGCAGCGATAGAGTCATCTTCTCTCGATTAGGGCGATAGATTTCTACCTGTTGTCCTTGAGGGTTAAATAGCCAGCCGAGACGCACACCACTCTTTAAGTATTCTTGCATCTTATTTTGTAGTGTTTTCAGGTTGTCAGTTCGGGACCGCAGTTCCATCACAAAATCAGGCGCAATGGGAGGAAACTTTGCCTGTTCTTCAGGCGTTAATATTTCCCAACGGGACAACTCTATCCAGGCTACATCGGGTGAGCGATCGCCACCGCCCGGTAGCTGAAAAATTGTAGATGAGCTGAATACCTTCCCTAACCTGGTCTGACGATTCCAAATTCCTAAGTCTAGACCTAGTTCAAATTCCCGATTGCCGCTCTCTCCGCCAACTGGGGGCATGAGTATCAAAACTCCTCTAGCAGTACGCTCCAATCGCATCTCTGGATTATGGATACATAATTGATAGAACTGCTCATCAGTTAAGTGAACCTGACTAATATCCAGAGTTAAAGGCAGCATTGGATAACGCCTCAATGTATCAGCACTGTGGCTATCATCATAGCTTGTGTTTTCTGCCGTTGCTGATCTAGATATGAACCGATTTATGGACGATATGACGGGTCAGAGTTTGTTAAAAAATCATCTGAAGGATCAGCAACAGCCCAATTACCTTTTATACAGCTGATTCAGTAGAGGTCTCGGTCTCGGCAGGAATTTGACCTTCTAATTCAGTAATGGCAGCATTCATCGCCGCTAGATGAACTTGCATGCGATCGCGACTTGCCTTGAGCCACTGGAGTCTCATTTTCTGGCAATTGGCATAGAAGCTGGCATAGTCATCACTAGTACATTTACCAGAGGTAGAGGGGGAACAAAATGGGAAGAACATAATGATGGCAGGTATATAGGAAGTACCCCTATAAGCTAACAACTTTTGTTTCTCTTTTCACCCAATCATTGCTAGCACCCCAGCCAAATAGCCTGCTCTATTTCGGTGGACGTTCTCTAAAATATAACGGCGATGTTTTGCAACCGTAAAATACTATGAACCAGCATGAAAAGATAAACTATGTAGAATGGCCCGCTAGGGATTTGGCAGCAACCAAAGCATTCTTTTCCCAGGTCTTTGGTTGGGTGTTCACAGATTTTGGTGCAGACTACACGGCATTTTCCAATCAAGGGCTAGATGGAGGCTTCTTCAAGGCTGATCTGGTCTCAGCATCATCCACGGGTGGCGCCCTAATTGTTTTTTATAGCCAGAACTTAGAAGCCACACAAACTAAAATTGAACAGGCTGGGGGAACCATTGTTCAGCCCACATTTATATTTCCTGGCGGACGACGCTTTCACTTTACGGAACCAAGTGGTAATGAGTTTGCTGTATGGTCTGATGTGGAGTCCTAAAAACATCAGCACACAACCATGGCTGTAGTAAGACCTCATCTATTAATTGTTTTCATATTTTCCATATTTTTTTTAGTGGGTTGTGGAGCCTCAAATCTAGAGACTGTGGCTACTACTCATGTATCAAATGAGACTGTTCCACCTCTGGTGAATGCAACATTAATGGGTGATCTGGAAACGGTTGAGAGACTGCTGCAAAACGGGACTGATCCAAACTTGGTGTACAACACAAATACAGCCCTAACCTATGCAGCTCGGGATGGCTTTACAGAGATTGCCTATCTACTCATTGAATATGATGCCGATGTGAACTGGATAGATGGAGAAGGTGTGACACCATTGATTTTGGCATCGTTCAAAGATCACATTGATATTGTTCGGCTGTTGCTAGCCCATGGAGCAGATACCACCATTAGAGATCAGTGGAATCGCATGGCCCTAGACTATGCTCTACGTAGAGGGCAATCCGATCCTATTGCTCAGCTATTACAGGCGCAGTCCTAGGGATAAACCCTGGTGGGCTCAGCTGTCAGAGTACACTATTAGGATTTCCCTAGGATATTCAGGGAAATCTTTCATCACATAAGCCCTGCTGAGGGCTGGTTAACAATTAGAATTATGCCCTTGTGCATTGAAATCATCGATTAACAAGCTTTTCAGGCTTAAATCGTGAAGCTGTTTCTGAATAGCTCTTTAGAAAAGTTGATTTCAAGGAACAGGAAATCCAAAATTTTCAAATCATTTTGGGAACGTTCCAAATTCTACTGCGTCACACGGTTTAAGACATCGGGTAATGACTGGGGGCAAATTAGAAAGCCCCACGTAAAATGCTTGTCATTACTAACTTTTAGACACTACCTATTATTTGAACTGGGTGTATGTGACACATTACACTTACGTTTCATTTGTAAACCATAGTCATACTTAAGATTCTCCGTAGCTAAGAGAATCTCTTAAGTTCTATTTTTTACACTCTCTGTGCAAGAGGGGACTTTGTACTATTTCCTGTTGACGAATTCTACACATGAAATTTTATATAACACTGCTTGTGACAACATTACTGATGTTGTCTAGAGCAACTGTGGCAGCAGCCGTTTCTATTCCTGAAATTGAATCAGAACCACGGGTTCTAGGGCAACGTACGCTAATATGGCCGCGTGAGGGTGGCACCGATCTGATTCCACACCGTCCCTTTGACTATCCCGATCTCACAGGACAGGGAAATGTTCTAGACGATTGGCATATGCAGACTAGTCGAGATGATTGGGATCTGTTGGTATCCACAGCTGGAAATTTTCATCGTTTTTTAAATGGATTTTTCCGGCAACGGTATTTGCCAGCTAATCCAAGGGTTGATAATGGGCAGTGGGGATACTCCACATCTCCACCGATTTCTATCGAACAACTCGAAAATGGTGGTCGTTTGGGCTTTGGTAACATGGAAATCCGGGGGAATCCCATGGTAGTCATGGGTCCTAACGGCATCATGAAAAAAGTTGTTGCAGGTGGCTACGCCCATGGAGAGAAAGGAGCCGTACTGAGTAATTATGGCAACGTGTTACTTGTGCGGGCTGGTAATCCTAGAAATATTCAAAGCATTTGGGATTTAGGCCGACCAGAGGTACGCCTAGTCACCTCTAACCCTGAGACAGAGCCTGGCAGTTTCAACAACTACCGCACCAGTATTTTCCACATGGCGTTTCATGACGCACGAGAGAGAACTGGTAATATTCAAGATGCCGAAGACCAAGCAACCACACTTTTTAACCAGATTTTTAATAATCAGTCTATTAGCCGGAAGTGGGTGGTTGGCGATCGCATTCATCACCGCGATGTCCCCCAGGCTTTAGCCGATGGCGAAGCTGATGCAGGTATTTTCTTCTATCACCTAGCTCGGACAGCGATGGAAGCTCATCCTGGAAAATTTGAGATTGTTCCCCTAGGGGGCACAGCCGAAAATCCAGACCCTATGCTGGGCAACCGTGTAGCGACCATGTTTGCTATCCGTATTGAAGATGATTTGACTGTTAAGCAAGAGCTAAACCGGGATAACTTCTTCCTAAGTATCACTAACCCCCGACAAAATGCACGTCTGCTAGAAAGGTATTGGGTACGACAACCCGTTACTACTGGCAATAACCAGCCCCCATTACCCGAGAGTTAAACCGTTTATCGTGTAGAGCTCTCAGCCCAGCGCCCTGTTCTGTTGTGTATGCAATAGCACAGGGTGCTGTAATGCATTAGTGTCCATACATTTCTCGCTGACGCATGGGCATGGCATCAATGAGTGTAAAGAGTCTGTTGGATGTTACCGGTTGAGTACGTCTGAGCTTTTCAGTGCCATCTTTACCAAAAAGCAATACTGTAAACTCTGTGTTCTTCACATCAAAATACTCATAGAAGGGCTGACTGGACATGTCGGTTTCCATTTCACCGTTACGCAAAACAGAACCATTATTAATAAACTCCCAAACAACTAAATCTCTAGCGTTTAGCCCGGCTCCCATTGCTGATAAATAATCCGCTTGTTGTGTCCGTTCAGGAGCGCCATCACTGGGTGAGAAGATCAGCAATACTCGTTTATCCCACTGATAATCTTCCATCAGGGCCTGAACTGTAGTGGTCGCTTTGGTCTCAGGGTGAGTAATGTTTCGAGGCGATGCATAAGCAACCATCGTTAATGCACTCAGGATTGCCCATAACCGTATGGAGTATTTCATTGAATATAGGCCTCTATGGGCAACGCTTTCTACCTACCCACATTCTACGGTCAGGCTATTAAATAGGCTATGCAGATGGCTACCGCTGCCGCAAAGGTAGCGAGACTAGACGCTTGACATACGACAACCCCGTACATATTGTCCAGGCGTTACCCCCACCATTTTCTTGAAGTGTCGATGTAGATGGCTTTGATCTGAAAAACCCGTGGCTATAGCTGTCTCTGCAATGGGATACCCCAGCGTTAAAAGTTGTTTAGCTTGCTTGATGCGTACATGATTTAAGTACGCATGGGGAGGTAGACCAGTCTGCTTTCTAAAAGCTCTCAACAGTCTAAAGGGGCTAAGATTGACCAGTTTGGCCAATGCCTCCAGCGATATATTCTGAGTGTAGTGATAATTTAGATATTCTTGCACTTGCCTAACAGCAGCATTCTCTTGACCAATCGATGATGCTTGAGGACGATTAGTGGCATATCTATGAACTAGCTGTGTCAATCCCCACAGAAAGCAAGATTCTCTTTCTAATAAAGAGGGAGATGTTTCAAGCGTGCGGTGAAGGCTAATGAGCTGCTGATTTAGACGTTTATCCTGAATTACGGGAGACGCAAAATAGGGCATGCTATCTGAACCTTCATTCAGCTCTTTGGCAGCTTGTTGTAGCCAACCCACCGCCGGGAGTAATGTCCGATAGGTCCATCCGGTTTCCAAGAGCGCATGGCCCGTATGCATTTCCCCAGGCTGCACAATTCCAATGCTGCCAGCGGGCACCAGATGACTTGCCCCACGATAGTCAAACTCCATGACTCCTGATTCCACAATCGCAATGCCAAACCCGTCGTGGGCATGACGTGAAAATGAATAGGTCACATAGGTTGCATGGAGCATTTCTAGTCCCCGCAACGCTGGGTCACGCCAAAATTTAACGTATTCTTTGGGGGTACTTTGACGCTGCATAAATGGCTTCAGCACATTGCGTGCTCAGTGTAGCGAGAAGTTTAATCAGCTGTCTTGTACATTTTTGCAACCTGAAGTCGACACAATCAGATGTGTCAACTGGCGTGGACTTTTGCCAAAGAGACGGTAAGTCTGGATAGATTAGCTATGCATTCTGTAGCTGCGATCGCATGATCTTCAAAGTTGAAAAGTCATTTCCATCCGCCATAACGGTTTCAAGAATGCTGTTCCATTGGCCCCTCCATGAATGATCAAGACCTAAGACAACAAATCAAGGGCTATGCCCAGCGACCAATGGAGCAGCGCAAACGGTGGTACTCAAGTGCAGCCGAGGCCTATGATCAAGTCAGACCCCATTACCCAATCTCCCTAATCAATCGGGTGGTGGACATTGCACAAATCTCCTCCCACTCATCCATCCTGGAAATTGGCTGTGGTCCTGCCACTGCGACGGTCTCATTCGCCCCTCTAGGCTGCTCAATAACATGCTTAGAACCGAATTCTGAGTTCACTCGACTAGCACAACAAAACTGTCAGCCATATCCAAACATCACCATCAAAAATGTTTCTTTTGAGGAATGGCCCCTATCCAGAGGCTGCTTTGATTATGTACTGGCTGCCACATCATTCCATTGGATTCCTGCAGAGGTTGGGTATGCAAAGGCTGCCAGTGCCCTTAACGATAATGGGAAATTAATTTTACTGTGGAATAAGGAACTGCAACCTAACCACCGGGTTTATCAGCAACTAGCCAACATATATCAACACCACGCTCCAGAGCTGGCTCGCTACGAAGATCTATCAACACAGCAAATAGTTTTAGACAGCCTAGGCAATCTAGTGCTGGAATCTGGACATTTTCAAGAGATGGTGAGTGAACGTGTTACTACTCAGGTAACCTACAGTAGTTCGGAATATTTAGCGTTACTAACAACCTATTCACCGTATTTACAACTCTCCGCTTCTACGAGACAAGCCCTATTCAAAGACTTGAAAATCTTTATCAACGAAACATTAGGCGGTAAATTAGAACTTGCCTATACGTCGGCGTTTCATATTGCTCAGAAAAAGTAACAAATCCCATTTAAAGAGAAAAAGAGGAGAGCGATAAACCTTATCGTTCTCCTCTTTTTCTACAAGTTTAGAAACTCAACTAGCGTCGAGGTTGATAGTAAACTTTTTGACCCTCATTGGGGACAAAAATACACTCACGTGCTGAGCGCCAAAAGCTAGTCCAGATAGAATCTTTAGCTTCACGATAATAGCCACCTAAAATCGGTTTAATCGCTTCGGTTGCATCTTTCAAATGGTAGTGAGGCATGTTTAGAAAGATGTGGTGAGCCACATGGGTCCCAATATTATGGTGAATGTTGTTCACAAAGCCATAGTCTCTATCAATAGTAGATAGCGCACCTTTTAAGAAATACCAGCTATCATTGCGATACCAAGGAATATCTGGTTCTGTGTGATGCAGAAAAGTTACCAAATCTAGCCATACAACAAACACCAGATAGGGCATGATGTAGAAGTTCAGTAGAAACAAAAAGCCATACTGAACACCAATCCAGCCAAGGAAGGCTACAAAAGTGCTTAACCAGACCGTACTGGTAATAACATCCCACTTTTCTGAGGGACGAAAGAGATCGCTGCTAGGAAGGAAATGGGACCCTTTACGTCCAGGAGAACGCTTAAATAGATAAAAAGGATAGGCCAATAAAAACAGATTGAAGCGAATTGCTTTCCCAACGGTATCCATGTCGTTGTAAGTATTCTCAGAAATGGGATACCAGCTCTCATCAGTATCTATATTGCCGGTATTGGCATGGTGAGTGCGGTGGCTAATGCGCCAACCGTGAAATGGCACCAAAATAGGCGTATGGCTCAGATGTCCGATGAGATTATTCAGCCATTTGTGCTTTGAGAAAGAACCATGACCGCAGTCATGCCCCACAACAAATAGAGCCCAAAACATTGTGCCCTGCATCAACCAAAAAACAGGAAAGAATAGCCAAGAATTGAGGCTATGGGCAATCGCATAAAGGCCAGCAATAATACCAATATCCAGAAAAAAGTAAGCTAGGGAGCGACCAGTCGAAGGTTCAAAACAATAGTCTGGAATCGCATCTTTTAGGTCTTTTAAGGTAAAAGGTAGTTCACTTGGGGGTAGGTCAGATGACCGAGTTGGGCGAGTGGTTAATTGCACTTATCACCTACGTTTGACATCTAAAATCAAACCTCTAAGGTTGCCCCATTGCTACCGTGCGAAGGCTGCTCAGATTACGCCTTAGAGTTGATTTACAAAGCTTTACAATACTATAAATTGGGCAATGCATCTGCTTGAGCTGGCAATTCATGCAAATCATCTGTATTTCTCTGTTAATCCTGTGAATAATGTTGAGTATCGCCGGTCATCGACAGGATTTTAGGTTTTCAATTTTCTGTCTTCAGAGGTTTTTTAGAGTTCGTCTCATTTCCTAAGCCAGCAACGGCGAATACCGATCTGTGAGCGAACTGGATCTGGCAGACCTATTTGTGATAACTACCGCCTTGTAAGATGGTTTTGCCCCGGTAAAGCTGCTCTAGTAGAAGTAATCGAGCAACTTCATGGGGAAAAGTCATAGCTGAAAGGCTTAGTACTTGATGAGCTTTTTGTCTTAAATCTCGGCTAACGCCAGTGGGGCCGCCAATAAAAAATACCAACCGACCAGTTGCTTCCTGACCAAGCCATTGACTAAAAGCCACGGAAGTCAATTCCTTGCCGTCTTCTGAGAGCACAACCAGCTTGTCATTGGTTTTGACTGTATTGAGAACCTTTTGAGCTTCCGTACTGGGATTGCTATCTTTAATTTCTACTAGTTCAATTTCTGGCAAGCGCTGCAGATAACGGGCAATACCATCCCTAAGCCAGCCTTTTTTAATTTTGCCAACAGCAATGATTTTGACATTAGGAAAGCTCTGCCCCATTTAACTCCATCAGGTTTCAGTGCAGCTTATTCTACTGGCGTGGCAATGAATTCCGGTAGAGCTTCTGCCTGCGATGAGAATTGAGCAAGTTGTGGATATTCAGTTGGTGTAATCACATCAGCGGCATACAGCTGAGTAAATCGCCAGGCAACAGCAACTGTGATACTTGAGAGCATTAATGGCTCACAAGTGAGTTCTACAGCACTTGCTTCTAATTGGGCATAGGCAGCCTGTAGCTGGTTAGTAACTCGCTCCAGCCAGGGCTGATGCTGTTTCTCAGCGGGGCGCAATGTGCGTTCATAAACGATCTGTACTGTTTTGTCACAGGCCATCAGGCCAATGCCAATCAGCCTTAATTCCGGTGGATGGTTGGATGTCAGCGGTTTCTTGGATAGCTCATTGATGTATTGCAATATCAACGTCGAATCTACCAAAACCGTACCGTCATCAGTCACCAGAGTAGGTGCTTTGACAATGGGATTGATGTGACTGAAGGCTTCAAAATCTCGAAATACGGAAAGTGACCGGTGCTCAAAATCTATCCCTAAATATTTTAGAGAAATTGCTACACGTCTCACATAAGGTGAGTCCAACATGCCAATCAGCTGCATTGGGCTTATTGCTCCAGGGGAATGCCCCTGAGCCTATAAGGGCTGATGGGAAATGGACTCAATCTGAGATGTTTCTTTAGATAGAAAACGATGATCAGGAACTAGTTATTTTTAATAGTTAGGATTGCTCATTTAGATAGTCAACTGCCCAACGTGCAGCGGCTAGACTAATGCGAGCTTGTTCCATGGGAGATAGGCTTTCCCACGCTACATCGCGTACGGAATTGATAGTTGCCTCTAAAATTTCTTCTTGGCCGCGCATGGCATGGGCGAGGGGGCGAGCCATTACCTGTAGGTCGGCATCATCCCAACCAGTCAGGGTATCGCGTACGCAGCCAATGAGCTGTTCGGCTAAGGGACGGCCAGTGTTAACCATTTGAGTAGCTTTGGCAGTAATTTGCTCAATGACATCCTGAGACAAACGACTGGCAAAACGTTGGGCGATCGCAACTTGTATAGAGGGAGCACTCCAGAGGGCATTCAGCTGGGTAGACATCGCCTGCCAACCTGCCTGAGCTTCTTCATCTGACAGAGTAAGCTCATCACCAGCGGCGGTGGTTTCCACAAAATATTCAGGGGCTGCGGAAGGCCTCCATGGATACGGGGCCTTAGGGGACATAATAGACTCCAGCATGTCCTGTTCAGCTTGATGTTCGGCGGATAGATGCTGCGGTGAAGATTTTTCTGAGTTGCCCATGGTAGTTTTACCCTCCCATAAGTTCATTGAGCTGTGACAGGAAGAAGATACAGACTGAATTCTTGATGTTCCGCACCTAACTGTTGAAGTTATGGAAAACTTACGCCAAAAGACGTAGGTTTGTATACCCAGTGAGAGGTGTTTGATACTGTGTATGCTTTGGCCTATCTAGAATAGACGACTTTTGCCATTGCTTTTCAGGGAATCACAACATATGAGATTCGGGTTGGGATTTAGGTGGCAGCTGTTGGTTCAATCACAAACTCCAGGAGGCAACCATCAGAGCTGCCAAACCGCAGCTGGGTCCCGGACGTAATCGGCACTTCTTGACGATGAATTTGCTGCCAGCCGTCGAGACCAAGGTAGTAGGTCCCGTAGCGGGAAAAGTCACGCAGAAAATAGGTGGGCTCTGCAGGGGTGCCCGGACCGATACGACGGTAGAAAATTTCGGCGTGTTTGCTAGATACCCAGGGTTCTGAGATGACCAGATCATTATCTGGCAGGCGGCCAACACGCATCAGCCCACGATAAATTGGCCAAATGCGGCCATCACCGCCAATCTCCCGGATACTGATGCTGTGGGCTGCTGTGCGTCCGCCAATGCCGGAATCTCCAGGTAGACGGGTGATATCCGTGGGCATGGGGGTGAGTAACTCACCGTCAAAATCTGGGTGCATGTAGAGCACCGGTAGTGTCCAAGCAGGTTGATTGAATTTATATAGGGTAAGGAGATGCTGCCGTGCGATCGCAACAGCTTCATCCACAGCTTTCCGTTCTGCCAGAGCCTGGGCAAATACTTTGATAAAGCTCACCGCCTCTTCATCTGCAATGGAATCGCGCATCGCTAAAACAGCAGGAACCCCATGGTGTAGCAAAACTTCAGCCAGGCTACTGCGGGGAATTGCCTGTTGACCACTGCGTTCCGGCTGAGCTCCCCAGCAGGTATTAAACACCGCTAGCTTAACTCGACAGCGGGTCAGTACTTGGGCCAGCTCCGTGCCGTTTAAAGCAGCCTTTGGCTGCAAAAATAACAATCCCCCATCGGGGGCAGGAATACCATGTCCGGCATAGAAAAACACGTTATAGCGATAGCGTTCTAAATGCTGAATGAGCTCTGCTGGCGAAGGTTGCAAGAGCACATCCACCTGGCGTACCACCCGACGCCGTCCAGGGATAGAGTCCCCGGGGCTTTCTAAAATTTCTTTGAGCAAATTAGCTTCCTTTTCTAGGCTCAACGTAGAGGCTGCTCGATCCTCTGATGCACCATCATCGTGCCCGACGACCAGCAAAATTCTTAAGCCATTGTCTAATCCCCAGTCAGACAGTGGATCCACCTCACTCGTCGTCCGACTAAATAGGATCTGTTGATTAAGCGCCACCGCTGGACGCCCTGGCTGAGCCTGCATAATCTCCCAGGGCACGCTAATCAATTCTGGATCTCGAATCTCCAGGCGGAGTCGCATCACCGTATTTTGTCCCTGGGCAATGCCGCGACTCCGATCCAGACTGCTCTGCACTGGCCCATCAAACAACCATTGCCACAGGTTTAGCCCCAAATGCTGCATTAATCGACTGCTGTAGCTATTGGACTGACTCGCTGCGGAGGGGTCGCCACCATTAGGGCTATTGTTGTCCTCAAGCATCAGCTGTGGCACGTAGGCCGAAGGCACATGGGGCACCTGTGGTAACCCCCGCAGCGAAAACATCGACTGCCAGGTTTGCCAAGCTTGAGACAGGGTGTGGTTCCAAATGCGGTCGTGGTGCACATAGCCCCCCGGATAGGGAGATTTAAGAACCCAAATAGCATAGTGTTCCGGATCGGCAGCAGTGAGACGATCGAGCGCAAGCCATAAACAAAGTGACTTTGAAGATGCCATGGGAACGGTCATAAATGTTGGGGTCGCAACATATAGAGTACAGGACAGGTAAGCCTGGATAGCGAAGCAGTTTCAACGCTGAAAAATCAGGGAGCGGTGTATCAATCCTAGCCACGTGACGAAGCCTGAACCATATCCATCGGTCAATCTTGATTGATTCTTGAGTAATCAGGATGACTCAGGGGAGCAGCCATTGACTTCAGCGTTACGGGTACCAGCAGCTAGCTGCGATGCTGACACCCAGCCCTCAGCTCCAAATACTAGTGTCGTTACATTAGGCTGTGTGACATTAGAACTTGGCAACTCTGAGACATTCGATTGCTCAGGGCGCCCTAAACGGCAGACCTTTACCTTAATCCAACGAGTTTCCTCGCTGGCAAGTTCCTGCTGAGTCATCACTTGAACAATGGCTCCCTCCATAAGCTGTCCGGACACCTGAGTCTCACTCTCAGAAGGTTGCAATGTTTCTAGTAAAAATATGGGTTCGAGCACCTGTAAATAGCTCCCTGGAACCAGCGTTGGAATCGCTGATTGATCATCTGAAATACCCACTCTCTGATTACTTTGGTTGAGGTTTTCCTGAATAGTCGCTGGTAGCGATGGAGCTGGCTCAGTGGATGGGGTGGGATTGTTGTCTCTAAAGAAAACCAGGGTCAGTACTGTGGATGTAGTGACTATGGCTAGTAAACTCACGAGCCACAATAGGGAACCAGATTTTTTTTCTACTGGTACTGCAGGTAATTCTTTAGGAATAGCTGTGGTTGGTGATACCGGCGGCGATATGACTAGAGGTGGACCAGACGGAGGCAATGTTGCAGCGGCTGTATTGAGCGAAGCAACGGGAATCGCTGAAATATTTAGAGCCTGACTGTGACTCGCCACAATACCAACGGTAACGTTGTCATGGCCGTTGTGAATATTCGCCAGCTGCAATAGCTCATTTACGGCCCTTGCTGGTTTGGTTTTACCCAAAACAATGGGGCGTAACTGAGTGGCCCAAAACTGGTCTACTCGGTCGTAGTCGCTCAGACCGTCGGAGCAGAGCAGCAACACGCCATCTCCATCGAGAATCAAATGCTGAACATTAATATGTAATGCCGCAGCGCCTCCCATACCCAGTGCTTGAATCAGGGCACCCGTACCAGGCCGCTGTACTACATCAGCATAAAACCCATACCCTAGGCGGACCTCACGAGCGGCCACATCATCATCAAAGGTAATTTGTTGGCAGCTATCGGCAGTGACATAATAGGCCCGACTATCGCCCACATGGGCAATGTAGGCATGCACACCCACAACTAGTGCCATGACTAAGGTGGTGCCCATGCGATTACGGGCATGGCGTAGCCCTTGGTCATTATGTTCGGAAATTTGATTGTTAGCTGTGGCGATGGCCTGTTCAAGCGCTGCCGTCACAGCAGCAGGGTTATGGATTGTCTGCTCTGTTAGCTGATTTAGCAGAGGAGTTAGCTGATGCTGAACCGTTGATATGGCTAAGCGGCTGGCCATATCTCCCCCCTCATGGCCGCCAATGCCATCACACACCACTAGTAACAAAGGCCGCTTCTGTTTAGCACTGGCTGTTGGGGCCAGACGGTGGGTTTGCGTGGTACCACTGGCTGGATAACAGGCATCCTCATTACGCTTGCGGCTAGGTCCCTGGTGGGTAATGACCGCTAGCTCATGGTTCGATTGATATCCTTGGGAAACATCTGCGATCGCTTGATCTAAACAGGCTCTTAGTAGGGCAGGCGTTGTAATTTCCCCGTTTAGCAAACGGTGGCACAGATCCTCTAAAAAAGCGCGGATAGACCCATGGCTACTGGGTACTAACAATTGCCATGCCAGAGCTAACTCTTTAAAGGATGGAGCCTGAGCGTCCAAGGATAGCTCCAATAAACGCACCAGCCCACCATCCACTCGTAGCTGTTCACCGGGCAAGAGACTACTCGCAACTTGTTCCGTTAAAAAATGGGGCCATAGCCCAGCAATTTGCCATAGCCAATTTAGCTGCCGCAGGGGGGAGGCTGTTGGCCAGGCTTCGCTAAGGGTGGGCAACAGGCGTGGGGTAGCATCATGGGTTACCAGAGGAGCTTTATCCAGCAACAGCAGTTCGCCATACAGCCCATAGGGCTGGGGCATATGCACACTGTGGCAAGCTAACGCTAAATATGGCAAAACAGCTGCCGGGAGCGGGTCTGGAGACTCTGGAGGTGATAGCCCTGGCTGGGTATCCACCACCACTTGACCCTGTTTCCAGCTGTAACGCTTATCTAGATTGTCAAATTTGCTAGGACCTACAACCCATAGATAGCGATGGGGGATGACCGTCTGGCAGGAACGGCAGATTTGGCTACCTTCTGGATTCGCGATTTGACACTCAGGATTTGGGCAGTTAATCACTCTCGGATACCACTCGGGGCAAGCCCATACTGTAGTTCAGTACGCGGCTTCTCAGGTTGTAGCTAATTTGACCCGACTGCAGCAACTGTTTTACAAAATGCTCTAAGTCAGAGCCAATACGACGCAGATTGTAATCAGTTAACGCTTCTCCAGCGGCTGCTTCCACTAAGCGATCAAACTCTTTATACACTGACTGTAGCGACTCGTCAGACCAATTAAACTCATTGTCAGGATCAACATCTAAGGTGAGTTGACTCTCGCTGGGCACCAGCTCGTTCTTCTCAATTTCTGCCGCAAAGATGTGAATGTGGCGTGTGGTGGACTTGAGCAGCATGGATCATTGCATAGATTAAAGATGAGTCCATTGTAAACGTTTCCTCGCAGACGCCTGATGGTCTACTGTCAGCTTTAACAGAAGCCTCAGCCTTGTAGACGCCGTCATGGCCCGCTATCTTAAATTCCTTCTCATACGTCATGCCGAGTCGTTTGGAAATATAGACAGACGATTAGAAGGCCAAATGTCTACTGGGCTGTCTCCCCAAGGACAGATCCAGGCTCAGCAGCTGGGCAGATATCTCCAGAACCAGCCAGCTCCCACCCATTTGTACAGCAGTCCCCTACGGAGAGCCGTAGAAACAGCCCGTGTATTGGCAGAATCTGTCAATAACGTTTCTCTACAACTAGAACCGCTAATTCAAGAGCTTCATCAGGGTATTTTTCAAGGATTAACGTGGTCTGAAGCGAGCGAACGCTACCCCGAACTATGTGCTCAATTAGTCGCCACGCTGGACTATCAGCCCGTACCTGAAGCAGAAACTTTAGCAGCCGCTCACCGGCGGGCGGTGACCTGGTACCGACACCTGTGGCAGCACCATCAGCCTGGGGATATGCTTTGGCTGGTTAGCCATGGCGGCTTTATGCAGCAGTTAATACGGGTGATCTTAGGCTGCGATCGCACCTGGCAAATTCCCATTGGTAATACAGCCATTTTTGAATTTTGGTTGGCTCATCCGCTAACTCAACCATGTCAGCAAGATAATCCCGAACTGTGGAAAATCGTCAAGTTCAACGACATAAGCCACCTGACTATTCCTGCGTCAAAGTAGCCGCTAGAAGACCTGGTCTTTGGTGTGCCCGGAAAGAGCACACTTTAGTTAGAAACACTGAAATAAACCACCGAATTAGGAAGTAATGACAGTTTTGATGTACTCTAGATGCCCGAACCTGGAACATCCTGTGTAAGTACATGTCAACTGTGATTGGGCACTCTACCTTGCTGGGATAACTCTAACGAAAGTCTCTTGGAGACTGGCCCCATGTCTACTACTACACTTACCGATATTAACGACGTCTTTGGGCAAGCCCAAGACGGTAGTGTTGCAGCGATTATTCAAATTCTGAATGAACACTTGGCTGACAACGGAATTCGCACCCGTGCTGTCTTTGTGGATAATGTACTTCAGCTACTGTGTGAAGCCCCCACGGATAAACAACTTGAGAAATCCGTGGTGGTAGCTAATATTCAAAAAATCTTAGAGAATATCGGCCCCCGGCGAATTCGCCGGGTCAAAATCAATAGCCGCTTAGTGCAGGAACAACAGCTTTTGTGGCTAGAAGAGATTAATCGCGATCCAGATAATCATTTGCTTTGGGCAGAAACGATAACCTTACAACAGCCCCATTGGTTAAAGCGGATCGCCCGTGATTTACGGCGGCCTAAATTTCGTACCGACATGCCAGAAGGTGCATCTAAATCAGACCTACGGCAGCGAAAGTCTTTTTTGGGAGGTGTCGTAGGTGGGTTATCCCTGGCTCTATTAGCCGCCGGAGTGGGTATTTGGGCCTACCAACGCTGGATCGCAACAGCACCCCAGGCCGTTGCTACTGTCAATGCTCCAACTGTAGCTGCCACCAATCAAACACCACCCCAGTTACCTCTGCCAGAATCCTACGACTCATTTGCACGGGCTGTACGCATTGCTGAGCAGGCGGCTAAAGATGGAACAGATGCAGCAACCGCCTCTGATTGGCTGGCCCTGGCTGCCCGCTGGCAGCAAGCCTCTGATCTAATGGCGGAGATCCCCGCCAACGATGAACGGTATGCAATTGCTCAAGATCGGGTAAATGCTTACAAATCCAACAGCAAGAGTTTATTGCAAAAAGCCCGCCAACAAAATTGACCTACTCAATACTCACCCCTTTGAAAGTCGTCGCCTTAGCCTTGGCAGCTACTGGGGCAGTCTTAATTTCCTGAGTGCGCAGACGATGCTTTTTGAAGTAGCCTTGCCACTCGTCTGGGGCATTGAGAGTTTCCCCACCGTGCTGTGTAATCCGCTGACGTACCTGACAAAGGACAGGGGTGTTCACACAGGCTCCAGAAATAATTACTTGCCCCTTGGTAAGGGCCGGTAATTCCTTTAGCAGATCGCGACCTGCCGCTTCTACACCGTATTTCAAGCTTTCTTGATCCACAGGATTGACAATGCGCATCAAAAACTGACTCATACACTGGGAAAGCACATCAGAGTCAAGCTTGCCGGGGCGTTGGGTAATCAACCCCACACCTAGACCAAATTTACGACCTTCGCTGAGGATAGTTCGGAGCACAGCTTTACAGCGAGAAGGCTCCTTGGCTGGGGCAAAACGATGGGCTTCCTCAATCAAGACAAACACTGGGAAGGGCAAGTAGTTTTCATCCCCTGCTTCGATCTTGTCACGGGCCGTATTGATTCGAGCATGATAGCTCTGACGTAGCACAGCGGCACAGATCACCTGCTGCTCTTCCTGACTAATTTCATTCATCTGTAGCACTGTCACCTGCCCCGGTTCAAACAGATCACGGGGGGCCATGTGGTTCATCTGATGGAAATAGGGCGAGCGGGCTAGACGGTCTAACTTCCATTCCAGGGCCGGTGCCGAGGAACCCACTTTATCGTTACCCTCATCATCGGCGGTGGTGTCTGCCTCGTAAACGGCCGCAATTAAATCATTAACGTTCCAACGATAATCTCCGCGTTTATGTTTACCTAAAATGGTAAACGCCTTGTTGAGAATGGACTGCTGGCGATCGCTCATCTCCGGCAGCAGAGTGAGAATATCGTAATAATCCAGAGAAGACATACGGATTTGGATATCCCCTGGAGTAAGAATCTTCACCTTGGGGGCATAGCCGTCGCTAGCGTGGAAGGCAGAGTGGCCACGCATTTCAGCCAAAGTGTTATATTCTCCGTGGGGGTCAAAAATCAGCACAGCCGCTCGATTATAGGGCTGGAGAAACTCTTCAATCAGTACTCCAGCGGTATAGCTCTTTCCCGAGCCCGTACCCGCCAGAATGGCCATGTGCGTACTAACAATTTCTTTGACATCCAGCGTCACTGGGACCGTTCCGCCAGGGCGTAACAATAGTGAACCAATTTGAGCCGAGCCTACTTCCCCTGGTTGCTTTTTATTGACCACTTGCTGCAAACGCTCATCGGCAGCGATGCGTACTTTAGCACCAGGATCTGGAGTGATCCGAGGATTAATAAAGCCAAGCGCCGGATGAAAATAGCCGATCACATCGACGGTAACTTCATAAATTTCGGGATTGGGATAGGCAAACCCAATTAGCGAGGCAATGGTCTCTGGACTAATTTGAGTATCGGCAAAAATCCGGTCCGGCAAATGGTCAATCAGCCGTCGGTCAGAAATTTTGCCAAGGATTTCCCACCTGTCACCCTCTGGAGCATTAATTTCGTAAAAGACAAATTCACCAATCTTGACCTGGTGATTGTCAGCGGTAATAAAGACGTATTGGTTACCATCTTCACCAGGACCCTTGACAGTGCCGATTACGGGGTTACCTGAATCAATGGAAGCTGTTAAGGGCATAAGGGGGTGCGATCGCATCAATATTGACCTGACAGATACCCGTCAAGATTACCCACTATAGTAAACCTGTATTGCTAGAACGGAACAGGTGCATGCCCAGCTTAAATAAGCCAATTTTCTCAGGGCATCCGCTCTACTCGACTAGTCTGCACCAACTCATCCAAAAACCTTTAGTGGTAGTGGCCTTAACCATCACCATCCCAGATCTCTATTCAGCGACTATATTTCAAAAATAGCTGCTACTGAGTTCACGCATCTAGCTAACAGCAATGATGCAGCGCAGTAACTTCTGGCTCAAATCAGCGCAAAGATTGCCTGCTCGAAAATAACCTAAGGATGTTCGCAGTAACGTCCTGAAACGGTCGGCCAGCCTTAGAAAGAAAGGGAGAACGGCTTCGGCAAATGCTTCTAAAGAAGTGTGTACGTCAGCACGTTCTCCATGGGGGACAGTAAAGGTGACGAAAGGGTGAAAGTGGGGTTCCCTAGTTAGAACGGTAGCTCCTCGGCAAAATCACCATGGCATCACCAAAGGAATAAAATCTATAGCTTTTTTGAATGGCTTCTTGATATAGAGCCATCAGTCGCTGACGACCCACTAAAGCGCTTACCAGCATTAGCAGGCTGGAACCTGGCAGATGGAAGTTAGTAATCAGACCATCCACCACTTTCCAGTCATAGCCAGGGTAAATAAATAAGTTAACCGGTCCTCGGTAGGCTTGGAGGGCACCTTCTTGGGTGGCAACACCTTCCAAGGTGCGAACCGTTGTGGTGCCCACCGCAATTACTCGATTTCCCTGAGCTTTAGTCGCTGTGATTAAGTCAACCGTATCCTGAGGTAAATCTACCCATTCCGAATGCATTTGATGTTCGGTGATGGTATCAGCCTCCACAGGTCGAAAGGTGCCCAGACCTACGTGTAGGGTCACCTCCGCCCGCTTAATTCCCCGTTGTTCCAATTGTTGAAAAACCTCTGGGGTAAAATGCAGCCCAGCGGTAGGCGCTGCTACTGCTCCAGCATGTTGGGCATAAATTGTCTGGTATTGGTCCGGGTCAGCTTGGGACTGGGTGATATATGGGGGTAGGGGGACTTCTCCTAGAGACTCCATCAGCTGCTCCACAGGAGTATCTACCATGGACTCAAACGTGAGTAGGCGGCCATTGGTGTTGCGATCGCTGGCTTCCACATGAGCCCTGAAGAGAGGGGCCTCTAGATCGGGGCCAAAATGAATCACACTCCCTGGTTTTAATCGACGCCCTGGTTTCACCAACGCTAGCCAATGGGGAGGACGAGGCTCTAGCAATAAAACTTCAACTTTAGCCCCACTTGGTTTGTATCCATACATTCGCGCTGGTATGACTCTCGTATTATTAATAATGAGCAGATCTCCAGAACCTAGAACCTGGGGTAAGTCCCTAAAAAAAACATGCTGTTGGTTTGTGGGTGAATCCACTACCATTAATCGAGAACTATCTCGTGGAATGACAGGTTCTTGAGCAATAAGCTGACTCGGCAGCTCATACTGATATGCCGCCAAGGAATAATCGCTCTCTAGGTTTTGTGAATCAGCTGGAATGTAGTTATGGTGGGGCTGATGGTTATTAATTGTGGACATAGTACGAGGAACACAGACACATGTGTCGTTATTTTTTTAGTAAAGGCTTGTCACTAGCCCTACTGAGTCGAGGAATTTAATGCCAGACTAGGGGTGAGCAGTTCTATGAACCAGCTGCCTGTTGACCATTAGTGAGCGACTGTTGTTTCGTGTCTATAACCAGTTGGCAATATTCAACAACTAAAAGCATACGAAATATCAGTAATGGCACATGGTTAAAACGATCTAGACTGTAGCACCGCGTATACCTATGGATTACATCTATTATCTATCCAATGCCAGTCTTGTTCTGCGGGTTGTTGAGCGTCTACATCGCTTGACCGAACTTCCATTAGAATTTGTGAGCGTTATCCATCGTATTGATGGTTGGATTTTACGCATTCGCTTACATGAGAGCGTGGCTCCGATAGTAGCCTCTAATTTCCAGGCATTTTTAGATGAGCTGGGTGGTCCCTACACTCCCGGCTATCGTATCCGTATGGCGCTGTGGGGGCTGGAAACAGGTCAAACAGCTGTAGATGTCATGCGCCGCTATCAGGTCGCTGTAGTTTCCCACGGTAAACCAGATCGCTACGAGATCGAAGAATTCCGTAAACAATTTGTTCAAGGTCTTGGCTATTGTCCTGAAACATTGGCCTAAAAGATTGGGCCATGCTCTGACTTTTCGGAGAGGCGGCTCTGAGTGTCGTTTTAACCTTCAATGGCATTGACTAAGTAATCTTGTAAGACAAGATAGCGTTTGCCATCGGGTAACTTGAGCTGTATCTGGGGCGTTCGGGGTTTGGCTGTATGGCAGCTCACTAACGCGACATCTATCCGACAGGGTAGATGAGCTAAATGGGGATGACGCGTTAAAAATAGCCGGGCAGTTGTCCAAAGCTTTTTCTGTTTTGCAGTAGAAATAGAGAGTAGTCCATTTAAGTCCCAATTCCCTCGACTACGGGTTTTTACTTCCACAAAAGCAAGCATTTGGCTACTCAGTTTGCCTCCCTGAGCATGATAGCCTTGGGCGATAATGTCTAGCTCTCCCCAGCGACAATGCCAACGGCGATATAAAATCTCCCATCCCTGGCGCACAAGCCAGGTTTGTACTAACTGCTCACCGTAGATACCCAGATCCTGATCAGCCATGGTTCAGAATAGTTATGTAGCTTTGGCCATAGGTTTCACAGAATAAATGAGCATTAGCACCCCTAACCTGATAAAAGCGACATGGCTCATGCTACAAAATGTCCCAATTCCGCAACGTAACATCCCCAACTCGAAGTACCGATGGCAAGCTCTAATTAACTGGGTACCCTGGGCACGGGTATTTCAAGATGGTTACAGAGTGGAGCCATATTATGAGTCAGACACTACAGACACTGCAAACAGAATATCTACAAGCGTTTGAACGATGCACGGTACGAACTGAGTCCATGGGACTTGTACATGGCATCGTAAAACGTATGGTGGATTTGAGATTGCACTATGAATCCATCGAAAAAGCCACGACAGTGCCCTGGTGGTTTGTGGGAATTCTGCACTACAAAGAATGGAACTTTCGTGAACCTGAACTGTTTGAAAAAAAGATGGCCGAGTCCCTGGTTAGTAAAAAGTACAATCAAGCCAAGACTCGTACCCTAGCCGCCTATCTTTGGGGATTTGACCTATGGAATGGCTTCCAAGATGGAGCTGGAGATGACTCAACCTGGGTATGGGGCAGCACTAACATTGTGGCCAATAAGCCCTCTCCCATGGGGGCAGCGGGCATCCTGAAACATTTAAGTAATCAGGGTCTGGTGCAGTTACCTGCCGCTAGTCAAACGGCTGCTGCCAAGGCCGTAACCAAGGCTGCAGGTAAACAGAATGAAGCTAAGCCAGCGGCCGCTAGTAAAAAACCTGCTAAACCTGGAAAGAAGAAGCTTCCCGTGATGTATTTCTCCCAGCGAGACAATGCTGCTCAGGCTCACCGTACCTGTAATACTGCCAGCTGCTGGATGGGAGCACTGTATATGAAAACCTCCCTGTGGGACGATTGTGGGCAAGACCAAAATGCCGACCTGAACTTTTACTTGCCTAAGGTAGAAACCTATGGAGACACTACAGACCATGGTGCTCAAACCCGCGCCTTAGACAGCATGGGCGTAAAGTCAGAATGGCACACCTCATTGTCCATGAAAGATGTCAAAGCAGAAATTGATGCCGGTCGTCCAGTAGTGCTAGGAGTACTTCACAAGGGCCATGTGAGTTCCCCTCGGGGTGGTGGGCACATGATTTTAGCCGTAGGCTATGACGATTCTGGGATGTTTATTCACGATCCCTACGGTGACATGGACCTAGTTAATGGTGGCTATCCTGGCTCCACCGATGGTTCCTATCGCCACTATAGTTATAAAAACCTGGGGGCTCGGTTTGAAGTAGAAGGCCCTGGCAGCGGCTGGGGACGGCTCTTTAAGGGCAGTCGCACATAGCTAGAGTTCAATCAAAATCTGTTACAGCATCCGCTAAGTCCCGAATGCTAGCCATCTAACTGATCATAAAACTCACCTATCCAGGGAAGACCCGCCAAGTCTTCAAAGGCTACTTGGCGTTCTTTTTCTAATTCCGCAATACGTTTCTTCTCAGCATAGGCCTGTTGCTGATAGTAGGCGCATTCGTCAGGATGGGTTGCGAGGTCTGTTTCTTGCCACAGCTTGAGCAGATAGCGATAGCGCTTTTCGCAGATCACCTTTTCCATACAGGCAATTGATGCACGAATAATTAAAGGAGCCCGTAGGATATCTCGCTTTGTTTTCTCATCTAAATACAGTAGATGATGCACCTGGGAAAGGGGACCATTGGACTCGGATGCCAGATTACGTAGCTGTTCTAGCAAACTCATGGGGGAGGCATTGTCCTCTGCCGTGTCGGCCGCTTGCCACTGGAGCATCATTCTCCATAGGGCACGATGGTGAGAGAAACTTAGCTGTAAGTCTCTTTCTTCTAAGGCCTCTTTGATGATTTGACGGTTGTTGGGCACATGAATATAAACCCTAATCAACCAGCCCTCTGCTTCTTCGAGGGCACTTTTTTTAATAGCAACTTTGAACTTTTTAGGAGAATCTTCTGGCGACCGTCGTTGACGACGCACCTGAGCTAGAAAGTTCTCCGCTAACAATGGGACAAGTCTGGCGTCTCCCTGACTGAAAATTTCCGCACAGTGGCGAATATAGTGGGTGCGTGTGTCAGCATTGGCAATATCCGCCAGGAGTTTGACCACATCCTGAGATACTTTTTGAAACTGATCGGCCTGCTTTAGGTCCGTGTCTTTAAGAGTTTGCTGAATCTGCCAGTCAAGCCAGAGGGGTGCAGCATCTACCAGAGCGTTGTATTCATCGGCAACATGAATTTTGAGATAGTCGTCGGGGTCCTTACCATCGGGAATATTGAGAATACGTAGCTGGACATCGCCCCGGTGAGCCATCTCAGCTACTTCTCCAATGGCACGCTGGGCGGCGTTCACACCAGCCGCATCGGCATCGAAGTTAAAAACAATTTGTTTTGATTCGGTATACCGCAACAGCTGACGTACTTGTCCCGCATTCAGGGCGGTTCCCAGGGAGGCAACAGCATTGGTAATGCCTGCGGCATGGAGGGCAACTACATCAAAGTATCCTTCCACCACAATCGCTCGGTCTTGCTTTGCGATCGCGCCCTTTGCCTTATCCAATCCGTAGAGAGTTTTACTCTTATCAAACAGCTCTGTTTCTGGCGAGTTGAGATATTTAGGCTTAGCATCCCCTAGGGCACGGCCCCCAAAACCAATAATGCGACCATTGGCATCGTAGATAGGCACCATGACTCGATCGCGAAACCGATCGTAGTAACCGGTTCCATTTTTATTGGAGACAATCAGCCCCGCCTGCTCTACAAGCTTAACTGCATAGTTTTTTTGCTCTACTAAATAGCCATAGAGCGCCTGCCACCCATCGGGTGCATAGCCAAAGGTAAACCGTTTGAGGGTCTCATCGCTAAACTGTCGTTGCTCTCGCAAATACTCTAATGCTTGTTGTCCCACACTTTGGTAAAGAGCATGCTCATAGAACTTGGCAGTCACTGTGAGAATCTCAAATAGTTGTTCTCTTAGAGAGACTTTACGCTGATACTCTTGTTGTTTTTCAGGCTCTAGAGTTTTTACCGGTACCTGGTAGCGCCTGGCCAAATCCAGCACCACATCGGCAAAGGACTGTTGTCCCAGTTCCATTAAAAACTTAAAGGTATTCCCCCCGGCCCCACAGCTAAAACAGTAGTAGAACTGCTTAGACGGGCTTACACTAAAGCTAGGGGATTTATCATCATGGAAAGGACATAGTCCGGTAAAATCCTTACCCTGCTTCTTGAGCACCACATGTTCAGACACCACGTCAACAATATCCGCTCGCTGGCGTACATCATCGATGGTATCGGGATGGATACGGGGTGAACTCATAAATACTTAGGGATGGCTCTGAGCTTTGGGATGAGTTTAGCTGTGAAATCTAGGCAACTGACGGGCTCCATAAATCGTTGCATCCCTAACAGCTATTTAGGACATATGTACCCATCATAAAGCCAATCATCGAGAAGCGACGTGAGTGTTGATTTTATTTTGGGCATAGTTTTTCCAAGCCACTTTTTACTAATTTATTAACCCCATGCCTTCTCCCATTGCTCATGCCGTTTCTGGCTATGCCATTGCTAGGGGGTAATGTAATACAGTTCACATTTGCCGTTGCTAATTTAGGGGATGAAACGATCTGTAGAACCTACTTATTTACCTGGATTTGGCAGATAAAATCCTTCCGAGGGGCAGCAGCGCCCAAACCATTAGAGCTGTCAATTATTCGAGTTTTAGAGTGTTGCGATCGCGACCTGGCAAATCTTCTAGCGTCGCTTCCACAGCCCGTGCTGCTGCTAGGATATCTCGCTCCGCTCCCCCCAGATACAAACGTCCAAAGCTACCAATGGATGAAATCTGTAAAATATTGATTTGAGCTGCTTTTTCGGCTTCATTCGCGGCTAGAGATGCATAGGCAGCGGGTTCTACTTCCATTACATATAGAGTCTGGCTTGCCAAAATCATGTTGCCGCGGCGGGTACGGTTAATGAGCTGAACATGGTGAGGGTCTAGATTACGAATAACCTGGCTAGATACCATGCGAGGTTTTAAGCGATCGCGCATTTCCACACCTAGGGCATCTAAGATGGCTCGACCGGCTGCTTTAACTTCTCCCTGACTCCCGGAATGAATTTCTAGTAGACCGTAGAGTCGTTCTACCATTTGCACGCCAGGGGTCACTACCGCTGACTTCAGTGCTACGTCAGTAATTCGGTTAATTTCAATTCCTGGTGAGATCTCGACCCATAGTGAGGCATCTCCAGGCAATGGTAAAAAACCAATGGAAACGCTACCCATGTAAGCAGCGTGCTGTGGCTGCAAGTTATCTATGTATACGTAGCTACGAAGTTCTACACCCAAGGCCGCTGCAAAGTCACAAACCTGCTGATCTTATCAGGTAAACGTCAGCCAATACCGTACTAGGCGATGTCATGGTCAATTCAGTAACTTCCAGTTCCGTTTTCACTGTCATGCAATGTTCGATTGCTAGTCTCTGATGATATGCAAGGGGCATTACCGTCTGTGATCTCTCAACAAAGCTCAGTTCTAGCCGCCCTGCGCTACATCTTTCAAGAATGTGTTGAACAGCTCAAAGTTGTTTATTAAACCACGTTTAAAGTCTCTCGTTATGGAGTGCCAGATGGGGGCAACTGCACTTGCTCGATGGGGATACCTAGCTTTTCGGTTAGTTCGATAACGTTATCTGTGAACGTAGAGACATCACCCGAGACTGCGGCTGCTCCGCTGGCAAGACCTGTTATTAGAGTCCCCAGGGCGATGAGTTTTTTTAACTGGCGGCTGATGCGGTTTTGGTCAGGCTGTTCTGCTTTAAGTTCGGGTTCTAGGAGGTCAAGAGCGTCGTTGACATCGTCTTTTTGGCCGGTGGGGAATGTTTGAGCTTGGTCGCGAAGGGTGGTAAGAAGGCGGGTGATGTTTTCGGTGTTGGGGCCATAGTTGTTTTGGATGGCCGACATCGTACCGTGATTGGTTACAGCAGCATTAGCGACAGGTGCATTAAAAGTTTGGTTAATCTCAGAAGGCATAATTTTAGAACCTAGTAGTTCTGTTATCTTCATCAAGTTTGCACTCTGTTCCCGATAGGCGACGATTGTGCTGTCTTTTGCTTGTAGTTCAGCGCGATAGCGTTGTTCTAAGAGAGCTAGCTTGGTTCCATAAATTTCTTTTGCACTGCTTTCAATCTTTGCTTTATCAGTACCTTCAATCACTTCTAAACGAACAACAAAGGCCTCGTCCCGTTTCTTTTCGATGCCTTGGATAGAGATGTCTTGATCAGTGTATTGACTGCGAAGATCTTGAAAGGATTGAAAAAAGGCCTGCCAGTCAATGCCATCTTTGAAAATCAAATCCACAGTGTCTACAACTTGCTGATATAAAGCTGAAAATTCTCCTGGCTTAAAGACACCAGCTCTCGGACGACGATTCTGGTTACCAGATTCAAGATAAATATACTCACAAATCGCATCTTCAAGTCTTGTTTCACTGTTGATATGCCAGTCTTCTAAACAAGCTCCCGTAAATACTGACTTCTCAAAGTTAGTACCTAAAACTTTAACCCTACATAAATTGGCTCCACTTAAAGTGACTTTGATGAGTTCCAAACCACTCAGGTCAACACCAAGCAGATTAGCGCCGCTTAGGTTGACTCCGCTCAAGTTAACTCCAATTAAATTGGCCCCACTCAAGTCAACATTACTCAAATCAGCACTCAACAGATTGGCATGACGTAGGTTAACATTACTTAAGTTCGCTGTACGTAGATTAGTGGAGATCAAGTTAGCGTGAGGCAGACGGGCTCCACTCAAATCAGCATTGACCAGATTAGCGAAACTAAGATCAACCACACTTAGATCAGCTTTACTTAGATCAGCTCCATTCAAGTCCGTTTTATGTAAGTGAGCAACACATAGGTTGGCTCCGCGCAAGTTAGCTTCATTCAGACAAGTAGTGCTCAGATTGGCTCCTGTTAAGTCAGCATTATTCAAGTGAACTCCACGCAAGTTACATCCCTTTAAATTAGCTCCACGCAGATTCGGTTTAATATTAGATTTTTTTTCTCTCCAAGAATTCCAACTCTTTACTCCTTGCCACAACCGATCCAACTGCTCTTCATCCATCACTACATAGTCCTCAACTCAGCATTGCTATGGGCACTCAACACATTTATAACCTTTAGAGTTTCTGACACAGACCGCTTCCTAGTAATCTAATCTCACTAGCTACCTCAACTGACTCAGGCAAATCGCCTTCAAAAACAAAAAGCCCTTCAGGCATTGCTGAAGGGCTTTTTTCATTCTCCTAAGAGAGCATCAAACGCTAGCCAAATCGACTCGACGTTGAAGCAATTAGGAAGGCCGCGTAGGTAAGTACAAAGCCAATCGTAAAGTGAGCAAGACCCACAACACGAGCCTGAACGATGGATAGTGCAACAGGCTTGTCCTTCCAGCTGATCAGGTTAGCAAGAGGAGTGCGCTCATGAGCCCATACGATGGTCTCGATAAGCTCCTGCCAGTAACCACGCCAGGAGATAAGGAACATGAAACCAGTTGCCCAAACCAAGTGAGCGAACAAGAACATCCATGCCCATACGGAGATGTTGTTCATGCCGTAGGCGTTGTAGCCGTTAATTAACTGAGCAGAGTTTAGCCACAGATAATCACGGAACCAGCCCATTAGGTAAGTAGAGCTGTTGTTAAACTGCGCTACGTTACCACCCCAGATAGCTAGGTGCTTCCAGTGCCAGTAGAAGGTCAGCCACGCGATGGTGTTAAGCATCCAGAACATGGCTAGGTAGAAGGCATCCCATGCAGAGATGTCACAAGTACCGCCACGACCGGGGCCATCACAAGGGAAGCTGTAGCCAAAGTCCTTCTTGTCAGGCATTAGCTTAGAACCACGAGCGTCTAGAGCACCTTTCACTAGTACAAGAGTAGTAGTGTGTAGACCTAGAGCGATCGCATGGTGAACTAGGAAGTCACCAGGGCCAATGGTCAAGAACAGAGAGTTAGTACCACTGTTGATAGCTTCGAACCAGCCAGGTAGCCAGATGCCACTAGCAGCATTAGTAGCCATGCTGTCAGCATTTGATAGCAGAGTATCGAAACCATATAGAGCCTTACCAGAGGCAGCCTGAACCCACTGAGCAAAGACGGGCTCAACCAGGATTTGCTTCTCGGGAGTACCAAAGGCAACTACAACATCGTTGTGTACGTAGAGACCTAGAGTATGGAAACCGAGGAACAGAGTAACCCAGCTTAGGTGAGAGATGATTGCTTCCTTATGATCCAAGATGCGGGCCAACACATTGTTAGCGTTTGCAGCAGGGTCGTAGTCGCGAATCAAGAAAATCGCACCGTGGGCAAAGGCACCCATCATGATGAAGCCAGCAATGTACTGGTGGTGGGTGTAAAGCGCAGCCATGGTGGTGTAATCCTTAGCCATGAAGGCATAAGGAGGTAACGCATACATGTGCTGAGCAACCAGAGAAGTTACTACACCCAAGGAGGCAAGTGCCAAACCTAGCTGGAAGTGCAAGGAGTTGTTAAGAGTATCAAACAAACCTGCGTGACCATTACCAAGCTTTCCACTAGGAGGCTGGTGAGCATTGAGGATCTCCTTGATGCTGTGGCCAATACCGAAGTTAGTCCGGTACATGTGACCCGCAATGATGAAGATAACCGCAATGGCTAGGTGGTGGTGAGCCATATCAGTGAGCCACAAGGACTCAGTCTGAGGATGAAAGCCGCCCAAGAAGGTCAAGATTGCAGTACCAGAACCCTCAGAAGTACCAAACACATGGTTAACAGTGTCAGGACTCTGAGCATAAACGCCCCAGTTTCCGGAGAAGAAAGGAGCCAAGCCAGCGGGGTGAGGCATCACAGTTAGGAAGTTATCCCAACCAACATGCACACCGCGGGATTCAGGAATTGCAACGTGTACCAAGTGACCAGTCCAAGCTAGGGAGCTCACACCAAACAAACCAGCCAAGTGGTGGTTGAGGCGAGACTCTGCATTCTTGAACCAGGACAAGCTGGGACGGAACTTAGGCTGTAAGTGCAACCAACCTGCAAGCAGGAAGATTGAAGACAGCACTAAGAGGAACAAGGACGCCGCATAGAGGTCGCCATTGGTCCGCATACCGATGGTGTACCACCAGTGATAAACCCCAGAGAACGCTACGTTAACGGGGCCAGTTGCGCCAGCCTGGGTGAACGCATCCACCGCATTCTGACCAAAGTGAGGGTCCCAAATCGCATGGGCGATGGGTTTTACGTTGAGGGGATCTTGGATCCACTGCTCAAAGTTGCCTTGCCAAGCAACGTGGAACAGGTTGCCGGATACCCAGAGGAAGATGACTGCCAGGTGGCCAAAGTGGGAAGCAAAAATCTTTTGGTAAAGATTCTCTTCCGTCATGCCATCGTGGCTTTCAAAGTCGTGGGAAGTCGCAATCCCGTACCAGATCCGACGCGTAGTTGGATCTTGCGCTAGGTCTTGGCTAAATTTTGGAAATTTAGTCGCCATAGTTTTCTAGTAAGTCCTCCCCGCTAACCAATCGACAGAATTCGAGCATGGAAGAACGCCCAAGTTGTCACGATACCGCCGAGGAGGTAATGAGCGACACCAACCGCACGACCCTGAGTAATGCTCAGTGCGCGGGGCTGAATTGCAGGAGCGACCTTGAGCTTATTATGAGCCCAAACAATGGACTCGATTAGCTCTTGCCAGTAGCCACGGCCACTGAACAGGAACATGAGGCTAAATGCCCAGACAAAGTGGCCGGCTAGGAACATCAAACCGTAGGCAGAGATAGCAGAGCCATAGGAGTTGATTACCTGGGAAGCCTGAGCCCACAGGAAGTCACGAAGCCAACCGTTGATGGTAATTGCGCTTGTCGCGAAGCTACCACCTGCGGGATGAGACACGGCACCACCGGAAACAGTACCCCATACATCCGATTGCATCTTCCAGCTGAAGTGGAAAATAACGATGGACAAAGAGTTGTACATCCAGAACAGACCTAGGAAGACATGGTCCCAACCAGATACCTGGCAAGTACCACCACGACCGGGACCGTCACAGGGGAAGCGGAAGCCCAACTCGCTCTTATCAGGGATGAGGCGAGAATTACGGGAGTACAGCACACCCTTAAGCAGGATTAGTACAGTTACGTGAATGGTGAACGCATGAATGTGATGCACCATAAAGTCAGCTGTGCCAAGTGCAATAGGCATCATGGCAACTTTGCCACCAACGGCAACCATGTCGCCACCAAACGCGATACTAGTTGGACCCATGGCATTTGGAGCCGTGGTACCGCTAGCGGCTAAGGTGTGCAGGCTTTGAACCCATTGGGCAAAGATAGGCTGTAGCTGAATAGCACTATCGGAGAACATGTCCTGGGGACGACCCAAGGCACGCATAGTGTCGTTGTGGATGTATAGACCAAAGCTATGGAAGCCTAGGAAAATACATACCCAGTTGAGGTGAGAGATGATGGCATCACGAGCGCGTAGGACACGATCAAGTACGTTGTCCACATGCATGGCTGGATCGTAATCACGAACCATTGCAATTGCTGCGTGAGCCGCACCGCCCACAATCAAGAAGCCGCCAATCCACATATGGTGAGTGAATAGGCAAAGCTGAGTAGCGTAGTCAGTTGCTAGGTAAGGATAAGGAGGCATCGCATACATGTGCTGAGCCACGATAATCGTTACCGAACCACCCATAGCCAGGTTGATAGCTAGTTGAGCATGCCAGGAAGTGGTCAAGAACTCGAACAAGCCGTCATGGCCATTCTTAGCAGGGAAGAGCAACGGATCGCCCTTTTGACCTTCTAGAATCTCCTTCATACTGTGGCCAATGCCCCAGTTAGTGCGGTACATGTGACCAGCAAAGATGAACATCACTGCGATCGCCAAATGGTGATGCGCAATGTCAGTCATCCAAAGACCGCCAGTCACAGGATTAAGACCGCCCTTGAAAGTCAAGAAGTCAGAATAGACACCCCAATTGAGGGTGAAGAATGGCGTTAGCCCCTGAGCAAAACTAGGGAACAAATCTGCCATGAACGCTTTATCTAGTAGATACTCGTGCGGCAAAGGAATATCCTCTGGAGCCACCCCGGCATCTAATAAAGCATTAACAGGCAGAGCAACGTGAATCTGGTGGCCGGCCCAACTCAGTGAACCTAATCCAAACAGACCAGCCAGGTGATGATTCATCATGGATTCCACGTTCTGGAACCACTCAAGCTTAGGAGCTTTAATGTGGTAGTGGAATACACCAGCATTAATCATCAAACCAGCCATTACCAGTGCACCGATGGCAGTGCAAAGAAGCTGGAAAGAATTTGTATAGCCAGCAGCTCTCCACATCTGGAACAGACCAGATGTAATTTGAATACCCTGGAAGCCGCCGCCCACCTCACCGTTCAGGATCTCTTGACCGAAAATAGGCCAAACAACCTGAGCACTGGGCTTAATGTTAACGGGATCCGACAACCAAGCTTCAAAGTTGGAAAAGCGAGCGCCATGGTAATACATGCCACTCAGCCAAATGAACACGATGGCCAAATGGCCAAAGTGAGCGCTAAAAATTTTACGAGAAATGTCCTCTAAGTCACTGGTGTGACTGTCAAAGTCGTGAGCGTCGGCATGCAGATTCCAAATCCAAGTAGTGGTTTTGGGACCCTTCGCCAAAGCGCGGCTGAAATGACCAGGCTTACCCCACTTCTCAAAAGAAACGGGCACCGGATTTTCATCAACTGCCACCTTGACTGCTGCCTCCCGCTCCCGCGGGGTAGTTGTCATGGAGACTCTCCTCTCTCTAGACAAAGAACGAACAGCCTAAAAATACGAGATCAGCAAAATGTTTGTAAATGAAACAATTGCGAACATTTGCTACTGCGATGTTAACGCAGTAGAAACGTTGACACTCGGTATTTATTTAGGATTGCTCCTGAGCATTATAGACTCGGCGCTTCCCCGATCCCGCGACGAGTTAACAATAATTCAACCTCCGAAAACCTCTCAGAATAAGGCTCGCAAGGTAGTCGTTCGCACAAAATAGCAACTATATTGGGTTCGTATTAACAAATCTCAATAGAGTGAGCGGATTTCGGCAAACCGTTATGCAACACGCATAAAGCCCTCAAAAAACAGCGATCGTTTTACTAATTAAAAGTATTGAACTTATTAATACGTTTAATTCTGAGAGAGTGCAGACAAAAATGTTTTTTGATGTACTTTTGTAAACAACTTCAGCTTTGCGATCGCAGCTTTCTGTTGTTGGCAATGCATTGTTAATAACAGATGTGTATTTCAATACCGTTCAGCCGTTAGTATCGATGGAGCTCCTGTTGAAGCTGGAGTTTGTGTGATTGCAGCAGGACAAGATATGTCATGACTTTAGTGGCTAATATTTGGGGCTATTGGCGTTGCCGCTTCTCTCAACTCGTCAAGGCTTTGGTTCTAGTTAGTTTGATTTTTCTGGTTGGGTGCAGCTCATCAGAAACAGTGTCAATGTCAGTGGACGTTGACGAAGTGCCTGCTTCGCCATGGAGGTCACGCCCTGTTATTAAGCGGGTGGAGCCACCGCAGTTGATTCAAGAGTTAGAGCCTTGGTTGGAAAACTATGCTCCCCAAATAAATATTCTGCAGCCACTAGCGGATCAAGTTATTGAAGATACAAGCATTCGTGTTGAGTTAGCGGTTGGTAATTTACCTATATATAAAGATGATGCGTGGGGGCTGGGTCCCCACGTAGAGTTATTGCTAGATAATCAGCCCTATGGGGCAATTTACGATCTTGATCAGCCTATTGTTTTGGAGGGCTTGACGCCTGGAACCCATACTCTGAGAGCGTTAGCTGTTCGCCCCTGGAATGAAAGCTTTAAAAATCTAGGCTCCTACGCTCAGGTGACGTTTCATAGTTTTGCCAAAACGGATGAAAATGCCCCCGCAGTCGAAGAGCCCTTGCTGACCTACGTTGCTCCTGGGGAAGTCTATGGCGCAGAGCCAGTGCTGCTGGATTTTTATTTAACAGATGCGCCTTTGCATGAAGTGGCAGCGACGGATGCTTCGATTCAAGACTGGCGGGTGCGCTACACCATCAATGGTGAGAGTCTGCTCTTAGATACGTGGGAGCCTATCTATATAGAAGGATTAAAACCTGGCCGTAACTGGGTACAGCTGACTCTGGTGGATCCAGAGGGTAACCCTATTGAAGGCGTTTTCAATAATACTGTCCGACTGATTGAATATGATGCAACTCAGCAGGACAGTCTGGCTCAAATCATTCTGGGAAAACCAGGGTTAGAAATGGTTGGTTCCATTGTCGATCCATCCTATGAGCCGCCAGTCCAAGAGGTTCCCGAGTCGTCTGTAGTAGAGGATGCTATGGCGGTGGAAAGTGCAGACGATGATGAGCTGATTTCGAATCCAGATATGGATGATTTGGATATTCAGGGCATTCCTGGAGGTGTGGATGCCAAAGCGCACTCTCTGGAATCTGATGAAGATGATAGTGAAGTAGTTCAGCTAGAAACTTCAATCCTAGATAGCCAGATCGATACGGTGCTGTTGGAAAAGAGCGAAACAAAGCCGTTGGCATCGGATGAGCTGGCTCCTAATTCTGCTGCTGACACTCGCTCCGTTGCAAACAATAATGATGACGATTCAGTGGACATTTTCTCAGCAGATCAGGGCTTAGAGATGGCTCCAGAGACTATTGAGCTGGATACTGAATTCCAGGCTAATCGTGAATCAGCGCCTGAGTTGTCTGAAGAGACTGTTGCGAAAGAAGAGTTAAAACCAGAAGACTCTAGCATTCCTGTTCCAGAGCTGACACCGGACAGTTCAGAGGCACCGATTGTAAACGATGACAGTTCTAATGCCACAGACGCTGATAAAACAGCCTCGCGGCGATACTTTAAAGAGCTCTACGACTATCGGGAGCGTTCTATGAGTCGTCGGCAGTAGTGCTGAGTCGTCGGCACTACTGCTGGTGATTAAATTGCTGTCAGATCGCAAGATTCTGGCTTGAGTTCTCGCTCCATAAGGTCGCCAACGGCTTCTTGGGGGGTAACCACGCCTCTCAGAAGACGGTGGACCTGGCGAGCAATGGGGATGGGAATCCCTTCTCGATTGGCAATATCAATGAGTACGTGGGCGGTATTGACACCTTCAGCAGTACTGCCTAGCTCCACTAAAATTTGGTCCAGCTGTTTACCTTGGGCTAAGCCGTAGCCTACCCGATAGTTCCGGCTGAGAGAACCATCGCAGGTGGCCAGCAAATCGCCCAAGCCAGAGAGGCCATAAAAGGTCTCCACCTGGGCTCCCATGTGTACGCCAACTCGAATCATTTCGGGAATGGCTCTGGTAATGAGACCCGCTTTTGCATTAGAACCTAGCTTGAGGCCATCGCAAACGCCTACTGCGATCGCAATTACATTTTTTAAGGTCCCCCCCAGCTCTGCCCCCACCGGGTCGGGGCTGGTGTAAATGCGAAATAGCTCGGATGAGTACACTTGCTGCACCCATGCTGAAGCCTGAAGGTCAGTACTGGCTACTACGGTTGCTGCTGGCAGTCCCGCTTCAATTTCTTTAGATAGATTTGGCCCTGACAAAACAACGACAGGATTTTCTGGGAAGGTGTCTTGAAAAATCTTAGAGGGGGTGCGGGTGGTTGCTGGGTCTAGGCCTTTTGTGGCTGTGACCAAAATAGTGGACGGTTTGAGGCTGGCTTGTTGTAACTGTTCAGCTAGGGAAGAGACTCCTTTCATGGAGATGGCCGATACTACGATTTCAGCCTCGGCAACCGCTGTGGATAAATCGACGGGACCTCGGCGTGACCAAATCTGCACCTGATTGCCATTGGTTAAGGCTAATCTGGCCAATGCCGTGCCCCAAGCACCAGACCCCAATACTGTTACTCTAGCTGTCTGCTTCAGCGCCTCCGATAGAGGGATGGTTGGCGTTTCAGGCGCTGCAGATGAAGTAACCACGAGATAATTTTCCCCTTTTAATTTAAGTCTGAGAGCTAGGGTTCAAGCTGTACATGAGATACTGATTCCCAATTTAAAGCCTAGCCCTCAAAACTAAGAGCACCTATTTAGCCTAAGCTACCGTTGCGGTTACTGGAGACCGATATTGGTCGAGCTGATAATCGGGGATACAGTTGTCACGCATGTAGGTGTAGTAATCCTGCAAGTTGCGATCGCAGCGTTCTTGGGGCCAATTGCAGTAATGCTTGAGCACAGCTTCCACGACTGGTAGTGCATCGACGCCATAGTTGCCTCGCATAGCGATGGCGGTTCGTCGCCGACAAATGTCTACATAGGTGCGGGCGAGTTCCGAGCGGACGCTGTAGACAATTTGAGCCTGAATATCGGGCTGCCCTGCCACAATCGGTTCACCAAGCTCAGGGGACTCTTCCAGGAGGGCAAGTACCTGGGACGTTCTGGCGCCATAGAGAGATAACAGATGAGCTACCAAATCCCGATTGCTAGAGTTCATTAATGTTTTGGCCTCGCTAGTTGCGATCGCTCCCGGCAAAGGTGCCTGGCGAGTTTCTGAATGGCCAACCTTTTTTTTCTGCTTTTTAAATACGGCCTCCATCATTTCTTCGCCCACTTGGCGATGGGTGGTGAGCTTACCGCCAATTAGCGACACCATATTTTCCACACCTTCCTGGCTGTGGTCATACAGCACGTGGCTGCGAGTAATGCCGCTGGTTTTGGTTCCTTCGGTATAGGGCAGTGGTCGCACACCGGCATAGGTAAACCGCACTGAACTTCGAGTTAGCTGAGCGGTGGGAATGACCCGGTTGGTTTCATTCAACAAATAATCAATTTCGTCATTGCTGGCATGAACCTTATCAAGATCCCCTTCAAACCGAATATCAGTTGTACCGATCAGGCACATGCCCAGCCACGGCAATATAAAGAAGGGACGACCATCCGTCAGCGCTTCCACATAAAGGGCTTCATCGGGTGCCCCTGGAAACTTATCCACAATAATATGGCTACCGCGAGTGCCGCCTATCTTTCTCGTTTTACCTACAGGTGCAGGGGCATTGCCTTCAATACCACTTCGACAAACCTGATCTACCCAAGGTCCTGCGGTGTTAATCACTACCGCCTGCTCATGTCCTCGCACCGTAAAGGCTTCACCGGTTTCACTATCACGACATAGCAGCGAGGTAATCCGATTGCCGCTGCGCTGTAGTTGAGCTACGGTCACATAGCTCAGCATGCTAGCTCCAGCTTCCTGGGCCGATAACACGAGCTCTAAACATAACCGTTCTGCGTATTCCACCTGGGCGTCGTAGTATTGGGCTGCGCCCCGACAGCCTGCTGGCTCCACGGCTCGAAACATCTGCTGTAACTTTTTAGCACCTAACATGCGATGGTTAGGCAAGCTTTTGTCGTAGCTCAGCACATCATAAAGCACCATGCCTGCCTGGATTTCCCAGTAGCTGCGGGAGCCTTGAGCATAGATCGGAATGGTCATTTGGATAGGCTTTACCAAATGTGGAGCTGTTCTCAGCAGAATCTCGCGCTCCCGCAGGGACTCACGGACTAGATTAAATTCAAAGTATTCTAGGTAGCGTAGCCCCCCGTGGACAAGGCGACTCGACCAACTGGTGGTGCCACTTCCAAAGTCGCTCTTCTCTATCACAATAGCTTTTAGCCCTTTCAGGGCAGCTTCTCGGGCGACTGCGACTCCGTTGATACCCCCACCAATTACAATCACATCGTAGGCTGTTGCCTCTACTGTCGCGTAATTAGGCATAGTTGCTACCAAAGTAATGGTCTGTTGATATTTGAATAGTTTTAGGGTGAGCTATTGCCAAATGATGGGACTAACCAATCTGGTAATGGTGCCATAGAACCCCATCTTCCAGATAAAAAGCATCCCTAAGGATAAGCAACAGCCCGGTCACAAATATAGGCTTCCCTAGGCTTCAAGATGCCACAAATTTTAAGAAAGGGGTGCATCTTGATTTGAAGAATTGACATTAAGACAAAAGCTCTTGCATATAGTTTGCTGTATGCAAGAGCTTTTTGAGGCTAAATATTCTATGGCTCAGTGAGTTTAAGTAGAGAACTCACTGAGCCTGGCGAGTTCAAGAAACGAATTACCAATAGCAGACTCACCTTAAACGCCCACTACCTCCTTTGCTTCTGGCTCAATAGCAACGGTAGCCTTTGCTTCCCTAAACAAATGATTGGCCCACTGTTGAACGTCGTAGCGACAAATGGCCTTGTGCAGCTTTTTCATCCGCTCTGCTTGTTCTGCCGCTGACATGGCCAAGGCTTCATCAATGCGTTCATCCATGCGAGTGGATGAATAGGGATTGGTTAGTAAGGCATCAGGGAGTTCTACTGCAGAACCTGTAAATTCTGAGAGAATCAGTACTCCCTTTTCTCCGTTGTGCACCGCGACATATTCCTTGGCCACTAGGTTGAGGCCGTCCCGCAACGGACAAATCCAGGCAATATCGGCAGCTTTGTAAAGCGCCATCAGGTCATCGTAAGGGAGGGGCTCTGTAAATAGCTGTACTGGCGTCCAGTTCAGGGTGCCAAACCGACCGTTAATTTGGCCGACCATCTGTTCAATTTGCTCTTGAGCAATGCGATATACCCGCATGCCTTTAGCTGCCTTGACCGCAGTCATCATTAAGTTGACTTTGCCAAGCATTTCTGGGCGTCGAGCCAATAACCGCTCATAGCAGGCCAGCATTTCCTTGGCCCCTTTAACGTAGTCCACGCGGCCTGCAGACATAATCAGCTTGTTGTCACCAATCTCTGCCCGCAGTGCCTGAACCCGCTCTTGAATGGAAGGACGCATCACCACATCGTGAATCTTTTGAGGGCTGGTTCCCACTGGAAATGCATCAATGGTGACAATGCGTCCCTTGTACCGCAGCTTAGTAACCATTTCAGGTTCGGCTAGGGCTGTGCCGGTTTTGGTAAATGCCTCTGGTACGGGAATCCGTTCTACTATCTCTACTTCACGGCAGCTACGGGCTGCAGAGACAAAGTTTTGCACATAGCGGGGAATGTGGAAGCCGCACAAATCGCAGCAAAGAAGACTGTCAATGATGGCATCACGCCAGTGGAGAATATTGAATACATCCGCTGCTGGGAAAGGCGTGTGGTGGAAGAAAGCGATCTTCACATGGGGCATCTTCTGGCGGATGTAATAGGGGGTAAGCCAGAGGTTATAGTCGTGGATCCAAATTAAAGCATCGTCAGCTGCATCTTCACAGGCCGCTTCAGCGAACAGGCGATTAATGTTTTGGAAGTTTTCCCAGTCGGAGCTGTCGTAGGTGAAGTGCTCAGGGAAGGAATGTAAAATTGGCCAAAAGGCTTCTTTAGATGTGATGTGGTAGAAATTGCGTACCTGCTCCGCATTGAGAGGAATTCGTCTAACCACGCAGCTATCGCTACCCCCTTCCATGGTGACGCGATCTATAAATCCCTCTTGTTCGGCCTCCGTAATTTGTTTCCAGGCTACCCAAGTGCTCTGATCAGCATTGGCAAAGAAACTTTTGAGCGTTGGAACAATGCCGTTAGGACTTTTCTTCTCACGGTAATAAATCTTGCCATTTTCATTCACCTCATCATAAGGCTCACGGTGGTATAGGATTACCAGGGAAGATTTCATGTTGATGTCTCCTGTGAATTTCTTAACGGCGTCTTGTCAAGGGTTTAATTTTCAAACAAAAAGAAAAGCCTAATAAAGACAACTCACTAGCCGCGTTGTCTTTACCAAGCCTTAGATAGTTGCATGAATACAATCGGTAGACCGACTTCAGTGGAATCTTAGTTCAGGTGCGTTACAAGCTAATTACTGAGAGGGAATTACTATCCTCTGGGTAAATTAGTCAAAAAGTGATTGTTGAATCCTACCAATGCAATAGGTGTTTACAGTGAGTTACGTTATCGTATTCAGCCCTATTTAGCAATTTTAAAGCCTATTCCAGGTAGGTTTTAGCGGGTGTCTGACGTATCGCTCAGAGGTAAATTAGCAATGTACGAATATAGGCGTCAGCACAACAGTTATTGTTAATTTTACACTCTGTCTCAAGAGTAAATTCTCTGTTCTGGGCTGATATTTTTTATCCTACTTTTGAGGGATGGGAACTCTCAGCGCCTGAGTGATTCTCAGCTACAAAGTGCCTATTGTCCATGCCTCAACTCATTAGCGAGATATCCGGTGATTGCAACTGCTCAAAAACGAATTCAACTGGTCGAAGATGAGACTCAAAGCTTGCTGATATGGGCTGATCATATCCAGCGTTCGGAGGCTACATTCTTTGAGAAAGCTCAGAAGATTGCCCGGCGATTGGGGGCTCATTATCGCGCTGATCGGCTTACGGAAGTAGGGTTTTGGACGCCGGATTTAACAGGAGATATTATTCAGTCGGAAGATCGAATTACCCTGGAGATATTTACACCGACTACAAATATTGATTTTCGTCAGGCTGAGCAGCAAGTTTCATTTGAGCGATCGCAAATTCCGTTAGTAAAGCAAGGAGAATTTGTCTGGGGTGTGATTGAGGGGATGCGGCCTGGTCGTCGCGATCGCAGTGGCTGTTTCTACTGGCTACGCTACATTGATCAGGATGGAAGGGACCATATTATTCGAGATCCCTTAGCCTATTCTCTGCCCTACGGTATTTTTGCTCCAGCAGAGTTATATGATATGCGGTTGCTTCAGCGTCAGCGACTAGACCGGGGATACTTTCAACGGACTGGGAGTAGTTTTAGTGACACGGATATTCCACGCCTGGAAGCGCCCACCAACATTTTGCAAATCCATGTCAAAACGGCGTCTCCCCAAGGCACCTTTGAAGGACTGACCGAAATTTATCAGCGCATCTCAGAAAAACTAGCCAGAAGTGAAGAATTAACTTCTCAGGAAGCTGTATATGCAGGCTACGACGCCATTCAGCTGTTGCCGGTCGTGCCGACCATTGAGTATCGTCGCGAAGACTTCCATAGTGATTATGAGTTCTTTGCCATCCTACCTGACGCTTTAGATGAAGCAGATGCGACAGATCCTCAGTCATCTACTCCGCTTTCCTCAACGACTACCCAGGCTGTTCTTAGAAAACCCGATACCCAAAACTGGGGTTATGACGTACCAATTTTAGGGTCAGGTACTACCAATCCATCCGTGCTAGGTAGCCTGCGCCCTGATGAGGTGATTGATTTTATCGCCACTCTCCACAACTTTTCGGAAGGTCCTATCCAACTAATCTATGACTTGGTTTACGGTCATGCCGATAATCAGGCCCTGGAGATCATGACCCATCAATTTTTTAAGGGTCCCAACATGTACGGTCAGGATCTTAATCATCAGTTGCCCCAGGTTCGCGCCATTTTGCTAGAAATGCAGCGCCGCAAAATTAATACAGGAGCTGACGGTATTCGTGTCGACGGTGGGCAAGACTTTCGTTTCTTTAATCCCCTGACAGATCGAGTAGAACAGGACGACACGTATCTGCTAGCGATGAGCGATGTGGTACAGGAAATTAGTGGCTATCGACGACTGATGTTCACCATTTTTGAAGATGGTCGTCCTTGGCCCCAGGAAGGTTGGGAAGAGATTTCTCGATATCGAGAGCTCATTGAGCAAAAGCCTGAATCCTTCCAGTGGGGACCGCTGATCTTTGCCCACAATACCCCATCGCTTAAAGGCTTTTGGGACCGTAAATGGCGTCGAGTAGGTGAGGTGATTTATCAAGGAGACCGATGGATTACCGGTTGTGGCAACCACGACACGGTGCGCCGAGGTACCCAAGTCGCGATTGATAAACCCATCAATTGGAATTTGGGCAAAACGTTACCCGAGGTACTGCATACTGCCTATAACAAGCCCGCCACACAGCTTTGGGTCTGTGGCTTTAGCCCGGGACTCCCGATGGATTTTATCAATGCCAATGTGGGGGCTCCCTGGGGATTTTTTAGAAATACCGATGAACAGTACGGTGTCAAAGTCGTTTCTGAGGAAATTAGTTTTCTAGACTGGCAAATTGAACCAGAAATGTATGACCTCCCAGAGGTATATCCGCAGCTGAAGCAAATGGGATTTAAGGACTTTCAGCAACTGAAGGATTTTGCTAAAACGCTGCAAGAGGCCATGATTGCTACGGACTATAACTTGCAGGAAGTAGCCACAATCTGTAGTCAGTGTCTAGGCCCTAGCATTGATCACTGCGAATTGCCTGCCCTAACTGAACTGAGTGAATCTTCCCTCTCAGGCTTTTTGAACAATTTGGATGTACCCAAGCTGAAAAAGTTTGCTATGGCCTTTATGGAAGATGGCCATGATTTGTGCAATGTTTCTCGTGCCTATGGCCACATTGATGCTGCTGTTGCCAGATTCCATTTAGCAATCCGTCAGTATCGGCGACAACACCCCTGGCTGTTAGATAATTTGACGGGGTATGACCGCTTTAATCGCATTAGTAATGACCATTGCACAGTCTTTTATGGGCTACGGACTAATCCCCATGATCCAGGTAATGAGCCGATTATGATGGTGGCTCATATGGAGGGTGAACCATTGACTATCCAATTAGCTCAATGGTTAGACCTGGATATGGAGAAATGGCAAGTTGCGATCGCTACTCCAGGCATTGATATCGATATCGCTTTGAAGGATCTCAGGAATTTCACTTTGAGAGACGGTCAAGGTATTCTCCTTGAACAGAGGAAATAACACATTACACATATAAATTTCTCACAACACTTTGAAGCTATGGCTGCAAAAGTCTTTTGCTATGGCGTGTGATTTTTCTGCGATAAAGAATTAACACAATTACCCTTTATTCTTTGTCAGCGAATGATTTGATAGGACATAGAACATTTATTTTTCTGTCTATACATAACTTTTCAAAGTGCTAAGATATATAAAATCAATCTTAAGAAAAGACAGTATTATCTCCTCGTGGATAAACGCTGTGTTTGAGGAAATTGCCATATGGAAAAAAAACTCAGAGAACTCGTCGGTCAGACCAGTGTGTGGCTGTACGTGAAAAGTAGTAACGGTTGGTTTAAGAACGTAGAAATCTTGGATGTCACCCATACAACTATTACATTTCGTTACGAGTCTGAGTCCGAGGTTGAACGTAAGCTTTGGGAAAAGACCACTCGCATTGATAACATCGCGGAAGTGGAGGTAAGACTGCTGACGGTTCCCAAGGTAGATAAAAAACTTGATGCTATTCGTGGTCAGCTTTCTAGGCTTCTGGAGCAAGACGACTAATCAGTGGGGCAAGGTGACAGCAGCGTCTATCTGCACTTTTGGTGAGAATGCTGCTAGGTATTTTTGTCTGGTGTTCATTAACTAAGTTCTCACTACGCTGAACTTTCTGAAATCAACTGATGCTCAAAAACTTTGTGTAGAGGTGTGCCGCTAGGTGCCCTCTTTTTTGTTGCTTTAAAGCTATGTCTTAAAGCCATATGGCTGGCATATGTTAATTTCCCCTAAGACTTCCTTCATTTGTTCTAGCTAAAAAAAATCCACAGCACAACGCGACACAATGGGTGAAGTTCTGTAGTTAAATCGGTCTTTCCATGGATATCAAAGCCGCGTCTATACGGCTGCTGGTGTCAGATATTGCTACCTGCTGTCGGTTTTACCGCGATTTGTTAGGTCTTAAGGTGATTGTGGACAGTCCCAGCTATGCCGAATTTGAGGCAGCTGGCCAAACCATTTCCCTCTTTCATCAAGATGAAATGGCGTCTATTATCCACACCAGTAATAAGCCTGTGACTGCTGACTGTCAGGATAACGCCCTGATCATTTTCACAATTACCCATTTGGATAGCGTCTATGCCACCCTGCGTGGAGCTGGTGTTCACTTTGATGAACCCCCCACTCAGAATAGTGACTTTAATCTTAAAATCGCTTACTGCCGTGATCCAGAAGGGAATCTCATTGGTTTGTTTGAGAACCTGATGTGAGTGGTAGGAGGTGGATGGTGTTTACCTCACAGATTTACTGACTGAGCCGTGACTGATTGATGGCATGCAACGATCTATACGCTCGCTACGTGCCTGGTTATGACCAATAAAATCATCCCGAGGATCAGCAACGCCCCTGACTAAACATTCAAAACTGCTTAGAGGAATCGTCAATGTCAACGTACATCATGGCCCTAGATCTGGGCACCACTGGCAACCGTGCCATTCTATTTGACCAGGCAGGAGATATTGTAGGGCAAGCCTACCGGGAACTGACCCAGTATTATCCTCAGCCTGGTTGGGTGGAGCATGATGCGACAGAAATTTGGCAACAGGTGCAATGGGCGATGAAGACTGCCCTGGGTGAAGCTAATGTAGCTGCCAGCGACCTTGCAGCCATTGGCCTGACGGTACAAAGAGAAACCTGTCTGCTGTGGGATAAGACAACTGGGCAGCCACTACATCGGGCGATTGTCTGGCAGGACCGGCGTACAGCAGATATGTGTGCAGCGCTGGCGGACCACAAGGCCGATATTTATGAGCGCAGTGGTTTATTTTTGGATGCTTATTTTTCGGGTACTAAGCTGCGGTGGTTGTTGGATAAGGTGCAGCCAGCGAGTTTAGATAATGTGCTAGCGGGCACTATCGATACTTGGGCGCTGTGGAATTTAACCGGTGGTAAAGTTCATGCGACCGATCATAGTAATGCCAGTCGTACTCTGTTGATGAATTTGGCCACCCAGCAGTGGGATGACACATTGCTAAAGACATTTGGAGTGTCGCGATCGCTACTGCCAGAGATCAAGCCCAGTCAAGGAATCTTTGGCTACACCGATCCAAGTCTGCTGGGTGTGGAGATTCCCATTGCTGCTTTGCTGGGTGATCAGCAGGCAGCGTTGTTTGCCCACGGTTGCGATCGCCCTGGTTTACTAAAATGCACCTATGGTACAGGGGCCTTTTTGGTGAGCCATACCGGTAGTGACATTGTGCGTTCTAACAATCAGCTGCTTTCCACCATCGGCTGGACCACTGCCCAAGCAGATGGCAGCTACGCTTTAGGTTACGCCTTAGAAGGCAGTATGTTTACTGCAGGTGCTTGCATTCAGTGGTTGCGAGATGGTTTACAGATTATTGATAGCGCTGCCGATAGTGAACCCTTAGCGTTGTCCGTTGAAGATAATGGTGGTGTGTACTTTGTGCCTGCGCTCAGTGGTTTAGGCGCACCCCACTGGGATATGGGGGCTCGAGGCGCGTTTTTAGGCATTACCCGAGGAGCAACTAAGGCTCATATGGTTCGAGCTGTGCTAGAGGCCATTGCCAATCAGGTGCGCGAAGTTGTTTCTGCGATTAATGATGATAGTGGTACACCGATTACTACACTCAAAGTAGATGGTGGTGCCTGTCATAACAACTTTTTGATGCAGTATCAAGCAGATGTGTTAGGCATTCCAGTAGAACGTCCGGCAGTGCTGGATGCTACAGCCCAAGGTTCGGCATTTGCGGCAGGTTTAGCAGTCGGCTTTTGGGATGACTACACTACCTTAGTCAGCAATCGCAAGATCGATAAAACCTTTGAACCTAGTAAAGGTAAAGATATTGCTCAAGAAAACTTTGTTACTTGGGAACGAGCAGTAGAGCGAGCTAAATACTGGATTGTTTAGAATCACCAACAAATGGGACACCCATTTCAGGAAGAACTATTTAAGATCGCATATGGGTAGTATCTACATTGAACTCAGAGGTCACTCTAGGATATTTGATAACTAGTTAAGATTGCCTATGCCTCGGTTATCCAAACGTGCATTCAAAATTTTGGATGCGGAGATGCGGCGACTTTGCCAGGACGATCCGGTAGCAAATGTGCGCCGTGACGTGGCTGCAAAGCAGCTTCAACAGTTTTGTAAAACGTCGGGACCACGTCTGACAATCGAAGAATTACGTAAAGTCATCGGCGAACTGTTTCCTGAATTTGACGATAAGATTCTGCAAAAAGCTGCTCGGGTTAATCAACCCTCTGCAATGTTATCTGGATTGACACGGGTGGGTCAGGTAACTTTGGGTTTGGGTGCGATCGCTGGTAGCCTTTGGTTCATAAATCTGCCTTACCCAATGATTCGCTGGCCGATAGCCAGGATAGCCCCTATACTACTGCTGCCGAGCTTCATGCAGATGGATCATCACTACCGTCAAGCTCTTATCCATACAGAGCAGGCCGATCAGCTCATCAATAAAGCCACAACTGTACAAGATTTTGAACTGGGTGCCCAAAAAGCTGATCAAGCTCAACAACATCTTGATCGTTTGCCCGTGTGGTTTCTGGGATATTACCCTCAACGCTACTGTAGTTTGTTCCAATGCGGTTGGAAATTCACTCTAGATGAATTTGAAGATGCTCGTGCCCTTATCGGTAGAATGGACGCTCAAATTTTTCAAGAACAAAATGCTCTGGCCTTATTGGACAATAGCTCTAACCAGGTAATTGAATCCCAAAATAAACTTAAAAGTGGCGAGGTAGCTAGCCAAATAGACATTCTGCAAGATTGGCAGCAAGCTATGGATCAGTTACGGGAAATTCCATCAGAAACGCTGGCCGGTCGCCTCGCCCAAACAAAATTAGTTGCCTACGAACGGGATTATAAAACTGTTGCAAGCCAAACAGCCAATGTAGGACAGAGCAATACCCTATTAGCAGCTGCCCAACAATTCGCTAATGCTGCCATCCAAGAAGGACAGAACCCACCCCATAGTGTTGAAAAATGGGATCGTATTGCCACTCTATGGGAAGATGCCCTAAAAGAACTAGAGCAGATTCGCCCAAATGAACCAGACTATGTGAAAGCTCAAGGACTCAAGGCTGGATATCAAGTCAATCTAGGTCAGATTCGGGAGAGACAAAAGTCTCAAGCAATGGCTGTAAAATTAGTCCAGTCAGCAGAAAATGACATTAATAAACTTATTGAAAAATCTGGCAGTCAGCGTCCAGAAAAAACAATCGCTGACGTAAACCAGATAATTACTACTCTAGAAAGAGTTCCCCCTGGAACAACTGTCACCCAAGACGCCCAATACCTGATCCAAAGAGCTAATGCCTACTTGGGCAAAGCTAACTAACGCCTGATATTAGCAATGCCACTGTCTGTGCATAAAGCCATATTTTTTTCACAGGCGAAAAAAATATGGCTACTCATTAGCAATAACCAGTGCTAATGTGAGCACCAACATGGCTTCTTGAGCCTGAGGATACGTGTGGTTAAGCGCTAACAGCAGGATTTGAACAGTGATTAGATCAGCACTGGTAAACGCTGCTCGGCAAGGTGATGTGGATGCCATTACAACATTGCTGTGCCAAGTACTAGATGTGGATAGTAACTTGAGGGTGACCGTCAGGCAAATTGCCAGAAGCTTGAAAGTCACTCTAGAAGGGACTGTTGCTCCTGACCAAGGGCATTATGCTCAGACAATTTATGCCACTATAACTTGCTTATCATTGCCCCATATCGAGCGAATTCAAGTCTATGGTAAAGCGCTCAACGCTGATGTTATTACCTGGGTGCAGCGTTGGCATGTTGATACAGGCTATGGGTTAGTCCATTTATCCAATCAACTCGCGCAACGACCCCAACGAGTTCCCTGGTATGTGAAACTAGGGCGTTTTTCCGACGACCTGCTAGTAACGATCACCGACTGGGCAACAGGAGTACATGTTCGTGTTACCGGCCTTCAACAAACAGTAATTCAAAGAATTCATTCGATTCAGCCGCCGCGCCCCGTGCTCTTAGCTGCACAAGTGGCTAACTTGCCCGCAGTGCGACAGGCTTCCAGGGTAGTTTCCAGTAGACCTGTAGAAACCTGTTTCGTGGTTCTAGGTGTTGTTTTTGTGACTGGCTTTGGTATCGGCTATTCACTAGAAAGTGAAAGAGATTTAGAACTTCAGATACCGTCACTAGGGCTAGCTGGTTCTAAAGAGTTAGAGTCCTCAGAGCTTCCATCCACCACCCCAGAACAAACGAATTTACCCGTTGTTGCGCTCAATCTACCCACCTCAGGAATATTAGCCGCAGACCTGGAACCCATCAGCGCCGTTGAACCTCTGCCACCGCCCATACCGACACCAGCCGTAGTCATCAAAGCAGTTGGCGACATTATTCCAGGTACTAATTACCCAAACTATCGTCTGCCTCAGGATGCAAATACTCTCTTTAAACGTATTGTTCCCTACCTACAAAAAGAAAACGATATTCTGTTTGGTAATTACGAAAGTACGCTGACCGATTATCCCTATAGCGCTAAAGATATTAGTCAGGGTAATACCTTTGCGTTTCGGTCCCCCCCTGCCTATGCTCAAGTGATTAGTCAGGCTGGATTTGATGTGATGAGCGTGGCGAATAATCACTCCTTTGATTTTGGACAACAGGGTTTTGAAGATACAATGACCTATCTCAATCAGGCCGGAGTGAAAACCGTTGGAAAGAAAGGTGAGATTACTTATCTCAATGTCAATGGTGTGAATGTAGCATTTATTGCCTTTAGCTACTTTCCAGACCACAATCTGATGCATGATCTAAAAGCTGCTGATAGCTTAATTAAGCAGGCACAACAACAAGCCAAAATGGTTGTGATATCGGTTCATGCGGGTGCAGAAGGTACTGGAGCGGTTGATACTCACAATCGTACTGAGTATTTTTTAGGAGAGAATCGTGGCAATCTAGTGCAGTTTGCCCACAGTGTGATCGATTCAGGGGCGGATTTGGTGTTGGGGCATGGTCCCCATGTGCCCAGGGCATTGGAGCTATATAAGGATCGGTTGATTGCTTACTCATTGGGTAATTTTTTGGGATATGAGACATTGCCCACAGCTGGTGCTTTGGGCAAATCGATGATTTTACAGGTGGGGCTGGAAGAAGACGGCAGTTTCCATAACGGCAGCGTTACGCCTGTGTTGTTAGATAGGGATGGGCTACCTTATCTAGATAATTCATTTAAGACGGTCGGTTTGTTGAGGAAACTGATGGAGAAGAACTTTCCTGATACGCCCCTAGCTATTGATGGGAATGGCCGGATTATCCGCACGGACTAAGATGAGCCTAGGGGCTTTCATAAATATGTTTGGCAGAAGGAGGAGGGGGAGCAATCAAAACACGGTTGGCTGTGCTAGTGTCTCTGTTTTTGGATATTTGGGCAATTTGATGAATAGACACTCACCCTATTTCGCAGCATATGATCAAGGTTTCTATAAGCTGCAGTGATATTGCTAAGGAATAAACAACAAACTCAATCTGCTAGCTAGCCCTTTGCCTTACAGTCTCGCCAAAATGCGTTCTCCTTCTCCTTCTTACACTACAGTGAGTCACAGCCTACCTATCCTGCGAGGATGGGCGATTGTATGGATTGTTATGTATCACTTGCTAGGTAATACTTCTACCCTCTCCAAGACGCCAACGTCTCTGTTGCAGGGAGACCTAAAACACATCCTTGAGTCTGGGCTGAAGTTATTTTTATCAGCGGGTGATACAGGAGTCAGTATTTTTTTGGTTATCAGTGGATTTGGGTTAACGGCCTCTTGGTTGAAACGCTATGGTTATCAGGAACTTATAGAAATACCTCTAGGAGAATATTGGAATAAGAGGGTTTTCAGAATCTTTCCTCTTTTTTGGGTAGCTATTCTTTTGTCTGTCATTTTATATGTATGTAACCCTGCTTGGGTCCCTTTTGGCAAGGGAGTGTGGGACCAGCAATTAATTGATATTTTAGGAGCGTTTCTAGCAACCATCACCACTCTGCGGAATATTATTCCTAATTCGGATTACTACTACTTTCTCAATGGTGCCTGGTGGTACATTGGTTTAGCACTGCAGCTGTATCTAGTTTTTCCAGTTTTAATGCGACTAGGGCAACGTTGGGGATGGGCGAAACTGTTACTGAGTTCTTTGCTCTTGTCATTGGGGTATCGTGCAATCTTAAGCCTGGTTTTGTTAGATGATTTTGGGAAGATTATTGTATTCGATTTCTTCCCTGCGAGACTTTTTGAATTTACGTTTGGAATTTATATTGCTGCCACTTTGCTAGAGAGATATTGTGATTCACCACAGAAACCAACCTCTGACTATCGCTGGTTGTGTGCATTCTTATTTAAGCCACAGTTGTTAATCGTAAATGTCTGTTGTTTTATTTTTGGCATTGTATGCAAATGGTCAGGTAATGAGCTCCTGAGTGTTTTGGATAATCCTTTAGTCGCTGTAGGTTTATTTGGTTCGCTAGTGTATTTAGCTCGCTTTAAGCTATTAACTATCGGATCATTAGCCAAAATAATTGGTAAATATTCCTATGGAATTTATCTAACCCACATGAACATCTATTTTGTTTTATGGCCATTAGCCTCGCAGCTTATTCCTTTCTATTGGTTACGGTTTCTGCTAGTAACGCTTATATGTTGTGCTATTGGCGCTGGTTTTGAATTGGGTTACGGGAGGCTGCAAAATTACTTTCGTTCTCTGAGAGTAGCTTAGGAGGAGAGGTAACTAACCGTGAAGGTTATTTCTCAATGAAAAAATACACAATGTTGATTATTTCAAGCACTGTTTTATCTTTACTGGCCACCACGTTTGGGCCAGTGGCCAATGCCCACCAGCTACAAAGCTCTACTAAATTTCAATTAACAGCGCTACAGTCTGAACCACAAAACAATCGTTCAATTATCAGTCCTGTAGTCGATAACGATGGGGTTTATCACTTTGAAGCAAATGCTGGAGATATCTTAGTAGTTACCGTAAAACAGGAAAAGACCCCATACACTCGCACCTGCTATCCAACTTTCTTTGCTGATCCTCGGATTTCCTTGAGGGAAGCGAGTCTTCCTACCTATGAGCCCGACACCGTTAAAGGGCTTTTAGAAATCCATGAAGATGGAGAGTATTCATACTCTATTGCATACTCTTTAGTCTCGCTTGCTGATTTAGGTCTTGGTGCTAATAATGCAGATAATACTACGGAAGACGGAGCTGAATTAACCGACTGTACGATTACTGTAGAGCTAGCTAAGGATTATGACCTGCTCTGGGTAAGGGCCTACCAGCTTGGTAAGCAGCCAGAGCGACGCACTGAGGCACTAAATCTATACCGGCAAACAGTGGAAGCGGAACCACCCTACCCTTTGCCCTATTTAGGATATCTGGCACTCTTGATGAGAGACTATGGAGAACAGCGCAATATCGATATCAATGACTTAAGTGCCACAGGTCCTATGTTTATGGACATGCCCGAAGCTCAGCGACAATCGATCCTTCAGAGTCTAGAGCAGTTGGTACGCATATTTGAGGCAAATCCTGGCTGGCAAGAAGATCCATGGACTAACCCAGATTTCCTCCGGGTCTATGCAGACCATGTTAAAACAGGCAGAGTTTCAGATACAATTCAAACTCCTTTCCCTTGGTGGAGTAGCGATTAAGTTAGTTCGGTCACCTAATCACTATTTCCCATAAAAAGCTGGATAAACAAATGCAAAGGCTATCGAGCTAGGGAGCACGGTGCCATCTATTTCCTCAACGACAACTGTGCCCATCTGTGCATCCCACCGGGCTCGCACTGTACGCCCTGAGAGCTCTGCCTGTTGGGTATCCTGCCGTTGAATTTCAGCATGTACAAACTGCAAACTATCCCCTGAAAACTGATTGTGGGGCGTTTTGCCATCTGGCTCCCACACATAGCTAATAATCTCTTTTGGATGTAGTTCTAGTTGCTCCTGATGGCGTACATCAAAAATAATATTCTCATCAGTGTAGTATGTCCCGTAGGGATATACTGAGTAATTCCGTGTATGGCCTGTGCGTGTAGATAGGATATGACTTTCTGGATATTGTTCTAACCACTGCCCTAAGGTTGTTTTAACTGCAGGTAAAATATCCACCTGCTTATTCACATTAGGAATAGGGATTTAATAACTTCCAGTTTTATATTTGTTGTGGTTGAGCAACATAATTCCATTGAGGTAGATAGTCATCGAAGCGAATGGGCATCTGAGCCTTAAACTCATCGGTAGCTTTACGTCCGGTCTCATAGAC
>JBCCQQ010000042.1:0-56420 GCA_039024555.1 Cyanobacteria bacterium P01_D01_bin.156
CAGTCAAACACCACGGGGTACACTGCGGGTGACAGCACCTAGTGTGTTTGCACAAAAGCAGCTAATACCACTGTTGCCAGAATTTGCTAGGCGATATCCGGAACTACGGGTGGAGTTACTTTTAGTAGATGCTTACTTGGATTTAATTGCTGAGCGGATCGATGTAGCAATTCGAGTAGGGGCACTGCAGGATAGTGCCTATCGGTTACAAAAGCTGCGCTCGATGGAGTTTTTTATTTGTGCAGGGACAGGGTACTTACAACAACATGAGGTGCCTGAGCAACCTGAGGAGATTATTGACCATAACTGTTTATTGTTTCCTCGTCGCAATCACTGCCTGAGCTGGTTATTTAAAAACAAAATTGGACAGGTAACGGAAGTCCCCATCCAGGGGCAATATTTGATTACCGATTCAGCGGCAATTCGAGACTGTGCGCTGGCAAATATGGGTATCACCCTACTACCGGATTGGCTGATTGAAAAAGATATTGCTACGGGTCAATTAGTTCGATTATTTAGTGATTACACAGTCACTGCCACAGATTTTAATAGTGCAGTCTGGTTACTCTATCCCTCCCAGATGTTTATTTCCAGAAAAACTCAGATATGGATAAACTATCTAGTCGAGAATTTGGCCAGAGAGCATGTCATTCTCTAGTGGAATGAGATTCAGAAAAGCTTGCATTGAGGGGCCGTTTGGCAAGCAACCTAATCAGTGACGGTCCAGTAGCGCATAGAGCACTCAAACAGCCTAGGCAAAGTTGGGCATGGCTAATATTCAGCATCACTTGAGCTGTCAAACTCTTTGCCTTAGAAAATTTTACAGTTTGTTTTTGACTTTAAATCAACAATTGCTAAGGGCTTGTTAACAATTAGAGCCCTGGCTTTGTGCATTTGAATCATGGCTAAACAAGCTTTTCGGGCTTAAGCTGTGACGTCGTTTCTTAACAGTTCCCAAGGACACCTGCGATTAGGGATTTTTAGGCTCTTTGCTCGTATTAACAACTGATTTTTGAGGTTCTAAAACCTCTAGGTAGTCGGCTAATCTGGTCCATTCTTTCGCAGCTCTAGCATTGCCACTGTCGGCGGCAAATCTCAATGCATCAATGATGATGCGTTTTTGACTCTCAGTTACGATGTATTCCATGGTTGATAATGAATAGTTAATGCGTGGCTGTTTAGGGATGTCTAGTAGCCCCAAACGGCTACGCTAACTTTCAGGGTTACGGGACAACTAAGTGTCTAACGAACTACAGGAGCGTATTGTTATCGTTGGCACAATTTGGCAAACGTGATTTATTTTTTTCAAGATTTTTAGGTTCTTGAAAGAAGATGTAAGCCTGCATTAGTCTATGGGATTGTTCTGCGATCGCACTGATGCTACTAACGTCAAATTTGGATAACTCCCCTGTCATTGTAGCTATTTAAGCTGCTTGCATATCCACCTCGTCCAGACGAGAAAATGTCCGTAACCCTTTATCATTCGCCTGAATACGTTCGGTTCCTGTAGTGTTTTATGGCACTCATGTTAGTATCTATTCTCTCTGGATCCTGTTCTAATTCATTTTCTAATTGAGAGTTGCTTTTAAATGTTGTAAATCTTTATGCACCATCATAGCCAAGACCAATTTTCTTGCCAATAGAGAGTCGACGACAATACTGATGAAGCCAACGTGATTTATGGGAAGGATACACGTTATTTGTTGCTTACAAGAACACGGGTGATGTGTAAGACAATTTGTCTACTGGTTGGCAGTAATAGATGTTCCGCTGTAAGAAGCATCATTTTAGCTAACCTGACACTGTCTATGTGTTCGTAAATCCAATATTAAAAGCAGCAGCGGTAACCGCTGCTGCTTTAATGAGACAAACCAGTGAGTACTGCTAGCTAACTGTTGGATAGATTTTGTCCACCCTCAGTCAGCAGTGGCATTTAGCGAGTTGCCTCCTGCAATTCTGCCGGACGTACCGTTACCGTTTGATTCTGATTGCCCCGTAGTACTTCAAACCGTAACCCTTGACCAATTTTGCTACCTTCAACAATTTCCTGTAGCTGCTCTGCTGTAGTTACCGCATCGCTACCAATTTTTACAATCACATCACCACGTCGCAGCCCCCCTTTCGCTGCAGGGCTATCGGGTACCACCTGCATAATCAGTACACCGTCTGTTTCTGGCACCGTTAGTAGTGAGTTGGGATCGCTGTTAATCTCCTTGGCCTGATCTTCTGTTAGATTAACCATTTGGATACCAATATATGGATGGGGCACCCGCTTACCATCAGCTAAGAAGGTTTGGATTTCTTTAGCTTTATTAATGGGAATTGCAAAGCCAATACCTTCTGCGTCGGCGCGGATAGCTGTATTTATGCCGATTACTTCGCCTTGATCGTTGACTAAGGGACCACCAGAATTACCTGGGTTAATGGCTGCATCAGTTTGTACAAAGTCCAGCCGTTTGTCAGGAATACCAACTTGGGAGCTAGACCGGTTTAGGGTGCTGATGATACCTAGGGTGACGGTGTTGTCTAGACCTAGGGGGTTGCCGACTGCGATCGCCCAGTCGCCTACCTGTAGCTGGCTGGAATCTCCTTCGGGAGCTACTGGTAAATTGTCGCCTTTAATTTTGACTACGGCTAGATCAGAGGGTTCGTCTGTTCCTCGAACCTCACCGTCAAAGGTGCGACCATCCCGTAAGGTAACGGTTACTTTATCGGCACCGCTGACCACATGGGCATTGGTGAGTACTAGACCACTGCCATCTACGATAAAGCCAGATCCCTGTCCTTGCTGACGAAACTCCTGGGGTAACCGGGGAAATGCGTCGTCTCCAAAGAACCCACGAAAAAACGGATCGTCAAAGAATGGATCCCGTGTTTGCCTAGCGACTGTACGCTCTGTATCCACACGAACTACGGCGGGACCCACTCGATCAACCGCCGCTGCAACAAAATTGTGGGGGGTGTCTGGAATTCTAGAGGCTTGTACTAGCTGGGCTGTGGGTGGACTTACGTCTGCCACACTGGGGGGAATGATCCACTGAGAAAATAATCTTAGGGACGATAGGGTTAAGGCTACGCTTAGAACGATCACTAGTGCGTAGTTGCGGATCTGACGCATGGGCCGGGCTCTCATTTCAATCGACAAACGGTTTATTCTTTATTTCCTAGCTTGCACGGTTCTAAAAAAAATGAACAGTTGTGAGAACCCTACAAAATAGGTAGAAATGTCTGTAAATTACCTCTTGCCAAAGCTTTGATTGATAAACTCTCTGACATCCAATTTGAAGATGATGTTCAAAGATTTATTGAGAAGAACAAGGTTATTGTCCTAACAAAATCAGAAATGCCAAACTGCGTAAACTTCATGATTTTCTAAAACAAAAAGAGTTAGAACAAACTTAAGGTGGTTTAACAAGAACGATTACACCTGGAGGTGATGTTTTATGGTTATGCGAAGAAAATATTAAAGAGATTTAACCAACATCCTAACAGTTTGTTAGTGCTTGGGATTATTGGTGCATAGAGTGTGTGGTTGCTCAGGGCTTGCCCCCCTGAAACCCCCTTGTTCGTGGGGAACTCAACTTCCCCACACCCCTCGCAAAAGAGAGTAATTGGCCACAACTATAACAATTGATTTAGGTGCCCGGTAGGGGGTTACGCTGCTCCGCGTTCGCTCCACACCGTAAAAGAGAAATTATCCCTTTCCAAGAAGAGGTTTCCTCTTGGAAAGGGTATGTATCCATAGAAAGATTGGACCCTTGATTTAAAGGAAATCAAACATCAATGGAATGACCCTGTTTAGAATTTTAAGCTCAGTCGCACAAAATTCTGAACCGCTTCAACGATACATCCCAACCCATTTCGCAATAATCTGTACCCCTCTAATCCGCTGGGTCCTAGGGCGGAAACCGCCGCCCTAGTCATGGGAAACTCCATTATGCCTAGATAGGATAGCTTGGTTATTTCCACAAAGGGAATTCGAAGGTACCCCAAGCAGCAGGTTTTGCAACTAACCAATACCCCTAAGCCACCATGGCAACATCCGTTGCCAAAACCTCAGCATAAAACTTCTGCAACTGCTGAGTTGCTCCACGCCAACCCCAGCGTTCCGCCTCAATTCTGGCATTGCGTCGCAGTAGCTCGATCTCTGTCCGAGCTGCTAACAATCGCTGTGTTGCCTTGATTGCACCCTCATCATCGTGGGGGTCAAATAAGAACCCGTTGGTCCCATCTGTAACAATGTCAGGAATACCACCTGCATTGGCCGCCACTGTAGGACAACCCGCTGCCATCGCTTCTAATAGCACCAAACCCAACGTTTCAGTACGAGATGGGAAAATAAACGCATCCGCCGACGCATAGGCCGATGCTAACTCCTCACCACCGAGATAACCCACAAAATTAGTAGCTGTACCGGCAAAATGTTCCTCTAGTTCTTCCCGATAAGGACCATCGCCCACTAGCGCCAGCCGCGCATCCGGAATGGCTTCTAAAATTGGCTTAATGCGATCGACTTCTTTTTCTGCTGACAGACGACCCACGTACAACAACAATGGTGCATCGGGATGGCCTTCACTCAAACGCTCGCGCATTTCACGGCTGGCCAAGCTAGGTCTAAACAGGTCCGTATCCACACCCCGCTGCCATACCTTTACATTTTCAATGCCGTGCTCCGTCAGCTCATCCTGCATGGCTGTGGAGGTACATAGATTAATGCGGGCATTGTTATGTACTGCCTTGAGCAGCTCCCACAGCATGCCTTCAAACATGCCAAATCCGTAATGCTCTAGATACTTAGGCAAGTGCGTATGATAAGACGCCACTAGGGGAATCTCTAGGGCTTTGGCGTAATACACTCCGGCTAAACCTAGCACTGCTGGGTTTACCACATGGATCAAATCCGGATTAAAAGCTTCAATCCCTTCCCCAATGGAGGGTCGGGGCAATGCCAGCTTGAGCTCTGGATATAGCGGCATGGGAAACCCTGATACCCCTTCAACTTTGGCACCTTTATATTCTGTAAGGCCCCCTTCCGGGCAAAACACGCAAACGTCATCACCCAGGGCCTGTAGCTGTTCGATGGTATGCTTGAGGCGAGTTACGATGCCGTCAACTTTAGGTAAAAAGGTTTCAGTAAACAGAGCAATGCGCATACGGTTAGCAGGGGTTGAACAAAGGTGTATCAAAAAATACGTAACTGTTGATCATTCAAGCGTGAAACTGTCCCAGGCTCAAGTCCCCATGGACAGTTTTTGGGGTAGCTGATAACCAAAAAACAGGAAGTAAGGTCAGCAGAACCACCCACTGAATCTTACTTCCTGCGATCTGATAATGAAGTCCGAAGCTAGAATTCAGAATTCCAAACTCCGACTTCCAAACTAGCTAGCGGGAATGGGGGTGGGCTTAGCCGCTGCCTGCTTAGTCCACTTAGATGTACAAACAATCTTGGACGTATCGCAACGACCGACGTACTTCTTAGCGATTTCTGTGACTTCTAGCATTAGACCCTTGTCTAACTGGGTAGGCTGTAGACCCATATCCAAGAAGCACTGGTTATCTACCACGAGTTCGTTTTCAGGAGCCTCATTACGGGGGTTCTCCATGTACTGGATTTCAGCTCCGGTAATGTCTGCCACAATGCGAGCTAGATCGCGTACTCGGTGAGTTTCGGTCATCTGGTTTAGAATCTTCACCCGATCGCCCTTTTCAGGGGGATTGTCGATGGCCAGTTCCACACAGCGAACAGTGTCCTGAATGTGGATGAAGGCACGGGTTTGACCACCGGTACCGTGAACGGTCAGGGGATGACCAATAGCTGCTTGCATCAGGAAGCGGTTTAGAACCGTACCGTAGTCACCATCGTAGTCAAAACGGTTGATCAACCGCTCATCCATGGCAGTTTCGCGGGTGTTCGTTCCCCATACAATGCCCTGGTGTAGGTCAGTGACCCGTACCTGGTCGTTCTTGTTGTAGTAAGCAAAGAATAACTGGTCCTGGGTCTTGGTCATGTGGTAAATGCTGCCAGGATTTGCAGGGTGCAGAATCTGCTTTTCGATCACCTTGCCGGTATCAGTTACCACCTGGATATCTAGGTAACCTTCAGGAATTTTCATTCCAGCGGTACCGTAGCCATACACACCCATGGTGCCTAAGTGCACAACGTGGATATCTAGCTCGGAATCAACAATTGCACAAAGTACGTTATTGGTACCGTTGAGGTTGTTGTCAACGGTGTAACGCTTGTGCTTAGGCGACTTCATGGAATAGGGCGCAGCCCGCTGTTCAGCGAAATGAACGATCACGTCGGGGGCGTAGTCGCAAATTAGGTGAAAGAGTCTGTCATACTCTTGGGCGATATCCAGATTATGAAACTCGATGGTTTTGCCACTGACTTCTTGCCATGTTGCCAATCGATTAGACATGGAGCTAATGGGCGTCAGGGAACCGATTTCTAGCTCGTTGTCAATGTTGCGTCGGGACAGGTTATCAACAATGGCAACCTCATGACCTGCGTTTGATAGATGCAGTGCAGTGGGCCAGCCGCAAAAGCCATCTCCACCCAATACGATTACTTTCATCGTCAGCGCTTAAGCCTCCTTCATGATTAGCAAGAATTATACAGAATATGGGTATAAATTCGTTACATCTTGATGGAGAGCACCCTTAGACAGCCCCCGGTTTGAGTATTTGGTAAGCCTTGTTACGGTTATTGGGAAAACCGTTGATGCAATTGTTCCAGGGAGTTATGGGGACAGAAATAAGCCTCAGGCAAACAGTATTCTACATTCTCTGTTAGAAAAAAAATGAGTCGGGATGATTCAGGGTCCGATTGCCTATTTTCTATTCTTCATTATTTCCTGGCTTGAGTGGCTCTCCCTTTTCCATTGTGCTTAGGGTTTCTCCTAAAGACCTGCCAACTTAAGCAGCCAAATTTGAGTTTCCTGGCGATTGTCAAAGTTATTGTCACTGACGAGCAGCAGGCTTTGGCTACCGTCTTTGAAGCGCGGTCCGAGAGTCATGGCTTCTAAGTTATCTGGGTTGAGGGGGGTAAGGTCTGCCACCAGCTGCTTGCGAATGGGGGTAAGGGTGCTGATGTCGCCCTGGAAGGTGTCGATGGCACTAGTATCGGTGGCGACACCGGTGGCCAGCTGGTACAGCTTTACTGACAGTCCCTGAAGGCCATAGGCTCGTTCTAGGGCTAAAAAGTGCCCGCCGACATCAATGGATAAAATTTCTGATAAACCGTTGATTACGGCTCCGAGCGGGGCTTCATCCATGGGATACCAGTGTTCGGAAATTAGGGTGGACTGGCCTGTCCCTGCGGCTGCATCAATTAGGTAGTGGAGCCAGCGATTTTTGAATGGGATATCTGGATCTAGATCTAGGTCTTGATAGAGCGGGCCTTCGGTGGCGGCAAATATTCTAAAGGGTTCGTAGGGACCGCCAGGGGCGCTGATGGTCAGAGCTTCAAAGCCGATATTCTCTTGAATCCCCTGAGTTTGATCAGCCTTAGCAGTGGAGTCAGTGGTTTCGCCAAACAGATAGCGGTCTGGTAATCGTAATGTATTTTTTAGCTGACCAGTGGCGAGGTCAAATTCCTGTAGCTTGGGGGGAATCTGCTGTTTAAAGGAGCCTTCACTGGAAATGATTAAGGTGTTGCTGGGGGTGAGGACCAGACCTTCTGCATCTAGAGGTGCGATCGCATCTCCATTTTCATCCTTTAGTAACGTGACCGCTTTGATGGTGACATCGTTGATGGCGTCGGGGCTTAAGTCCAGAGTTAGGGTGTAAAAACGGGGCTGGGTCCGATCGTCCGAGAGGGCATAGTACTGGTTTTGGTTGCGATCGTAGGCAATGGCCGAGAGTCCGCCAACCTCAGTGCCATCAAAGGACTCCATTGGCAGCACCACATGGTCCATAGGCTCCACCGATAAATCTAAAAACAGACGCTCCTCTGCGCTTACCTGGGGAATGGCGCAGCTACTGAGCAGGCTGATTAGAACAATACTGAAAATACTTGTCAGCCACTGTTTGAGCGTTTTTTTACCCATATCGGACCATCTACCACCGCAACCATTATCCACAGGGTAACTTAGTAAATCCTTTAAGCAAGCTCAAAAACCGTATATCAGACGCTAACGGGTTTAAATTCGGGACCCATGGCATTCTTAAGGGATGGCGCAGTTGGCCCTAACGTCATACCTCCGAGGGAACTTAGTGAAGGTACAGACTTTCACAACTAAAATCATCTCAGGGAGTAGCAACACTACAAATTTTTTCCTCTTTCTAAGCCTAGACTCAGTTTTATTTGTTCACCTATAACTAGAAACAAGACAGTTTTAACAATGCTAATTCAACATCTTAGTAAAGCCACCATCGCTCTCCTAGCGGGTTTAACTCTGGCCACCGCATGTAGTGCAACAGAGTCGACCAGCACCACTAATGAGACTCAGGGCACTAGTGTTGCCGTTGCGGCTGATCCATGTGCCGGAGCTGATCCCTGTGCTGCCAGTGTGGACGTGGCAGCAGAAACTGTGGCAGCAGAAACTGTGGCAGAAACCACTCCGGTAGAGACCATTCGCTACTTTGTTGATGGCAACAATCTTGCTATTCGAGGCACCGACCCAGTGGCTTACTTTACTGAAGGCAGACCAGTCACCGGTAGTGCTGAATTTACCTATACTTGGAACAATGCCACTTGGCAATTTGCCAGTGCTGAAAATCGAGACTCGTTTACGGCTAATCCAGAGGCCTACGCCCCCCAGTATGGAGGTTTCTGTGCCTGGGCAGTCAGTCAAGGATATACGGCATCCATCGATCCCAATGCGTGGAAGATTGTCGATGGCAAACTGTACCTGAATTACAGCAACAGCGTGCAGCGAAACTGGGAGCGCGATATTCCCGGCCACATTAGCAAAGCCGATGCAAACTGGCCCGGTGTTTTAACCGGTTCCTAATTATTTTGTGTTAAGCATTTCCTTGGTCTAAATCCCAGGTAATCTCTCCTAAAAAGTTTGTCTGGGATGACAAAATAATTCTCACTTCTTCAACTGGAGTGGTATACCGGAGCAATTTCTGGGCAATGGCACGAAACATCGTATCCAGAGCCATTCCCCTGGGAAAAGTACCCTGCTCCACACCCAATAACGGGAATGCCATAGATTGTACAGAAAGGGTTTCTGCTTGATAAAAACAGCTATCTACAACATCTGTAATCACTTCCCGCATCATGCGCTGTTCAAATGCGTTGCCCCCATTCTGAGTGATGCCGTGAAAAACAAATCTAGATGACAGTTTTCCAGCAGCGGTGACTACCGCGCGCCCCTTGCGGGCTGGAGCAAATCGCTGAACATCTTCTCGAAACCCTTTACCAGCTTTGGTGGCGAGGGCGGCGGCAATCCCCCTGTCCAGGGTTAGCTGGGTATTATCAGAACTGACCAGCACATCCACAGTCTGTTCTGTTAAATCACCAAAGAGAATTTTGAGACGACGACAGTGGGGAAAATCAAAAAACGTAGTCTGTTTTAGATGGGTGGAGTCAGGGTTTAGAAACTGTGGACGATGGACCTGATAGATACCAATATAGCTACTCAGTGTGGGGTCAATACTACTGTTCCAGGCATCGGTGCTCGGCGTGTTGAGAATGTCGTTGATCTGCGAAAAACTGGAAAACCGTTCGGCAGGGTTTTTGGCTAAACAACGCTCAAGGCAATCACTTAAGACGCTGCTCATGGATGGCTTGAGAATTTTAGGCGATACCAAGGGCTCGGTTTTATGTTTGCAGACCACTGACCAAGGACTGTCGGCTTCAAACGGGGGCTGGCGGACGATGGCATGGTAAAACGTAGCCCCAAAGCTATAGATATCCGCCCGAGTATCCACATTGCTGGGATTTTCAGCCTGCTCAGGAGCCATATAGAGGGGCGTTCCCAATACTTGCCCCTCTAAGGTGAGATGATTCATGGTTTGCCCCATGGCAATCCCAAAATCCATCACCAATGCTCGTTGACGGTTATCAATAATAATGTTGGAAGGCTTAAGGTCCCGATGGATCACCCCCTTGGCCTCCGCATCCATCATGGCGGTGCAAACATCCCGCATCCACTGGCGAATCATCTCTTCGTTGAGATTAAAAGACCGATCTTTTAACAATGTTGAAAGATCCTTTCCCTCAATCCAATCCATCACCAGTACGCCCCGCTGTGGATTTAGCTTAAGAAAGTCATGGACCGTTACCACATGGCGAGATTGAATACCGGCCATGGCCATAGCTTCTTGGTACAGACGGGACGCTCCATCAGTCGTATGGGGTCTGCACAACTTAAGGGCAACGGAACGGTTGAGCAGTCGATCGTGCCCCCGAAACACTATACCCATGCTGCCATGGCCAACGGCTTCTAACAGCTCATATCGAGCTGCTAACTGGTCGATTTCGTCTGAGGTCAATGGATAGGTAGTGTCTAGCTCGCCCCCCTCTAAAGGTTGTGGAACTAAAGAGTTCGGTAAAGAATAAGCGATCAAAATAGTGGTTTTCGCCCTAGGCTGACAACAAAGTCTGGGTGACAGATAACGTATCTGTCATTAAACGAATTATTTCTGACGTTGTTGATTCTCAGAACGATTTTATCTGGAAAATACTGAGTGTCTTGAGTTGTTACCAGATTGGTTCATCCTCTAAATCAGCAACGGTTTTATACAATAGTGACGAGATTAAGAATAATCAGCGACGGTAGGAATCAGGAGTAAAACCATGCCCTAAAGTAGCCATAGCTCAGGAATAGGAAAAAATAGAGATGATTTTTAGCACATTAAGGAGATACAGCTAATTAAGTAAAAATCCGTGTTATTCCGATTTATTTATTTAGCGTTGCTGGTTTACAACGACGGCTATTTAAATCCTTCGAAAGAGAGAAAATTGCTGTTGCTGATATAAGGGATGAACCGATCAAGCATTTACACAATGCATCAGTATTTCTTTAAAAAAATTATTCCGAGGATCAACAACGCCAAAATTTTTTATTAATTCACCATGCCCTGAACAATGTTTTATGTATTAAGACTCGATATCCTCAAAAATACGTGTTCAGTATTACATACTTGTCTTCACATTTTGTGAATGTTTTATCAAGTTAAGATGAATCGATTTAACGTCTTGCACTACGGTAAGCCCATGGATGTCTCTATTAATCACATCAATCAGCTTGACCAGTCGGCCTTTGTCGATTTGCTGGGGGGTATTTTTGAGGACACCCCAAGTATTGCGGCCCAAGTATGGGGACAACGTCCGTTTCAAGATTTATTCGATTTACACACAAAAATGGTGGCCATTGTAGAGCAAATGACCACCGTCGAAAAACTAGCCCTGATCAAGGCCCATCCTGAACTGGGCAGTCGTCGACCCATGGCGGATGCATCTGTTAAGGAACAGGCCAGTGCTGGTCTCGACCGCATTAACCAATCTGTTTATGACCGTTTGGTACAGCTAAATGGTGACTATCGTCAGAAGTTTGGTTTTCCGTTTGTCATGGCTGTGAAGGGACAAACCCAAGAGGCCATATTAGGGGCCTTAGAAACCCGAATGGCTAATGCTCAGGATGATGAAGTACAGCAAGCGCTTGTGGAAATTTATAAAATTGCGCGCCTGCGATTAGAAGCCCTAGTGGTGAAACCGCCCGAGAAATAAAGTGTTGTTTCAAGACAAAACCGATTGCTCGGGGCTCCTCCGAGTTCCCCGAACCCCATGGGCAGGGCGGACTGCCGCCCTACAATCCTCAGAATAGAGAGTTTCAGTAAAACAGCCACATCAGTTGGGATGTGGTCGGTAAAGCGGTTTAGAATTTTACGCTCGGTCGCGCAAAATTCTAAAAAGGGTTATTCCATCGATGTTTTGCTAATCGATGTTCAAAGATTTTTTTACAGAGTTTTGATTCTATGCCCCAAAGAAGCCTGACAAGAAAAATTAAACACCTTGCGTTTTGAGGTGTGGAGCGAATGCGTAACAGCGTCACCCACCTAAAGTTATCTACGTTCTCCTGGCAACAAAATATTGAGCACTAACGCACTAATTCCTCCAGTAGAAATGCCGGAACCAAAAATATTTTTTGCCAGAACCGGTAGCCCAGTTAGAAAGTCTGGGGCAAACGTTACCCCAAGCCCCAAACCTAACGATGTTGCCAAAATAATTGTTTCTCGACGGCCAATTTCAATGGAGGAAATAATTTTGAGCCCAGCCGCAGCAACACTACCAAACATGATGATAGTGGCCCCACCTAAAACCGGCTGTGGAATAGCCTGGAGAACGCCACCCACGATGGGAAACAACCCCAGCAAGCTAAGAATTACGGCAATGAAATACCCTACATAGCGACTGCCGATGCCCGTTAGCTGAATCACACCGTTGTTTTGGCTAAAGGTGGTGTTGGGAAACGTATTAAACATGGCCGCAATAAACGAATTGATGCCATCGGCCAGCACCCCGCCGCGCATTCTCCGAAAATAGGTCGGTCCTTGGATCGGCTGTCCGGTAACCACCGATGTCGCTGTCAGGTCACCAATGGATTCGATGGTGGTAATCAAATACAAAAAGGCAAAGGGAATAAATGCCGCTGGGTTAAAGCCAAAGCCGTACTTGAAGGGAATTGGGAGGGTAAAGGCTGACAGCTGGCTCAGTCTGCTTAAGTCCACAAGTCCCATGGATAGACCAACGATGTAGCCAACAATTAACCCGATGGCGATGGAGGCCATGCGCAGAAAGGTATTGCGACTGCTATTGAGAATGATAATAATTGCCAACACCAGCAGCGATAAAAATATGTTTTGGGCACTGCCGTAGGTGCCATTCTGCCTGGCGAGAGCCCCTCCGCCCATGGCTAAAACACCGGCATTAATCAAGGTTAAGCCAATTAGCATCACCACCGTGCCAGTCACCAGGGGGGTAATGATGCGGCTAATCACCTCAATGAACTGGCTAAACACCATTTCAATAAAGGAGCCGAGCAGACACATGCCAAAAATTAGCCCTAGGGCCTGGGCTGGGGTGGCCCCCCCGGCAACGGCAGCGGTACCGGCTCCAATAATTGGTCCAATAAAGGCAAAGCTGGTGCCCTGGATACTTAATAGCCCCGACCCGACCGGTCCTATGCGTCGAGTTTGAATAAAGGTGGCAATGCCCGACACAAACAGGGACATGCTAATGAGATAGGCTCGATCTTCCGGTTCTAGCCCCAGGGCACCGCCGATAATAAGAGAGGGGGTGATGATGCCAATAAAGCTGGCTAAAACGTGCTGTACGGCAGCAAATAAGGTATCCCGTAGCGGTGGTCTGTCGTCTAAATTGTAGATTAGGTCCGTTGACTTTGAGATCGCAGGTTCCGGTGGTCGCTCGGCTACAGTCTCATCCGGATATTGAATTACACCCTCTTGTTCACTCACTCCAACTTTCTCCGCTATTCAGCAATGATCCCAGCCGCCGGGGCGCTTGCCTGTATTTAAGGTCAACTACCTGTCAAAAAATGTTCTTGACTATACAGATCGTGCGTTAGTCCTAGCCTAAGAAAGTACGGTGATACACTCTAACCACAGACTCGATAGCTCCCCCCCATGGAAAACCTGAAAGTAATTGTTGTTGGTGCAGGTATGGGCGGTCTCACCACCGCTCTGGCCATGCGACATGCAGGCTACGAGGTGGAAGTCTATGACCGAGTCAAGTCTCTGCGTCCGGCTGGGGCCGGTATTTCCCTGTGGTCCAATGGGGTGAAGGTACTCAATCGGTTGGGGCTGGGCAGTGCGATCGCTGCTATCGGTGGTCCTATGGAGCAAATGGCCTACTACGGCGGCAAGACTGGCGACCTGCTTACCCGATTTAGTCTTTCTCCTCTGGTAGAGCGGGTGGGGCAGGCTCCCTACCCGGTGGCCCGCACTGACTTGCAAAACATGCTGCTGTCGGCCTTTGGTGCCGATCAGGTCCAGCTCAATAAACGCTGTGTTGCCATTGAACAAACTGCTGACAAGGCCACGGCTATTTTTGAAGGCGGCCATCGGGCAACCGGGGATATCGTTGTCGGGGCCGACGGCACCCATTCCATTATTCGTACTCACGTAGTGGGCCATGCCACCGAGCGCCGCTATGTAGGCTATGTCAACTGGAATGGTCTGGTTCCGGTAAGTGATGACCTGGCACCGGCCAACAGCTGGGATATCTATGTGGCAGATGGTCAGCGCGCGTCGGTAATGCCTGTGGGGTGCGATCGCTTTTACTTCTTTCTCGATGTGCCCCTGCCCAAGGGGACCGAAAACAACCCTGACACCTATCGGCAAGAGCTGTCGAATCATTTTGCTGGCTGGGCCAAGCCAGTGCAGACACTGATTCAGCAGCTAGACCCCAACAAAACCAATCGTGTCGAGATTCACGACATTGAACCCCTCACAACTTTAGTCAACGGTCGAGTCGCCCTTATTGGCGATGCCGCCCACAGTACCGCACCAGATTTAGGGCAGGGGGGCTGTCAGGCCATGGAAGACGCTTGGGCATTAGCTAATTATTTATCCACCACCAATATCAGCGTAGGCGATGCCCTCCAACGCTATCAAAATAACCGATTAGAACGGGTATCCCAGATTATTCTCAAGGCTCGCAAACGGGCTGCTATGACCCATGGCAAAGTGCCCGCCAAAACTCAGGAATGGTACACTGAGCTGGCTTTAGAAGATGGCTCAAACATTATGAACGCCATTGCAGACACCATTTTGCTGGGGCCAATGCACTAAGGGGAGATCGCCAATGGCAAACAAAACAGCGGGCAAACTCACCACCCATGTTTTAGATACAGCAAACGGCTGTCCCGCAGCGGGAGTTGAACTACAGCTTTATCGTCTAGAAAACGATCAGGCACACTGTCTTACCAAAACGATCACCAACAGTGATGGCCGTACCGATAGCCCGCTATTAACGCCAGAGACCATGGTGGCCGGTCTGTACGAACTACGCTTTTGGGTAGGAGACTATTTTGCTGCCCAGGCTACACCCCAAGCAACATTTTCATCACCCATCCCCTTTTTAGATTTAGTGCCCATTCGGTTTGGTATTGCCGATGCTGCCGCCCACTACCATGTACCGCTGTTGGTATCGCCCTGGTCCTATAGTACCTATCGCGGCTCCTAAGGAGAGTAAACAATGGCCACACTACTGGTAAAACATATTCACACGTTGGTAACCATGGACGACCAGCGTCAAGAGATTCAAGATGCAGCCATCCTGGTGCAGGATAATGTTATCCAACAGGTAGGAACAACTGAAGCCGTTGAGGCAGCCTCCCCTCAGGCTGATGAAGTCCTCGATCTAAACAATCGCCATGTTGTTCTACCCGGTCTGGTCAATACCCACCACCACTTTTACCAAACCCTGACCCGGGCGATTCCCGCTGCCCAGGACTGCGACCTGTTTACCTGGCTGCAAACGCTATATCCCATTTGGTCAAATCTCACCAGTGGTGCCATCTATGCCAGTTCCCAAATGGCCGCCGCTGAACTTATGTTGTCGGGCTGTACCACTAGTAGCGATCATCTCTATATATATCCCAACGACTGCACCCTAGATGATGAGATCCGTGGTGTGCAGGACATTGGCCTGCGGTTTCATGCCAGTCGTGGCAGCATGAGCGTTGGTGAAAGCCAAGGAGGGCTGCCGCCGGATGCTTTGGTGGAAGCTGAAGTCAACATTCTTAAAGATTCTCAGCGGCTGATTGAAACCTATCATGACAACAGTCGCCATGCCATGGTGCGTATGGTATTAGCCCCCTGTTCTCCCTTTTCTGTTTCCCAGGATCTCATGCGAGAGTCTGCTGCCATGGCCCGCAGCTATCCGGGCGTGCAGTTACATACGCACCTGGCAGAAAACAAAAGCGATGTGGACTACAGCCTGGAGAAATTTGGCCTTCGCCCCGGTGACTATGCAGAATCCTTAGGTTGGCTCGGTGAAGATGTTTGGCACGCCCACTGCGTTCAACTCGACGATGCCGCTATTCAAAAATTTGCCGACACCCACACCGGAGTGACCCATTGTCCCTGCAGTAATATGCGCCTCGCCAGCGGCATTGCCCCGATAAGAAAAATGCGGGCTGCTGGGGTGCCGGTAAGTATTGGTGTGGATGGAGCCGCCTCAAACGATGCTAGCAATCTATTGCAGGAGGCCCGCACTGCCTTTTTGCTGGCGCGGGTGCGGGACCAGTTGGCAGCAGCGATCACAGCGAGAGAGACTTTAGAAGTGGCCACTCGGGGTGGGGCTGATGTGCTGGGCCGGGATGATATTGGCTATCTAGCCCCTGGCATGGCGGCAGACTTTATTGCGTTTAATGTGGACAGGCCCGAATTAGTTGGCAGCCATCACGATGTGGTAGCTGCCTTGATTTTTTGTCAGCCCTCCGGAGTGGACTACAGCTTTATTAACGGCAAAAAAGTTGTTGATCAGGGTCGTTTGGTAGCTGTGGAGTTAGAGAAACTAGTGGAAACCTGTAATCGTTTTGCTGCAGGCTTGGTGAGCTAGGGAAGAATCTATTGGAGAATAACAGACTCTTACTTGCATACACTCCATTACCCAGCAGTAAGCCACTCGATAACCTGATGCCCCAGTTTCACACCATCTAACCGATCAATTTCACGAATGCCTGTGGGGCTGGTGACATTAACCTCCGTCAGGTAACCACCAATGATGTCAATACCCACAAAATAAAGACCGTCTTTTTGCAAAGTAGGGGCCAGCTGTTTACAGATATCTAATTCTCGCTCGGTAATATCCACTCGGGCACTGCGACCACCAACGGCCATGTTGCCACGAAATTCTTTACCCGTAGGAATGCGATTAACGGCTCCCAAGGGTTCACCATTGAGCAAAATAATCCGCTTATCCCCTTCTTTTGCAGCTGGTAAATAGGTTTGCACCATCACCGGTTCTTGGCCCTGTCTGGTGCTGATTTCAATCATGGAGTTAAAGTTAGGGTCCTCATTACTGAGGAATAATATTCCTTCCCCACCTTTGCCCCCCAAGGGTTTTAACACCGCCTTACCCCCCCAAGATTTGACAATATCTCGGATCACAGCTTTGTCCTGACTCACAATGGTGTTAGGAATGGCCCCGGTAAACTGCAGCGCATACATTTTCTCATTAGCAGCCCGGATACCCCCAGGAGAGTTGATGACTTTAGTTTTCACCGGATCGATATAGTCCAGAATGTAGGTGGCATATAGGTAAGGTACCGTCACTGGTGGGTCCGTACGCATAAATACCGCATCCATGGTGTCTAAGGGCTGCCACTGAGCCTCACCTAGGGTGTACCAATCGGCAACTGCATCCCAGCAGTTATCCCCCAGGGTAACGGGCACTAGGGTCACTGGAGTCAGGTAGGCCATGGCTTGACCGGCCACCACCCCCATCTGCTGAGCTTGAGTAATAAACACCTGATGGCCCAACTCCTGGGCAGCTTCCATAATGGCGACGCTGCTATCGTGGCCAGGGTCTAGCTTAGCGATGGGGTCAATGATAAATGCAAATTTCACGGCGCAGGCAGTTAAGTGGGTCCGTTTGATTTTGCCATGATTAGTTGGGTTTGGGGCATTTTGAGACGGTAAAACCAGTTAGCTCAATCTGTCCAACACTTTGTGGAGCCAATCTCAATAGAGATACAGAAACAGTCTTATCCGTGGGTTTGTTGTTGTTGAGTTCACACTCTGACGATTGCCTTGATACTTCTTTTATAAATTCACTCAGTATTTCTATATAAGAGACTTTCCAGCTCCTCTAAGCAGTCTCAGATCATGTCTAAAGAGCGTACAGTCATCTAGCCGAAGGCGCTGCATACTCAATCCAGTTATACCTATAACGTAACAAACGATACATTTTGCTAAGCGTTTTGGAAATCATTGTCATGAAGCGTCTATCCCTCTTTCTCAGTTCTGCATTGTGCAGTCTCACCATGGCCCATGCAGCCCATGCAGGCACCTTCCACAATGGTTGGAACTACAGTATTGATGCATTTACTGATGGTTCTGGCGGGAATGCCTACGAGATAAAAGGGTTAGCCACTAAAGAGACTGAGGACCACATTTATGTTTCCGTCAGCGGGGGAAGTTTACTGGCTGGGACTGACTACCATGGTGCCGCAGATGGCAATATCGGCTGGGGAGATTTGTTGTTTAATTTTACTGGCGACTCCATTAATGCCGCCAATGGTTCTCTGTTTGGTGTGCGTTTTGCCGGTTCTAATGACGCTGGTGTTTCCCAAGTAGGTGTTTTCAAAGATGTGACAGCTCAAGCTGTGGCCTTAGACAATTCAGGCTATAAGCATCTAAAACAGTATTACCGCTATGGTTGGGAACGTGAGGATACCATGGGCGATTTGGCCACTAAGCAAGAGGCCTATGGCTACATGGGAAAAAAGTCGCCGTTGTTAAACTCCATCGAGGATGGCACGTTTGTGGGTGATATTGATTTTCTCTCACAGCAACAGGCTGTAGAAGAAGGCATTGATTTTGATCACTTTGATGCTGATGGTGACCATACCCACACCTTTCGGTTTGACCGTGGCTTAATTCCAGGTGGAGAATTTATCGCCACATTGTTGATGGAATGCGCCAATGATGGCATTGCGCTACTGGGCAGTTTCAATGAACAGGAGAGTCAAGATGTCCCTGAGCCTTCAGCCGCAATCAGCTTACTTGCAACTGCTGCATTCGCTTATCGTAAGCTGCGTCGTTCTGCACAGTAGTTCAATCCCGATTGTTTGAACTGGATAGAGTACGCTTAAGCTTCTCGGCAATTACCGAGAGGCTTTTTTTCGCCGTTGCTGATTTAGAGGATGAAACGATCTGTAGAACTCATCAATTGTCTGGATTTGACAGATAAAATCATCCCGAGGATCAGTAACACCCTTTTTTCTATTGCCCCATGGAACAGTAGGTGCTCAAAAACTCTAGAAAAACCTGCACCCGTGGTGACAGATTTCGACGGTGGGTAAATACCGCCTGATTGATTAACCCTGGCGGTAGCTGCTCAGCAAAGAGAGAAATCAGCTTTCCCGTTTTCAACTCGTCTTTCACCTGAAAGCTCAGCAGTCGAGCAATACCAATACCGGTTAGGGCAGCATTTTTTAGAGCTTCCCCACTATCTGAATTAAACGAGCCCTTTACTGGAATAGTCTGCCAACTATCATCAATTAAAAATTCCCACGGTAATGGCTGACCGTTAAAGACATAGCGCATACAGTTGTGGTTTATCAAATCAGCAGGTGTGCCAGGACGACCATGGCTCTCAAAATAATCAGGTGACGCACATAGAACAAAGCGCACTTGACCTAGATGCTGGCGAATCAGACTAGAATCCTCTAACTCTCCCAGGCGGATAGCCACATCCACCCCTTCAGTGACTAAATCCACCAAGCGATCGCTTAAGCGCAGTTCCACCTGAATTTCTGGATACTGGTTCAAGAACTGTGGCAGAGCCTGAACTAAAAAGCTTTGACCAAAATCCAGAGACGCACTAACAGTTATCTTTCCGCGAGGTTTTCCGCCAGAAATAATGCTATCGTTAGCATCCTCTAGTTCCTGTAGCATGCGCGCTACCCGCTCGTAGTAAATTGTTCCCTCTGAAGTCAGGCTCAAGGAGCGGGTGGTTCTTTGCAACAGGCGCACTCCTAAACGATCTTCCAGCTTGGCCACCCGTTTACTAATGGCGGATGGAGTGGTGCCCAGGGCACGGGCTGCCGCACTAAAGCTGGTTCCATCCACACTTTCCACAAACGCAATCAGTTCAGGTAGCTGATTAAAAACCTTAAGCATGGTTCTATCTATGCTATTCAGGCACAAGTCCTATGCCAATATACTGCCTTCTCTTCTAGAAGAGCACAGATTAGTTTAGATCTATAGATATCAGAGGTAATCAAGTGGACACTCGCAAGGTCGCAATTGTCACGGCAGCTAGCCGAGGAATTGGTGCAGGCTGTGCTAAAGAACTAGCCGCCCAAGGATATCGCGTGTCGTTGTTAGCCCGTTCTGCCTCCGTTTTAGAGTTGGCCACATCGCTGGGTGGCATCGGGGTACAAGGGTCCCTCAACCAGGTAAAAGATTTAGAAACATTGGTGCAAAATACTTTGGCTCAGTGGGGCCGCATTGATGCGGTGGTCATGAGCTTTAGGGACCCACCCCGTCCAAACCTATTGGAGATTTCAGATCAAATGTGGCTCGACCATTTTGAAATGTTATTTCTTAGCGTGGTGCGTTTGGCTAGGTTGGTAACCGAGCCCATGCAACAACAGGGTGGAGGCGCCATGGTCAATATCTCCGCCTGTGATTCCCAGGAGCCGTCTTTAGGAACACCGTTTAGCGGCACCCTACGCGCGGCCATGGAAGGCTTTACCAAGCTCTATGCCAAACGCTACCGGGACGACCACATTCGTATGAACAGCATTGCCCCGTTTTTTGTTGCCGATGATATGGCAGAACTGGAGGGCTGGGATGTGGCCCCAGATGATTTGATGTGGAACCGTCCGGCCACCTATCAAGAACTGGCAAAGACCGTATGTTTTCTCCTCTCGGAAGATGCCAAATTTATTTCTGGTACCACCCTAAAAGTGGATGAAGCCAGCTCCATGGCGATTTAAACAACAGCCTCTAGGCAACGATTTGATGGACTGCTTGAACGCCATCGATAGTTTCTATTGTCCAATTTGCTTACATTGGTTTTATCAAAATGTTATTTAGAGTCACCCTCCCCATGGCCATTCCTCGGCTTCAGTCATCTCTACGTCGGGAGATACGCGAGTTCTTTAAATTGGCAATTCCTCTGGCCAGTGCCCAGGTGGCTCAGTCCGCTACAGGGTTTGCAGACACCATTATGATGGGCCGCATGGGGCCAGACGTGCTGGCAGCAGGCGGTCTGGCAGCGATTATTTACATTGTGATCATGACTGCGTTTACAGGTGCTGTTATGGGGGTTAGTCCTTTAGTGGCCGAAGCATTTGGCGCAGGCAAAAAAGGACGCGTGCAGCAAATAGCCAGTCAGGGACTGTGGCTAGCTATGCTGGTAGCCGTTCCCGCCATGATATTTACAGGGCAGTTAGAAGGTTTGATGCTGCGGTTGGGTCAAGACCCGGTGGTAGTTGAGCTCACAGACACCTATTTACAAGTTATTCTGTGGAGCTTTTGGCCCATAGCCGGATTTACAGCCCTGCGGTCTATGGTATCGGCCCTTTCCCAGGCCCGCCCCATCATGGTCATTATTGTAGTGGGAACGATTTTTAATATTGTTGGTAACTACCTCTTGGGCTTTGGTAAGTTGGGACTGCCTAACCTGGGGTTGGCCGGTTTAGCCTGGGCCACCATGCTGACCTGGTGGGGAATGTTTACAGCTTTAGCACTGTATGTACTACGCCACCCCACACTGCGTAATTATCGAATTTTTCAGTCTCTCCGTTGCCCTAAGTGGCGTATTCTCAAGCAGCTGATTTGGGTGGGGGTACCCATTGGTATTTTCTCAGGGTTGGAGTCAGGATTTTTTCTGTCGGTTATGTTGATGATGGGGCGTTTGGGAACAGATGCCCTAGCAGCTCACCAGGTTGTTTTGCAAACTATTGTGGTGGTGTTTATGGTGCCCCTGGGAATTTCCTTTGCTACTACGGTCAGGGTAGGCCAATGGTTTGGCCGTCAGGATGTGGCGGGAATGCAGCGGGCCACTGGGGTGAGTATGGCAATTACGACGGTGACAATGCTCATGGGTTCTCTGGCTTTTTTGTTATTTCCAAAACAGCTGATTGGTATTTATTTGGATGTGAATAGTCCAGAGAATAAGGCAATTGTTGAGTTGGCGATGCCATTGTTGACCATTGCGTCGGTCACGATGGTGTTAGACGGGTTGCAAAAGGCGGTGTATGGCGCACTGCAGGGAGTGCAGGATACTCGGGTGCCTATGGTGCTGAATGCAGTTGGTTTTTGGGGTGTGGGTCTGTCGGCTGGATATGGTTTGGGGTTTTATTTGGGGCTGGGCAGCCAGGGATTGTGGATTGGGCAGTCAATAGCCATTGCTACCGTAGCGACTCTATTTAGCATAAGGTTATATCGAGTTCTGAATAGGCTAAAAAATGATTCGATATTTGTACCTATTCATCCAGAGACAAGCAATCCAACGACTCAACCGTTAATCAGCTAGTCAATATACTCAAAATCCTTGTTCATGGGCATTTCACCCCAACTCAGATACAGAGCAAAGTTCATAGGGGTTGTGGCAGGGATGGGGACAATGCCCGTGCTATTTGGCGTTGATGTTATTGAAGGAATTAATTTAAGGCTAAATAAACCTTACTGCCAGAGCCTATAGAAAGCATTTACATTTAGCCATATTGTTAAGGGTTAAATTTTGCTGATTCTATGAAATCTGTTGAGTAGTACTAGGGTGTAGCGCGAACGCTCATCCATGGATCTTGAAAGTGCATTCCGAAACTTACCCCAAGATGCTGATGAAGCAATGGTTCAGCATCTTTTCTCGCAGCCTTTCCTTCAGTCATTAGGCTTTGAGCAACTCGAAATGCATTCTGAGTACCCTATTGGGCGTAAAGCCGTTGATTGGGCCGCTCGTAAAAATCCAGATCCAAACAATGTCTTTTTTCATACAAAGCAATCCCCTTACCTCTACATGGAGGTTAAAGGGAGGACTGAAAATTTAACCGAAGGGCACACACACTATTTGAAGCATGTTGCTCAGCTGAAGCAATACTTACTGGCTCCACAATCAAAAACAGTCCAGTGGGGAATTTTAATGAATTCTCTGAAAGCTCAGTTATTTCGTAAGCATGGGAAAGTTATCCATCCTGCTTTACCGTGCATGTCTTTTGACGATGGAAATCTTCAGCAAACAATTAGTAGTATCAAGACTCGAATAGAACACCCTAAGCGTGGGTTAGTGGTCACTGTTTACAACAACAAAGGTGGTGTTGGAAAAACTACCACTGTCGCTAATCTTGCAGCAGTACTATCTCAGCTTAAAAAGCGAGTATTGATTGTTGACCTTGACTCTAATCAAGGAGATCTAGGGGATGCCTTAGGAGTGCAAAAGACCTCTGGGGATATGAAGGCATTACTTTTAGGCTCAGTTAAAGATATTCGAGCAATAACGAGCCAGTATAATCCCAAACACCCTAAGCTCAAGGGCTATAGGTTTGATATCGTCGCGGCGGATAGAGAGCTATCCAGCACAAATATAAACGCCATGGCTCAAATAAAGCAACGAGCCAAACCGCATACTCTTTTAATGTCATTGGAAGCAGCACGACAAGAGTATGACTACATTTTTATAGATGCCCCTCCTGGCTGGTTAGAGTATTCTAGGCAAGCTGTTTGTGCTGCGGATGTTGTACTTATTCCAGCCCGACACGATAACTTGCACTCCCTACAAAATGCAGGGATGACAATCGCTCGATTCATTCCTGATGCTCAGAAAGCTTTAAGAGAGCGTGGCTACCCAGGGCCTGTAGCTTTACCTATATTCCTAAATAACGCTCACTCCATCACTGACGCCCAAGTCAACGTGATGCATAAGGCTATAGCGAGAATTATCACCTCTAATAGGCAGCATGGTATTAACCTTACCCCGTACTTCTATTCCAAGAGAAAGCCCCGGCGCGACAGTCAAGACTTAGCAATGATTTCAGTGCCCTATCTGGCTTATATTTCTCAATCGGATTTTATTCAAATCCCTGGAGCTTTTTGGCATAAGACTGTCCGAGACCAGTATGTAAATCTAGTTAAGGAGTATTTTCTATGAGCTTCTCAGAATTGGGGACGTTGATGTGTTTTCCTTTCGACTCCATTACATCATGTAAGGATACTGATGAGCATGATTATTTGATCCAATCAACGGCTGAATTGCTTGCTGAAAGAGGCCGAAACTGGCTTCCACTGATTGTGGTCGAAACTGGTCCCGATCAGTATGAGGTAATAGCTAATGAATTTGTTTATGCAGCAGCAGCAGCAGCAGATCTAGAAGAAGTTTGGTGTATTGTCGCTGACGAGTCGTCCGAGACTAAAGAGATTGCGCAAGCATTATGCCGGGAGTCTACTCCTAAAACCAACCTATCCACAGCTAGTCGAGATGAAATTAAACTGGCGTTAGATTACCTGCTCAAACAACCTAATACGCCTCTCAAGGGAGTTAATATAAGCATCGCTGTAACTCGTATAGAGGACGCCCCCAGACAATACTGGAGTAGTTTTCAACCCATTACTAAACTAGGATGCAGAATCATGGCAGGTAAGAAGTTGAAGGCATTAGAACAAGTTTTCTATTTAACTCCAGAGCCTTTGCCTGATGTGATAACTGATCGCAAGCTATTAGACTCATTCACGGTGAAGCAGCTCAAAGAGTTGGCTAAGAAGCGAGGTATGAAGGGCCTCTCAAAGCTGAAAAAAACTGATCTGGTTGATTTGTTGACTGAGGAAGAGTAAGACTTCTGTCTTTATTCTGACAGCTCTAATTGAGACCACCCAATTGGAGAGTGTTCAGAATTTTGTGTAAGACTGTTACTCCACCTCACTCTCCAAAAGAGCATTACCCAAGAGAAATATCTATAACATCCACAAAAGTATCACTGAGCAAGATCTAGGACATTTCCAAATGCCCGGCGCTAGAATCAAAATAGTGACTTTTTATAAACCCGTTATGAAAAACTCCTGGAAATTACTGCCCTTACTATCTGTTATTTTTGCTGTTGCTAGCCATCAGCCCCTGGCTGCAGAAGTAGCACCCACACTACCACCCACCATTACCATCCCTAGCGCTCAATCAGAAGTCACCGTCCGCCTAGAAAACCAAACCCCAGCCGCCATTACTTATGAAGCTCTGGGAGATACCCAACCTCGCCTGCTAACCTCAGGAGATGATGTTCTTCTCCAAAACCTCAACACCCCCACTACACTCACATTCTTCTACCAAGACATTCAGAAGAATCGACAGGCGGGTGAAGGACTCCTAACGGCTGCCATAGAAGTAAACGAAGCCACCGGTAACCTAGAAGTAGTTGTTAAACCAACCACTAGCCTAGGTTCAGATGTAAGCAACATCACCATCGAACCCAGCGGCAACGTATTTGTTTTCTAATAACTAAAAGAAGCTAGTTAGCAAGGGGCTGAGCCGGACGGAAGGGCAGTCCCTTGTCCGTTACATTGCCAGGAACAGAAGGCTTAGTACCTTCTACATTCTCCTTACCAACTAAGGCCGTAACCGAATTTCCTAACGCCTGACTCAACGTTGCCAATGATTGCTTTAACAACAAGTCAGGGTTGAGCACGGCCCAGCCAGTTTCAGTCAGTTGACGTAGCTCAAAGTGCAAATGAGGTCCCGTAGAGAGCCCCGTACTCCCCACCAGACCAACCACCTCACCTTGTTCAACCCATTCACCTGGCTTAACCAGTAGCCGAGCCAAGTGAGCATAGCGACTTTCCAAAGTATCGTCATAGTGGCGTAGCACCACCATCAGGCCATAACCACCCGCCACATCAGCAAAATCTACGCGACCTGACTGGGTTGCCACCACCGGAGTACCTAGCTGGGCACCTAGATCCGAACCGGTATGAAACCGACGTACACCCAAAACTGGGTGCATCCGCCACCCAAACAGCGACGTTAAAGACGCTGGCACGGATAGGGGAAAAATGAACTTCTCACCCAGCTGCAGATCAACAACGGCTTTAGCTGCCTTGTTGTAATAATCACGGCTAGCAGAAAGCGTAATGTCTGCTACCTGCTGAACACCCGGCAGATTCATAACTGCCCTGGCAATATTTGCCTGAGGGACAGAAGCCGTATCTGTCGCTGCCGCTAGTTGTTCTGACTGACTGCAGCCACCTTGGGATACTGAGCGCCCAGCATTAACAGAAAACTGACAACCGCTGCCCCGATCCGAAATAATCACCTCTGGCATGGTGGCACCGACGCTATAGTCGGTGGGGTCAATGGCAGCACCGCCATAGTCTAAGGGTGATACCAGCTCTACTGCGGGAGTTTGTCCCTCGCTACTTGCTTGCTCGCCCAGCAAAGAGTCCAAAGTGGGCGCAGGTTGCTGAGCTGCTGGTTCAGGCTCTACAAAAACGGTGCCGTAGTTAGATGAGCCAGCATCAACGGTTTCAACAGTGCTCGGAACAATTTCTGTGGGCTGCACTATGGGTTGGGGCGTGGGCTCTACGATGGCAGGGGCAGGGGTAGTGACTACCGGTGCGACTGGAGCAACTGGCTCAGCAACCGTTGCTTCAGGGATGGCAATTTCAATTGCTTCACCATTGGTTTGGGCCATAACAGCTTGGGTGCCTAGCAAACCTGCTGCAGCTAGGGTGCTCAGAAGCTGCGATGCCTGGGGCAAAGATTTCTGAGCAATTTGAATAAACTTTTTACCAGAAGCGGTCATGGCGTCATCAGTACTTGATAGAAAACCTTGATAAATCTCTTAAACAGTCCCCGTAGCTCTTCAGTTTGGGGACAAGCTGAGCGTCTAACTTAGCCACATTAACTTCTATACCAGAGTAGCAATAAAATCAAAGAATCATCTGACAGCCTTACAACGATCCTTAGCTTGCCCATCAAGATAATTAACTACAGCAGTGCTGTTTGGGGTAGGACGGCAGTCTGTAACTGGATGGCTCAAGACCGACGAATTTTTGCCGCTGTTCTAATGATCTGACCAGCTAGGACAGCGGCGCCAAATCCATTGTCAATATTCATCACACCAATGCCAGCGGCACAGGAATTCAACATAGTCAGCAGTGCTGATACGCCGCCAAAGCTAGCGCCGTAACCCACGCTGGTAGGGACAGCAATTACCGGACAGTCGGCTAGACCAGCAACCACACTAGGCAGGGCTCCTTCCATTCCTGCTACGACAATCAGTACATCCGCTTGATCAATAACGGATTGATTATTTAACAGTCGGTGGATACCCGCCACCCCCACATCCCACAGTCGGGTGATAGGAAAACCTGATAGTTCTAGGGTGACGGCAGCCTCTTCAGCAACGGGTAGGTCCGCTGTGCCAGCAGTAAGGATAGCAATGTTACCCGGATGTACCGTTTCAATTGATTTGGGCTGTAGTGCACAGATGCGGGCTGTCTCGTAATACCGCAAATTGGGTAGCGCCCCTCGCAGCTGGGCATACACCTCTAGGCTAATGCGTGTGGCCATCACCACGGGCTGTTCTGGTGCCATGGCGCGAAAAATTTCAATCAGCTGACTGACAGTTTTATCCTGCCCCCAAATGACTTCTGGAAAGCCTGTGCGCAGTGCCCGATGGTTGTCGATTTTGGCAAAGTTGCCCACGGGCTGATAGTTCAGGTGCTTGAGCTTATCGAAAGCGGTATCGGGGGTGATCTGCCCGTGGGCAACGGCGGTCAATAAATCTCGTAAGGCAGCAGGCTGGGTCACGGTGAGCCACACAAATTCTGAAGGACGGTTTAAAGGCTAACGTTTTTTGTGGGGTTACTGATTTGGAGCTCCCTGCGATCTGATTAGATTACGCCATCTATGCCAGTAACCAGTCCTCGGCCGCTTGAAAAGTTTTGAATGCCTTAACTTCGGTTTGGCTGCAGCGCAGATTTATGGAAGATACCAAAAACTGAATGAGTAAATCATTACGTACCAGGGCCATTACCGATACAGGGCTCTTGTTGATGGAGACCACCAGCAAATCGGCAAAATCCTTGGCTAAGCGCCCACTGCCTTGAATTTCAATCAGCATGGCGGCCTTGGGGTCGGAAGACTGTTGTTGAGCAGTGAACGTAGCTTGGAGATCGTCGGCCAAAGTTAGCAAACTGACTGTGTAGGTATTGTAATTAGACATGGAGAATTTGCCGGTAACTCTGGCTAACGCCTTGGAGAGCCTGGGTGAGCTGCTCTAAATCAGCAGCGGCGGTGGTAACTCCGGTGGATACCCGTAGGGTTCCGTTAGGAAAGGTACCCAAGGTACGGTGAGCTAAAGGAGCACAGTGTAGCCCTGAACGAAGCTGAATGTCGAAACAGCGCTCTAATATATCGGCAGCTTCTGAAGGGATAATTCCTGGCAGGGTAAAGCTAACAATCGGCACGGCGGGCGACTTACTAGTGGTAACTATCTGACCACCACCTGCCGTCACTGCCTCACGTAAATCGTGGACTAAAACATCTGGCTTAGAAAACTTAGTTACGTTAGCAGCCTGGGCAGACATTGCTGCGATCGCAGGCAAATTAGGTGTACCTGCTTCTAGTCGCTGGGGTAGCAATTCTGGCATTGTCTCTGCTGCCGCCTCACCGCCGGTCCCACCGTAAATTAAGGGTTCTAGAGTTAGCCCATGGCTTACGGCTAAAACCCCCACACCGGGTAGAGATCGCAGTCCCTTGTGGCCCCCAAAGGCAATGGCATCAGCGGCGGCCAGTCCATGGGTATTGATCACACCTACGGTTTGGGCCGCATCAATCACCACCTTTGCCCCGGTCTGATGCGCCATAGATATTACGGTGTCTACCGGCTGCACGATGCCCGTGACATTGGAGGCATGGGTTAGCACAACCACGTCAGTGTCAGTTTGCCAGGTAGCGGCTAACTGGGAACAGTCAATCAATCCCTCGGGAGTGTTTGGCAGAATCCAATATGGAATACCCTGCTGCTGGGCCAGGGCCATTACGGGCCGATAGGCAGCATTGTGGGCCAAAGGATCGATGGCAATGCGTCGAGGTCGAGGCCGTATACCCAGAATCGTCTGGTTAAGGGCCGCAGTCGTGCTGGGTAAAAAACAAACGGCATGGGTTTGGGAAGAAACGCCGATGAGGGGTGCGATCGCATCCCGAGCCCGAGCAATCACCTCGCTAGCGGCCATCGCCGACTGGTGGATCCCTCGCTGGGCACTGCCCATATTCATCGCCCTGGTGGCAGCCTTGAGGGCAGCTGGTGCCCGTGGCAGCCCAGTCGCTGCATGGTCAAAGTAGTAGGTCATGGGTTATTGGAGGTAACTGGCTCCAGTGGAACAACATCCAAAGAGACCTGCATCAGTTCTGCCACAGCGTGGAGGACAATGAGTCGAGCCTGAGACACCGCAGTCTCTCGAAGAGTAAAGCGCACTCGGGCATCATGAACAATACCGGTCAACAAAAAACGCTGAGAACAGTCAATGCGAAAAAATGGCCGTGGTAAATCCTTGAGAATTGTACATTGAGAAACGTGGGAGAGATTTTGTAAATTTTTTAGGGCAATGGGTCTGGGCAAAACAACTTCAACAATACGGTGATCGCCAAAACAGTCACTGATCAGAGTAAGGGGTAATTCTCCTAAGCAAACTTGAGTGATCTCTCGTTGTCCAACAGTTGGGTTCGATGCGATTTCAGATTGATGTTCTACCATTGTCATGCCAGTAATTGTCATGGCCGCATTACCCCATGCGGGTAACCACAAACCGACATAAATCATCACCCATGGTGCGACAGCTAATTTCTTGACTGCGGAAACTTCCAGGACTGTGGAAACACTGTTGGAAGTAGTCATCAGTGAGGCTAGGCCGTTGACGAATATTCCCCTGGTAGAGCAGATTCATAATGCCAGCACAACCGCCCTGGACCAGATAGCAGCGGGGTCGGGTACTGGTTTCATAGTGGGCTAACCACCCCATAGATTCATAGCTGTTGGCAATAGAAATCTCTAGGCGCTCCCCTGGCACAAACTCTTCAAGCGTCCATTTGCCCCAACCTAGACTATTGACCACAGCGATAATCCCAGGCACCCAGTCATCGTCTGTTTCCACCATAGGCATCACCACAGCCTGCCATTCTTGGGATAACATGATGCCGCCAAAAGTGTAAAAAGCGCAGAGCATTCCTGCTTCAACTAAGCTTTTCTCGGTTTTGGTAAGGGCGGCTGGTTGCTGCGCCTCTACCTGGCGTACCGCCGCAAACGAGCTGAGGTTATAAAAGTCTGCATAATGTCGAGATAGATACAGCCCAAAGGCAGGAATTAAGCCATCTTCATTGCCAATAAGGGGCAGTTGGCTACAGGCTGCTACCACTGCTTTTTCATCAATTGCCATGGGCAACCTCCTCTACCGATAGCTGATTTAAAGGGGAGTCATTGACCGTGACGACAAAAGTGCAGGCTGCATCACCTGTAGCTAAACAATCCACTTCTTTAACCCTCACCTGCTGCACATTTAGGTTATAGGCAACAACCATCAACGCTTGCAAATAGCCTTCTATAAACTGACACACCGGAGTCTCCCGCAGGCCATACCGAGCTAACCACCCTAAGGCATAGTGGGAACTGGTAGAGGTAACTGTGCCCCCAGCTGATGTAAGTAAGTGGGGGTCAAAACGGCCAAAGCCCAGTTGCTGAAATAGGGTTGCTCCTTTTGAGATCCGGGTTGACGGACTATCGACCTGAGCGACAATGGCAGCTAGCTGAGGTTGAGCAGCAGCAAATGCCGAGCTTCGAAACAGTTCAGCCGCGTCAGTGGACAGGGCATCTTCAATAGACTTATGAATGGCGCAGTTGTAGTAGTGGCAGTGAAACACCATATGGCTACCTGCCAATAGCGCCTGATTCGTTTGAGGGTCAAATTCTACGGTGTGGGTAGCCATAGGCAATTGCGGCCAATCTCCTTCAGCGAATGTTGCGTCCATAGCTTTTTTAACTTTAAGGATTCCAGCAATCGCTTAATGAACTACGGGGCGCAATATACACCGGTAGAATACCCAGCCCTTGGAGCAACAGCACGTCTGATTCAATAGAACATTGTGACAATGGTTTGCGTAAGCTAAAAACAATGAGGCCAATAAAGTAAAGACGGGCACCTTAAGGAAAAAGGCGCTGCTACTCCTTATCCGCTTTTATCTGCAGGACAGTTTTTTTACAGACAGAGCGCTGCCAGTAAACTATGACACCCTCTTCTCCGAGCACCCATGTAAACGGATCTTTCCCTAATAATCCCCTCGCTAGGATTTATCAGCAGCTACAGACGCAGCACCAGGCGCTGGGCGAAGAATTAACGCTTACTAAGCAGGCCCTTACCCAAAGCTATGAACAGCTGCAGTCCATATACTACTGGGCAGCAACCACTGATAGCATTAATCAGGCAACGTCTGTTGCGGCCATTTATGAAGCGGCTAGCCAGGGGTTACAACATGTATTCAATGCTGATTTAGCCAGCTTTGCCTATTGGGATACCCATGGAAAACTACAGTGGAATAACCAGGCAACAGCTGAACTAAAATCAGTTTTTGAAGACTACGATCCTTGGGCTGCTGGCTCTAACCCCTATGAGCCAATATGCGTTACAACCGTTGCCCAACTCAACAGCAGCACAGCGTATCCTGGCTTATTTGAGAAGAAACCTTACCTGCAGGCGGCTGGCATTGAAGCATTACTGTGGTTACCCATTGTCTCTACCAGAAAAGAGAACCAGCAAGCACTGCTAGGCTACTTGGGCATTTATTTTTATCATCCCAGTCATTTTGATGATGCCCTTCTTGCCCTAGGGCAAACCATGACGAATTCTGTTGTACTGGCTGTGGAGAGAAAACAATCAGAAACTCAACTTCAGGCCACGCTCGAAGAACTGCATCAGACTCAATTTCAGTTAATCCAAAATGAGAAAATGTCTAGCCTGGGGCAGTTGGTGGCCGGTATTGCCCACGAAATCAACAATCCTGTAAATTTCATCTACGGAAATTTGGCCTATCTTAAAACCAGTGCTAAAGGCCTTCTAGAACTGGTGAAACGCTATACTCAACAAGTGCCCAATGCCAGCCCTGAAATCGATACGCTAATTGAAGATCTAGACCTAGATTTTTTAGCTAGGGACTTACCCAAAACCCTCTCCTCAATGGAGACAGGAACTCACAGGATTCGAGATATTGTCAAATCTCTACGGACCTTTAGTCGTTTAGATCAGGACAATCTTAAACCAGTTGATCTCCATGAGGGGATTGAAAGCACGCTGATGATTTTGCAGCATCGGCTAAAGGCGACGGATCAGCAACCTAGGATTGAGGTCGTAAAAGACTATGGTGAGTTGCCTAAGGTAAATTGTTATTCAGGGCCGCTAAATCAAGTCTTTATGAATATTTTAGCGAATGCTATCGACGCAATTAATGATACAGCTGTGGGGAACTCAAGAAAAATTGTTATCCGTACAGTAATTGTTAAAGACGATTGGGTAGAGATTGAAATTACCGACAGTGGTAACGGTATTCCCGACTCGGTAAAATCTAAAATTTTTGATCCATTTTTTACAACCAAACCCATTGGCAAGGGAACGGGCATGGGCTTATCCATTAGCTATAAAATTGTTGCCGAGACTCACCAGGGGCAGCTTCTATGCTATTCCCAGCCTAAATGCGGTACAAAATTTATTATCCGTTTGCCTTTGGGATTGACAGATGAGGGAACGTAGATTTGAGCAATAGAAGCTCAAAAATTTACCTGGCAAAAAACCTCTCTAGCTAGGATTATAAGCATACCAAAACACCTATGGCAGGGTAGCTATGAAATGCTGCTCTGGCTTAATTGGCTGGATCGCTTTGGTATGATGCATAGATGATTCAATGTATCCAAGCTGCCCAATATCAGCCATATTCAGGAGGATTTGAATGTATCCCTACGTTACTAGCTATGCGAAGTCCAATAGCCTGAGCCGGTTGATGCGGGCTATGATTTTTGCAAGTGTTTTATCCCTAAGTCCGACAGGAAATTTTGCTCTAGCAACATCTGAGGGATTACCAACGGACAATAATTCAGAGACAATTCACTGGCTTGCTAACACGGACCAAGCCCATGAGGATCCAGGCTATGTTGTGGCCCAGCGACGGATTCAGGTAGCCCTAGAAACTCAGGCAACGGAATTATATTTGGGCTGGTTAGACTTACAAACAGTCCCGCCCGAAATTGGACAGCTCAAGAATCTAAAAGATCTGAATCTCGGTGGTAACTTGTTAACGAGCCTGCCACCTGAAATTGGTCAGCTGACTAATTTGGAAGCGCTAGGTCTTGTGGGCAATTATCTAACGAGTCTCCCACCTGAAATTGGTCAGCTGACAGAGCTAGAGTTTTTGATTCTTGAGAGAACCCAGCTGACGAGTCTTCCCCCTGAAATTGGTCAGCTTACGAAGCTAGAAGAGCTGGATGTCTCTGATAGTACGTTAACGAGTCTTCCGCCCGAGATTGGCCAACTGACTAGTTTAAAGATACTAAATCTCAAAAAGAATCAGCTGAGATGGCTTCCGTCTGAGATTGGCCAGCTCACGAAGCTGGAAATGATAAATCTAACGGACAATCAGCTGGACAACATTCCCTCTGAAATTGGTCAGCTTAGGAATTTGCAGACGCTCCGTCTCACACTCAATTCTCTATTTAGCCTTCCACCTGAGATTGGTCAGCTCACTAAGCTGGAATATCTGGATATTAGTGCTAATTTGCTCACGGGTGTACCTTCCGAAATCACACAGCTTACTAGCCTACAAACGTTGCAGTTCAGTGCCAACCCGCTGCCCAAGAGTATGCCGCTTGAAATTGGTCACCTCACGAATCTCAAAAAGCTAAATCTTAGTAATAACAAGTTCACAGATATCCCCCCTGAAATTGGCCAGCTGACTAACCTAGAATCGCTGGATCTTGGTGGCAATCAGCTAACGGGTATCCCCCCTGAAATTGGCCAGCTGACTAACCTGGAAACGCTGGATCTCCGCGAGAATCAGCTCACAAGCGTTCCCCCTGAGATTAGCCAGCTGACTAACTTACGAACACTTCATTTGATGGGTAACCCCATACCACCAGAGTAGTGGACCCCTATGTTTAATGAAACATTACAACGCCTTTATTTGTTTCATAGCATTCTGGGCAATCCACTCCGAAAGACTCATGCTACTGTAGCCATTGCAATGCCTCTGAAACCTGGAAACTAATGGCAGTAGACGTCCTGCTTTTAACGAATGGACCGGGAGAAGTGTCCACCTGGGTAAAGCCGGTGGTGCAACAACTTCGCAACCACGAGCCAGACCACGAGAAAATACGTCTCTCGGTAATGCTTTCCCCCTGTCCCCATGCATCCGGTGGGGAAACACTCTCTCTTAAGTCCTATCCAGAAATTGATCGTGTGCAGGGACCAAGCGATTTCTTTCGCTTCCTGTTGACGGGGAAAACCGCCCATAGCTGGGATTGGCACCCTCAGGGTGTTGTTGTATTTCTCGGTGGTGACCAGCTCTATGCCGTGTGGGCAGCCAAACGTCTTGGCTACGGCAGCGTGGTCTATGCCGAATGGGAGCCACGCTGGCTCAACTGGGTAGATAGCTTTGGCATGATGCAGGGGGATACCACTGACAAGATTGCGGCTAAATATCAGCCCAAGCTGACCGTGGTAGGGGACTTGATGGCGGATGTGGAGTCAACCTCAGGAACAGAACTGCCCTTCGATGCAGATACCCAACTCATTGGCCTAATGCCGGGTTCAAAACCAGATAAACTGCGGCCCGGTGTGCCATTGTCCTTAGCTATTGCCCAACGCCTCCATCAAATCCATCCCAATCTAGAGTTTATTGTTCCTGTTGCCCCTACGGTTACGCCTGAAACCTTGGCCACCTATGCTGACCCTAGCCGAAATGCAACAGTCCAGGTGATGGATGGCCCTAACGCAAAGTTAGTCACGCCTGACCGGGGACTGACCTATTTTCAAATTCAGGATGGTCCTAAGGTGTGGCTATGGACCGAGTTTCCGGCCCACGCTCTGCTTAAGCGCTGTCGCCTGTGTGTTACTACCGTCGGTGCCAACACCGCTCAATTGGGGTCACTGGCGGTACCTATGGTGGTGCTACTTCCCACCCAGCAGCTGGATGTGATGCGTACTTGGGACGGTCTCTGGGGACTGCTGTGTCGTTTACCTGTGGTCGGCTCGCTGCTCACTAAGGCGATTAACACTGTGGCTGTCTATTACATTCAACAAAGTCAAAAGCGGTTTGCTTGGCCCAACATTTGGGCGAAAGAAGAGGTGGTGCCAGAACTGCTAGGGCGGATTACGGCTGAGGAGGTGTGCGATCGCATTGCCTCCTATTTAGACCATCCTGAACGCCTAGAAACCATGAGCCAAACTCTACGAAACCTTCGCGGCCCCTCCGGTGCCGCCCGCCGCTTCGCGCAATTGATTCTGGAAACGCTAAACTACGAACACCCAGAATAAGCCTAATACCTAGAAGGCTAACACTAGCCACCTTGAGCGCTCACCCATTACCCATGACCTTCGAATATCCCCCCACCCGCCGCTGCGACCAAACTGACACCTACCACGAAACTGTTGTAGCCGATCCCTATCGGTGGCTTGAAGATCCCAACTCCGATGAAACCAAAGCATGGGTCCAAGCACAAAATGAGGTTACCTTTGACTACTTGCGTCAGCTACCAACCGTAGAACCCATTAAGCAACGTCTGACAGAACTATGGAACTACGAGCGCTACAGCGTACCGTTTAAGCGTGGGGGACGCTATTTCTACTACAAGAATGACGGTTTACAAAACCAGGCTGTGCTTTACACTCAGGCATCCTTAGAAGCTGAACCGGTTGTTCTGCTAGATCCTAATACGCTATCGACAGACGGGACCGTAGCCCTAGGCAGTATTGCCGTCAGTGAAAATGGCCAGTACTTGGCCTATAGCTTATCTAGTTCCGGCTCCGATTGGCTGGAATGGCGCATCCGCGATATTGAAACGGGTAAAGATACAACCGACCACCTCAAGTGGAGTAAGTTTTCTGGAGCCTCTTGGACCCACGACAATCAAGGGTTCTTTTATAGTCGATACGATGAACCAAAGGCAGATGCCCAGTTTGAAGATGTTAACTATTTTCAAAAACTCTTCTATCACCGTCTAGGCACTGCCCAATCGGACGATGTCCTAATTTATGAACGTCCTGACGAAAAAGAATGGGGCTTCCAAGGACGGATTACGAACGATGGCCGATATTTAATCATTTCAGTGTGGCGCGGTACCGAGCGAAAAAATCTTGTTTTCTATAAAGACTTACAGGATTCTAGCAGTGAAGTCATTGAACTCATCAATGAGTTTGAAGCCTCCTATAGCCTGATTGATAATGACGGCAGCACATTTTGGTTTAGAACCGACTTAAACGCTCCCCGTGGGAGAGTGATTGCCATAGATTTAGGCGCTGGCAACCACCCTAAAGAGATTATTTCTGAAGCAGAAGAGACTTTAAATTCAGTCAGTTTAATTAACCATCAATTTGTTGCTAACTATCTCAAAGATGCCTATACCACCATTCAAATTTTTGACCTAGAGGGTGAGGTGATTAGAACAGTAGAGCTACCAGGCATTGGCTCCGCTGGCGGTTTTGACGGCAAAAAAGAAGATACGGAAACATTCTATCGATATTCCAGCTTTACCGTACCCAGTCGCATCTATCGCTACAATCTAGCAACAGGAGAACAAAGCCTGTTCCGTGAATCCAAAGTCGCTTTTGACGCCGATCGGTATGAAACCCGACAGGTATTTTATACCAGCAAGGATGGCACCAAAGTCCCTATGTTTATCACCCATAGGAAGGGGATTGCTCTCAATGGCAACACGCCCACCCTGCTATACGGCTATGGTGGCTTTAATGTCTCCCTAAGTCCAAGTTTTTCGGTGAGTAACTTGGTATGGATGGAACTGGGAGGTGTTTATGCACTAGCCAATTTGCGAGGTGGCGGGGAATATGGAGAAACCTGGCATCAAGCAGGCACGAAGCTAAATAAACAGAATGTTTTTGATGACTTTATTGGAGCAGCCGAGTGGCTGATGGAGAACAATTATACATCTCCTAACAAACTGGCCATTATGGGAGGGAGTAATGGAGGATTGTTAGTGGGAGCTTGTATGATCCAACGCCCTGAGCTGTTTGCAGCGGCCCTACCAGCCGTAGGTGTAATGGACATGCTGCGATTTAATCAATTCACCATTGGATGGGCCTGGGAGAGTGATTATGGGTCTCCCAAGAATCTAGAAGAATTTAAAGCTCTCTATGCCTATTCTCCCTTGCACAATTTAGCTGAAGCTAGCTACCCTGCCACCCTGATTACAACCGCTGACCACGATGATCGCGTGGTGCCTGCCCACAGTTTTAAGTTTGCTGCGGCTCTGCAATCAGTCCACCAAGGAAATAATCCAGTGATGATTCGCATTGATGTCAAAGCCGGTCACGGTGCAGGTAAGCCAACCGCTAAAGTGATTGAGGAAGTAGCCGATAAGTGGGCTTTTCTTGTGGAAACTTTAGACGCTAAAACCTGAAACAGTTCCGACAGTTAAACAGGAACGCTACAGTTGTCCACATGTTGTTACATTGTCTACTAGGGCTAGTTCTATGGTGATAAAGAAGGCTATTGACCTAGCCTTCTTTATCACCCAGATACCCCCCCCTAAAACCAACAGCAAGTAGGTGTAGCGCTATCGACTGGTTTTGGAGTTAGGTAACAGTTGCTTCCCCTCTAGATACTTTTGCAGCTCATGGGTACTTAAACGACATAAGTCCTTAGCTAATTCATGCACAGACACTCTAGAGGTGATCTGACTGGGTAGAGAGTCTCGCAAGTTACCTAGAATATGGGGTTCTGCCACCAAAATGAGATGATGGCCATTCCAGTTTTCCAGTATTGAGCTGACTTGTTGAGTCACTTTGTTAGCAAAGCGACGGTTGATTTCTTCGGACTGGGTCGTTTTTTCATGGCGATGGCCGTGGTGTTTACGCCCAATATTGTTTTTAGTACCCTTAATCGCCATGGGCTTATCGGCATTATTTAGACTGCTATGTTCTAGCAAGTGGGGGGTAGGCTCTGCCTCAGAGAACTCAGCAGTTGTAAAGGTGAAAAAGCGAGCATGGGCACCATCAACAACTGCAACGAGATATGAGTGCATGGTTTTTTTAGATTAGAGAGTAATGTAGTTAGCTTCGAATTGTAACAGTAAGATTCAACATCTCTATGGCTGTCATCCACAGGTTTAACAGGGTGATTCATTTGTTAACATTTGGTGACTGTAGTTATTAATCATTTCATCTCGCATTGTGTCTAAAGCGATACCGGTATAGTTAGGTAGGCGTAGAACTACACAAGCAAATTATGTCCAGACAACATCTGGCAACAAAACATCCATTGGTGTACACAATGATGAATAGGCATCGTCAACAAAACCAGTCTCTGAAACGCTTGAGCGGACTGCTGGGTGTTTCTTTAATGTCCGCATTGTTTTTAGCTAGTTCAGTCAGTGCCCAAACAGTTCGCAGAATTCAGGCACCTGCCCCCTACAATGCCTGTAATGTTCGCAGTTCAGCGGGTGTCCAACACCGCTCCATAGGCACTTATCGCAACGGTACGCTAGTGACCCTGCTGGGTGAATCCGGTCGGGGTTGGTATCGTATCCAAGTAGGGCAGGTGGTTGGATGGATGGCTCGACAATGTCTAGGACTTTAGTTTTACACTTGGTTCACCCAGCGATCTGTCTGTTCAAGAGTGTTTATAATAGATGCACGAATGTAGAGCAAGGCGTTGAGGGAAAATTCGGCTATGAATTTTGATTCGTTAACTGAGTTAATTCAAAAAAGCTTTCGAGTTTCATTGGGTGCGGCTGCTTCCGCCGTTGAGGCCATCCAAGACCCCCAGGCATCCGCCACTAAATTTTCTGACATTGGTACAGATTTTGAGCGTCTTACCAACGAGCTAGAAGTAAAAGGGGAGCTGACTGAAAAAGAGGCTCGTGAATTTGTTGATAATTTAAGCACCAATTTTGATGGTCAGTGGCCTAACCCGTTTGCGTCTTCTCCGGCCAGCAGCGCAACTGTTAATACGGTGGCTAAGCCCGTTGTAGATACTGGTATTCAGGCTGAGATTAAGGCACTAACTGAGCAACTATCGGCTATCCGTCAGGAAATTGAGCAATTGAAGGCTCAAGAATCTTAGGTATGAGTTTATCTTGTTGCTTGTAGCAGAGGATAAAACTTCAATCAGTTAATCAAGGCGGGGTGTTTTTTTGACACCCTGCTTTAGCTATGAAGCATTACTGGGGGCGGGGCATTCCGTCAGCAGTAGATATTTTTTGAGTGGTTCGAAATTATTGTTCGTGCTTTTGTAGCTATGACCTGGAGTATTCCTGACGTTATTCCAGTAGGCATCCTATGAACCATTTTTCAGTTTTAATTCGACTACTGCGCGATCGCAACCAGTTTCTTGACGATATTCGCCACGATGTCAAACTGGAACGAAAAATCTTCTCATTACTCGTCGTCAGCTGTAGTTTCTTTGCCATTTACGGGGCTATTATTGGCTCTTCTAGCAGCCTGCTACAAATGCTAGCGTCGGCCATTAAGCTACCGGCCCTGTACTTAATTACATTAGGTATTTGTCTACCCACCCTCTACTTTTTTGATATTCTCTTTGGCTCAAAGCTCAATTTTCGCCAGTACACGGCCATGCTCATGACCGCTGTATCCGTGATCAGCGTGCTGCTATTTAGCTTTGCCCCGGTTGTTCTCTTCTTTCTAATTTCTATTCAGGGATACAACTTCTTCCTGTTGCTTAATGTAGCCGTCATGGGCTTAACCGGAGTCATTGGTGTGCGGTTGTTTTACCAGGGTATGCGCAAAGTAGTCGGAGCTGATGCCGTCGGAAGTCGTCTGCGCAATCGTTTGTTACTGGGGTGGTTAGGACTATATGCCCTAGTGGGCTCTCAGCTCGGGTGGACCCTCAGGCCCTTTTTTGGTGCCCCCAATGAACCCTTTCAAGTATTTCGACCCGAAATTGAAGGGAACTTTTATGCTCAAATTTTTACCAGTCTGTCGTCTTTGCTAGGACTGTATTAGCGTGGAGGTATCGGGGATGAGTCATCCCAATTTTGATAATCTTCGCATTACGAATGGCGATTTAGATGAGCTAACGGGGCTAGATATTAGCCCCCTGTCCATGGGATGGGCCACTCGGTTGTCCCTGTTTCAAACCCCAAAACTGCGGTGGAGCTGGCTGCTAAACCAAGGGCTTGTACTGGCAGTTACCTTAGTTCTATGGTTGCCAGTCTGCTTAGTACTGGGGCGCAGCTGGTCGAGCCAACCACTGGTACTGTTTATGGGGCTGGGAACCGCAGGTGCGATCGCTACCACCGTAACCTACGGTTTCTATGGCATCCACAAAGGTCGTAAGCTCAGGGTGCTTAATCATCTGTTAGATCAGGTAGACCGTTTTAACGAAATGATTACAGCGGTGGAAATTCTTGAAGAATTACGCCAGGCCGACGCTAGCTCTAAGCAGCTGTCCTTAGACAATCCAGAGGCTGTTAAAGAAGCCCTACACCTAACCCGTGAGAGCCTAGTGTGCGGCCTGATGAGCGATAAAATTATGCGCAAACATCAGCGGTTCATTGCTCGTCGCCATGAGTTGTTTACCAGCATTGAAACCAACCTATCAAACTTGCAAACACTCCAAGCATCAGACCTAGCAGGGGACTATGGACAGCTTTTAAACGAAGCTCTAAACGTAGGCACCAGCGTTCACCAAGAGTTAAGAAAATTAAGCTAAAATCAGCCCACAACGTTTCTTTAAATCTTTGGAATGTAGGCAAATCCACAAAATACAAGGGATTCTGTATTCACTTGTGACTCAACCGGGTAGAGTTTAATTAGAATAGTACACACATTTCTATTGCTGTAGCGAAGCTCCTGCCCATAGGGTTCAAAGGACTTCAAGGGTGACCCTTTAGTTTATGAAAAAAACATTCGTCCTCGATACTAACGTGCTTTTGCACGACCCCAGAGCCATCTATCGCTTCGAGGAGAATGACGTTATCCTGCCCATTGCCACCATTGAAGAGTTAGATCGGTTCAAGAAATCTTTGGATGAAACCGGTCGCAATGCCCGTCAGGTATCGCGTGCCCTAGATAAGCTACGCAGTCGGGGGAGTTTAATCGAAGGAATTACCCTAGATGGGGAGGGCACCTTAAGGGTTTCCCTATGTCACCAGGAGACCTTGGCTTCTTTACCCTTGGAGTTGGAAGGGGACAAAGCAGATAATGAGATTTTAGCCGTAGCGTTAGAACATAAGCATACCTGTGCATGTCCTGTGGTGTTGATTAGTAAAGACACCAACCTGCGGATTAAGGCGGACACTTTGGGAATCGCCGCCGAAGATTATGAAACCGACAAAATTGACATTGATGATCTGTATTCTGGTACGGGTGAGTTGTTAGTTCATGCGGATCAGCTTACTGAGCTATTTCGAGGGGGCACCTTAGCGCTAGAAGGCAAATTCTACCCAAACCAAGCCCTTACCCTAATCGATGTCAACAATCCGGCCCATACCGCACTGGCCATGGTGGATAGCGAGTCAGGTCATATTGTTCCTCTGCCTAAAATTCCCTATGCGGGTATTTCTCAAATTCACCCTCGCAATCGAGAACAGAAGTTTGCGTTGAATCTGTTACTCAACGACAATATCCCCCTCGTGACTCTAGTGGGAAAAGCTGGCACAGGTAAAACCCTATTAGCCATTGCGGCTGGTGTGCAAAAAGTGTCTGAAGAGCATGGCTACAGCCGTTTACTAATATCTCGCCCGGTTGTTCCCATGGGACGAGATATTGGCTATTTGCCTGGGGATATCAATGAAAAACTCACCCCGTGGATGCAACCCCTGTACGACAACTTTGATCTGATTTTTGGCACCCAGGACCCGACTGGTAAACCCGCCCACTGGCGACGGGGACACGAAGAGTTAATGGAGATGGGACTTCTCCAGATTGAAGCCCTGACATACATCCGAGGTCGTACCCTACCCCAGCAATTTTTAATTGTGGATGAGGCTCAAAATCTGACCCCCCATGAGGTCAAAACAATTTTGACGCGGGCTGGGGAAGGCACCAAAATAATCCTCACAGGTGATACGGCCCAAATTGATAATCCCTATGTGGATGCAGCAAGTAACGGTCTAACCTATGTGGTAGAACGCTTTAAGCATGAACCGTTAGCCGGTCATATATTGCTAACCCGTGGTGAGCGCTCGGCCCTGGCAGAACGGTCAACAGAGTTGTTATAACTACTTCTTGGCAACGCTTTGTCTTCCAGTCGCGCGCCGTGTAGGCCCATGAGATGGGAGGCCCATGAGGTGGGCAAGCTAGACTGGGAGGGTCGCTTGCCAGAATAATTTGGCCAGAGGACGTTTACCCTCTGCAGTGGCAACAACCCGGTAAACCTTTAAGACATCTGTTTGATTCACCATGCCAACCCAGCAGGGCGACTATGAAAATCTACTAGCTCGATGCAGTGACTACCAGGGAGCATTAGCCCTACTTAAGCAACATCGCCCCTATTTAGAGATGTTGCCTAGCATGAGGCGGCCCCAGGAAAGTATTGTTACAATTCCGCTACCCAATATTAGCCTGCGGCGAACTATAGATCATGCTAGAGGCCCCATTAGTACCCGGAGTGAGGTCGTGTCTCTGCCCTGTGACTTGGTCATGCTGATGTGTGATCCAGAGTGGAAAATTAAAACCGGTGTGGATGTGATGCTGTTTATTCACCGCCCCAATGAAGACTTTTCAGAACTGTTATCTCGCTGGCGACGCACACAAATTTTGCTCTCAGAAAGCTATGAATGGCTAATGCCGATGCAGCACCAACATTTACTCAATGAGGGTTCTGAACAACCGTATCCTTTGTTTATTACATTTCCCCAGTCCCCTGAGCGAATTATTCGAGGGCTGAATGGGGCAGGGCTACCGGTGGTGGTTTATACTCCCACCCTATGGAGCGATCCAGAAGGGCGTACTGAGTTGGTGCAGCCACCCCAGTTTGATTCAGAAGAACTCACAGATGAAGATGATGATGCGCTGCGGGAGCTCGGCATTGATCTTGAATCCATGGACGAGGGTGATCAGGTGTAGGCTTGATATTGCTGACCGCCAAGCGTAACGTGATTAATGCATTAACAGCCAGAAGCCACACGCTTCTAAGGACACCTTGGCTAGCGTTAATCCTCTTAGCCCATGGTATTTACTGGCTGACGGCATTTCCAAATCCAGATGAAGCTTACTATTGGCTCTGGGGTCAGCATTTAGATTGGTCCTATTATGACCATCCCCCATTCCATGCCTGGGTACAGGGGGCGTTTGCCTGGTTGGGGCATTCTCATTTTGTTCTACGTCTGCCGACGGTCGTTAGTAATAGTCTTTTTTTTACAGCCTATTGGCACATTGCAAGGCATCTCTACGATAAACGGGCTGAACGGGCTTGGGACATCACCGTCATTTGTTGTTGGAGCAGCCCCCTTTATTTTTTGTTTTTGACCCTAGCTTGGCAAGATCAGTGGCTGATCGCGTTTGCGCTATGGTCTGCCTATGGGTTTATCCGGTTTTTGGATGGAGAGTGGGTCCATGGCCAGGGCCAGAGTCGGTTTCTCTATGGAGCGGCCGTAGCCCTGGGACTAGCAGGGCTATGTAAGTACACGGCTGTCTTTATCGGTTTGGCTACCCTAGGCGTCATTGTTTACAAGCCCCAGCTAAGGCATCTACTACGGGATGTCAGACTATATGGTGCAGCTGCGATCGCAGCTTTATTTACCCTGCCCATCGTGATTTGGAATCTCCAAAATGACTGGCTTTCTTTTCAGTACTATGTGACCCGTAGCGTTGACGGTGGCGGTGCTTTCTTGCGCCCCGAAGCAGTTTTATTTTTTTGGCTAACCGCTGCGCTGATTTTATCCCCACCTCTAGTGTGGGCCATGGTCCGTGTTGCGACGGCATTGCCCCAAACCCAATCGCCCACATATGGACCGATGGCTCTGGGATTATTTCTCATATCTACTGGGGGATTATCCTTGGTAGGGCTGTTTTCCACCGCCCTCTACTATTGGAATATTTTGGCCTATTTACTGCTTATCCCCCTAGTGCCGCGCTGGTTCTTGGGGGCCGGTTTAGCAGCAACTCCCCGCCGCACTTGGTTCAGGGGAACACAAATTTTAGGGACCGTTGTGGCCTGGCTGTTGGTGGTTAACTATTGCCTGGTTCCGATCACGGCTTTCTTTGGGCCAGAGGGCGATCCCGATGGGCGCATGTCCTTTGGTTGGTATCAGGTGGCCGCTGTGGTAAAAGACTATGCCTCTGACCACAGTTTACTCCTGACCACAGACTATCGTTCCGCCTCTGCCCTAGCTTATGCCTTGAATGACAAAACAGTTTTAGCCGTGTCTGACCGTATTGATCAGTTTGATGTTTGGGCTCAGTCGCGATCGCTAGTGGGAGAAAAAGCGCTGGTGCTGGCTGATGATTGGCACCCTTTCATAGACCAGGATTCCCTAAGGTTGGAACCCGGCTGGCAACAGATCGCGACCATTCCAGTGCAGCGATTTGGCATAAAAATCAAGGACTACTATTTGTATTCAGGTGTGGTTGAAAGGGCATCAGCATAAAGGAGAGTGATTTTCCCAGGAAACTAGAATTCGGAGTTAGGAATTCGAAGTTTTGCTAATTTCCGCCTTCCGCCTTCCGAATTTTTTCCTAGCCAAGATTTTCCGGCTTAAATTGATACCTGTTGTCAATGCAGAATGATCCGTTATGGTGGTGCAACCACAAGGGATGGCCCCTACTAGCTGCCTTCAATGCCTGCCTGATGCTCACATTTAAAGCCCTGCTGTCGCCATTGTTCTAAATCTACGGATGCTAACGGCATCAATCGAGGACAGGTAGGCTTGTATACCTGGGCAACAACAGCCCAAAGTACAGCACGAGTAATATCTAAAGAGGTTTTCAGGAGACTTTCTTGATTACCAGGCACGCCTGCTTCGTCAATCACTAGGGGCGTCACCCAAATGCCCTGGGCACCCAACAGGATCCGGGCTAGGGCAACGGCACGGAAAGTGTGGCTACCAGAGGTTATCAAGGTAACGTGGCGCGCCTGCCACTGTTTTAGGATAGGCGCTGAATACACAAAATTACCAAATGTGGATTGGGCACAGTGTTCTAACCAAACCTGCTCTAGAGAGGCGTCTGCTTGTTCAAATAACAAACGGATACAGGGATCCATAGAGCCCGATGAGATCAAAATGGGGGGCGGTTTAGGAGCTTGGCTAGCCAGCTGGGCCATGTGTATTTCGCGACGAATACTTCCACCTAGCACCAGGTAAGCATCCGTAGCCTTGTGACTGGCGTTCCACAGATTAAAGACGATGGCAGACACCATGATAGTGACTGCAACCAATAGGCCCAGCACCATGGGCTTAACCCATCTTTTTAGCAACCTAAGCATAGGCAGTTATATTCGCTTATTTTCGCTGGGGTGTTCCGTAAATATACGCCTGCAGTTAGCGGTGGGAGAGCCTATCCTTATGGCTAGACTGATAAGCGTCCGAAAGCCTAGAATCTAGGTAGATTAAGGCCATATTGAAGACCTGCATTCTCCCCTTGCAAGCTGAGATAGGCAATTTTTCACATTCACAAAAAATAAGGTTTGGATAAAGATCCCATACGTTTATGCAATTTCATCATTTACTGCGCTAGATTTGAGACCAGTATTTATGCTGAATAAACTTGATGTATCGGGGTCCATTCTTAATCTTTAACGGTCCTCATTCGTAATTTCTAGGTCGATTCTACTGGCGTATTTCTAGATTTACATTTGGACGCTTACTTCGTTTTCCGACGTCCCGCTAATTTCTGCCGCAACCGTTTCAATGAAAACTACTACAGGGTTTCTTCGTTCAACTGGCGCGATCGCAACGATTATTTTAGCACCTGTATTTTTACCTTCACTGCCAGCGGAGGCATCATTTACGGATGGACCCAAGGCAGTTTTGGATGAAGCCTGGCAGATTGTTTATCGCGAGTATGTTGATAACTCGTTTAACCGCACAGACTGGATAGAAGTACGGCAGGAGCTCCTGGGGCAAAGCTATACATCTCGCCAGGCGGCCTATGGTGAACTACGCCGTGCCCTACGACGGTTGGACGATCCCTACACTCGCTTTTTGAGTCCGAACCAATATTCTGAACTGACGGATCAGACCTCTGGTGAAGTATCCGGTGTGGGGTTGCGATTGAGACGGGATCGCGCGGTAGGGACTATTGTCGTTACCGATGTACTACGTGATTCTCCTGCGGCCGCTGCCGGACTGGACGTGGGCGATCGCATCTTGATGATCGATGGCCGCTCCACCGATTTTATGAGTTCAGAGAGTGCCTCCCAGCTACTAAGGGGTGAGGCAGATACCCAGGTAACCCTCAGTATTGAAAAGGATAGTGCAGGCGCATCAGAAACGATCGTCATGTCGCGTGCCCGTTTAGAGGTGCAAACAGTAACGGCGAAGCTGGAAGTCAAAGATGGCATTAGTGTCGGCTACATCCGCTTGGACGAATTTAGTGCCCATGCGGCCGAACAAATGGAGTCAGCCATCGCTGATTTGACCCGTGAGGGGGCCGAAGCATTTGTCCTAGATTTGCGAGACAATCCAGGCGGACTGTTGCAGGCCAGTATTGATATTAGCCGCATGTGGCTGAGACGGGGCCCCATTGTACGCACCGTGGATCGCAGCGGCGACACAGAACAAATTTCAGCCAATCGTACCCATCTCACTGAGTTACCCATGGCCATTCTAGTCAATGGAGAATCCGCCAGCTCCAGCGAGATTTTGACCGGTGCCCTGGGGGATAACGACCGGGCTATTGTTGTAGGTAGCACCACATTTGGTAAAGCCCTTGTTCAGGCACTCCACGGTCTTTCCGATGGGTCTGGCATTGCCGTAACGGTAGCCCATTACTACACACCCAACGGTACAGACATTAGTAAACGAGGAATTACCCCCGATATCCAGGTTGAACTGTCTTCGGATCAGCGCAGTAATTTAGCTAATAATCCAGATTTAGTCGGGACTGCTAACGATCCCCAATTTTCTGAAGCCGTGTCTGCTCTGGCTACTGAAGTGGCGTCTGTGCGACAGCGACGGCGACTGACAACAACGTCGACTGTCACACCCACACCGCAGCTGGGCAGACTAACCCCACTGCAGTAGCTATGGAAAAGATTTAATGACTAACGTTACGGCGCTTTAGGTATTTATTAGTCATTTAAGTGATGGCGGGAAAAACTGTAGATACGTTGAGTGCTCAGCCGCTCTCCGATGATTTGTGGAGACTGCCAACCAAAGATTTGCCGATTTAAGCCTACCTGGAGTGTGGTGAATGGATCGGTTCCGTTCGCGATCAATAAATCTAACTCTTCGAGATCTGGCCATTGAATTAGCTGTTCCAGCAAATTCGAAAGTCCACGACGATAGTCACTATCAGGTTGTCGGTACCAATCCCCCTTCACCGGTTCCGCCAACCCCAAGTTGACAATCAAGGCCTGGGGACTAAACAATGCAACAGCAATGGAACGGGCCTCTTCCTGAAGCAAAAAACCAGCACCGTGGGCCAGTTCTCGCAACCGGTTCACCGTTTCATGGCGTTGGGCTGAGGGCAACGGAGCTGACCAATGCAGCGCTAAGGTTGCCAAGTAGGATTGCAGGAGCAAATGACCTAGCTTCTGCGCCTTAGTGGATAGATAGTCAAAATTGTAGGTGTTGGCTTCAATCAACAGGGGCAACCGGTCCACCATTTCTAGACCATACCCCTTGAGACCGGCAATTTTCCGAGGGTTGTTGGTGATTAACTTAAACTGATTGACCCCCAAATCATTCAAAATTTGGGCACCAATGCCGTAGTTGCGCTGGTCCGCCGGAAGTCCTAACTTTTCGTTAGCCTCTACGGTGTCGAACCCCATATCCTGCAGAGAGTAGGCCTTAAGCTTATTGACCAAACCAATACCCCGCCCTTCTTGTCGCAGGTACACCACTACACCGGTACCCGCATTTTCCAGCATTTTGAGGGCGGTTTGTAGCTGCAGACGACAGTCACATCGCAGGGAACCTAAGGCATCCCCGGTTAAACATTCTGAATGCACCCGCACCATTACAGGGTGGTCCTTAAATGTAGTTGGATCTCCCTTAACAATGGCAACATGTTCAGAGTTATCCAGCAGGTTGCGATAGGCGTAAATTTTAAATTGACCAAACTGGGTGGGTAACTCCGCGACGGCCTCCCGTTTGACCAAACGCTCATGACGCAGCCGATAGCTGATCAAATCGGCAATGCTAATTAGCTTTAGACCATGGGTTTGGGCATAGTCAATTAATTCAGGCAGGCGGGCCATGGAACCATCTGCATTCTGAATTTCACAAATGACACTGGCAGGATACAGCCTCGCCAGCTTTGACAAATCCACCCCTGCTTCAGTGTGACCCGCTCGTTTGAGGACACCCCCCTTCTTGGCTCGCAAGGGAAAGATGTGTCCTGGGCGTCGCAAATCCTGGGGAGTGGCCTCTGGATTAATCGCTACCTGAATAGTGCGGGCTCGATCCTCTGCCGAAATTCCTGTCGTTACTCCCCAGGCAAGACTGGCATCAACACTAACCGTAAAAGCTGTTTGTTCGTTTTCATCCTCAAAACCATTACCACTTACCATGAGGGGCAAATCCAGTTCATCCAAACGCTCCCCGGTCATGGCCAAGCAAATCAATCCCCGTGCTTCCACGGCCATAAAATTGATCATATCGGGGGTGGCAAACTGGGCTGCACACACCACATCCCCCTCGTTTTCACGATTTTCATCATCAACAACGACAATAGCTTTTCCAGCTGCTAAATCTGCTAGGGCCGCATCGACACTATCAAACTCAAAATTAGCCAGCTTTTGCTCCAACGTCTGCTCTGTAGAGGATTGAGACGATAAAGAAGATGGCGGATTAATGTTGGCGACCACGAACTTGTACCTACTGACTTGTTGTCGACTGCCAATAGATTGTAGTGGTTTATTTTTTATGTTGCCGGAGGAAATATCGCCTCCGGGGTCCTATATGAACCGTCTCAACAAGGGGCGAGCGGCCGCTCGCCCCTTGTTGAGACTCTATTGAGAATCCTGTAGAGGGTCAATCAAAACAATGGGATGGCGAGACGGATCCTTCTGACCACTTTGTTCTCCCATAATTCGCCCTGACTGCTCTGGATCAAAATTGTGGCTAAAATCTTGCCAAACGCCATCGTGTTCCTTTTCCAAAGAAAGAATGGACCGATTTAGCTGATTTAATTCATCCTTTTGCTGCTGATAGTGGGGCAGCAGTCTAGCAATGGTAGATGCTGCTACAACTCCTAGCAAAATATTGACGGTGAGTTTGACTGTAGACTCCAGCATTAAGGACTGTTGTGCTTTTCCCCTAATGGTCAAGATTTTTTTGGAACGAGTCATTGCCATATTCCCAGCAAGTACCGGAGCTATGCATCAGTTTGCCCCATTATGGAGCTTCTTGATTAATTTAGGGAATAACTTTCCACATTTCCAAAAAAATTCACACAGATAGCCTGCGCTATGTGTACCGTACATAACGCAGGCTATCTTTAACGGCTTTAGACACGTACAAAACTAGTGGCTGGTGCACTGCGGTACTGCAGCACATAAAAAAAACAGCGTGAGGCTCGGGGCACTCAACGCTGCTTGTATCATTGCTTAAAAAATATTGGTTAATCCGGGGCTAAATTAGCTTCGCAAAGCAGAAAGCCAAATACCCCAATGACTCGAATGCGCTGATATGAATGCTCTACTTGTATAGTTCGGTGCCCAGACGTAGCGCCAAAACACCAGGGACTAAAGCAATTAGCAAAGCGATGATGATTTGAGTGTCGGATAAAGCCATGGAGCGCTAAGTTCCTTACTAAATGTTAACTACTATGCTCATAGAGAATTGTTTACTAAAACCGTCTCAATCCGACGCTTTGTCTCTAATCTGTTACAGACTTTAACAACGGGGCTTGGTAAAAACGTTTGATCTCCTGGCGTTATGCCTATTTGAGCATTTTTTTAGTTTTATGAAGACCGGTGCTATTTAGTTTGAAGTGCGTCGGTCTAATGGGTCAGAAATTGCCCCAGGAATAGCTGTTGCCATAGCAGCACCTCCCCATTCAACTGACATTGAGGCCGGGGGTGTGAATCATACCTTTAAAGCTGTTATTCAGTTGGAATGGATGGTTGCATGCAAATGCATGCAAGGAATCTATGAATCTGAATTAGAATGTAGTTTCCATAACACCCATATAGGTATCGATTAAGGTATCACTACCAAAACCCAATCTCTTAAAAGCGGCTCTTAAGGGCTGTCTTTAAAATAATTAGTATTTACAATAAATTCACTTTAGAGAATGAATATAGCTTCTTCTGACATTGATAGCCATGTCCCTAGCGTGTTAGATAACAACTCAAAAACGTTAGGTGGAGCATCCGTATTTCGTTCAGCCTTAGACTTAAAGCTAACTCGACTGCAGCGTGACGTTTTACGGATGGGGGCATTGGTGGAAAGTTCCTGCCTGATGGCCAGGGAAGCCCTGTGCGATCGCAACATTGATGCCGCCAGAAATCTAAAAGTACACGACAAGCAGGTGGATCAGCTCTATCGGCAGATTGAAGTAGACTGCATCAACCTGATTACCCTAGAAGCTCCCGTCACCAAAGATTTACGCTTGGTGAGTGCGCTCATGCAGATGATCCGTGACCTGGAGCGCATTGGTGACTACGCCAAGGATATTGGAGAAGTCTCCCTAAAGCTGTTTCCCTATCCGGTTCATCCCGCTATGGACCAGATGCAAGTCATGCTGGACCGCTGCCGTTCCATGGTAGCCATGAGTTTACTATCCCTGTCTGAACTAGACGCCGAGGCAGGCCATGAAATTAAAGAAAAAGATGATGTCGTCGATGATGACTACGACCGTCTCTATGAGCTACTCGTGCAAACTCCCACATCTGCCAGTGTCGTTGAACCAACCGTATTGCTAGTGCTCGTCATTCGATATTTAGAGCGGATCGCCGACCATGCCACGAATATCGGTCGTCGGGTGGTATTTGTCGTCACTGGCGAGCGGCGCTAAGGCGCTAGGGCGCTAGGGCGCTATTTATAAGTTATTTGAAACATATTTGACATAACTGTCACTTTGCGGAAAACTTATACCGTTCATATGCTAATTTGCTGGAGCGTGCTCGTCTGCGAGCAGTGTGAACGGTACGTTGCTCCCGTAAGCGGTGGGTTACAGTAACTTTTCAGGGATGCGTCTTGGGGGATTGCCCTTGTACCTTGGTCAGTTTCTGGTTGCTAACGGGGTAATGGCTGTAATCTGCAGACCGTAGGGCATCGTTTGGCATTTAGGTTTTGGTAGAGAGTCCGCTCTTGCAGGTTTCGCGAGGAAACAGTGTTCTCTATACCCGGTCTCTAGCCAAGAAACCAGTGGCATTGTTTCACTAACGCGTAGGATTCATCGCTACATGCACTTTTCAATCGCTTCCCTGTTAGCTAACTTCTCCAACGACAAACTGGTCACCGCTAAGGCTCTAGAAAAAAAGCTGAATTGTTCTGATGAGGATCAGCTCAGCGATTTGGGAATTGCATTGGACGCCCTAGAGCGCATTGGTGTTTTAGAAAAAGAGCGCGGCAAGTATCGTCGTATTCATGAAGACGATGTTATTGAAGGTAAACTGCGCTGTTCTAGCAAGGGTTTTTGTTTTGCCATTCAAGATGAAGAGGAAGCCGACGACATTTACGTACGGGAAGCTCACCTTAACCATGCATGGAATGGTGACCGAGTTTTAGTAAAGGTGACCAAAGAAGGAAACCGACGACGCAGTCCTGAAGGGGAAGTGCAGCTGATTTTGGAGCGTGCCAATTCTTCAGTGCTGGCTCGAATAAGGCAGGCTGAGGATAACTTGCAGGCAGTTCCTCTAGATGATCGGCTGCTATTTCAGCTAGACCTCAAAAATCAAGCCGATGACGAGCTTACCCAGGAAGATCTCCAGGCCGCGATTGATCACTTGGTGCACGTAGAGATTCTGCGCTATCCCATTGGCCAACATTTGCCCCATGGCCGGGTGGCCCAGATTCTGGGCAGCGATGCCGAAGCAGCAGCAGACATCGACATCGTTTACTGCAAGCACGATTTACCTCGGGCCTTTCCTGAGGAAGTGATGATGGCGGCTAAGGCGCTGCCCAATCGGGTGCGGAAGGCAGATATTAAAAAACGAATTGATCTACGGGACCAGCCCACCATCAGTATTGACTCTGACGGTGCCCAGGTAATCGATGATGCCCTTACTCTGGAACAGCTTGATGATGGTAATTGGCTGTTGGGTATCCATGTAGCAGACGTTTCCTACTATGTGCCCCCCAATAGTCCCATTGACCAAGAAGCCTATCGCCGGGGGACATCGGTGTATCTAGCCGATTCTCCTGTGCCGTTGTTGCCGCCGCCCCTCTCCACCTCCCTATGTGCCCTGTTGGAGGATAAAGAGCGACTGACGGTTTCAGTGATGGTGATTCTTTCTGCTGAGGGAGAAGTGCTCACCTATGAGGTGCAGCCATCGGTCATTTGTAACGATAAGCAGCTGAACTACCACCAAGCTCAAGCCATTTTAGCTAGGGATGATGCGGAAGCCTTAGAGGCATTATCTGTTGACGAAGATGATTTAGCTGAGTTTGAAGATAGCTTTGAACTCGTAGACCAGCTGTTTGAAGTCAGTGCACTACTACAGCAACAGCGCAATCAGCGGGGCTCGTTTGATTTGAATCTCCCCGATCATGTCTTCCCAGAAGAGGCCGGAGAAGAGTTGTCGCATTTTCTCTCTCCTAAGTTCCAGCACGATGATGAAGGAGGACTGGGCGTAATGGTGGTATCGGATCTGTTGCCCGCCCGCCGTATTGTTACTGAGTGCATGCTGTTGGCAAACCAGCTGGTGGCCAAACACCTCAAAGAGCTGGGGGTACCAGCAGTGTATCGTGTGCATGGTACTCCAGACCCCAGTGATGTACAGGAGCTAATCAAGCTTGCCAACAACATGGGGCTAAATTTACAGCTCGAAGATGAAGAGGTGGTACTGCCTAAAGATTATCTCGACTTTGTTGGTCAGTTTAGCCAGTCTAGGGCAGAGAAAGTGCTCACCTATTTGCTGTTGTCTACCCTGAAGCCAGCATCTTACACCAGCCACCCCGATAATCACTTTGGGTTAGCCCTGGAGGATGGCTACACTCACTTTGCCTCTCCTGTACGACGCTATCCCGATTTGTTGATCCATCGGGTGCTTCATGCCATCTTTAGTGACGGTCGCGATCGCAAAACCACCCGTTCTAGGGAGCGAGTGGACCTTAATAGCAGCAGCAGCCACGGCGGCCAGATTACTTGGAGTGTGCTGCCGCCGGACGTACACAGCGAGTTTGAAGAAAGCTTCCATCACATTACGACCCACCTGACCGAGCGGGAGCGGTTGGCCCAGGAAGCAGAATCTGACCTTGAGGGTCTGAAAAAAGCTGCCTTTATGCAGGCCCACACCGGGGAAGTATTCCACGGGTTGATTACGGGTGTGCAGTCCTACGGTTTCTTTGTGGAACTCGAAGAGCTACTGGTGGAAGGATTAGTGCACGTCAGTTCCCTAAAGGATGACTGGTATGAATATCGCTCTCGTCAACAAAAGCTGATGGGTCGTAAAAACCGTCAACAGTACCGGCTAGGGGACCGGGTGGAGGTTCAGGTAAAAAGTGTTGACTACTATCGTCAACAAATTGACCTGGTGGCTGTGGGTGGCGGTAGTGAAGCCGTTGACGACGATGAGGACGACCTAACTCCGGATGAGCCCATGGCTCGGGACGATGATATGTATGACGATGGAGAAGAGTAGTCGCTGACCTTTTCCATGAGTTCAAATATATTGATCAAGCGCCCGTTGGTGCTTGGAGTTACTGGGGCATCTGGCCTGATCTATGCGGTGCGTGCTCTGAAACATCTGCTAACTGCGGGTTATCAGGTGGATCTGGTGGCGTCTAAGGCGGTGTACATGGTGTGGCAAGCCGAAGAACAGGTACGTTTGCCAGGGGATTTAGACCAGCAGGTGCAGTTTTGGCGTCAGCAGGCGGGGGTGGAGACCAGCGGACTGCTGCGGTGCCATGCCTGGAGTAATGTGGGGGCCACCATTGCCAGTGGTTCATATAAGACCTCGGGCATGGTAGTCATGCCCTGCAGCATGAGTACGGTGGGTAAACTGGCCGCTGGACTGAGCGGCGACCTGCTAGAGCGAGCGGCCGATGTGCAGCTCAAGGAGGGCAAGCCCTTGGTGCTGGTGCCCCGGGAAACGCCGCTGAGTTTAATTCATTTACGAAATCTGACGGCGTTAGCGGAAGCGGGCGCTAGAATTGTGCCAGCGATTCCAGCCTGGTATCACCAGCCCCAAACCATTGATGATCTGGTAGATTTTGTGGTGGCTAGGGCCTTGGATCAGTTGGATATTGACTGTGTGCCCTTAAAGCGTTGGCAAGGCCATGGTCAGGTGAGCGGTACGGGCGCGGCCCAAGCGTAAGGGGAAGGGGAAATGGTTCGGATCATTGCGTTTCTGGTGGTGGTGGCGGCACTGGTGACTCTGGTGTTGCAAAATCTGACTCCGGTGCTGGGGCTGGTGGTGTTGGGCCAGACGACGGTGGAGCTACCGCTGGCGGTATGGTTGCTGGGTGCGATCGCGGTTGGGGCGATGTGTACGTTGGTTATGTATCAGCTGGTGCCGCAGAAAAAGGCGTATCGACCGATGGGTAAGCGGTTAAGTGATCCGCCGCCTGCGAATCGGTTTGTTGATTCCGAGCCGCCGATTGCTAATCAGGTTCAGCCTCCTGCGGGCGGTGCAGACACTGGGCGAAATCCTTATGATCGGGATTGGGATAATTTTCGAGCGCCGGAGCAGTGGGAGGATTGGGGGCAGCAGTCTGCGGCAGCAGATTACGGTCCTCGGGATAGGTCTAACATGCCTTCTGATGATGATGCGATGCGGGATATTGAGTCGGGTTGGGAGGAGGAGGATTATCAGGCGTCTAGGCGGTTTGTTGATAGGCAGGAACCTAGTAGGCCGGATACGGGCTGGGATGATAGGGATTATCCTGCTGAGGGGGGGGAGCAGCCGCGCTCTTATGAGGAGGGTTGGCTTTATAACAACAGCTCGGGGGTGGAGTCTCGGGAGAGTGTTGAGGAGGAGTCTCCTCGGGCTGAGGAGGCTAATGAGGATGTGTATGATGCGAACTATCGGGTGATTATTCCGCCCTATGATACGAAGGATAGCTGATATCTTTTGACATAGGTGGTTTCAAACGTGAGGCTAACGGGTAGCCAACAAAAATATCAAAATTATTACTACGATTAGCAACAGTCCACACAGTATGAGACTAAGGGTAAGCTGTTGTCGTAGTTTAGCAGTACGACGAGTTGCGATCGCATCTGCTTCCCTCATCATTTGTTTCTTATCTTGTTTTCGAGCGGCTTCTTGTTTAGCCATCTCTTGTTCATAGATATGAGACTGGCTATGCATTAAAAACTGGTGATGTTCTTCACTCAGGCTTTGGTTTCCAGCCCAGGCTCGGGCTTCTTGCAACGACTCCTTAGTAAGTAACCACCGAGCATCACAGTTTGAAGTTAGCCACTTATCAAGCATGGTTTGATAAGGGCACAGAGATGTTAAACGCCGCTCTATCCACCAGGGTCTAAAGATTTCGCTATAGATTTTGTTGGCAATTTTGAGATACGCTCCTTCTTTGACAACCAAGCCCGTTAACTGTAGTTCACTTTGTTCTGAGCTACCATCCATTAAAACAATGCACGACAGGATGACATTCTGATAAACTTCTAACATTCTCTGGATTCGGGAGCTGTGGAGCAACCGGTCCTGAATAGTTTTAAAATGTTCAGGCGTGTCTTGCTGCTGCCAATCTTGAATAATCTTTCGCTCAACAAGTTTGTCGATGTATGGGGCTGGGTATTCCCGTGGTTTAATGTCAGCTTCGGTGATGACAAGCTGACATAATTTTTGGGTGAGAAAGGGTTGTCCTCCGGTCCAGTCTAAAATGCATTTGATCAGACCTTCTGAGTAGTCTGACAGATGGGCTAGATCAGTACTTAAGGGTTTGGCTTCGTTTAGGGTGAAACCTTTGAGCTGGATGGCGGTACCGATATTAAGGGGGGTGCGATCTCATGCTTCACAGCATTGTAGACATCGCCAGGGGCAGATTTCCATGTGCCCAATCCCAATATGGGCATTTGATCACCGTTGCTAAACCTAACTGAATTAACCATCCGTCAACTCCCAAAGTAGACATTGCAACTTGGCACCAAATTAACAAGAAAATCTATATTTACGCTGACGGGGTTACACAACTGCTGCAAGCCTTATAAATTCAGTGGTTAAGAATGGGTAGATAAAAAAAGATAGGCTAGTTTTACGAACACGACCTATCACGCCCTATGATACCGTCAATCTACCAAAGCTATCTAGAGAA
>JBCCQQ010000043.1:0-55806 GCA_039024555.1 Cyanobacteria bacterium P01_D01_bin.156
ACCCGATTCACCAACTGATTGATGTACGACACGCGCTGCGATGGTTGATAAGCCATCAGACCAGGACTCGCCTGTGCCAATACCCGACGCAGCTGCCCACGGCTATATCCCAGCCGTGCCAATCGCTCCGCTAAGAATCTATCAGCCAACCGATACGAAGATCGCCCACGTTGACTCACGTGTTCCCCCAGCAGCTGGACATACCGCACCAACGGCGTTGGCCTCTTTGTCAGTGGAGCATTGGCAACCTTCAAGGCAACATCAAGCCGCCGCTCTCGTTCCTGCCGTGCAGCCTCAGTATCGTAGGTCATCATCACCCGCAATGTATTGCTATGTAGGCCCCAGGATATCGGGTCGGCGTCTCCTAACCCATCCTGCGGCCTACTTCGTTCCTGCTCTGCTGTTTGTTGCCAATGTTGTTGTTCTTCAACTAACCCACGATGATCAAACACCTGGGCCTGGTCATTGGCAGGCGGTGGGGCAACAGGCTTCCGCTGCGACGCATCCATCGCTGTCCAGTTGGCGGTATAGCCCACCGCTGCTACCGCCGTCATTAACGGGGTTTCTACAGCCAGTTGTTTCTCTAACTGAGCAATCTCACGGTCAATCCCTGTCATCATCGCAGCCAACACCGCTGTGTCCGTCTCCGTTGGTTTGGTGGACGCTTCTTCGTCCTCCGTGATGTGTTCCTGCTGTAAGGCTAACCGTTGCCCTTCTACGGTCAACAAATACGCTGGGTTCAAGTCTGCCCACCGCGCATGCAGTGCCGCAACCTTCACCCCTATCAAACGCCTCGGGCTATGTGTTCCTCCTGTCCAGTCCATCACCACAAACGATGGCACCCGTCGCACGGTTCCATCAGGGTCTGTCAGTTTGGTCTGACGATCGCCACGCACCAACAGCAATCCCTTCTCTGCGATCGCCGCTTCAAAGGCTGCACCATTGTCAGTTCGCTCCCATACCTCACGTAAATCTGCTTTCACCTGCGCCTTAGACACCTTGGTTCGCCAAGTCTGCTGATGGTCTTGGTAGTCCATCTCAGCCACAGGCCGTTCTGCTTCATGGGCACGCTCCCCTTTCATCCATGCCACGATCGCATGCTGCCCCTCTTCGGCTAGCTGTTTTATCACCGTGCGGTTATGCTTCCCCACCGTCAGGTCATGACCAAATTGGTGCTCTAAAATCCGTGAGACTTTCTCGTTTCTAATTCTGGTAAAAGACAGCTCGATTGCCTTGCATGTCTCCGTGTCCACCCGCTCATAGACGCGGTGCTTATGAATGCGTCCTTTCTTAATGTGGGTCACCTCAATGAACGGGTGATCACTCAGTCCAAACTCTGCCTCATAGGCCCACCACGCCCTGCCCCATTGTTCCTCATCTAGCTCCTCCGCAGGGCTCACACTGATGTGATACATGTGCTTCTCAACACGGGATGATAGCTGCGACATAAACTCCATGCATTGCAGTGCTTCATGCACATCATCATGCAGAGCTAGGTTCCTTGAACCACTAATAATAATCTCTTGCTCCACCCCATCAAAATCAATCACCTTTGTCAGGTGGTTAGCCAGAGATTTCACCCCACTGCGCTGGGACGATTTAATGATCATCTTCGACCTTCAACCCCATGAGCGTTCGGGTTACCTCAGCCATCATGTCCTCTAACGCTTTACACGAAGCAGCGATAGCCGCATGGCTAGGCTTCATCGTCTCATCACTGCGGAGGTGGCCCGCATTCGCTAAGTACGCCAATTGGTTTAGATTACTTCCTATCTTCCCCATCTGACCTACAAACTGACGCACCACTTTGGCATCATCATTTGCTGGGACACGGTGCTTCTTTCTCGGCACTGGCGCGTCCACAGCCAACTGTCGAAAATACTCATTCATCGACACCCCCGCCGTGTCGATATCTTGCTCGATTTGCGCCCACTCTTCCCACTTAAACCGCAAGGTCACGCGGCGGTACGGTGGATGCTCGGACTGGGTTCCCTCTGCCATTCCAAGTTGCTCTCTTGTTTTTCTTGGATGCCCAATGCCAAACCCAGTTTTGGCGGAAAGGTTCAGACCTTTCCAAGGTGGGGGTTCAGCGGGGAGGACACCTCCCCCTGACAAGCTGTGCGGCAGAAAAAACCCTTGTGGTTTTTGTCTGACAGCACACGGCTTGCTATATTTTTATAGTAGCGTTTCTAACGGTAATTGGGGGGCGGCATTTTGCAATGCACCATCAGCACTTTCGTGTATTTAGTCACACCCTGTGACGACCACGACACAACTTAAACGCAAGCCGTTAATCCCTCGTTACGCATGCACGCAATCGTTCACTTACTTGGTTGGTTCCTATAGTTTTTTCAGGTTTGCTATCGTGGTCATAGGTCTTTCTTAAGGTGTCCCATGCCTCAATCAATCGAGCAAAAACTTGCAGCATTAAAGGACAAGAAAGCAGCCATTGATCAGCAGATTAAAGATATCGAAAAAGCAAAAAATCGGGAGCTACGTAAACGGCAACACAAGCGTGAACAGCTCGTTGGAAAGGTCATCTATACCCTCGTCAATGGGGAAGATTCAATGGCGGGTGTTCAGTGGTCTGAGGCGGTTTTAACAGACATCATGGATGCTCACCTCACACGCGCCTCTGAGCGTGCTTTATTCGGGCTGTCAGTACCTGAAACCTCTAAAGCTAAAGCCACACCCTCGTCTCGAAAGAAAACCGCATCCAAGCGTGCAAATAAAGAGGCTTCATCATCTAAAACATCTAAACGGCGTCGGGAAGGTGAGACAGTCAAGACATCAATTATCAAGGCACCTACAGAGGATTTATCAGGCGAGTTTAATCTCTAGGCTGCTTTCGTTTTTTGGGGCTTTTGCTCTTGCTGTGCCCCTATTTCTTCAAAGTATGTATTGCAGTCTTCCGTCATACAGATACCACGCATACGGCGCACTGTTTTAAAGGTGAATCCACACTTAGGGCACCCGTATTCCAAGGGCTTCGCTTTAGTCTTCACAGGGCGGCGCTTATCCCCTTTCCAGGGGAAATATTCACGCGGCATATGATCCATTGCAGCCTTGAATCTTCCATCTGGTACCACCCAGTGTTTCATCGTAAAACCGTACCGCTTTCCTGACGGTGTCCCCGTGTCTGTAGCGGGAAGCCCAATATCCCACATCTTATCCGTGAAAGTCTTGTTGTAGTAGCCCTGGGCCGTTGATGCGCCCTCTTGCTCATACACCCATAGCTGCACCATCAATCGTGTCAGCCATGATAGGCATTCTTCGATCGACGTTTCTAATAAATGAGGGTTAAGGCTGATTTCATGAGCGCTCTGCACCATTTCATTATTTCGTGTCTTAATCCATCGCTCTGCTGTAAAGTAGCCATTTGACCCGCCATGAGTCGCAAAATTCAGCACACACGTTGGCAGTTCTTCGTCGAACAGGTCACCGTTTAGGTAATTAAACACCAGTTCATAGTGATGCCAAAGGTCTTGCGTCGGTGTTGGCTGCGGCTCTTCGGTTTCACTCATCCCTCGTTGAGTTTGGTTCCCCAACCAAACTACCCCTCTTCTGCTCTCCTTCACTTCTACGGTGACAATCATCACCTGGCAATAAGATTTTGCTAAGATTTTGCAACGCTAGGTTCGGCAAAGAAAGATCGCATAGTATTCTAGCAGAATATATTTGTGTAGTCCGCTAGAACACTATGACTACCTATTTTGGTTGCGCTTTCGCCCTACTTCTGGGTCAGTGGTTGCAAAACACCGCTATCCCGTTTCCGCTGCCAATAATGAAAATATCGCCACTCATTTCCATATCTCGAGCCATGGCTGTGTAGTCGATATAGAATTCTAAATTGTTTGGAATGGTGTAAAGTTCACGCGCGTAGTCTTCAACGCTATCGTATTCTCCTAAATAGCTATCTTCCAAAGCCTTACTAGCCTCTTCAGTACAGCCACTAAAATGCGCGAGCAAGTCATGTGCTATCTCACCATGTTCTTCGATAAAACTAGCGAACTCATGTACGGTTTCCAGGCTGCTAAATTCCCCTATAGAACATCCCTCAAAACCTTCATGGTCATGAATCGCGTACTCCTCTGCATCCTCAATCGGGGACGCGACTAACATCGATTTCACAGCGACTTTCATCTCATCAAGGGACTGAGTGGCGTCTATCCATTCACCATGAAGAATGCCATTGTTATAAGCCGCTAAACAGGCAACATAGATTTGTATCTCACTGATCATTTCACTCTTCTTTCTGGGTTTTGAGGTTGAAAAAATTTCAACCTCTGCCCCTCGGCGAGAGGGGGTAGCAAGTACAAGGGCGATTATCTGCCAATTTTGAAGCGTAGCGTCCGCGAGGAATGACCAAAGGTCAGGGGAAAATTGACAGATAATCGGGCATCGCCTTTACCCTTGTGGGCGCGAGGGCAACGCCCTTAGCTGTGTCTGTTTTCTCTGAAATATCTTGATTTATTGTCTTAACTGGTCTAGTCTACCTAGACCATGAATTGGCAATTAGTAGAAGCAAAAAGCAAGCTGAGTGAGGTTTTGAACCTTGCGCACACCGAAGGGCCACAAATCATCACTAAACGTGGTGTGCCTGATGCCGTCGTGTTGTCTGTTGAAGACTATGAAAAACTCAATCCTTCAACATCGTTCAAAGACTGGTTACTTGCGATTCCTCAAGCACCATCAGATGAAACCACTGATCCTTTCGAGCGTGGTACGGGTGCGGCGCGTAATGTGCAGCTGTGACCTACCTCCTCGATACCTGCGTTATCTCTGCGCAAAGACGACAAAAGACTAATCCTGGTGTGTGTTCTTGGATGCAACAACAAGCACCAGATGACCTCTATATCAGCCTGATCACCATTGGTGAAATTCGCGCGGGTATTCACCAAATCCGCCATAAAGATCCAACACAGGCAGCAGCACTAGAGACATGGTTTAGTGATGTTCGGCTGTTTTACAGCAATAAAGTACTAGCCCTTTCAGAGTCGATTATCGAATGCTGGGGGCATCTGGGTAATTGTCGAAAGCAGCACCCCATAGATGCATTGGTTGCAGCTACTGCCATTGAATACGACATCACATTGGTTACTCGAAACACCAAGCACCTTGCAGACACTGGGGTGAAAATCCTTAACCCTTGGGATGATTGAGATAAGCCTTTAGCTTTTTAACGTGCCACCTATCATATGTCGGGCTATATCTGGGCCATGATGGCACGTAATCACATCCCCTTTGCCATGTCGTCTTGGTGGCTGGTTGCGATCGCGACTGGGCAGCCTATCGAGGTGCAAAGCACCATGACAGCTGCCATCGGAGGACTACTTCCCGATCTTGACCACCCAGAAAGTGCGTTGGGTCGTCGTTTTTTACTCATTAGCGTCCCTCTGGCATCCATTTTTGGTCATCGAGGCTTCACACATAGCCTATTAGCTGTAACGTTACTCCTCGGCCTTCTAATCGCGATTATGATGCTTCCTGGCTATGGGTATTGGGCCTGGCTCGTTGCGCCGCTTATTATTGGCTACCTGTCTCATATCCTCGGCGATAGTATGACACCCTCTGGTGTCCCCCTCTTCTGGCCTAAAAAACGATCCTACAGCTTCAACTTTTTTAAGACTTGGAGCTGGCAAGAGTCTGCCTTCGTTGGTGTCATCACGCTTGGCATGCTTACAGTCGGTGGTGTTGCCAACCAGGTCTTTAACGACGCATTGGGTCAGATGCCTGGTGGCTACGTTGTAAATCAATTAGCCCAGCGCGTTTTTTGAAAAACTCATTTATCAGGTAGCTAGTACTAACACCCCAATGATCGCAATAGGGTCTGAATGCTCATAAATTTGATGTAGAGAGCGATCTAAGCATCTGATTAAGTACTACGTCATTAAATATCAATATCTAGCACGCAGTACTAAACTGGCATACTAATAAGTTCAAACCTACTACTTAATCTATTCGGCAATCAGTATGACCTATGGATTTGCCATGCCTAATGAAAAACAGGGATAACACTACCGTTTTACCCACGGTTTTTCACAGCCATTTGGACAACGCCTTCGTCGTTGACCACAATTCCACAGGCCCAAATCACAGACGTTTTTCAAAATATGACATTAGTCAGGATTAAGGGGGTACCGTTTCACCGTTCTTTCTTAATTCTTATAACTTCTCATTTTTTACATGTAATCGGAATGAGATTGTTCTTCGATTATCTTGCTACCTTAGTTTTGTAAGCAATGTTTGTTCCTTTAAAGGCAGTGCTCTATTCTTAAAACAATCAAACTTCTTGTTTTAATAAATTAGGTAATTTGCTGGACAAAGAGACTGTTGTGTAACCGATAGGTTATACACAGGCTCGCATGGCCTACTAAAGGTAAATAAATAATCTATAGGTATAACTATAGGAAGGGGGTACCGTTTCACCCTTATAGGGGGTACCGTTTCACCGTGGATAACGTTGAGTCTTATTATTTATCAATTAATTGCTAGGGGGTACCGTTTCACCGTGGATAACTAGTTTTTTCCACTGGTTTACGCACAAAGAGGGTGTATTTAGCACATTTCTGCGGATTATCGATTTATTCACAGGGGTACCGTTTCACCATAAGGGGGTACCATTTCACCGTCTTGAAATTAAAATTATTCCTCATATCAGTTAGTTAAACAAGGGGTACCGTTTCACCGTCTCTTTTACGAAATCACCCGTTTAGGGGGCTTTTGGGATACAGCTGGTCGACTCTGTTTGATGATAAAACCACCATGGGCATCATCAATTTTAAGGTCTGGGTACACAACTTGAACCTTAGTAATCGCTTCTTTGATTTTGCGCTTGAAGTTTTTGACATCACTATAATCAGCCCCCATTTGAGCCATAAACGAACGCCATGGAATAAATTGCTCTTTTTTCTTCCCTTGGCTGAGGGAGAATGTTTTATAGGTTGACCAAGCATAGAAATCTAACGCCATAGGCGATTGTTTGAGCGCCCCTAGTGCCCGTTTATCCATTGGCACTGGCGATGTAACAATAGCCTCATAGAATTTCTCACCCAACTCAATCCATGATCCAAATAGACTCGTGGCTTCTGGCTCGTTGAAATTCCACCAAAACTCCCCTTCTGGCGCAATTTGCATATCAAGCCAACGCTTACCTGTTGTAGCACCATCATTGCGATTCACTTCCAAACTAATAGTCGCCCTAAAGAGACTATCCATTTGTTTTTTTAACCTAGCGCTATCACCACGAGCCCCTCCTCCAGTTGCAGGATTAAGGCCTAAATCACGCATGAAGCTTGCCAAGCTATCACCAAGCATTAATTTACGACTCTTATTTCTAAGTGCTTCTGTTGTTATCCAAAAGAGAAGCAATCTAGGAATACAACCATAAGGAAGGCCGACCGCTTGATTTTTCTCGTGATCCCAGCCTGGTCGAATCGAGAGACTTAAGTCACCGTTGTTACGTTGCCATATGTCTAGTTTTCCAGGGTTTGAGTGAGGCAACGTGACCTGAACCAACTGGCGTGTCAAAAAAGCTTTATCTTGTTCACCAGTTTCAGGATCTAACGCTATTGCTTCAGCAGCATCTATTAATCTACTAATTGTCCTGGATGGTTGCTGAGGATTTACTTGTTCGGCGGTCATGCTCCCCTACCCTTCTAAAATATTTACAAGGGGAACCGTACTCAGGGCGCAAAAACTGCACAAGCAAAAATCACTTGGTGTTGCCTTTTTCTAGCTCTATCTCGATGAGGCTAAGGACTTCAGAAACCTTTTCTCGCAGCTCCTTATTACTTCTAGTGCTCTTAACACCTTTATTCCATGATTCTAAAGACCGTTTTGCCTTCTTGAGAAAAAACACGACAGATGTCGTGTTTTTCTTCGGTTCATCCTTTAGATACCGCTGAATAGTTCTAATATTTTTACCGATAACGACACTAAGCGCTGGCAACAGTGCCTTTTCGCCTTTCTTTGGCCTGCCTTGACTGTCTTTATAACCTACTTCACGAAGGTAATCAGCAATGTTTCTAACTTCGGCAGGTGTGTAGTCCCGTCGATGCTCATTTTCTGCCACTTCAATCTGAAGTGCTCTCTGTGGTTCTTCAACTGATTTAAATGGCATGATTCGAACTGGAATTTTACCGTTCGAGAAATGCTTTTTAAACGAATCTATATCTTGTTCCTGCAAAAGCGTAATCGCAGCAAGTCGATGTCCCCCAGCTAGTAGGACTTTATCTGAGTCCACAACCAATGGCTCAATTAAACCAAGAGCAGCTATGGACTCCATTAAACTAGCAACATGATTCTTATTTAAAGGCCTAGTATCCGATTCACGCAATTGAATGCGATCGATAGGAATAGTGCTTAATTCCCCACGTTCTTCAGAGCGTCGAACTGAAACTTCCTTATCCTTATCTGCCATCTGGTCACTGAAAGCATTTAAAGAGGCTAAAACATCCAGATTCTTCTTTTTGGCCGCCATTAGAGTAACTCCTATTTTTTACGCTTGTCAGCTTTATTAGCTACCCAAATCGCAATTTCCTCTATGTCACTAATAGCTTTTGCAGACGGAGAATTATCCATAAATGGAATGCCCGCAGCAGTAGCCCAGTGAAAATCACTTCTTTGACTAATCGAAAACAGGGCAGTATCAGGATGCTTTTTAGCAAGTTGCCCAGGGATATTTTTATCTAAGCTGCGAGATTTATTAATCTGCGTCAGTATTAATGCACAGTGCTTAGGGCCTTTTCGCTGGGTATCCTGTCTTCGTTTGACTTCACTCAGGACTCTCTCTGCACCCACAATTCCTAAAGGATGGGCATTTGTACAAATCAATGCAGTATCAGCAGCAATTAATCCCAGTCGCTCTAAGTGATCATTTCCAGGTGGACAGTCGAAGATGATGACACCATAGCCAGAAAACTTTTTGATCGCATATTCAAGTTCTACTGAATCGGATTGCTGTACTGCATTTTCTTGAAGAGAAGCACCACCAGGAAGGACAAATAGGTTTTCAGCAGCTTTCAATGGAGTAGGTGAATCACCACATATGAGTTCAGCACTACCTGGCGCAACGGGGTCAACACCTAATACATACCCTGTATTACTCTGAGGATCTAAATCAACGACTAAAACACGAATGTCGTGAGATGCATAATAAGAAGCCAAGCACGCCGCCGTCGTAGTTTTACCAACGCCACCTTTACGTCCACAAACTGCGATTTTATGACTACTCATGTCTCGCAAAGTACCTTGTTTCGTCTCAGATGCAAGAATCATACTTGAATATCATTTAGTTTTTCGATCAATTCCTAAAAATCGTGGGGCAGGGCTTGCCAGCCCACTTTGCTCATCTAGGACACAACCTCCACAGCTTTTTCTAACGCCTCTAATCTCAACGCTGGCTCTCCGCGCAAACTGTACCGTTTCACGTTTTCTGGTACATCAAAGGGAAGGTCGCTGACCTTTACTACAGACTTCTTATGTAGCTTGTAAATCTTGATATCGGCCAGCTGCAACATGGGTTTATCTAATAGCTGGGACGCTGCTTCCGTGGTGCTGACTACTGTATCAACCGTCATTTCTTCATTGGTCACGGTCGGTTCTTGGCTATCTGTCTCCATGGTCATCGGTACTGTCGCGGGTGGAATGACCTTGACTGGGGGCTTAGTTACAGCAATCGCCGCGATCGGCCTGGGCGCTACACAACGACGCTCAACCGTGGGACAGGGAGCTTCGTTTACAGTTGCTAGTGGAGGCACCATCTGTGCCTGTTCAGCTTGGTCACAAAGAACATTTGCAACATGGATCGAGACCACAAATGCGATCCCATAGAGCAGGATATCGAATGCACCGAAGTACAGTTCAAACATGATTCAATTTCCCCAAATTCTGTTTGATGCATCGCCCACCCACAAAGGGTTTTAAGGATTAGGGCGGTTGTTGTGGTTGACGTTTGGAACGGGTGCCAACCTGATATGCTCACAGTATAAACGAGATTCTACAAACCAGCACAGCTAATTCAAAGATCTAAAAGCATTCTCTCTTTCTCAGGGTTAGTTATTGAATCGTCCTTTAATATCCTGGATAACCTGACCCCAATCCACTTGACTAGCTGGGGCAGGGGCCTGATACTCACCGCTATATCCTGTGAGCGTCCATTCCAGGGGAGGCTGCTGCGGTTCCTGCGCTGCTCCATTCAATTGGCTATGCTCAGACCATCCAAGATTGCTCACCGTTTCACCGAGGAGGGTACCAGGCGTGACGAGTCCTGGTGTACAGCTGCTTAGGTATTGGGCTTTGTAAAACACGTTTGGCGTGGCGCTGCTAGCAAGGGTTGCAACGGCTCCAAATTCCGTGTCCTTACAACTCACCTCCACCTGGTCATGGGATTGACCAAACGCGTAGATAGGTGTGCCCGCTGGAGTATCCAGCGTGATGCCACCATTAAAACTCTCCTGATAGCGGGCCTCTTTTTCTTCTTCTTGTCTGGCCGCCGCCAGTTGCAGTTCAATCTCACGTAACCGCTTAACACGTGCCGCATCCCTGGCTTTATATTCAGGGGTGTTCATGTACGCGAGGAGATCCTCCAGTAGCGCTTGATTGTCTGTCGCTGCGTCCGTTTGACGGACGATGGGAGCTGGTTCTGTATCTGCCATTAGTGCCGTATTAATCCCAAGATTGAGCAAACCAGCTCCACCAACAACAATGCTGCCAGCCCATGTCCACCAGCGGGGAATGCCACGGCGTTTGGGAGGTGGTAACTTCAGATCTAGGGTAAGTTGCTTGTACGTGGGACGCTTCAAGGTAAAGAGCATGGGGCATTCCTATGGCAATAGATGGCGCTGGTCTAAAGAGTCAGCAATGGCCTCGGTGCGGCGTGTTTGGTCACGTACCACGTTGGGCATGGTGTTTCCCAACCCTGGAGCATCTAGCCTGCCAGTGTCAGGGTTAATGTAGCTTTTCGCTCTAGCATCAATTATCCGATCTAGGGTGCCATTACGGCCCAGGGCAGCAGCAGGGGACTGGTTGTATTGGTCAATAATCGACAACAACTCCACCGTTTCCAAAGTCACGCCAGCAGCATCGGCACGATCCAAAATGATTGTTTCAATCTTGCGCAGGTTGGCTAACTGTTTAGCGTCTGCCTCTTCAGCACTAGCTGCACCATGCTGATAGGAGAATGTCCCTTGATTGCGGACGCCATTACCAGGGTCAATGTGGCTCTCATGGGCCGCAGTGCGATCACAGTTCCTATCTCGCGTGCCCTCCGCTGCACCAATAGCACAGACGATGTCCGTGTCCGTCAGGGCAGGGGCTACCGTTTCACCGTCCTTAGTAGGCGGTATTCCTGTCAGGAGCCAACTTACGACTGATACGGTAGGCGGTGTATGGGTGCCATTGGCCAACACGTACTCTACGTGCAAATGAGGGCCAGTGGTGTAGAGACCTGTATTGCCACTCTTCGCAATGACATCGCCTTGGCCGTGGACGCCTCGATAACACGCATCTAAGTGCATCAGTTTCACGGTTTTCCCTGGTAACAGGTCAGCGGAGATAAGCGCAATAATTCCACCGTTCTTATCGTTCCAACAGGTCACGCGTACCATGGAGCCAGCCTCCTTACTGGCAAGCGCATACACAGGGGTACCCACTGGGGTTGCCACATCCACTCCCTTATGAGGCTTTTGGACACCTGTAACAGGGTGACGGCGGACGCCAAACCCCGAGGTTATTCGGTAGCCACCAATCTGTTCTCCTACAGTCGCTGGTGCATCGTTGGTTAAGTCAATAGACCGAGTACCAACCCGCTCGCGAGCACCAGGGACACCGACCAACGCCAGCGCAACATTGACCCCATGATGAAACGGACGGTGGAGACAATAGGCGAAGGCAGGGGAGGCTACCAACGCTGTCAGCGTCCAACTGGTGAGTGTCCGTTTAAGGCCTGTGCTGCTCATGGTTTCACCCCAGCATCTGCACGATCGACCGTCAATATCGTTGGCAGGTCTGGCAGTGTCCCCAACAGCGCATATCGCTTAAACCCTGGCTCCCACCAATTGAGGAATGCATAGGAAAACGCGATGGACACAATCATGACTTGAACTGTTTGCATTACTCTTCGTCTCCGTCCTCGTACTCATCTGGTGGCGGGGTTGGCTGAGTGCCTTTGGTACTTTGATGTACGCTTTTGAGCACGCTATTCTTCAGTCCAATCAGACCGTCCACCCCAGTAAAGGTGATGTGTTGGAGTAGAAACGGGCGATAGTTTGCACGGTCGGCAGGGGATTGCAGGCCATACATGATGCCTTCAAAGCTGACGCATAACAGGGCTACTAAACCTATAAGGCCTGAGAGGTTGTAGAAGGTGCGCTTTGGGTGCCAGAGCGCGTTGGGGAGAAGGCCAAACCCCTTAGCAGTTTCAGTGGTGGCAAAGTCAGCACCAACACCACGAAAGCGTTGACGGCGGCTACTGCGGCGCTGGCGTCCGCGTTCTTCATACCGTGTTTCTTGGCTATTGGGGTTATCCATCGTGAGTTCCTCAGAGATTATGCAAGGGCAGGGGAGCGGCATTGCTAAGGCGCTTGGCACACGGCCAATGCCGCGATTTAGGGGTCTATGGTGCCGCCGCCGAATGGGCACTTTTTGGGTCGTTTTAGGGCACTTCCACAGGTGTTGGGAACGACGCGGGGTCTGGCATCGTTGTATAGGCAACTTTCAGCGTCCAATGCTTGGGACTGGTTGAATGATCAAACGCCCCTAAGCCGTAGGCATTAACCACTGCTAGAAATTTAATGAGGTCGTCAGTTGTATCCAGATGGTGTTTGCCCCAGTCGTCCCGTATCTTGCTGACAAGTAGCTGATGGCCATCCATAAATTGGCGTTTGATCAGCCAGGTACAAAATGCGGCTGCGTGAGGGAGGTCAAACAACGCACACCAATCATCACGATTACCGTTGAGGGTCACGCCAGCAGTGGCAGCAACAAACGGCGTATCCTCCACCCATCCGTCCACGATGTCGGCGTCTCTAGGTGTAGCGTCTTCCCACCGTTCTACGGCGTCCATGAGCTGTTCTGCCGCCGTCCGTTTGATGGACGCTGATGGACGTAAAGCGTTGACCGCTGCCGTAAAGTAAGGGGCGAATTGTTGCGGGTAGTGGTTGGGGCCAAGGAGGGCAGGGAGCTGAAACTTCACCCGCTTTCCGCCTTCATAAGTTGCGCCCCTGGGGCTGGCTTCTCCTCGGCCAGTCCATGTGGGATCGTCATCGTCGTCATCGATAGAATCGTCCACATCGAGCGAGAGCACCACGGATTGATCTAACAGACGGGCGGTGCGGCCACTATCCATGGCTTCCCCACCCAGCATGCCTTTCTTAAGACCATGGACTGGAATGATGAAATTAAGAATGCTTTTGCGCAGGTCTTGCGAGGCCGAAAAGATCACTTGTTCGGCGACTGCGCCTAAATGATAGAGCGAGGTATGCCAATTGCTGAACTCTTCCAGCACGATGGAAACCCGCTGCTTAGTTTCTTGACCTTCTACCTTGCGCGGGGTGGCCAAGGCCTCCGCAATGATTTTCGGCAGCTGCTGGCGGATCTCTTCCGCTGTTCCAAGCACGACATCAGCGGTGTTATACAACCCATTTTGCCTGTCGTGGTGGTAGTGGGGGTTAGCAACAACAATCGTGTCACCGCGACGTATTTGCCGCCAGGTACTGAGCTGGTGACTGAGTAACGATTTGCCAGCGCCTTGGTCACCATGAACAAGTAAGCACCGTGCGGCGATGGCAGCATTCAGTACGCGGTTGTCGGCCAGGAAACTTCCCAGGACATCACGGCACTCGGTGACGAGGTCAATCGCATCACCTGTCTTGGTATCAGGTTCTAAATCCTGGCCATCACCCACAACATCAACAGATGCAGGGGCTAAGGTTTTAGGATTGCTAGTGGCCATGGTTGCTCCCAGGCAAATCCCTCCTAACCCCATGACAGACATCAACACCCCGCCTAGCCGCACCCGAGGGTCGCGGAACTGAGCAGGAATGTTAGTCCCTGAAACCCCGAAGGCATGTGCTTGCTGCAAGTCATCTCGGCTGTAGAACTGCGGGTTTTGCGTGGCAAGCCACCACCCAGCAAGGCACAACAATACGGACAATAGGGTGGTGCCGTAGGCGGAACGGTCTAAGTGTTGATCATCGCGGTAGGCCATCGATATTAGTCCCCGAGGGTTTTATTGATACGAGCTTCCACGCCATCAGGGGTGACGGGTGGAATAGTTGCCAAAGGCCTATCGATCTCTCCAATCCACATCTTGTTGAGATCAATCACGTCATGAATTGCAGCACGATACGTTTTGAGAGTTTGCTTCGTAGTGGAAAAGTCTGGCGATCGCACAGCGGCATCTCCCAGTGCTGCTAATGCAGCCATATAGACCCGCTCACCATCAATGAACAGTTGATAGTTTTGCTGCTCATGCCCATTACGCATCCGCACCAAGCCGTCCCCCATGAACCGCAGGTAAATGCAGTCTTCGTGTTGAATGCCTGATTCGAGGCACGTTTGGAAGTTCAGATCTCCGACTTTATCGGTGGGTGGCATTGCTGTCCCTTCCTCAATCTCCTTTCGAGCGAGGGCACGGAGGGTTTCTACCTCGCCAGCAAGCAACAAGTCTCGCTTGTAACTGGTCAGCAGGTCTTGGGTCAGCTTGGCATGTTTGTCTAGGTGCGCCATCGCTAATGCCTGGGTTTGGGCATCAATGTTGCCACGATTCATATCAGGGGTAAGTCCCAGCGCTCCATAAAGCGAGTACATCGGGTCACTGTAGATATCCCGCAATGGTGCGACATCACGGGCAATTTCTGGCTCAATCTTGGGCGCACTCATCGCCGAGAACAAGGCCCATACGGTCATCAAGGCCATGGGCATTCCAGCCAGCAGAATAATGCGCCGACGCGGTGCCATACTCTTCACTCGCGCCATGAGGGCACGACCACGAGAGACTTTTTTGAGGCTGGTGAATTTCACAGAGGTGTCCTCATACAAAGGGGCAGGGGGAACTACGCAGCGGTTTGTGTCATCCGATAGCTGGCGATGGCCTCGGTAATCTTGACGCTCATGTCGATGCCGTACTGACTCGCCAGTGATGCCCCCAGGGCCTTTCCCGCATCTTCTAGGCTTCGATCAATGGCAGCAGGGAGGTGATAGCGCACCCGCTTCTTGAGCAGGTGAGTGGCAGCATCAGGAGCGACGGCATTAGCAATGGTCTTGGCAATGTCATCTATCGCTTGAAATCCAGCATCTGCATCCATGGCCAGCGCAGGTGGTGCTTGCTGCTGCTCCATTGCTGACAGCACCAGCTGTTCAGCCAACGCACGGAATTGCTTGCCGCGTTCAGACTGGATGTGAAAGCCCAACTGCACCACACCAGCCTTCGTCCAGAGAGTAGAATTTCCCTCTTTAATCCAGTGCTGATGTTCCAACAGTTCATCTTTTTTATTGGACTTGTGGCCACGCAGGGTACTGGCATCGATGCCATAGCCTTCAGCCACTTGCGCGGATGTCAGCACCCAATCGTGCTGTTCATGGGGTTTGGCCTGATCAAGAATCGTCGAGATGTCAACCTGTGTCATGGGGAGAAGAGGGGACAGCGACCACTGCCCCAATTGCTATAGAGAGGTGTAATCAGCTGTCTCAATATTGGCGGTAACACGGGCAGTGTTCATTGAGGACAGCATGTTCTGGTTATTCAAGGGGCGTAAAATATTCTGTTGTTTGTTCTTGAGTCGTGGGCATCAAACCCTCCTTATATAGAGCAGCTCATTTGTTGTTGGTGTCGTCGATGTTGAGAGCAGTGGTGTTGATAGTGGTGTCTTCGGAATGGCTGTTGCCATCGGCTGTTAGCACATGGAATAGCGGGAGCGGCCACCGTGGAGCATCATCCGCTGCGCCCTTAAGCCTTTTATTGGTTATGCGCCTTTGGGATAAGGAACTTTGTTGGTATCCGCTTTCGGGCCATAGGCAATGGTTGGAAGCGGCAACAATCGCGCAAGTGTATTGCGCTCGGTAATCAAACTCTGAATCAGTTCGTTGGGATCTTCCGTGCCGTAAAGCTGGTAAAAAGCACGCAGCCTGGCTTCGGTTGTCGCGTTTAAGGTGACGCGCATGGGCGGTACCTGCCATCTGGCAGGCATGAATAGGGTTTTAACAGCCATGAGCTGACTGCTGAAACCACAGTAACACAAATCGTGTTAATCTACATCTACAACTTATCGTGTCATACAGTTTATGACTGATGTCCACAAAAGATCCCATGCAGGCGGTACGATACTCAGGTCTCCTGTTTTAATAAACCGCGTGCATATTGATATCCCCCTTAATTACATTCATGTCGAGCCTGACATGTGGGAGAACTACTATCTCGCCGCCGTCAATTACTTGGCATGGAATAAGAAAGGTCTTTTAACCCAAATCTCCAGCGCTTTTTGCAGTCGTCACCGTGACTACCTGTTACAGTGCGCTGACATTGAGGCAGCAGCACGGGGTCTAGATACTGATAGTGCCGATTTCTTCGAGCTTTATTGCAATTGGAAATCCGAGTTGCCGCCATATACCAGTGGCCAGTACCCCGACTTTCCAGCATCCCCACTGGCTAACATCATCGACCCAGATGCAAGCATGGCTAACCGCCATAACTTTGCAAACATCAGAATCGGCAAGCTCAATGCCGTCTTACTGCGGGTGTTGAAGAATGCCAACCGTGATGCGCCAGCTCCAGTGCTGTTTAGCCGTTTAACCAAATACCATTTTCAACACTACGGCACTGGCTACCTGTATCAGTTCGCTGCCGACGATCAAAATACCATTCGACCCACATTACCTGCGAAGGAGGACTGAACCAATGCCACAAATGCAAGTAAAAATGTCTCAAGGGGCAACACCAACACCAGCTCATCCGCAAACGACTTGGGGCGCTGATGACGTATTAGCAAAACTCATTGCGGTGTTGCCCAAAGCAACCACTGATGAGCAGCATTCAGCCCTAGAGGCCCTTCAAGCAGGACGGTATAGCCAGTGCAAGATTTATCCTTGTTTGGCGTTGGATGACCCCTTTGTCAAAGCCATTGGCTACATGAGCAGTATCCCCACAGTGATTAGTAAGGGCGTGCCCACACTGCCTACCCTCATTGGGGAAAGCTGCCGAGCGATCGCCGATGCTTGCTACGGTCAAGCACTTCTTGATAATCAATCAGAAGACAACGCCTTAACCATTAAGCGGGATGCAACGGCCACCCTGCACCAAATCAACCAGGATATTTTTGCTAAGGGGTTAGGTAAGTAGCTATTGTTAACGTCTTGAACCATGGCCAGTAAACGGCTCATCATTAGCGTTTTGGCCAGTTTAGGCGTAAGATCACTGAAATAAATTGATGCGTTCAGGTGTACTGATATGAGCCCATAAATCCCCATCAAAAAACCTCCAGACCAGGCAAGGACGGGAGGTCAATTGATTTTTATCGTAATGAACCACAAGTGAGAACGAGATAACGAAAGGTTTGGCGGCCAGGAGTTAGATTCGTTCACGGGTTACTATGTGCAATTTTAAAGGATAGGTTGTCGTTTCTGCAACCTATGTTCTTACTTTTTGTAAAACATGTAGCTTGTGATGCTCTTGCTTTGTGGTGTTGTCCCTTCACCCACAAGCACCATGACACCTGCACCTGTAATGCAGCGGTCGACACAGTCTTTTACTTGCGTCAAAGAAACCGACGATGCATATCTGAGACTGTTCTGTCACCGCTATGACTTTCTTTTTGCCCCACATCCAGATCCTGGCCATAGACCAGATTGGGTCACTGAATCTCGATATCCCCTAAGTGATAGAAGACTCATTCAAGGGTCGTATCTCTATGGGGTTCGGTTCGGTAAAAACACCAGGTATGCGATGCTCGACATCGATGCTGGCAGCCCATACCATCCTCGCCGTGACCGCATGGCTATTGACAGAATAGTGGATGCACTTGCTCCACTGGGATTAGAAGAACACCTCACTGTCACCAGCTCTGATAGTAAAGGGCTCCATTTATATTTTCCCTTTGATATTGATTTGCCATCGTGGAAGGTCGGCCTGGCCATCACCACCTTGCTAGAGAACAGAGGCTTTAAATGCTTGGGAGGGTGGTTAGAGGTATTTCCTAACCCGAAACCCTTTACTAGCAATGGCTCTATTAGTTTGTATCATGGCCATCGCTTGCCCATGCAGCAGGGCTCATATCTGTTGAATCAGGATTTATGTCCCATTACTGGTGGAGCGCAAACGTTCGCTCGTTTATGGCAGGCCACGGAACGGCGCAACAGCATTGACAAAACCATCCTTGAACAAACGATCGCACAATCAAAGCGCACAGTCTATCGCATCTCTACCAGCGCCGAGAAGTTTCTCAATGATATGAATGCTGATATCGAACCTGGATGGACAGGCAAGGGGCAAACCAATGAATTATTGGGTGGCATCGCCCGACGGTCTTACATTTTTGGCCACATTCTGGGAGCGTCTGAACCGCTCACCGGCGAGGACTTAGTTGCTGACATCGTTAAGGTAGCCAAGGGCTTACCTGGTTTCAAAGACTGGTGTGGCCATCAACATGATTTAGAGAGCCGAGCACAGGACTGGGCACGGTGTGTTGAAGCCAGTCACTATTATCACTATGGCAACAACACACCATTGAAGGTACTGAACCCTAAAGTCAAACAACTAACCCTGTGGAACCAGCAACAGTTGGATAAAGCACGAGTCAAAATCAAAGAGGCCGTTCTGGGGTTATTTAGGGCAAACAGTTGGCCAGAAACCATTAAGGAGCGTGTGGCACTACTGCTTAAGAACGGAATGAGTAAGGCCACCCTCTATAAGCACAAAGACCTCTGGCACCCTTCAGCGGAGGGTGCGAAAACAGCGCCTGTAGAAAACCCCCCAGACCCCCCGATCTTTCAAGAGGGGGCGGGGGATGGTGAAGCCACCCCCGCATCCCCTACAAGCTTATTGGGTGAGATTGGGTGTACCTCCTCTAACGGCAACAACTTGAGCGGTGAAGATACAAAAGAAATCAAAAACGCAGGGTGTACTTTAAATGGCCATCAGCAACAACCTGGCGATCGCCAACATCCATTCCATCTTACGCTTCCTATCAAGCAAGCCTTAGCAGCCCAGCAAACTGCACGGAAAGCCAAAGAACAGGCACAACGGGAATCACGCCAACGCCAACAGCGGGATAAAGCCCCTGATCCTGCATACATCGCCTACTTACGGGCTTTACAGGCTACAGGTGAACCTATCCTGGTCAAGGAGGCAACTGGCATTTTAGAGCGGTTGGGGCTATCGCCAGGGTAGGGGGCATTCTATGCCAATGAATGAATGTGCTGATTATTGGGCTTCACAAGGGGTTGATCCCTTCAATGCCATGTTGACCGTAGGCTGCAACACCAAGAGTGGCTCAGATGTTTTGGGTGGGGTCATATTTCTTGCACTGCTGATACTTGGTGTTGTGATAGCCAAAAAAACAGGCCAGCTGTAAGACGTAGCTTAATAAACTTTCCGTTACGTCCAGAATGCAGTGCATATAGTAGTAGAAATCTGGATACTTTGCTGTAATGTTTACCCTAGAAATTAACGAGTACAGCAAAACTTACAATGAGTGCTTTCGACCGCTCAGAACACGTATATACATCTCAAGATTTCGATGAAATCATCAAAGATACGATACGTTTCTTCAATGGGACGCCAGTTTATAATATATCGCTGCCTGAACGATTTCATGGCACTGGTGTCTATGCAATATATTGCATCGCTAAGAGTGGCGTGTATGCCAGATATAACTTAATCAATAGAACAGCGTTTCGTATCCCAATTTACGTAGGGAAAGCGGTTCCAAAAGGTTGGAGACAAGCAAGGCAAATTCAAAACGCTCAGACCAAGAGATATGAGCTGCATGGACGATTAAGAGAGCATGGACGAAGCCTTACTGTTGGAGAAGGGTTAGAAATTACTGATTTCCACTGCCGCTTCATGATTCTTGAAGGCAAGGAAAGTGACCTCATTGGAACAGTTGAAGCCGCATTAATACGAAAGTACCAACCTTTGTGGAATACTCTTATTGATGGGTTTGGCAACCATGATCCTGGGAAAGGGCGATATGAACAAGCTAAATCAGACTGGGATGTCTGTCATCCTGGGCGAGCGTGGGCTGAAAAGTGCTTAGGCATTCATAGCAGTAAAGAAGAACTATTAAAATCAATTGGCGTATTTGTTGAGGGCATCAATGAAGAAGAGAACTAAACCCTCTTGCTTAGAATTATTTGCAGGTGCAGGTGGGCTAGCCACTGGCATTGAACTCGCTGGTATAGACCACCAAGGCTTTGTTGAATGGGACAAGAATGCCTGCCAAACATTGGCACAAAATTATCAAAGTACACTCGTTCATCACAACGATATACGCGAGTTTGACTTTAGCAGTTTTAATGATGTTGATATCATATCTGGTGGACCTCCTTGCCAACCATTTTCTCTTGGTGGAAAACATAAAGGCAGCATGGATCAAAGGGATATGTTCCCATACGCCTGTAAAGCAATTGCTATTTGTAACCCAAAAGCATTTATTTTTGAAAATGTTAAGGGTCTTCTGAGAAAGTCTTTTAGTAGCTATTTTGAATATGTCATCTTGAGACTAACCTATCCCGAGGTATCACCCAAAAAGTCCGAATCTTGGGAAGAGCACCTCACTCGGTTAGAAGAAATTCATACGTCAGGACAATACACTGGCACCAAGTACAATGTGGTTTTCAGATTAGTAGATGCAGCAGATTACGGAGTTCCTCAGCGAAGAGAACGTGTTTTTATCGTAGGTATTAGAGAAGATCTCGATATCAAGTGGTCATTTCCGAAAAAAACACATTCTATTGATGCCCTACTGCACTCCCAATATATCGACTACTCGTATTGGGATAAACATAATACTGAACCTTTAGGAATCGAGAAACTCGACAAAAGGGTTCAACAAAGAATCAATAGTCTTAAAAATAAGCCAACGCTTTTTCCACCTCAATTTCAGCCTTGGAAAACAGTGAGAGATCAAATAGGGATGCTACCAGAACCAGATACATCGGGCAGCTTTGACACTGAGCACATCTATAGAGACGGAGCTAGGTCATACCCAGGACATACAGGTAGCTATATTGACCTACCTTCAAAAGCCATTAAGGCTGGTGATCATGGCGTTCCTGGTGGTGAAAATATGATTCGTTACCATGATGGTTCGATACGTTATTTCACTACCTATGAGGCCAAGCGCATTCAAACATTTCCTAGCAATTACAGAATTCAAGGGTCTTGGACAGAAGCAATGAGGCAAATTGGTAATGCAGTTCCTGTTGAGCTCGGACATTGCGTTGCACAGTCCCTAGCTAAAGTTCTTTAGGTCTCCGTTTGAACGACTTCTAACGGTGCGATTGCGATCGCCATTGCTTCATCGATTAAGGTCTGTGCAGCCTTGAGTCGAGTATTGACCATCTTCAATCGTTCGCGTCTTTCGATCCCTAAGCGACCCTCAATGTTGCGTGGGTCATCGTTATGGCTCAAGTGAATTACTCGTACACGATCCTCTTCTGCCGCTGGTTCAAAAATTCGTTCGGTCGCTGTTAATTTGTTGTACCAGTAAACGTTCCAGGTTTGTTCTTTCTCGCCATTCTCATCTTCAATGACATAGCTGGGACGTTTCACATTGTAAGCATGAGCAAACACCCCCGCTGGGGCAATATAGCCTTCTTCATAGGTCTGAAGGTGCTCACTAAGAGCGGATAATTGACTCGTGAGATCGTCAATCTGTGCAGTGGTGCCAAAATCATCAACTGACTGCGCACAGCCACGGTCGTGAAGCATCATTAGGGCTGCCGCATGGCGCGTAACCCTTAGATATTCTTGTATCCGTCGTCGCGACTCCACCCGAATACGGATTAGCTCGATTTCTTCTTCTGGTGTGTATTCCTGAGCGCGGCCACAGGTTGCCCAATTGAGGCAGTCTTTGGGCTCCAAGGTAGCATCTTGCATCATGGAGGCACAGTTAAAGCCTAGTCCGCATTTTTTCCTCGGCATGGCTATTTGTTCTAGCGCAACAGTATAAGTATATCAGCTAGAACAATACTCAGCACCTGGGCTCTTCGTTATCTAGGGTCAATATCCTGTACAGCCAGTGCCTCTCGAATCTTGCTGGCAGCAGCAATCATGGTATATGCCTCATCGCTATCGACCGCACGACGCAGGTAATCATCAAACGTCGCCCGTTTCATAAATTGTGCGATCGCGAGGGCTTCTGCTGCCGTCAACGTCGCTTGAATCTGGATTGAATGTTCGTCCATGATGTTGACCTAATGTTCTAGCGTTATAATTATATTTTATCAGCTAGAACATTGAGACACCAATCCCCTAGCAATGAGCAATAGCGATTTCATTCCAGCACGTTGTATACCTGGGCGAACGGTTTTGGCTTTTCATCTGCCAATCTCTTTTAATGCCTTGCGCTGCGAGAAATACAGTGCCCTTGCCGAACCGTTCATTCATCGTATCCATAATCTTCATGAGCTTGTCTTGTTCTGTATATTTGGCAGGCGCTAATAAACTGGTCTGAGCTTCTTCAGCTTGGACGATATCGAGCAGCATCACCCCGCATTTGTGATACCGATAACCAGGCTTATACAGCGCGGCTAAATTTCGACGCACTGCCTTTACAATCAGTCTTGCATCATTGGTAGGGTTGTTGAAAACATATGTTTTACTTGCTCGGTATTGGGCATCAACACGACTGAATGGATTGGTTTTAAGGAATACACGAACAGCGCCAGCACGCCCATCTTGCCGACGTAACTTCTCACTAGCACGGACGCCGTAATTGGCAGCTGCTTCTAAGAGATCGTGTCTGTCCGTTGTCAGCTTCCCAAATGAACGGGAGCACATGATCGACTGTTTTGGTTCAATATCTGTCTCTAAAGCTAAACAGGAATCACCGCGCAGCTCATGCACAATTCGCTCACCAACGACGTTGAGCTGCTGACGAATACTTCTCGGGCTTGCATCTCGTAAATCCGCAGCAGTGTTGATACCTAAAGGCTGCAATCGTTTAGCCCACCGATGGCCTACGCCCCACACATCATCGATGGCTACCGTAGGTAAAATCTCATCTTGCATGCTGCGATCGCACAGACTGAACACGCCAGTCTTAGTGCGTTTCTTCGCTATGCGATTGGCAACTTTCGCAAGCGTCTTTGTCGGCCCAATACCGATACAAACTGGGATACCTGTCCACTGTTGAACGGTTGCTTTAACCTCTGCCATGTAAGACTCCAGGTCTCGGTGTGCAAAACCATCCAACCCTAAAAAAGCCTCGTCTATGGAATATTCCTCAACATATGGGGTAAAGGTATTTAGGCATGACATCACCCGCTGAGACATATCCCCGTATAAAACATAGTTTGAAGAGAGAATCACCACATTGTTCTTACGACAAATATCACGTACTTTAAATAGAGGTGCGCCCATTGCTATGCCAAGGGATTTGGCCTCTTCTGAACGGGCAATAATACAGCCATCGTTGTTCGACAAAACAACCACAGGGCGAGATTGCAAAGAAGGATTAAACACACGCTCACAAGAAGCATAAAAGTTGTTACAGTCAACGAGTGCAAAAATGGGCATCTAGATCATTTTATGAATCACGTTCGTAACCACACCCCAGATAGTTAAATCTGTAAACTCGGTGACTTCAATAGGTGGATATCTCTTGTTGTCTGGGTCTAAGAACATTGTGCTTCCTTGGTAGCGCACACGTTTAACTGTCAGTTCGCCATTAATCGCTGCGACCACCACACGGCCAGCTTTGGCAGTGATGCTACGGTCTACTACCAACACATCACCATCAAATATCCCTGCTGGCGTCATTGAATCCCCCGAAGCACGCACCATGAAGGTCGCTACGGGGTTTTGGATAAGCAAGTCATTGAGATCCAGTGTTGGCTCAACATAATCATCCGCAGGTGATGGAAATCCTGCGGATACAGGGCAACCGTAAAAAGGGATATCGTAATGATTGAGCGGAATATAACCGCCGTACACTTCGACTCTTTCCCTATAGTACGTTTGAACTGCCATCAATGTACTGTAGGGGCACTGTAGGAATTCAGTCAAGAGCTAGAGGACGTCGACATTACGAACAGAACTTATGTACTATATGGTGGTAAACCATAATTGCTATCACCATGAGTCAAGTGTTTTCGGTATCCGATGTGAATGGCCGCGATCGTAATCTAATCGAGAAAGTTTATAACCGAATAGATGACGTTGCGCGTCGAAGTGACTGGGATAGCTATTGGATTGAGAAAGGTTTAGAGTCCCCTACGGATTTCACACCAAATCGGAAATTTATTCATGATGGTAAGGAATGGACATATGGGAGTCCTCATGAAGAAGCCACTTTACGTACATCAGAGATCAACCAATTTATTGATATTGCACTTGATGAAGTGAAGGGTGAACTCACACGGAATTCAAAACTTTTATCGTCAATATCTACCGATAATGTGCGAGATCTTATCGAGAAGTTTTCAAGGATGGGAATGTTTTAAATATATCTTCTTTAAGGAATATAAGGTTTAAAGTAAGGTATTAGTTGTGCTGTGGATGCAACTCAGAGATTTGAATGCCACAAAAGTGACATCTTCTTCTAAAAATAAAGTTCCTAATAGGGGTGCGTCACTACCCCTATTACATTGTGTTCCACAGTCCATAGCTATAGTTCTTTAGGCATCCGTTTGAACGGTTTCTAGCAGTGCGGTTGCAATCGCCATAGCCCTATCGATCAAGGATTAAGCAGCGTTGATCCGAATTTCGTACGTATCTCGTTCAGGAGGCTAGTAGAGATAAAACTCACCATAACTCCAGTAGTATCGTGAAATCATGTTTTTTATACGACATGGTCACGTGCAGATTAAACCAAGCGTTTTGCTAATTATCTGATGACTTATACAGCCATTGAAAACGGACACCCTTATGCTAGTAAATGATTGTGCTTATGCTGGAAAGTTGTAAAATCAAAGCCTCATATCTCAATATATAAGAACAGATACTCCGTTGAATAAAATAGAAACTTGCTGTTCAAAGGGTGATTCCATGCTGGAATGGAAGCTTACAAAAGATTCTTCAGTCGATTTTGCTGATGCTATCAGTCACCATGTACACGCCATTGCCAAAAAAGCATTCCCTGATCTTTTACCTTTTTTCCCCTCTGGGGCAGCAGGACAATTTAAACTATTTTTAGGCTCTCAGTTTATTTGTGGCTGGGTTGAACTTAATCCACAAAGCCCCATTTGGGTTGGAGGCGGGTATACAGAAACCTATCATCAAAAAGACTTAGCAACGCTTGTTGATCAGCTTCCAGATTCAAAAGATTGCATCTGGTCTCCTGAGCAGTTGCATGATGTATTTCCATATCAAGCGTACTCATCAAATCGTTTTACCTATGCTGGGCCTTACCTAGAACCGTATGCTGATTGGCCAAACATGATGCAACATATTAATCATTGGATTGAGCATGACGTAATTCCATCAATATTGACTGAAAATGAAACACGTATAAGGAGGGTTATACGACCTGCTTGTCCTATCAAACCATTAGAAGTATTGAAATCTGTTTATCCCATCGAATGCGAGAATACAATTAAACAAGGGACTGGTTTTATCAGCGAAAAAGGTCAAATGATCACATGTGCTCATGTTCTGGGCTCGAACTCAGTGGTTATAGGTACAGCCCCTGTAGGGCCAACCTACCCAGTCAAGATAACATCTCAAGATGAGACTATTGATCTGGCGATTCTTAAAGTAAACAACCTCCCAATAGGTAATCAACTAGAAATTGGCTGTGCTGATAATTTACAAACAGGAGACAACTTATATCTAGTTAGTTATCCAAATTATCGAAAAGGTGATACAGGCATGGTCACGCCTGGGGTTATCACTGGATTTCGTATGGTATCAGGCATAAGAAGAATTTTGACTAACATCCCAATTATTGCGGGTGCTAGCGGTTCCCCAGTGTTGCATGAAAATCGTGTTATCGGTGTTGCTGTGACTGGTGCAGATAGAATGGAAGATGCGCATACAACGGAAGACCATGGGATTATACCTATTGATGCACTCAAGTACCTTTAAACTAAATTATTTTTGTACTCGCTCACATAACTTCTATTGCTTTATCAATTAGGGGTGAGCTGATTTAAGCCAAGTCGCCACTAGTTTTGATATATTTCCATCCGCTTCTTCAGATCAATACCAATAACCTCAATATTTGAAATTCCCGAATTAGTCGAGATAATCTCCCCAGCGTATTCTTGAAGAGCACTTACCATTTTCTCAAATGATAAAAGCGATTTAGTTTTTGGGTGTTGCCACTTTTGTTTCTCTCCACGATAAACCAAGAGATATATTCCGTTTTCCGAGTTTTTGTCTCGAAGATAATCACCAACGAGTTGGTCTCGCAATTTATCAAATAGAGCAGTGCCTGACCAACCCTTATCAGCAATTTTTAGCTCTACAGGCACCATGCCTGTTATAGAGGAATGCACAAAGCGTATATCGGTACGTTGCTGGTTAGGCATTTCATCTTCCTGTGAAATGGAATACCGGCCATTCGCTGATTTTATGAGACGAGCTGCTAGATAATTGCGTAGTTCTTCCTCATCATTCGTCTTTCTTACGACTTCGGCAGTACTAAAATCTCCATCTTCGAAATCATACTTAAGGTCATTAAGTCGGTTTACCGCTACGTCAAATAATTTGCGCGGCGTGCTTGGTGTGCATTCTAGCTCTTCGGCAAATTGGTTCGTTTCTAAAATAGATAAAGGATCATCCGCATCTGCTTGAGCACGAGCGATGACATGCGTAAACATCCATGACTGGACGTGACCTGGTGTGGCCTCACGTGCTATTGTGCTCAAGGAATCAAACGCTTCCTTTCCAGGAATATCACAAATATCCTTATAGATGTTGTTTCTTGCATCTTGTGCATTGTCTCGACTAGTTGGGGTGTAACAACCGCTATTCATGCGGTCGATATCGTCTTCACGCCGTATGTATTTGTGCATAAGAAAATAGATGTCTTTTAGGTGACTCGCCGTTTTATAATTTTCGCGCACACTAATTCCGCACTCATGCCTTGAACCGTATAGTGCATTGATAAAGTCAATTGCCATATTGACAGCCTGGTCATCTTCCAGTGTTGCCAGAACATCAGACAGCTTTGCGATCGCAGGGGTAGGATCGACTGATACCCATGCTGCATACCAAAGATGATGATACCTCTCTAGCATTTGTACATCCGAAAGTTTTTTAACGCACAAGTCAGCGACTTCTTCATCTGTAATCGCTTCGCACTTTAATATGAGGGTAAGTGCATGACTAAGCGTGTTGGCATGTTGTGGTTCTCGACGCTGCAAGAAGTTTAAAAGATCAGGTGCGATATAGTCTCCAAACCAGGGTGCATGCCAAGCAATATCCGACAGCACATAATGAGACGGTTTTTCATTGGGATTCTCGAATAAATCCCATTCGATCTCTTGTAAAAAAACAGTACGTGTAATTTCTGGGAAAGTTTTTTCGAACTGTTCAAACCAGCGAGGAAATCCATTCAAGCTACTGAACAAATAACGCGCTGCTCTTTTAGTATCACTTTCTGATAAGGAACATGGCCAATTTTCGGATTCCCGATATTCAATCTCTAAACCCGATAATCCCATGATTTCTAGGTCTGGTGTGCTATTACTTTTTTCGCCTGCTTCTGAGACGAGCGTTGGATTGAATCGACGCCAAATTTTCATGAGACCATCACGCATGGCTTCGGCAACATCTTGCCCAACTTCAGGTATTAAGTCAGCCCAATTGTATTTGACCCAGTCATCCCGATCTTTGTCCAAGTCCCGCATACGATTAAAAAGATACTGTTGCGAAGTCCAGTAATGATCTTCTGGAGGTACTGTTAATTCTCGAATCTGGTCGATATGATTGGGTAGTGCCTCGCGCCACTGTGCATGAAATTCAGCATCCTTCTCTTCACGTTTTTTTTGACGTTTCTTCCATTGTAATTCACTGCGTCTGTAGCTCTTTTCTGCATCACTTAATTGTGGCGGATTGAGAAGTCTCTTGAGAGTTGCGCTCAACTCCTTATTTCCTTCAACAAGCTTCCAAAGTCGTCTTCGCAATTTAGGCGGACGATCCATATCTATATATATTTTAAATGCAAGAGTAAGAGCGACAAGCTTATCGTCTTGAAGCTCTTTTGTTTGAATCCATCCCATGATTTCCTCAAGCGAGTCCTTTTCGAATGCCCATAGATTGCTAAATGCGCGTGCTTGCCACCAATTAGTGAGCCTATCACTTTTCTCCTCAGCACGTAACTTTCGCGCCTCTTTAACATCAGACCAAAACAGCTTGGAATTAAGCTCTCGCCACTGAGGAATCAACTCGCTAAGACTTGTTTTTGCATGAACAATATTGTAGTCTCTAGCCCTACTTGCCAGGGACATGACGCATAGGGCGGTTACATCTAAGGCTGCAGGATGCTTTTCTTCCACAAGTCTTTCACAGGCAGGTATAGCGAACTCCAACATCCATGCATACCTCTTAGAAATCTCAAAGAAGCGCTTTTCGATGAAAGGCTCTTCTTGGATTAAGCTTGCGACTTCACATATTACGTGCTCAGCTTCGTTAGAAGCGCAAGTTTTCACGTACGACTGCATTGCTTGATTTAGGCTATCTATGCTATATCTTTCTTCCAATTTTATATTTGCGATTAATGACATTAAAGTTCTAGACGAAAGATACTCAGGCCCAAATACTTCAATGATATTTGAAAGCTCTCTCCTTCCCTTTGGATTGGTGTCTTTACAAACTGCGTCGCAAACAGACGCAATTTGTGTGTGATCACATACAGTCGTTACGGCACGCATTGCGGCAAGACGTGTATACGGAGATTGTTCTGGTTGCTTAGCAGCGGTGATAGCAATATCGGCCAAGTCACTCAGTCTCCCAATCTCTATAGATTTGAGCAGTAATCTTTTAATATCGTCATGTCCTACATACCGTTTATATAGGGTTCTAATAACAGAGGATAATTCGGGTGAGACAAGACGTTGTAGAGAATTGAAATCAAAAGATAATCGTTCTCCCCTGTCTACAGCATATCGTGCACAGTATTTTTGAAGAAGTGCCTCTCGAGCAGATGTAGGCAATGATGCGGGATCACCACCTTCTAAAAGTATTTCAGGCCAATTTTCCAAGACGCGCGTACGTATTTTTTGATCAAAAATCGCAAGCCAGGGTAATATGGGCCTCATACTTGGAACAACAACGTCAATGCCATATTGATTCTTAAAAAAAAGCTTTTCGACTCGCATCCGCGATTGACCATTTTGAATAAGGTCATAGCACCATTGTGCTGCCAAGTATTCTTTACTATCGCGATGATCAAAGCGTACGAAACCATACACTTCTGGTTCAAAGATGGGACGCGCAAGTAGTGCAGAACACTCGGGTGTTTCCCAGTCCTCTAGAACAGATTGAATGGAGAAGCCTTCCCCTGATACCACACTGTTTGAGACAAGAATTTTTGCTTGATGAGTAAGAACGACCGAGGCTGCAAGCTTCTTAGAACCTGATAACGCCTTGTTTGGTGTCAGCGGATCGCTCTCAGCACGGTCTTGATCGGACTCTACAAGCTTCCTCTTGATACTCTTGTCGATAATCTCTCGGCGGGTACCTAGACATCCTTCCTCTTCCCAAAATGCGATGATGTCTTCTAGATCCTTTGGACGTCTCACTAGAGCTTCCAAGTCTGAACCAACGATAGCTGATGAAAGTGATTCAAAATTTGGCACGTTACGTGCCTTGATAAAGAGACTAATCTGTTCCGACGTAAGGCGGTGTAACGTGAAGAATTTGATGTGGTGACTTCGCGATTTCTCATTACTGTCTGTATAAGGAAACAGTCTCCTAACGCGTTCTAAATCGTTTTCAGGACGCCAAGCACCAATCCGACTAGTTAGAATGATATGTGTATTTTGAAGATTATTGCGAATGTGCGGTGCCAGACGCTTAAGTGCCTTTTCAAAGGCCTCAGGCCCTCGTAGGCGTGCCTCGTCAATGGAGTCAAGAAAAATCCATATTTCTTCTCGATTAGTAACGGCCTCACTCAGAGAACCAATATCTCCAAAATCTTCTTCGAATATAATATCGTCCCATTCAGAAGCAAGATATTCGAGCCGAATAAAAAAGGCGTACTTGCCATCTTCTTTAAGTCTTCTGCATTGTTCATAGATTTCCCGGGTTTTTCCTGAGCCAGCCGATGAAAGAATAACAACGCGGTGTTCTGCGAGAATATTACTCCAACCAGGAGGCGATAATTGCCCCCAGGCGATGCGTCTCTCAACATCAGTTTGTTCAACGTCTATTTCGCTAATCTCGACGAATTTTCTGTTGAGTTTGATATAGTCTTTGGCATTTATCATAACGGCATGATTAGTCGATAATATATGGCATATGCCACATTTGGCTTGATATTTGGATAAGTAAACAAGATTCTACTAAATGTAGAAAAATACCACCAGTAGTGTCTGACAACCCAAGAATTCAAAAGCTAGCCATACCCTAATACCCTACTAATCTGTAGCCATGAGCAATTCGCCGTTTTGCAACTTTCTCCATTAATGTTGTTGCGTCTTCATAGGTCTCTGCCATGACGGTTTTGGAATTGCCCAGGCGATTATGAAGACCACCCCAGGTGAGATGTAAAATCCATTGCCCAAAGAGATCTTGTTTCACTTCACCGACGTAGAGGCGGGTATCGGACTTCCAGAGATTAAACACCCACTTCTCTTTTTGGTATTGCATAGATGAAGACCCCTATTACCATTTTAAATATTGATAGTTTTGAAAGGACGGTACGTATTTTGTCAATACATATCAATAACAATTATTGTTTTTAATCTCTTTTAGTATTTATGTTGCATAAATACATGATTGTAGGGTAGAGGTTTTCATAGTACATAAAAAGGGGTTATGTACTGTCATTGAGGCCTCTATGATGCACGTTGGAAAAGCAATACAAATCGTTGAGCAAGGTGGACAAGTTACACCAGGTGTGGGTGTATCTTCGTCACTTCCAGTGCCAGCCATTGTTGCCCAGTCTGGTGATGCCGTCAGTGAAAAGTTTGTTGAGTACTTTATTGCGCAATTGCGTAACCCTAATACCCGTGATGTCTACCGTCAGGCAGTACGACAATTTTTAGAATGGTGTGAAGCCAAGGGGGCAGGGCAACTCCAAGACATCACCTTTGTTGCAATCTCTGCCTATATCGAACAACACCCTGGTGCGCCCACCACCATCGGCGTGCATTTGGCCGCCATCCGTGAACTCTTCAACTGGCTTAAACAACAAGGTGTCTTAGAAAAGAATCCTGCTGAAAACGTTCGAGGCCCCAAATACCGTATCAAAGAAGGGAAGACTCCCTTCCTTGAATCCCAGGAAATGCGCCAGCTACTCGATAGCATTGATACGAGCAATGTCATTGGCCTCCGCGATCGCGCCCTCATCGCGCTCATGACGTTCACCTTTAGTCGGATTAGCGCCACCTTAAAAATGGACGTTGAAGACTACATTCAGCGTGGTTCCACTCATCTCATCCGCCTCCATGAAAAAGGGGGTAAAGACATGGGAATTCCTCTCCATCACACCGCTAATGAATATCTCCACGCCTATATTGAAGCTGCGGAAGCCCAGGAAGGGATTGTTTGGGGTAAAGGCACGCCGCTGTTTAGGTCACAACAGCATAGCCGCGTTTACCGACTCAGTGACAAACGGCTCCTGCGTGGCAACGCCTGGTCAATGGTAAAACGACGTGGGCAAGACGCGAACCTCCACATCGATATCTGTAACCATTCTTTCCGTGCTACTGGCATTACTAACTACCTTGAAAATGGCGGTAGCCGCGATATTGCCCAAGATATTGCTGGCCACGAAGATGTGCGTACCACCGCCCTTTATGACCGCAGAACCAACAAGGCCACGCTGGATGAGGTTCAACGCATGCGGTTTTGATATGATCACAACCTCTTTTTATTGAATTAAGTAAACTATGACTTTACGCTGATTTCTATGTCGCTACAGGACTGGTTTCAATACGCAGATAAAGACACATCACCATACAATCCAAGTGTCGGTACTAACATTACGGTCAATAGATTTTGGCATCATGAGGAAGGGAACTTCGATACGCCCGACTGGAAAAAAGAAGAATGGCTGGTACGTTCTGCCCTCGTTCCAATCGATCAATTAGAAAGTGCGGCTAGTCAAATCAAAGAACCAGATGATTTAACGTTTGAAACAGGCTGGGATTTTGAAAACCAGTTTGATTTTGGTGATCACATGGAGTATGGCAATCTTCAGCTATACCCATTAGTTTTATCTGGAAAACATCCTATTACAGAGGAAATCACGGTTGAATTATGCCGTAAATTTCGAACATATCATGCACTAGAAACACAAGACCAACTGAAATATAATCACCCAATCGACAAGCTCATAGCAGCAACTGTCTTAATGGAAGCACACCCCTTATATGACCCAACAGCAAAGGTTACCGTCCATCCGGACTACCTACGAGATTTCCTTGCAGCAGTACAGATGGGCCTCATCATTTCTGTGGTTGCAGATCGGTTTGCCAATGCGCTAACTGAAGATGCCCTTCAACTTGAAGAAGTCGAAGCACAAGAGGTTGATGCATTCACAACGCTTTCAACAATCATTCATCCACCTGAGTTCACACGCCACGAGCATTTTCGGGGGCGGTCTATTCTCCATCGCAATTTCATTATTGAACCATATACTCAACCGAAGTTCGAGCGTAGCCCTTGGCATTTTTATGGTGAAAAATCAGCCGAAGATTCCACAGCACCAACCTTTATCATCAATGATGAAGGAGAGAAAAAGCCCTTACCCTCCAACACTTTTCTTCCAAACTACACAGCTGAAGGCATAGGGCAGTACGGCTATTTGTATTTTCGCCCTGAAGTTCTTCATAAATACCTGAATGAGCCTGGATACAGCGTGTGTTTTCACATGCGAAAGTGGGGAACCGCTTCTATTCCAGGCGGTATCAAAACTGTGGATGTAGGGATCAACTCCCATGGCCTGGTCAATGCCTTCGCTCCAGATATCGCTGACCTATCCATTACAGAGCAGTCTTACTGGGCTTCATACTCATCATTGCCTAATGGTGAAATCTGTGATGAGATGTTTCAGACCAGAATGCAGCAAAAACCACCTCACTCGCCTGGGGTCATTGAAGTCATTCAAAATGCACGCTCTCAGCTAAGCGACACTTTCAAAAATCAGTTTTCTGTAGATTTATTCAAGGACAAAGAGCCTCCTAAAAAAGAACAATACCAATTAAGCGTTGGGCCAATTCTTGGTCAAATGAAAGAGGTAACCGATTTTGCTAAGACTCTATACATTTGGGCCATTGAACCAATGGAAATCGATGCTTTGAGAGCAGCCTTAACGTCACTAGGAGGCACTGTAGATAAGAAATTAAGGCAAATTAAACTGCTAGAGAAAATCTTAATTCAAAAAGGGCTAAATCTACAGCAGGCACGCTCAATAACCGCAGCGCTTGTGGGACTTAATGATCTACGGATAGTATCTGCGCATATTGGAGGCCCTGAGTCAAAAGCAAGTTTCCAATTAATGGGCGCAACTTCCATGCCTGAAACACCAATAGCAGCATGGGATCTTTGTGTTGATGCTGTAGCAGCATCTCTTAGAGCGATCGAGCAAAAATTGAGAGCATAAGGATTTATCAGGGGTATTTCCCTCATATATGTTTACTCACCCCACTCACTAAAACCAATATCCATACAGTCAGCTGAGTCAAAACCAATCATCTGTGGATTTGCCGTACCCATGGAAAACGGGGATAACGGCTTCGCGTTCACCAACCGTTTATCACCGCCCCTTGGACAACATCTTTGCTGTTGCCCACAAGACCACAGGGAACAAACAACAACTTTTTTAGAACACTATTTTAGTTAACAAGAAGGGAAGTAATCAGGGTAATTGACGTTATATATAAGGGGTGAGTAGAGCATCCATTGCATCAGTTTCAAACCACATTTATTGTGATGACTATCACTACCAGTACTGAAATAATTATTGACAACTACTGTTTGCATTGCTAATGCATACGGATAGTCATTCAATAATCATTTCAAAGGCTGCTAGGCATGCAGAATCATTTTATTAAAGGCCGTTTTTTTCCTTTCACTAAGAAGAGCGCAGCATCATTATTCATCGCGATGACCATAGTTTTTTCAATTCATACTGAAGAAAAACCGAAGTACCTTGACCCAACATTAGCAGTCAAAAAAATATTTTGGTCTGATAGTAACTAAACCTCATGATCAAAGAGTATATAATAAGAAATAAATACTGGATTATCCTGTCTGTAATTTTCTTAGGATATAATATGTCACATATTAAATTCAATAATATTATTGATGGTAATACAGTCAAAATAGGTAGTCAGATAATTCAGTTAGAAGGTATTTCTGCACCTAAAATAAATCAAACATGTCAATTAAATAGTAATCCATGGGAATGTGGAAAAGCATCAAGAAAAGCACTTAAAAAACGTATTGGTGACTTTCCTTTCAAGTGTTTAATCACAAATGATGACGATCCATCTCTTAACATAGGAATTTGTTTTTCAAATAATATTAATCTAAATGCATGGATGATTGAAAATGGATGGGCAGTTCTTCATCCTAGTGACTCTAAAAACTACATAGATCTACAAAAATCAGCCCAGCAGCACAAGAGAGGTATATGGGCCTCAACGTTTGCGAACCCGTGGGAATGGCAGAAAGGATTATACAGTGAATAATCCCTCTCTACACCATAATCAAAAAAGGAAAAGCCGATTCAATTTATTTTTCTTTGCCCCTGTTTTGCTAAGTCTTATCTATGGTGTATTTCTTGGGGTTTCCGATCAAATATATCCCAATTTTCTCAAGACATACCAAATAGAAACCAAGTTTATTACTGATTTCGTCATTGATAAAGCTATATTCTTTGATGACGTTCATCAGAAACTTGTGAATAATGGATATAGAGATCGAGTCTTATTCGTACGCCATGCGTATGGGATTTCTTATTTATTCACAATATTTACTTTGTGTTGGATGGTATTTTTTTCAGCAAAAAATATAAAAGAAATCAAGAATAGGAACAACGAATCTTTGTTAAAGATTTTTGCTACATCTGTGGGGTTTTTTATTATTGGTTTCGTTGTTTATTACATGAGCTATGTAGAAATTACTTTTGAAGCGGTAGAAATTGACCATCGCTCAAATAATCTCCATGTCAACCCATTTGATCTTGCATATGTATATGCAGGTAACTTGCTTAGCCCTTTTTTTATATGGGGGTCTTTAAGTGGACTATTTTTAGCGTTCAAGGAGTTAATGAACAATGACATCAAATAATATTGAAATAACCTATCAAGGTATTGTAGGCGGGTTAGAAGGATATTTTAATGCCCTGCTAACACCAGAAAATAGAGCTATCGCCGAGATAACATCTAACTCAACAAATCTATTATTAAAAGGCTCCGCACAAACCCTGGGACAGCTTCAATCAGTAAAAAAAGTTGTAGATTCGGGAAACCCCCAACGGGAAGTGATGGTACAATTTACCGCCTTTTCAATCGGGGTGATTGCAGGGAAACTTGCTAAGTTAGGAATAGGAAGAGCTGGCGCTACTGATCTGCAAAAAAATGTATTAGGAGGCATAACTGCTGGAATAGTTACTACAACCTTTGCAGAAGATCTTGCCCAAAAAATGTTCCCAGAAGATTGGACATTCTCAAAAGCATCTGTCGGTATTTTTGAGTTCTACATCGAAGGTATCAGGGTGGCATTTAACGGTGTTGGGAGTGTCATAGATACAGTTATAGGAGAATCTGACTTATCCGCTGCTGAGAAACAGGCACTGAGCAATGAGTTAAAAGGCGCAATTGAGATAGAAATACAAAAAATTACAGCACCCGATATCATCACTTCATTAGAGAATAATGTATTCGCTTTTGCAAAAGATGCCTACTTAGTTGATCCTGACATCGTATACCAATACTCCTATACCGATGAGCAAGGCAATCTAACGCAACAAGATATTACTTTGTATGACCTGATCATGCAGAATGTATCGGAAGAAGCCACCAACATGGCAGAAATGATCTGGGAGGGTACCAACGGCCAGCGGTATGCCGTCATTACCCCCGATTCTTTCATTACCCTAAACGGCACACAATATAAAATTGCAGGTATCCCCATAGATGCCAAAGAGGACGAACGCACCGTTTCATCCGATGGTGACACACCAACTATTCTTCTTGGTTCTAAAGAAGATGACATGCTCTATTCCAATGGGCCTGGTGATATTGTTCTCGCTGGCCCTGGTGACGACACCCTTGTTGGTGCAGTGATCACGGAAGAACAACATGACGAGGCACCTGCTTACGAAGCCTTCTCTTTCCTTTTCGGGGGTGAAGGCAGCGATCAATACTACACAGGTAATTATTCCTATGTGATTGATGATGGTAATGGCGACAGCATTACCTTTGAACCGCCTAAAGGGGAAGAAGACTTTCACTCAATCCCTGTCGATGGTAGCTCTAGGGTTTTTCCAGACGCTACCCCATTCCCTTTTGTGGGCGACACGGGTATTGTCACTTTTACATCCAATACCAATACACCTATTGGCATGGTGAGCTTTGATGAAAGCGATACGTACCTGCTCGATGCTGATGCTACCGTGTTCACCCATGATGGAACAGAAGGGTATGTGACGCCAAATGGACGACAGACCATTGGTTTTACCAATGGCCCTAACCCAGTTACCCACGAGTTATTGGCTGGCCTTACCTACTTTCAATATGAAGGTGCCACGGTTGTAGAGCGTCCGTATTTTATGGATGTAGATTTAGAAGGACGTATTGCCACACTAGGGGAAGGCGACCGCTTCTTTATTAGTAAGCCTAATGGTGACACCCTAAGCCCTGGCGACTTTGGCATCCATTATCAATATACTGAATTCTATTATCACCCTAGCTGGGACCCAACGATAGAATCGGATACACCGATACTAGAATATGATATTGGGATTCGTGAATATACAGGGACTGAACAACCTGAGTACCTTAGCAGGGATACCACAAAGTTTGATGGTCAATTGCAAGGTATCAATGATGATTTAGCCTTGGCATCTCTTAGTAAGGTAGGCCCTAACCAAGACGTACCTACTTTTGAGATTACTGATACCTTCCCAAACTTCTTCGACGGCCCATTTGAAATCACCCCACCTTCCACTGATTTCAGCACTGAAACCTTAGACATCACCGTTAAAGGAGATACGTACATTGATTATGCACGTTTCAACGTGACGGTGGATGGCACCATGGTGGCCCGTGAACTCGCGGCAACCCAAGCCAATTGGCAAGAAGGCACCACCTTCTCTCTGCAAGTGCCAGGGCTGCAACCTGACAGCCGTGTTGAAATTGAATTCACCAATGATATCGACGATGGTACCTGGGATACCAACAGAAACCTCTATGTGACTGCCGTTAGTATTGCGGGACAAGAACAAGACCTGAATACAGGAACCTTCACCGCCAATGGCTTAACCAGTCAGAACAGCGGTAACCTTTGGGTGAATGGGACATTTGTCCTTAACCCCGATGGCCCTGCTAATCCAGGTGGGAATACAGGTAACAGCCAGGATGCTCCCGCCACCATCGTCATACTTGCTAATGGGGAAACCTCCCCACAAGGCCCTGTCTTTGATTTACTGATTGATGGCCAAGTCGTTGCGGCCAATAATCAGGTGACTGCCCTCAACTGGCAAGCACCACAGTTGTTCACCTTCAATGTCCCTACGTTGTATAGCGATAGCCGTATTGAAGTGGCTTACAAGAACGATGCTGGCGCTGCTGAACGGAATTTGTACATCAAAGATGTGCAGGTTAATGGGGCTACCCTTGATCGAAACACAGCCACCTTTGAGGCTAATGGCATGAGTAGTGCCAACACAGGGAACCTATGGGTCGATGGTAGCTTTGTGATTGAACCAGGGGAAGCCGCTACCCCTCGCCCTACATCCACTGGGAATGGAGCCTCTAGCATTGTTGTAGAAGCCAGTGGTACGTCTTGGAACGGTGACCCTGTTTTTCAATTGTTTGTTGATGGACAGCAAGTGGGCAATGACACCGCTGTGTCTGCAACTTTCGGCCAGAACGTTGATCGCTTTACCTTCAGTACGCTTGCCCTGACATCTGCCAGTGTCATTGAGGTCAAGTACATCAACGATGCTAACAATGGTAATCCTAATGAAGACCGTAACCTGAATATCAATGCGATTGAGGTCAATGGCACTACTTTAGATGCTGGGCAATCCATCTACACCTCTTGGGGGCAGTCCACGGTCGGTCAACAGTTCATGTTCGGTATTGGCGACATCACCTACAACATGGCCGATAATCCTGGTGTATCCCTTGGTGGTGCTAGTGATCCACTAACGAATCCATTTGATGCGAACAACACGCTACGCGGCCAAGGTGTTGGAGATATTCTCATCAATCCTTACAACAGAGCCGATGCCCATGGTGGAGCCATCTTAACAGGAGGTAATGGCGCTGATACGTTTGTGTATGGCTTAGGAGACGGTGCAGTGGTGATTACTGATTTCCAAGATGACGTAGACAATTTGCAACTCATCGCTGGGCAGTCAGACTATGTCACCCGCGATGTGTTGAATGGTACATTCTACGACTTTGGTAATAACCAAGGCGTGCTTGTAGCTGGGATTGCTGCACAGGCACTGCAAAACGATCTCGTGTAAACCTCAAGGTGTGTTTGGGTATTTGATGTAGGGATTATTTGTAACAGTATCAACAATTAAGCACTACACCCTACATTCAGAGATTGAGTCGGCTTTTACGCCCTCCTATCGTTCCAGCTAATGTTTCGCCTGGAGCGGTTTACCGTGCCTACTATCAATCCCAATGAAGACAAAGGGTACTATCGTCACCCAAGTGGCGTTTTAATTCTCGGAGACAGCATCGATAAGATGCGGTGTATGCCGAGTCGTAGTGTTGACTTCATTCTGACTGATCCACCGTACCTCGTGAATTACAAATCACGGGATGGTCGGTCTATCAGTAATGATATCCATGATGATTGGTTGCAGCCTGCCTTTGAAGAGGCATTTCGCTTATTGAAACCTGACAGCTTTGCAGTCAGCTTCTATGGCTGGTCAAAATGTGATCGCTTCATGCATGCCTGGCGTAAAGCTGGGTTTCGCATGGTCGGCCACTTCTCCTTCATCAAGGATTACAGTTCTAGCCAGTCTTTTGTGTCTTACTGCCACGAGGGAGCGTTTTTGCTGATAAAGGGTGACCCAGCCAAGCCTGAAAACCCCATCAAGGACGTTATTCCATTCGAGTTCACAGGTAATGCGTTACACCCAACGCAGAAGCCTGTGGAGGCACTCAGAACCCTCATACGCAGCTTTTGCCCACCAGGTGGCACTGTGCTTGACCCTTTCTGTGGGTCTGGCTCAACAGCAGCCGCTGCGATCGCAGAAAACCGAGAGTTTGTCACTGTCGAGTTGATGCGTGAATACTACGACAAAGCTAGAGAGCGTCTTGAGAAGGTGCAAGCGCCGCCTATCAAGCGTCAACCAGCCCTCAAGGTCGTTTCATGAGTCTATTCATGGTTAGTCCCTCTTCAATCGTTTGGGGAGGGACTTTCATGCCATGCTATTGCAGTTCTACAAACAATCGGTAGGGTGTTCCTATGGACACCGAGTACACCTATCCCATTGGCTCAAATGGCGACATTCCATATCGAGTCGTCATTGGTTGGTCTGATACAGAGCAGTCCTATTTTTCGAGAGTTGAAACAGATACACTGGAACCAAGGACTGTCTGGCAGTTTGAACCAGCTGTAACCTCCATGACACCGCTATTAGACGTCCTTGCACTCACACAGATAGAAGCTCGTAAGTGTACCAGCATAGAGCAATTTGAATTACCAGAAGACGATATCAATGCGCTCATCGAAGCAACGCGCCAGCGCCTGGTAGACCCTTCAGAAATTCAACCGCTGAACATGTTAGACACTGACTATGCTAAAGCTCCTATCTATGGCAATACGCCCTCTCCAGCACTAGTCCATCAGCAACTCCCTTTTGAACAGTTTTTAGCCATCATTGATGATGGCCGAAGCACGTCACAGTTCAGCAATGATGCCCCATATGATGATTTGGAGCAGATGGTTGCCGACAGTCTTTTTGAACTGCAAACCTGCGTTAGCTATCTCAGCACATCTCTAACAAATGAACAACGTTGCCATCTTGGTCTCGTGTTCACAGCGTGCCAACTCATACAGATTAACCAAAGCCTTAATTTAAGCTTCTCTCACGATCGCATGCATCATATAGCTATTGAATCAGAGAGCCCCATAGCTACCCTACATAACCTCTTTACCCCAGATGAAATCGACCGCATTAATGCCCTTACTGTTAGCCTTTGTGGTTCTAAATTAACCGACTTTAGGCAAGCCCTTGAGCGGGGTTATGATCCTACCAACGGTGCGCCGCTGGACTGTCCAAACCCTGTATCTTTTAACTGGGCCGATACAGTAGAAGATGACGCCATCGGGCTTTACCAGCAATACGGGTTATCCCTAGATGATGCTCAACATATGGTCGATATTGAGCGAACCGATCCACGCTATAGGGCTCCTGAAGACTGGGCGTTTTTGGAAAGTACCGCACAACGCTTAAGAGCTATTAGTGAGCGTAGGCGTGAGGGTATGGAGTAGCTATCGCACGGTGCTCTTTGCTGCCAATTGCGCCAGATATTCCTCATCAGTCATCTCTAAATCCACTATCTGTGGTGGGGGGTTCTTCAACCTATCTAGGACATATTCAGGATCACGAGGAAAGCCCTCAAGGCCTAGTTCATCTAGCTTTTCATGTAGAGCCTGGAACATGGCTTCAAATCCATAAATTGGCCCCATAATATCGTCAGAATACAAGAAACGTTCACTGTAGTTACCAACAAAAACAGAATACCTATTACGTCTTGGATTAAATCCTAGAATTGCTGTGATTCCACTATCGAAATCAACCGTAAGATCAACATAAAAGGCTTGGAACGAAATATAATCTTGACCTGTCATCAAACACTCTTTCAAAAAAGGAGTGTTATAACAAAAAACCAAATGCCAGTGAACCCTTGTCCTACAAAGCATTAAAGCTGAATAGCTCAGTTAATAATTCATTACGATAACGGCCAGGAAACACAGATGACTTGTGCATTTCTCCTTTTTCCATCACCTCAACAATTGCCTCACTGCACCTTTCTAAGTAGAGGAACAAATAGCCATTAAACTGATGCTTATGCTCATGGCGGTTAGCATCACTATACAGGCCACCAAGCAATGCTTTTACCTCCGTGCAACGCGACTTTTTATCATCAGAGGTGTAACACCTGAGCGCAGCACAAGCCGCAGCCATCACACAACCAATGTCAGTGACCTCAGCAATCTTCAGCGGAAACAGGTTCCATACGCTCATGGCATGCTTATCAAGCAGGTCATTCTCGATGCCCTGGTCATCTTTCTCTAGCTGACGGCTGATATGCCTTATGCCATTTTCATCAATACTTACATCGCATCCGTTTCCAGCCAAGGCGTAGGCATACGTGAATAATCTATAGCAATGCTCTAGCTTAGAATCCCATTGTTCTGGGGTTGCTACGTCTTCTTCAAACTCCTCAGCAGCATCACTACAAAGATGATACAGCCCCCGTATCAGGAATAAGTGGCAAGACTGCGGTCCAAACAGGTAAATGATTTCACTACTGTTGGGGTTATCACTATCTACCCATCCTCGCTTAATTGATAGGTACCGCATATCCAAATCCAGCACGCCTTTTTCGGGCTTATAACCAGGTACGTCATCGTTAATTGTTTCCCTTATTTGCGGTAGGGACTCTACTGTGCAGTTCCCATAGGGTTGAGCTTTAATGGATATGCCACTTTTTTCTTTGGTCGCGTGATAACACTGCTTACCCGTTTCCGCGTACTGAATCAGACAGTGGTTTCTAAGACTCTTGGCCCAGGCTAGGCTCTGATGCTTATTAAATGTCCCCTTTCGCCCGAGTTGGCTCAGGCTCGCATCAATTCGCAACCTACCATCCCCAATGGTAAACGCCGTCATCAACCAGGCTCGACACTGATAGGCAGTGCAAATGACATACAAGACGTCATCCCCATCACACCCCGCGTATACACGCGCTCGTTCCAACAGGTACAAACGATTACGGTTTGAATGTTCAGGAGAATCACGCCTAGTCGTGTTATCTAAAACAAGGGGTGTATATACAGATTTATCTGGCGGAACGATGCTCGGATACCAGAACAACAACATCGCTCGATGCAGATAAATTTGTGCTAATAGCTGATAATAGGGCCTAGCTGTTGCCTGATGCGACTGCTCAATCATATGGTATTTAAGCAGTCGCACGGTTAAATGTTGCTCTGCCCGTATCAAACGCGTCCACGCTTGCTCGATTAAATCAGTCCGAGTAATTCGTTCCTTTTCTAATACGTTATGCTCCAAAGCGTTTAGGCAATATCTTCTATCGCGCTGCGCCACTTCCCCATCTAATACCGTGAAATATCGAGCAAGGCACATCTCATACCTTGCCATCAGCTGGCCAGACACCACATGAAATGGCATCGGCTCCTTTAAAGTACTGCTGAAGTTTTTTTCATGCTCATCTAGTTTCTCACTATTACATTCTTTAAGCCATGCAATCCCACTGATCGCGTCTTCGTTCAACGCATCATGGACTTTCTCAAGGTATTCATAAGCCCTGTTGTAGTTACCCTCTACCAAGAAGGTTTCTGCCACGGTCAGTCGAGCGTTATGCACCACTGTCGTATCGGGCTTTCCTGCTAGCTCAGCTTTGTCCAGTAGCTGTTCATCCATCCAACCAGATAACGCGAAAGATGAAAACGGATACCCTGTCAATAACCCCTGCGCCTGCTCCAACCAATACCGCTGTTCCACGCGATGCAATACACCTTGCAGATACTTTTTCTTATCAATGTCTGAGGCATTCACGATGGCCTCTAGCCGGGACAACATCACCGCATTCGCTAAACTCGTCACCATATCAATGTGGGTAAACGATGCGCTCCCTCGTGCATCGCGGCCTGCAAAGACGTCATAACGTTTAATACCTTCATCTGGGTTCTTCGCCGTGGCCCTCATCGCCTTTATCAAGGTATCGTTACGGCACAACTGGACAAAGCTATGTGATACAGCCGCAGGCGACATCTGCTGATGCGCCTCCGCTTGCTTCACATAGATATCACGGGCAATCGGGTAGTAAATATCTCGCAGACAAGCAATATCAGACAACAAAGCCTGGTTCATTGCACGGGTTATCAAGCTACTGCTCCCCGACAATCCAGTTGTTGAAATCTCGAAATGTAACCTTTTAGCCATGCCTACCGTGCTTTGCAAGCCCTCGGAGACCTCCCCATCTATACCAAGCCCCTGCTTATCTCCTTCTTTATTCAAGCGAATATAAAAGTCTAATATCACCCGCATCACAGGACGTGACGGCAATTGCGTGAGCAATTTATCGATGGGTGCTCCACCAATCGCCTTCTCCTCATTTACTGTCAGTAAGGTGTCAGAAAACCAGCTCACCGTTGGGTCATCATCTGGTCTGGGGAGAGGAAACGGCCCAACTGGCTCTAATGCGACTTTCTTTAAATAGACTGGCAATTGATTCCGTAACTTATTATTTGCCTGTACGGTGGCACTCAACTGCTCGATAAAGTCTGTCCCAAGGTAATGACGAATATAAAATTGCTGAGTAACCTCCTCAGCATTTGGTTGCTTCAAAAACCGCGTCTGCCCTGTACCAGCTTGCAATAACAGTCGCTCAATCGCATGCTCGATACGGCTGATCTGTTGATCGCTTTCCCCATCCTGAATGATGAAACTGAGGTCTCCCACATATCCTTTGATCTGATCCAACGTTTCCTTAAATGCGGCACCAGTGCCCTTTTGAGATGGATTGTCCAGGGACAGTTCATAGACTTCCCTATACACATCTGGTACCGTCTCACCCTCAATCGTCGCTAAATTAATAAACGCTTTCTGTAATAGCGGGTGTTGGCTATGCACTGGCAGATTCAGTAATTGCAGTTCCTCTGGCGATAGCTGAGTAAACACCTGTAAGGCTTCTAACAGTTGGGCATTCGTCGGGACTGGCACCTCATTTCTATGGCGCTCACCATTAGTGCCCTTTTTGATGATGTATTTATTTTCTAAACGCTGACGCAGTCGATTGATGACTGCAACCAAGGTATTGATATTATCAACAACCTCTCCCTTCCTAAATTTAGCGCCTTTAGTGGTCGCAGCACCCCGCTGCTCGTCAAAGTCATATCCAAACAAGTAATCGCCAAAAAATCGCGCACTATATGGCCTATCTGCTTTTTTATCTTCTGGTGGGGGCTCGTGAGGTACCTTGAGCAGCACCCGCACAATGTAATCAACAATGGCTAAGTGACGTGTTTGATTATGTGTAGCATCCTCTTTGATTGGATCATATGCTGGCTTTTTAATTTTCTTAGATGACTGATCTTCAGGCGATGTGGAGTTGGGCATAGGTGCTCAATAACATGTTCCATAATACGTACATTTACCTATGCAGGAATAGCTACAAGGGTAGTTTTCAACCTTGTGACGAAAAATGACAAGGTCAATTCAAAAAATGTATTAAATGATACAAAATATTGTCGATTTAGCGCTGATTTCTACTCCAGTAGAATGTTCGAAGTCCTTTTTGGTAATCGGTTTGTACCAAAATGATTGAAAAAACAAGAGTCTGCATCAACCAAAAACACTGATAATAAAGGGGATAAGTCACTTTATCATTTCACCTCACAACACTTTTGGTATCCTTCCTATTTTTTCACCCAAGCATTGCCCTCTATATCAAGCGGATCTGGTGCAACGGTAGTACACATAAACTACTTAAATCCCTCTACGGTATCTAATAGACGGCATCAACACCGTTGCTAACCAGCAAGGGGTAGCACTTCAAAAAGGTTTGGCGGCCATGCTACCCCTGCTCCTTATTTTCTAATCTCTACTACCGCCTTCATCTCTACCACAGCCAGCATGAAGCCTCTAGACAGGTAGCCGCTGGCTGACAGAATCGTTCGTCTATTTCTTCACGAGGCAACCATGTTCAACCTCTCTCATGTCCTACACTTTCGTTCCATCAAGGGTGCCTTCCAGTGGGCGTACCGTACTGTGGGGGATGTCTTTCAGTGGTGTCTTCGCACCCCGAAGGCCACCCTGCATGCCTGGCAGGATCTCGTCCAGCATGGCCCTTTCCCTGGACTCCAGATTAAAATCGCCTCCTTGGCCCACCAGCCAACGCTAGAGCACTGGATTGCACGCCTCCTCCCCGATTGGCTGGAGCATGTACTGGTTCTTGGCACTGGCCTGGCCGTTATGGGTTTAGCAGCCTGGATCGCTGCCTTAGACCCCATTGGCGCTGTCATCGGTACCGAGCTTATCTGGCCCCTGGTCAATGTCGGCATCACCTTCGGCATCGCCACTTATGGCCTCCAGCTTTATAAAGAGGATATCTGGCTGCGCCATAAGATTCAGCCCTGGGTCTGCCTCGCTGCCGTCTCTGTCTTCGCAGCACTCAGCGTCATTATCCCCATTCCCTTTATGATTGGCCCTGCGATCGCAGCCGCTTGGTGGTTCCCCCGCCGTGTTCATTACTTGCAAGTCGAGGACAGGCTATGGCAGCAAGACGGAGTAAACCACCCGTTACGACACCTGCCATACGGTCAGGTGCATCGTGAGAAACTTGCTGCTGTTCCTATTGGGGAAGACGTTCTTGACTGGGGTGGTATCCCCATCCGCTACAGCGAGGCTGTGTTGAACTTCCTCGTGGTAGGTGCGATCGGCTCTGGCAAGACCATCATGCTGCGCTTGTTTTTACAGACCCTTCTCCCTCATATCCACAAGGGAGGCACTAAGCGGGCTATCGTCTTTGACGCCAAACAAAACCTACTACCCATCCTTAAAGGCATCAATCCTGATACCCCTATTCACATCCTCAATCCGTTTGATGCTCGCCATGCCAAGTGGGATATGTCCATGGACATCAACACCATGGCCGACTGCGTAATGCTTGCAGCTGCCTTTACCCCTGAGCAGGCGGGGGACAAAAACCCCTTCTGGCGTAACATCTCACGCCAAATGTTCACAGGGCTCTTCAAATACTATTACCTCAATGTGCCAGCAGGGCAGTGGACTTTTCGAGACGTCTTACTCGCTACTCAATCGCCCAGCCTGTTGATTGCGCTCCTTCGCAGCTGTGATGACACTAAACAGTATGCCGATATGCTCGATCGGCCTGGCGAGCTAAGCCATAACATCATGGTGACCGTGCAAACCTATTTGCATGAGCACTACGTCATTGCAGCGCTTTGGGAGCAAGCCGCTTACAAGATCAGCCTCAAGCAATGGATTAAAGAAAGTTCTATTCTCCTCCTCGGGAACAGCAACCAACACCAAGTGATTCTCTCCTCAGTGAATCGATTGTTGCTTCGGCTACTTAAGCCCATCATCTCTGATATGCCTGCAACCCTTAATCCTGTTGCAGAAACCTTTATCATCCTCGATGAATTTACCCGCCTTGGCAGAATTGAAGACCTCGAAGGCTTCATCAACACGGCTCGTGATAAGGGAGTGAGCACCTTCCTCATCACCCAAGATGAAACCGATGCTGAAACCGTTTATGGCCAAAAAGAAGCCAACACACTCTTTGGACAATTTCACCACAAAGGCTTCTTTCGTCTCAACAGCACCGCCAGCGATAAGTGGGCATCTGCACTAGCTGGAACTGCTAAACGGCGCATGATTAAACGGGTACGCAACATGAGTGTTAAGCCCGATTACGAATGGCGTAACAACGATCTCTATGAAGAGAAATACGACGACGGTTCCGCCTACTACCGTATGGAAACCACCCGTGTCCTTCAGCCAGGGAAACTCAGCGCTATCCCCATCCCTAAACCTGGTAAGCAAGGGGTGAAAGGCTTCTACATGGACGAACGAGCGTATTGGTACACCACACCATCCTGGTATATCAGTCAGCACTTACAGAGAAAAGACGAGCGGGTCAAACACTTTGAGTCCTTTAAATCCCACACCACACAACTCGTAGAGCCTTGGACTGAAGCCGACGTTCAGCGCCTGGGTTTACCCTTCACCAGGGAGCAAATGCACGAGTTTGGGATTGAAGCAGAGCGTATTATGCGAAACGCCTCGCAAGCCTGGGATACAGCAGAAAATCCCACTTCTTATGGGGATGTCGTTGATGAAACCGTCACCACTGACAGCGGTTTTGATGGTGGCCTCAATACGGAAGCTAGCAACGAGTTCCCCGACCTTGATCTCTTTAACTAAGACGTCACCTTATCCATTTCTTTCTGTTCTTCATTCCCTTCATCATCATGACTTTAAGCAATAACAACAAATCCGATTCCAACGAGTGGGTGGTGGACATCTTGTGGCTCATCACTAAGATCGCAGGTGTGCTTTTCTTTGGCGTTCTCCTCGTTGGCACCCTGGTGTACATCATCAAGCTCCCTTGGGTCATTCCCACCGTCGCCATCATGTTTGGTGTCTTGTTTGCCTGGGTTGCCCTTGAAAAAGGGGTTTCAGTGTTCAACCGCTTTGAACTCTATCCCTGGATCAAGCTGGCATCCCTCCTCGGCTTCTTCTTCGGGCTCTGGCTGTGGTTACCCTCCATCGCCACACCACTGGCCACCATGGCCTTCTTTGATGTTGCGGCCCTTCCCAGCTTCGTCGGTGCCCTCCAAGCTTATGACCCCACTGGGGTTTTCTACATGCTCGGCTGCGGCACCACTCGCCTGGTGTTTGAAGCCCTGCCCCGCTTGATGCGGCCACGGGACTAATCACCATATTCGGGGTGGCCTTTCTCCCACCCCATCAGGGTGCCAATTGTTGTTGTTCATTCCAGGTACATATCCATGCCCGATATTATGTTCTTCGCTGGTGAAAAAGGCGGCGTTGGGAAATCTTTCACCTGTCGCGCTGCTGTCCAGTACGCCATTGACCATACCCTCCAACCGTTAACCGTCATCGAAAGTGACCGCTCTAATCCCGATGTCATGCGTATCTACGGCAAGCACGTTGATTGTAAGTTAGCCATCTTTTCCGAAGGCGAAAAGTTCCAGGACACCGCTAATGGCATCTACATCGCTGCCGCTGACCAGCGCCATCACGTCATCGTCAATATGCCAGCCCAAGTGCTTCCAGCCATCAAACAATGGTTTGAGCATAACGAGCTGCTCGCGATCGCAAAGGATGACGGTGTGCGATTTATCTTCTTCTTTGTCACTGATGGTGGATACGATTCGTTGAACCTGCTGAAAAAGTCCCTCACATACTTCGATGGCCGTGCTCACCACATCATCTTGAAGAACTACGGTATGACCGACGACTTCGAGGCCTTCGACCAGGACGTCGCCGTCCAACGCCTCATCAAAAAGTACAAGGCTCCTGTGATGGACTTCCCCAAGCTCATTGGCAGTGTTGAGCGTAACCGGCTCGATGCTGAGTCCATCCCTTTTGGGGAAGCACTCACCCTTGACGGGTTCAACTCTATCAGCCGCCAGCGGGTGCGGAAGTTTCTGCGTGAGGCCTACAGCACCTTCGACCAGACCCCATTAGCCATGGAGCACGCCAGTGACGCAGCGTAAAGACCTGATCGATACCGCCCTCGCCCACCGTTCTACCAAAGAACGCGCTCGTGTCCTCGACCTGGTACGCAAGATGGGTGTATCTCAAGAGGACGACTTCTGGCTTATCTTTATCGCCATCGGCCAGCTTCAGGTGCTGATAGAAGATACCCCCGTTCAGTGGCAAGCCATTTTTGATGATTTTAAGGAGTATCTAGGCCAATGGTCAGACAAGAACGTAGAATTGATGACCCTGCTCGACACCCAGAACCAGGGCATCGCCATGCTGGCGGAGGACATTCAATACTTACAGACCGTCTCTGGGGAAAACTCACAAAGGCTGATAGCCTCCTTCAACGAATTAGCAACTCTATTAGCAACACTCGGCAAAGTATCGAACGAATCCGAGCACCACGTGGCCCATCTCACGACCGCAGTCCAGCATCTCCAAAACCAGAACAGCCAATTAATCACACAAATGAGCACCATGGCCGAGGAGATGACCGCCATCAGGACGACCCTCAACACACCCCACCGCACTAGCTGGTGGATACCATGGGGAATCGGAGCAATGCTCTTCATGAGCGTCATCACTAGTATTGGCCTTGCCAATGCTCATAACCGACTCGATAGAGCTGAGGCTCCCAAGCCGCCTTCAGATGTGATGCAGAACGGCTGGATTACTGGCCCACCAGAATAAACACCTAACCTGACACGATCACATCAGAAAGCCCCATTAATTCCTTAAGACGCTGCATGTCAGGGGATTGGGGCTTTTCTGCTGGTATCTCTTGCTGGGCGGCAGCGATTCTTGCTCGTATTTTCTGTTTCAGACGAGGTAAATCAATAGAAAATTGTTCCGACCCCTGTGGTGTAAGCGGCTTTCTATAGTTTGGGTTATCGTTCCTATCTCTAATCAGATCCAGCTTTTCACCAATACTTTTTCTTATTTTCTCCGACATCTCGTTATAAGAGTTTTTTTCCAGGTTTTTCTCGACAACAATCTGATGAGCCTGAAGCAACGTTAGATTATCAGGATCAAGAGATTGTAGATTAGGACTCAGTAAAGTACCTTCTTGCAAAGTCCTCTTTGCAATCAACATCGTCAGCTGTTCGCTTGCTGGCTGAATATCAAGTTTATTAACCATGCAAATAGTATGCACGCTTTTCATATGCATTTAAAGCATATTTTATCGCTCTATAGTTGGCATTGGAGGAGAAGGTGGCTCAGGTTCCTTAGTGTTGAATCGCGAGTTTTCTGGCTTCTCTCGCTGCTCTTGCTCCTCCTTCCTTAATTGTTGTGCTGCTTCTGCGGTTGTTTCTTTGGCGTGTTTCTCACGAACTTGAAATGAGCAGCGTCCAAGCAAGTATGGCGAATTATCCCTGACTAAACTGACAACACTTTGCTCACTTGGAGAGAGCTTAGTGCCCAGTCGATTGGTCTCTTGCGCACGTGACTCTTGTTTCTTAATGACTTCTTTCGTAGCCAAAATGTCAGTGCCTTTATTGTAGGCTTTATCGATACCTAATTCATTAACCTTAGCTGCCCAAGCTTGATAATAGTGATCCAATAAAAGATGTTGATTAGGTGGAATGTTTTCTATTCCTTCTAACCGTTTATTAATGAGTGTCTGTGCGTCATTTTTGATTTTTTCTAGCTGGCCTTCGGTGAAAGTTTCGTGGGTTCCTGTCGAGGCCTCAGCAGTATTTCTCTGAGCTTGTTGTAAATCAAATGGACTCTTTTCCTTGTCGATAAATCTGTCCTGAACTGCATCATTGGCACGACCCAGCAGCTCTTGATTCTTGATATCCTTTTGAACTTCGTCCTTTGTAGGCATACCTGGCGCACAATGACCTTGAACCATTGATGGTCGAGGCTGCATGACCTGGCGCGTCACTTCATGCCGTTGCCCCTGCCTGTCTTCCAAGCGCTCCGATTGCGCTTTCACCCTCGCCGCTTCCTGCTGGCCCTTGGCCTCCAATGCTTCTAATTTCGTCTGTAACCGCCCTCTATCGTGCAGCGTCTTCGCAATAGCAGCCTTTTGCTCCTGAGCTTGCTTCAGCAGCTCAGCTCTTTCTTTGTTCTGTGCCGCCGATAGGGTACCATCACCAAGAATAGTCGGCTTCAACGCCGTACTTATCAACCCGACAGCAGGAACTACTTTATTCCCAATCCGACTCCCCCAACGACCAAGCATTGACCCACCCTGGGACTTTTCCTGCACTGGTAGCTGCGGTCTATTGTCGTTAGCTGCTGGTTTAATCAGCGGTGTCCGCTGCGATTGTTGACGATTCGGTTCAGGTGATTTCCGTGCAGGCTGTGCCATGAGATTTCGGGGAATAAACGACTATCGACTAGGCGTATGTGAGGGCGGTGTTGGCGTTGGTGGAGCTTGGTTCTGCGTCTGTTGCTGAGGGTTCGCACTAGAAAGATTCAACTGGTCTAAACGACGCTCATTGGTCATGCCATTAGCCTGCTTCCACTGCCATATTTGAGCCCTTGCCTGCTGGACTTTTAGCTGACCAAGGGGCTTTACAACGTGCTCTCGGATATATCCTTCCTTAACCGCTACGGACTCTCCAACAATTGCCACCGAACCCCGATGCACCGCATCCATAATTTTCTCTCGGCCAAAACCAGCAGCAAACAGTCGAACACTGATCTCTTCATCATGCTTTGCCCCTTGCATGCCTTTGACGGCCTCAAGCCCGTCTCGTCCAATAACGCGCCCTAGCTCTTTGCGATATTCGCGAATTGCTGAACCACGATAACCTTCGTAATCGTCTTTCTTCAGCTCAGTTACAGCCATTTCAATCTGTAACGCCTGCGCTTTTTGTTGGGGGGTTTTAGGCTCGGGAGGTTGATTTTCTTGGCTCCACTTCAATATGGCTATTGTAGCCACCCGTTGCCCATAGGCTTTACGGTCTTCTAGCTGATGATGCTCTACGACTGGAGAATGATTTGCGATAACCGCTGCAATATCTCCTTTAGCAATCGGCGTGTCCTTGTCGTCTCGTACATCCCTCGCTTGGAAAAAGGTCAGCTTCTCTGCGATCGCAACATCCGTTGCTTGTGATATCGCACTATGGCCTTTGTGCTTGACCTGTATTTGAAGATTTCTGTGATAATGATCTTCAAGCGTCGTAGGCCGATGCACATCAAGATTGACGACATTTTTAGCCGTCACCGTTGGTTTAACGGACGCTGTCTGGGTTGCTGCTGGCTGTGATGGTTGGTTGCCCTGGCGTAGCATGTTGCTACTCGCCATCATGCGGTAGGCATTGCGCTGGGATGCATCCATGACCGCAGCTCGTTCTTTCAAGCTGATTAGTTGCGTTTGCAGTTCCTGCCGATGGACTGATGGGGCGGCCACAGGAGGCTTAACAATATGATGGCCATTTGTCGCATGTAACGAGGTCATCATCAGTTGCTCTCGCCCTTGCTGCTCCTGTTGGGCTATAGCAATCTTCTGCGCTTTTAATGATGGTTGTACTTGATGTTCACCCCGAGGAGCAGTCCCTACCCTGCCTCGAAACCAATTTACAACCCGTGACCATCGTCCTGGCCGCTTCGATTGTTTACTCGTATCGCTGTTATCGTTCGCAGCGGTAGGCGGTTGCTGCCACTGTGTCGGCAGGACTGGAGGCTGAACCATAGCAGAACATAGGAACTACACTTCTATTATGACGCTTCTCTCTCATTACGGGGGTTTTCAGAAATCCTACAGGAAACAAAAGCGTAATCATTCACATCTATTAAAATAGTCGAATATAAGCGAGTTACTTTTCCGAAATCAGACTCAATAAGGGAAAAAATGATAAGTCCTTCTGATATCTTAACAATCGTAGAGAAAGCAGGTTCACTTCTCCAATTCTTGAACGATGACAAAGAATATAAAAGTGCTGCCAAGAAAGCCCGAAAATATTTAAAAAAGAAATACAAAATTGAATTAGGAGAGAATGTTCCTATTCAAAGAAATAATTAGGGCTTGCTGAAAAAGTCCATCGTTCAGCCTTAGCAAGGGTTTCGTTCTATTGAGATTTGATTAAGTGCAAGGGAAACTGGCTAAGATGCTCAAAACCCTTGCAGCTAACTCAGGGAAATGTACCGACAATCATCACCAGGCCAGCTATCATTCGAGGATTTTTATTTGCCGTTTGGGGGCAAATTATCGTCAGAGAACCGCTGGGTGAAACTGGCCGAAATTATCCCATGGGAGGAGTTTGAATCGAGCTATGCTAGCCAGTTCAGCGAGGATATAGGAGCGCCAGCGAAGGGGTTTCGGATGGCGTTGGGAGCGTTGATTATCAAAGAGAAATTGGGTATCAGCGACCGAGAGACGATAGAGCAGATCCGAGAGAACCCGTATCTTCAATATTTTCTCGGACTTCATGAGTACAGTGATACGCCTCCGTTTGATGCGTCAATGATGGTTCATTTCCGCAAACGCATCGGTTTGGAGCTGGTAATATCCGTTAATGAGTCAGTGGTTGAAGCCGGACTGAATTCAGCGGTGTCCTCACCTCAGGAGCGTTGCGCTGAGAGTGATGATGACTCAGACCCACCGCAACCGCCCTCTAGTGGCAATCAAGGTCAATTGGTTGTGGATGCCAGTTGCGCGCCAGCCGATATTCGCTATCCGACAGACCTGGATTTGTTGAACGACGCGAGGGAACACAGTGAACGTCTCATTGATGAGTTGTATCCACAAGTGGCGGGATGTCTCCCCAAGAAGCCCCGCACCTATCGTCAAACCGCCCGCAGAGATTATCTCAGGATTGTGAAACGGCGCAAGAAGCCCCGTAAATTGCTTCGGAAGGGACTGCGACAACAGCTCAACTATGTGCGCCGCAACCTGGGCCACATTGACCGGCTAATCGAGGCAGGCGCCACCCTCGCAGCCCTCAATCCAGGGGAGTACAAGACACTGTTGGTGATTCATGAAGTCTATCGCCAACAACAGCACATGTACGACCAAAAGCAGCGGCGGATCGATGACCGCATTGTGAGTATTTCACAGCCCCATGTACGCCCGATTGTACGTGGTAAAGCGGGCAAACCTGTCGAGTTTGGCGCTAAATTCGATATCAGCTGTGTGGCAGGTTATGTGTTTCTAGACCATCTCAGTTGGGATAACTTCAATGAATCCAAACACTTGATTACACAGATAGAACGGTTTCGAACTCGAACCGGGCACTATCCTGCCTCAGTCCATGCCGACCAGATTTATCGAACACGAGATAACGTGAGGTGGTGTAATCAGCAGGGCATCCGTCTGAGTGGCCCGCCTTTGGGTCGTCCTTCCCTGGATGAGGCTTCACAAGAACTCCGCCGACAACAAGCCCAAGACGATGAGGGTGTGCGAAACGCTGTTGAAGGCAAATTTGGTCAGGGTAAACGACGATTTGGACTCGGACGGGTGATGGCCAAACTCGCCCAAACTGCCGAAACCATGATTGCTATCACCTGCTTGGTGATGAACTTGGAGAAACGGCTACGCCGTTTAATTGTTTTGTTGTTGAGGGTGTTGATACGCTTACTATGTGCCTATCAGACAGATGTGCGCCACTTTGCCGCAACATTAGGCAATGACTGGCAGAAATCTCTCGTTTATGGGCGATGAAAGGCGGATCACCTCCGGGCGACCGGATAACCCCTGAGATTTTGATTGAGTTTTTCAGCAAACCCTAATTATATGAATAAATATTCTTTTTATGTTCCAAAGTTTGAAGGGGATTGGGGGGATGCACTTGTTGCTATCACTGACACCATATTCGAGGACAAAATAAAGTCTTTTGGTGATAAAACAATGCAGGCTTGTGCCGATTTGATTTTCATTGACATTGCTGCTGGTGATCATATTCGCGCCTTAGAAGGAATAGAAGATGAATACTACGAAGAGCCAGGATTAGATCCTAAATGGAATATTTTCTTTAATGCTCTAAAGGATAATCCAGAAACCCAAGTCAGCATTTATGAAATGGCAAGAGGGCGGGGTAGCAAACACGCTCTAAAACTGATTCGTCAAGAAATCGGTGATAAATTACCCTATTAACTGCCCCCGTCACATGCAAGCAATTCCCTGCCTTATAATGACAGGGGCCAGCAACACGCTAACTAAAGTGGTTTAGCCGCTCCTCGTCAGGCTTACAAGATTTATGAAGAGCTGTCCTTCGGGGTGGCTTTTTTGCTACTAATTTAGGCCGTTTATAATGGAAAAGTTCAGCGTAACCTTTGTTATTGTCACAATACTGGGAAAGTGCAATGAAACCCTCAATTAACAGGCGATTTCCTCATTTAACCAATAAGATTATTCTGGCATCTCTAGCAGTTTTAAGCCTTGTAATTGTTAGTAGATACTATTGTCGGCTCATCGCAGAACTTGATATTCCATCTGGACAAGTTAAGATCATTTTCTGCGGCAGTCCTGAGCCTCTACCAAAGCTCCCATAAACTGTTAATTCCTCTCTATCGTGCTGGAAACGGTGGCCTTGGTGGCTCAGGCGGATTGTTATCGTTCACTGGCAATTTTGATTGCTGGGTTGCTGTTTTTTCCTTAAAAGACTTACGCCCAGAAGCTTTCCCTTTTATATCAGCACTCTCCTCTTGCCGCTGTATCCGCTGCTGTTCCACCGTGCGGTAAACCCGATTCACCAACTGATTGATGTACGACACGCGCTGCGATGGTTGATAAGCCATCAGACCAGGACTCGCCTGTGCCAATACCCGACGCAGCTGCCCACGGCTATATCCCAGCCGTGCCAATCGCTCCGCTAAGAATCTA
>JBCCQQ010000044.1:0-55655 GCA_039024555.1 Cyanobacteria bacterium P01_D01_bin.156
GGACCTATGAGAAGGGCATTAAGGTACCGCCTGACGAGTTAGAACCGTACCAACAACAGTGGCAACGATCTGAGACATTACCCAAATGGGATATCAAAATTGTTCCAATCTGATGGGTATCTTATTTTTTAGCGAACCCCTTAGTGTTGAATGCGGAGATTAAATTAGGGGCAAGGGTTTTCCTGAACCTGTTCGCTAGATGCTGATCCTTGGGATGATTTTTTCTGAAAGGGTCTGGCATAGACGAGTGTTGTCACATCGGTCCATCTCATAAATCAGTAACGACACCCAATCGTCCTTGAGGGTGAAAATGGCAGCTAGCTATCAGCTGTATTAAAGAGTTCTAACAGCTGTGCTTCAGTCAGCTGAGGAGTATTGTATTTCTCTGCTTTTTTTAGCTTGCTGCCTGGATTTTTACCCACCACAATGTAATCAGTCTTACCACTGGGCATTTTGTTAATGCGTCCCCCAGCATTGGTAATTTGCTGGGTGACTTGCTCATAGGTCAGAGTCTTGAGATTGCCGGTGATTACAAAACTCTTTCCAGTGATGCCGGTAACGGCTAGTTCTGGAGTATCGTTCGTGGGTGATGTTGCTACAGCGGGTATATCAGCAGGGGGAGTCGATGGAGAAGCTGCTTGATTTTGCAGTGTGGTAATTACATTCTGGCTGATATTTAGAGCTTCCTTTAAAGCTGCCTGATCTTGCCGTGCTGTTTTGAGCTGTGCTGCTTGACCATTAATAGTTTCTTGGGCGGACTGGAGTTGCTGGGCAAGCTGCATGTTCGTTGCCATGAGCTCATCGACCTGCGCCTGGGGTGCTTGTGGTATCTGTTGTTGCTGCACTAATTGACTCTTCAGGGTGGCTATTTCCTTTCTTGCAGCCTCTTGAGCGGTCGCCACAGTCTGCTGGGTTTTAGCTAATTCTGTTTCTAGGGTAGTAAGCTGTGTTTGAGCCTGGGCGAGCTGAGTTTGTTTTGTTGCTATCTCACCGCTTAGGTGGGTGCACTGCTGCTGTAGCTTATCTGCACGGGCCTGTTCTTGCTGGATGGCTTGCTGGCTATCTGCCTGGAGAGTTTGGGCCAGAGTCTCTTGCTTTTCCAACTGTTTTCTAAGCTGAGCAACGGTAGCTTCTGACTCAGAAGCAGAGGTTTGAAACGTGCTCTGAGCTTGTTCTAATGCTTGCCTGAGTTCAGCAATTACCGTTTCTGAGTCGGCAATACTTATCTGGGCTGTGTGCTGTGTCTCTTCTAGCTGCTGTTGGAGTTGGGCAATGGTTGCATTGGCTGCAGAGGCTTCTTTCTGAGCCGTATTTTGTGTCTGAAATAGCTGTTGCTGTAGCTGGGCAATAGCTGTTTCTGTTTCTGACGCATCAGTTTGGGCAAGCATTTGCGCCTGCTCTAGCTGCTGCTGAAGTTGGGCGATCATCGCTTCTGACTCAGAGGCCCTTGCTTGGGCCATACGCTGTGTTTGTTTTAACTCTTGCTGCAGCTGGTCAATCGTATTTGCCCCTGCCATTACTTCTGCCTGAGTCGCTTGCCGTTGTTCGTCTAACTGTTGCTGCAGCTGGGTGATGGTGGTTTTAGCTTCGGTAACCTCTGCTTGGGCAGTCTGTTGTGTTTGATCGAGTTGGTGTTGAAGTTGCTTGATGGTGGCGGCGCTATCTGATGTGGCCGTCTGGGCCGAAAGTTGCACTGTTTCTAGCTGCTGCTGAAGCTGTGTGACGGTAGCTTTAGAGGCAGCTACCGTAGCTTGAGTTTTTTCTAGCTGTTGTTGGAGCTGGGCGACCTCTGCTTCAGATCTATCAGATCTAGAGATTTGAGTCTGTGCATGGGTTGTTGTCTCGTCTAACTGTTGCTGCAGCTGAGCAATAGCGGTCTGAGCCTGCTTACTCTCGGTTTTAGCTGTCTCTAAGGATTGTTCTAGCTGCTGTTTGACCTTTTCTAGAGTTTGAACGGTTTGGGCTAAATCGCTTTTTTCAGTTGTTGCGGTCTGTAGCTGTTGCTGAATAGAAACATTTTGATTGCGAAGCTGCTCCAGTTTTAGATCGAACTGGGTCTGACGAGTGTGCATCGTTTGTTGCAATTTTCCCAGTTGTTGCTCGGCTATGGTCAAACCCGTTAGCTGCTTTTGTGCTGATTGGAGGGAGCTATCTAGTGCTTGGGTGCGAGTGCGTTCCTGTTCTAAGCTCTGTTCTAGGGTTTGTTTCTCCTGGGTCAATCCGGCAATTTGAGCGGTTAGTTGACTAGCCTGCTGTTTAGCGGTATTGGCAATGCGATCGCATTCAGTTTTTAAGTCACTTACCTGCTGCTCTAGACCCATGACCGCATCTTTTGCCAGGGCCATTGCCTCAGTCAGTGTTTGATTTTGCGTTTTCGCTTGGGTTACCTGACCGGTCAACTTAGCGTTAGCCGATTCCAGGTTTGATAGCTCAACCGCCTGCTGGGCCTTTTGTTTGCCTTGGCGGCTTCCCATGACCACACCGACCAAAGCAGCTGCGCCTACAGCTGTGCCTGCCAACTCTGAAATCAGGGTGTAGTCCATGGTCCGCTATTTTTTGACTCACATCGATCGGTAGTTTCCCATATTAGATAGCAATGGTCAGAATTACCGCTGTTGGTCAGAATGTTTTAGGCATTCCTTCGACGAATAGAGCAGCAGATTGCTTAAATTTCCTGGGATTCTATCCGCAGTGTACAAAGCACCAGGCACAATGGACTTAGTCCAAATTCGTCCAACCATGACTTCTCCACCATCCGCTGGCTCCAACTGGCTGCTGACCCTTTACAGGTCTTCCATTGGAAAGAAATTTATCACTGGCATCAGCGGTTTGGCCTTAGTCACCTTTGTCATCATCCATATGGTAGGCAACCTGATTTTGCTGGTTAGCCCCGATGGCTATAACCAATATGGCTACGTTTTAGAACAGCTAGGACCAGGGCTATGGTTGATTGAGCTAATATTGCTGGGGTTTGTTGTGCTGCACATGGCCATAGGAATACAAATTTTTCTAGGTCGCTTGCGGGCTCGTCCCACAGCATATGCTGCCTACTCTTCTGCTGGAAAGCCTAGCTATCAGACCCTGAGTTCTAGAACGATGATTGTTACGGGGGGCATTCTTGGAACTTTTCTGATTTGGCACCTGCTCACCTTTAAGTTTGGAATTCGCTACACCGTTCCTGGTACAGAGGTGCGTGATCTGGCGCGACTCATCTTGGAAAAATTCCATCAGCCTTTTTATGTATTTACCTATGCTGGAGTCATGGTGCTATTGGCCAGTCACCTGCGCCATGGAATTTGGAGTGCATTGCAATCCCTCGGAGCTTTGAATGCGAATATTCGCCCCGCTGTCTATGCAACCAGCATTATTCTTGCCATTGGTATTGCTTTAGGATTTGTTGTATTGCCCCTGGGGATCTATTTTGGCTTTGTGACATAACAACTCAGCAAGGCGTATCAACCAACCTGAACAGATATAGCATTACACCTGAACATGCCCTTAGATCCTCGCATTCCCCACGGTGCCCTTAAAGACAAATGGAACAACTTTAAAGACCACTGTAAACTGGTTAGCCCCAGCAATAAACATCAGCGCACGGTAATTGTTGTCGGTACGGGCTTGGCCGGTGCTTCAGCCGCGGCTACTTTAGCCGAACTAGGCTATCGGGTAAAAAGTTTTTGCATTCAAGACTCTCCCCGGCGTGCCCACAGCATTGCCGCCCAGGGAGGAATCAATGCCACAAAAAACTATCCCAACGATGGTGATAGCATCTGGCGACTGTTCTACGACACCATTAAAGGAGGAGACTATCGCTCCCGCGAGGCCAATGTGTACCGGTTAGCCCAAATTAGTAACCACATTATTGACCACTGTGTGGCTCAGGGGGTGCCGTTTGCTCGGGACTATGGGGGACTTTTGGCCAATCGTTCCTTTGGCGGCGCTCAGGTATCGCGAACATTTTACGCCCGCGGACAAACAGGCCAGCAACTGTTGCTGGGGGCCTACAGCGCCATGATGAAAATGGCCGACCAGATTGAAATTTTTACCCGACGAGAAATGTTGGATCTGGTGGTGATTGACGGCCATGCTCGGGGCATTATCACCCGCCATTTGCACACTGGCAAACTGGAAAGACATGCGGCAGATGCAGTCTTACTGTGTAGCGGTGGCTATGGCAATGTGTTTTACCTATCCACCAATGGTCGCAATTCTAATGTGACGGCGGCATGGCGCTGTTATAAGCGGGGAGCCTATTTTGCCAACCCTTGCTATACCCAAATTCATCCCACCTGTATTCCTGTTTCGGGAGACTACCAGTCTAAGCTGACGCTGATGAGTGAGAGTTTACGTAACGATGGCCGGGTGTGGGTTCCAAAAGCTGCTGACGACCATCGCTCTCCAAAAGATATTCCAGAGACCGAGAGAGATTATTACTTAGAAAAACGCTATCCTGCCTTTGGTAATTTAGTGCCTCGGGATGTGGCATCTCGTAATGCTAAACGCATTACGGATGAAGGCAGGGGCGTAGGTTCCACGGGTCTAGCGGTGTATCTGGACTTTCAGGATGCCATCCAAGAGCAGGGGAGAGATGCGATCGCAACCCGCTATGGCAACCTATTCCAAATGTATCAGCGGATTACGGATGAAAATCCCTACGAGGTTCCCATGCGCATTTATCCTGCAGTCCATTACACCATGGGTGGACTGTGGGTGGACTACCATTTGATGAGTTCCATTCCAGGACTCTTTGTTCTGGGTGAGGCGAACTTTTCAGACCATGGGGCTAACCGTTTGGGGGCCAGTGCCCTGATGCAGGGGTTGGCGGATGGTTATTTTGTTATTCCCTATACCCTGGGGGATTATTTAGCCCGCAACCCGTTACCCAAAGTAGATACAGAGCATGATGCCTTTGCAGAAGCGGAGGCATCGGTGACGACTAAGACTCAAAAGCTGCTGAGTATCCAAGGAGAGAAAACCGTCATGGAGTTCCACCGCGAGCTGGGGCAGCTTGTGTGGGACCACGTGGGCATGAGTCGAGATCGCAGCAGCCTCAAAGCTGTCATTGACCAAATTCAAACACTGCGGGCAGAGTTCTGGCAAAATCTGAGGCTCACTGGCACAGCCAACAACCTCAATAAAAACCTAGAATATGCGGGTCGTCTAGCAGACTTTCTAGAGCTTGGAGAGCTGATGGCTCGCGATGCGCTTAATCGCGAGGAGTCCTGTGGCTGCCATTTCCGAGAAGAGTATCAGACTAGTGATGGGGAAGCCCAACGTAATGATGAAGACTATGCCTATGTAGCGGCCTGGGCTTATACAGGAGACGAACAGCCCCCAACGGTGCATAAAGAGCAGCTTGTTTTTGATAATGTTGAATTAACTCAACGTAGTTACAAATAGGCTCCATGGGGTTACTTCTCATTTGTCTAGCGGCCATTACATGGGGCACCACAGGGACAACATCTGCCCTGATTGCTCAACAGGTTACCGTTTCTCCACTGATTGTTGGTCTCTGGCGCATACTTTTCTCCTTGCCGATCTTTTGGTTATGGCATAGCTATAATTCTCGTCGCCCAGGCCAGAGTGTTATTAATCTTTTGTTGCCAAAGGGAAATCGTTTAGTATTGCTGGCCATGGGGCTGTGCATGGCTGGATATCAGGTGTTTTACTTTGCGGCTGTTCCCTATGCTGGTGTAGCGATGACGGCCCTAGTGGCCATCTGTTCCTCACCTATTATTATTGCCGTGCTTGCGGTGGCTTTTCTGGGGGAGGCGTTAACTCGCAATCTGGCCATTGCCCTGGGTCTGGGTGTGACCGGCACCATTTTGCTCATTGCTCAACCGGAAGCACTGCAGGTTCAGGGGGGACAATTTTTACTGGGGATTGCCTTGGCCTTTGGGGCCGCGTTTTCCTATGCAGGGTACGCTATTTTGGCAAAGTCAATCGTGGGTCGGATGGAGGCTATTGCGATCGCAACCTATAGTTTCACGATTGCGGCCCTAATGCTGAGCCCCACTCTTGCGCTACATCCCAGCTTTGATATTTGGCTACAAGCACTGCCGTTTTTGCTTTACCTTGGTATTATTACGACTGGTTTAGGCTACGGCATCTACATGTTAGGCATTCGCTCCACACCGGCCACTATCGCCGGTATTGGTGTTTTGCTAGAGCCCCTGACTGCTTCATTGCTCGGTATTTTTGTCTTTCGAGAAACCCTTGGTTGGTCTGGCCTCGGTGGAGCTGTTCTGTTAATGATTGGCCTTCTGTATACCCAGAAAAAAAGCAGGCATTCTGTTGAGTGACAGAATGCCTTAGTAAGACATGTAATCATGGTTTTCTCTCACCAGAATTAGTAAACCTTGATCGATTCAATCACTATCTGAAACGGACCTGGCGTGAAGTGTGGGTTTAGCTGGCGATCATATTCGAACTTACTCAACATAATTTGCAGTGAATAAATACGTCCTGCATCGATAGGACTTCGCTGCACTACCCGAGCCCGTTGTACTGCCTTCATGTCAGCAAAAGGAATGCGCACCGTTACCCAGCCACCTTCTGCTGTATCAAAAGAATAGGCATAGGCAACAGTATCCCAACCGGCACCATCGCGCAAAAAGAATTTATAGCGTTGTCCATCGCCCTTTACCCGCAGCTCGATACCGCTGTAGGCACTCAAATCTAAGGGTGGTTCAAAATTACGGGTACGTACGGAAGCAAACCCACCAGAATTAGCGGTGGAGACATAGCCGGTAAAGGCTAGCCCTTCTAGCCCAAGCTGGGTGCCGCTCTGGCTTACACCCCCCATGACTACATCGTCTAGGGCACCCCACAGATCCCGCATTTGCTCCGTTGGTTGGCGGAAGTCAAAAACGATATTGGCCTGTAGCTGGGGGGCAGGAGGGGGCGGTGAACCAAAAAACATATTCTGCAGTGAGCTAACAATGGGGATGGCATTAAAGTAGTTGAGGGTGTCAAAAAAGCGACCGAAATCCCACGATTGACGGGTTTGCTCTGGCATGGCCTCAACCTAAGTGGATGGACAGTAAACGGCTGGGAATGCTCAACCTCACAATGCCTGATTCAGACATTTAAGATAGGGCACAGCAGTTTATTTATTGTAAAGCAGCTAGATAGCATCTAACAGCAGGCCCAGCCTAGACAACCTTGGCAGAGATTTTGCATCGATATTTGACTATACAGGCTGGCTCCAGCAACAGGTTTACTCCCCGTCGCTAATCGAGAAGAGTTCTACTGATCTAGCTCATGATCATTTCATTCTATAAATCAGTCGTCTCAATCTATCCATTAGCCATCCTGGGCATCCTAAACCTAACCCAATGTCCTTTGTCATCAGGCTATAACATCGTTAATGATTCTCTTTCTGTTTCTCTTTCTGAGTCTTTGGTGTGCCCTTGTGAGTACGGGGGCTTTAAAGTTAATGGTCCGAGATATTCAGGTCGGTTTTATCCGCAGTAAACACGGCTACCGTCTCTATCGAGCCCAGGCACCCAGGAGATTTTGGCTTGGAACTATGGTGGGTATTGTGGGTGTTATCTTTTTCTATGGATTATCTGCGTTATTAATGGTCCAAGCGTTTTCTATAGGCTCATAGGTCCTAAACTACTTGTGTAGATTTTGGCTTAGCGATCGCACCGCCCACCGCTAAACTTTTGCGCTCACGTTGACCACGGCAAGCTAAAGCCCGTACTGGAGTCGAAACCCCTGCTAATTAAAGGTTTGCTACTAAAACGATCTTTTTCCTAGGGGATTCTGGAAACATACCAACATCCTTTGAAGTACTCCACATCACAGTTATTCAGTCTTTTTCAGGAGTCCGGTTATGCGATCCATTCTTAGCGGTCTAGGTTTAATGGGTGTATTGCTAGGATTGGCGATGCCCGTATCAGCTGAGGTGCTGTTACAGGCGGGTGCCACGGAAGCTAAATTAGTGACTTCTGAGGCGCATCGTTCTTTTCGGCATCGGCTAACGGCGGAAGCTGGGCAAACGGTGGCGATTAAGCTGAAGTTAGCGAATAATAATCCAGGTATTGTTAGCCAGGTGGCAGTTTATGCAGAAGGTAAAGCTACACCGTTGGCTGTGAACAACCAGATAAACTATCGCACGATTGATGCTAATCAAAAGTCTCAAATTAGCCATCTAATTGTGCTGACATTGCCTGCGGATCGGGGTAGTGGTCGGGTGACCTACGAGATCGAGCCGCTATTTGATTATGATAATTCTCCTCAGTTTACTGTGGACTCAGTAGCGGAATCTACAGTTGACTATATGCCTTCTACAGTGCGCTATCAGATGACTGTGGAAACGGCAACAGTTTCTCAACAGTTGTTGTTGGAGGCTCAGGTAAATTAGTGGCATAAAGAGGGTATTTCTCATGTGGTGAATGCTTCTCTCACATGAGTGTTGATTGGGATTTGTTGCACTGTAATTTACCCATTCACGCATCAACGGTGTGATGAAACATTTTTGAAACTTGAAATATCTCGATGAGGTTGATATTTTCCCGTATGCGTTAATGGGGAGCTGGGCGGCGGTCAATATTTCTGCATCAAGTCGGACTGTAATCCCGTCCGCTCCTGCGTAGAGTTAGACGGCAGTATCAGGGGGATTTCCCGTGCCCACATCAGGACTACGATGGTCTTCGAAGACGACAGAATCAATACTTACCTTATAGTAATCATAGTGTGGATGTGTAGGGTCAAACATACTTTCAAAAGCGAGAAACAAGCTGTTAAAAAACATTTCCTTCGAAATTGATACGCTAGTTCTCAATTCTTCCGTTTTTACTTTTATCAGACGAAAAGCAGCTGACATCAGGAAATGTCCGAGAATCACATCCAAGATCTTTAGTCCCTGTAATCCCAAATTAGTGTAGATTTTTGCCTGCTGTTCTTTGCTAATTTCTATTGGTAAGTTGTCAAGATAGCTGTTAATTTTTTGTTCGCATAGCTCACATGAGTTTTTAGATTTCATAAATCGATCACTATTACTAGGGATAACCGCATGCCCTAGTTTCTCTTCATCATTAATAATGGCGTATAAAATCAGAGGAGATACTTTCTTCTCTAGTTCATAAAGCCATTCCTGCGATAGATTTTCTGGGATGTCACGGTCTTGAACTCTACAAACCGTACGTAATAATTTGTTTATAACTGAGTTAGTAATTATAGTATTCTCGATGGAGTAGCCAAAGGTCGAAATTATATTTGTATGATGATATTGTCGGGATATGAGTTTATCAAAATCTGAGTCTATAGCTATAAGATAATTTGCCTGCCCAGAAATTACTTCGTCAATATACTTCTTGATTTCTTCCTTACCGCCAACCTCTTCAATTCTGACGGAAAAACGACTTAGCTTTTGGAAGACAAACTCCCAAAATAGAATATCGTCATCACCTTCAACATAGAGCATTTTTTCAACTCTATGGAATAGATTGAGAACATTTCTAGCTTCACCAGAGTATATAAGATTAGACATGGACGAGTTCCTCCATGTCAAAGATGAAATCACGATATTTAGAAGCAACCTCAGGAGAGTGTGTTGCTACTATCACCTGAGCATTAGGATTTATCTGTCGGGCAGCTGGTATGATCTCTCTTTGCCATGCAACATGCAAAGATAATTCTGGCTCATCTGCTAGAAAAATATGTGGATGTTGATTTTGAAGAAGTGCTTCAACCAACAAAATAATTAATTGCTTTTCACCAGAAGAAAGGCGGGTATGATCTATCTGCCCCGAATCGTTCGAAATAACTAACTTTCCTGAAGTAAACTTGAATTCTTTGTCAAAAACGAATTCCTCTATTATCTTGAGGAACAACTCCAACTGAGAGTAAATTTCTTGAGTTTTCTCTTTCGCCTCTAATGATAAATCTATTATTCGACGTGTTTTTCGGAGTGCTTCTAGTGGCTTTATGTCAATTGCTTGATAACTGCTTTTTTGTGGCAGACTTTCATCCTTTCCTATTTTTTGGATAACATTATCGATTGAGTTAACGTGAAAGTTTATTTTTTCGTCAATGCCTTCATTAAAAGAGTTGAGTTGTTTATATGCAGAAATCAGTTTTTCCCTTTCTTCGTCTCTGTCGAAGTCAGATGGATTCGCACTATCAGTTGCATCTTCTTCCCCATATAAAATCGAGGCTAAAACGTCTGCTTGCAACCGCTCTGAGATTCCACTTGCCTGTTGCGCTAATTCTAACTGAAATTGGGTAAGTCCTTGTAAAGCTTGACTTAGGCGATAATCAACAGGAGAAATAATTCTTGATCCGTACCGATCTTTTACTTCATATTCATCATCATTACGAAGCCGATAGACTGATAGAGAGGCAACTGATACCAAAGCTCCTAGCTGGTTGCGAATTTCAAGAGATTCTTCTAGGAGTTTACGTCGGAGTGAATAGGGGATTCTCTTATCTTCTGTGCTTCTCAAGCGAAACCGTTTTTTCTGCCCAGATATTTCATATTCTGCTACAGGATAAGGATCATCTTCTATTTTCTGTACTCGAATTGTACGCTTATCTTGTTCCTTGGATAACAGAATAGTTACGGACTCAAAGTCATTTTCTGCTAATTCAGTGACGTCCGCTGTTAATACAGCATGCAAGATATTCATGAATGTTGTCTTGCCTGTGCCGTTTCTTCCTATGATGATGTTGACATCAGAATTAAAGCTGCATTGAGCATTAAATTGCTGCCAAAATCCATCAATTTCTACACTTTCAATTTTGTACAAGTTAACCCTCCCTTTTTCTTTTAGCTTAACGGTCTAACGTGGCGCTGAGCGGTGGCCAGTAGCTTTATATCGATACCTGGATTGTAAATTCCGTCCGCTCCTGCATTATGTTAGCTAGAGTTTGCTGAGAACCAATATGATCTCATAATTGATGGCTCATCAGGATAAAGACTGACGCTATACAAACGTAAATGCCGCGTACCTCCAATCTCGATACCATCTTTATAGTAATGAACGACTTCAATGACCTCATCTTGAGCAATATCATGTAAGGTATCTAAATCTTTTGTCCAAAACTGGATTTCTGGTTGAAGCGGATGATTATCAAGGCGCTTATACTTATCAATATTTAGATGGTATCTAGACTTTTCTGTATAGACTAGAAATCGAATTCCTTCTATTGATCCAGATTTACTAGTATTCCTAATAAATTGAATCGCAAAATCTTGGTCTTCTCCGTAAGGCTTTGGCTTGTGAGAAATCAGTATAGATTCAGCATTGAGATTTGTCAGTATATTCATACTGAAAGGAAAGCTCGGATCTTTATTTTCTACCCAAACACATCTCGTGTTATTTGGTAGGCGAATAAGTGGTGAAGATATGACAGCGATCGTAGGCGTAAGAGGGCAGTAACATAAGAAATTCTTCTCATTAGTAAGAGTTTTTTCATATGTCCAAACTTTTGGGATACCAAACTTGTGTAACTCATCTATATGGAAGAATTGATAAGTTACTGGATTGTCTGACGAGAAAAAAGTCACTTTGCTACTGTTGACAATGAAGATAAGTCCGGCATGAAGTATTAATGAGGATATTATTCCAGCCGAATAAATCATTTGCTTTTTAGCTGCTTCGTGAGAACCTCGCCAAAATTGATCTGAAACGGTTTGATTTTGATTATTGAATTGATCGATATGCCGATACACATCTTCCACTTCATCGACAAAACCTTGAATATTATCGAGGTTCGACGGAATGCGATGAAATAGTGTATCCATAAATAAAGCGATGTAAGCTAAATCTTCCTCTGTCAAAGAAATTTTTTTCGATATTTTTTGAAGAATTGAGGGATACTTTCTTTCAATTTTTGATAAAAACTCTTCAATCAGTGGGAGTTTATTTATATCTTCATCAAGATTATAAAAGTAGGATTTCCATAGAATATTACTTGGAGCTTTTCGTTTTGGCTTTGATGTAAGCGACTTTTCAATAACCCATACAGACGCTTCGAAAGGAATATGTTCTGGTATTTCATCCGGTCGAACAGGATCTATAAAAGCTTTTAAGTAAATCCTAGGTACTATATGTTGCTTTTTCTTTTGAACCATATGAGCAAATAACTCGAAAAGTAAAGAATAAATCCTTTACGTGTTTGTTCAGCCATCTTCCTCACCGGGAAATAAAGCTAGCTAACTATTTATTAGAGGGAAACTTTCTGCCTAATTCCCCTATACGGGTGATTATATAGAAATTCTTCCACCTAATACCCCCAAATAGATGGTTAGGTGGAAATCTGTCAGCCTAAACACCTTATATGGATGATTAGGTGGATAAGTTCAGTCTAAGCAAGGCCATAACTGAAGCTAGGACACTTCAGTTATGGACCAATATCTACTGAGGATTGGCACACCATTCTGTGAAATTAATCCGTTGCCTCTGTTCTGAAAAATCATATGCTCAACGAGAGATCTCCTCATTAGTCGCCAGACGATAGCTTGTACTTCTCCCACCACCAGAATTTCGAATAAAAACACCTCGTGCTACAAAATCCTGAATATCCCGTAACGCCGTATCTGTAGAACACTTAGCCAATTTGGCATATTTCGAAGTCGTCATATGCCCCTTAAAATTTTCCAGCATACGATTCAAAATCAATTGCTGTCGTTCATTCACCGGTTGCCGGTTTGCATAATTCCACAGCTCTGTCTTGTAAAGTACATGGGCTAAAGTTTCATTCGCACTTGCCAACGCCCGTCCTAAACAATCCAAAAACCAATCCAGCCAGCCTGTCACATCAACCGTACCTCGCTGTTGTCGCTCCAGCTGTGTGTAGTACTCCTTTCGTTCCAGCTCGATCTGGGCAGACATGCTGTAAAAACGCTCAGCTAAATTATCCGCCCGTGCTAATGCCATATCAGCAATCGCCCGAGCAATACGACCATTGCCATCTTCAAATGGATGAATTGTCACAAACCACAAATGGGCTAGCCCCGCTTTCAAGATTGGATCTATGGCTTGTTCTTCCTTAAACCAGGCTAAAAATATCGACATTTCCGCCTCTACCCTGGCTGCAATGGGAGCCTCAAAATGAATTGTTTCACGGCTAATCGGTCCTGAAATAATCTGCATCGCACCAGCCGATTCTGGTCGCCAACCCCCAACAGTAATCTCGTGCATGCCACTCCAGCCCGTCGGAAACAATGCCGCATGCCAGCCAAATAGCCGTTCCCTTGTTAGGGGAACATCATAATTTTGAGTAGCATCTAACATCACCTCAACAATGCCGTCTACATCGCGACTGGTGGGCAGCAAACCACCGATATCAATCCCTAGCCGTTGGGCAATTGATGACCGCACCACATCAGGATTTAGCACAGCCCCTTCAATAGCTGAAGACTTGACCACTTCATTGGTTAAAACCTTCAGGCTGGTTTCCTGCTGTAAATCAAACCCTAAGTTTGTCATTCGGCCTAGCAGCCAGCCTTGCCGATAGCGAATGTCTGCCAGCTTTGCTGATAATAGCGAGCTATCCCAATTAAATGTGGGCCAATCTGGGTGTTCGTAAATCCAGGTCATTAGTACATCGATATTAAGGCATATTCTTTGCTAGGACAGGGGATTAGGTGTTTTCTTGGAAGAATCACCTGTTTAAGAGCTTCCTTCGATTTCCAACTCTATGGAGATAGAATTCAAAGCCCCCAGAATTCAAGGTTTGGAGTCCTCGATAACTGATAAACTCTCTGCTGAAAACGTCCCTGTTTCAAACAACAGTATAGGTTGCTCGGCTTATTCACCGCATTTTTTGCGGTGAATAAGAAATTATTTACCGCAAAAAGTAAGAAAAGTCTGATTTTTGGTCGTTGCTGATTTCTTAGTAATGCTTCTATCCATGGCACAATTCTCAGCAGATGGCCATAGTGGTAAATTCCAATGACTCCGTCGAAGCTTGCAACCTCCAATAGTCCTGTCCGACAGTCTGTGATTCAGGTGGATGCCTTTACCGACAGACCTTTTGCAGGTAACCCAGCAGCGGTCTGTGTCAGTGAGGCTCCACTGGACGAGGCACTGATGCAAAAGATTGCTTCGGAAATGAACGTATCAGAGACGGCATTTCTGTATCCCCTCGGGGAAGAGGGGAATTACAGCCTGCGGTGGTTTACCCCTGCCGCTGAAATTGCTCTCTGTGGTCATGCCACCCTGGCCAGTGCACACGTTCTCTGGAGCGAAGGTCATCTATCGTCTAGTATTACCGCCCGCTTTCAAACGAAAAGCGGTGAACTGCGGGTTACGCCAAAAGATAATCTGCTCCAGATGGATTTTCCTGTCCAACCGGTCTACGATGCGCCGATTTCGCCAGCCTTAGTGGCTGCCATGAACCATGCGGATATTGTCCACGGGGCACGCAATGATGTGAACTATTTAGTGGAACTGCGATCGCACCAAGCCCTTGCCAATCTCACCCCTGACCTCGATAAGATTGCTACACTGCCCTACCAAGGCGTTATTGTCACCAGTCGGGGAGAGGCCCCCTACGACTTTATCTCCCGCTACTTTGTTCCATCCATGGGTATTGCAGAAGATCCGGTAACCGGGTCTTCCCATTGTTCTCTTGCTCCCTATTGGCAAGCCAAATTAGGCAAGGATAAAATGCTTGCCTATCAGGCATCTGCTCGCGGTGGAGAACTTCATGTAGAATGCACCCCCGACAGAATTTTAATCAGCGGTCAGGCTGTTACTGTCATGCGGGGAGAACTGCTGTTTTAGAGAACACTAGTCACACTGTAAGAACACTGGACTAGATCCCAGCGTTACACCTCGTCGTTGAGGCTTAACGGGTTTCTTGTTCATCAGCTTTAAGGGGGTTGTTGTCAGAATAGTACTCAACACCAGCTTTAACTCCATCTGGGCCAATGCCGAGCCAACACAGCGTCTGACACCATTACCAAAGGGAATAAACTCATAGGGAGAGTAGTCGTTCTCTAAAAAGCGATCTGGGTCAAACTCATCAGGATTTTTGTAAATATCTGGATGATGGTGAATCAGATAAATGCAACCCATTAGTAGGGTGCCAGCTTCAATCTCGTGTCCCATGAGCTCCAAGGGCTGCTCAGCTCGGCGAGGGAATGTGAGCATCGCCACCGGATAGATCCGCAGGGTTTCATTACATACGGCGTTTAGGTAGGGTAACCGGGTAATGGCCAGCAAATCGTCGCGATCGCAGCTGTTGAGTTCCTCCATCAAACGATGGTAAATATCCGGGCGTGAATAGATCCAATGCAGTGCCCAGGTGAGGGCAGTGGCGGTGGTTTCATGGCCAGCGACTAGTAAGGTCATCAGCTCATCCCGCAGGGATACATCGTCTAATCCCTGGCCTTGTTCGTCTCGGGCCGCCAGCAGTAGCGACAGCACATCGCTGCGGTCGGTTGTGTCTTGGTTCCGGCGTTCGTGAATTTCGTCGTAAATTAAGCGATCGCAGGTGGCAGATACCTGTTGTAGCTTGTACCCAGGGCTCCACTTACCCATATCTTTGGCCAACATCGGAAAGAAAATGATCAGTGAGGCAATGGGACTTGCCACCATGTCTAATCGTTGTGCCAAGGAGTGCTGCAGCTGCTCATAGCGTTCTCCTTTGTCCAGACCAAAGACAGCCCGCAAAATCACCCGCATGGTGATGGTTTGCATGGCACTTCGGGCAACAAATGGTTGACCCGGCTGCCAGGTACTAATTACCTCTTGGGTAATGTCACGAATCAATTGGCTGTAAACCTTAAGCCGTTCACCATGAAACGGTGGCATGACGAGCTTACGATGGCGACGATGGTTCGCACCGCTCAGCAAAATCAGAGAGCGACTGCCCAGTAATGGCTCAACAATACGATTGGCTTCTCCCGGAGCCGTAATTTCGGTTGTCGCGTCATGGGTCAAAATGTATTGCAGCGCTTCAGGGTGGTTGACAAATACAAGAGAAGTCTCACCTGTGGGCGAAATCGGAGCACCAAAGAAATCTCCATAGCGCTTTTGATTCGTCTCCATGTATCCCAGCGGGTTGAGTGCCCATTGGATAGTCTGGATTCCCTGGGGCGTTGTTGGACTTTGAATGGTCTGCATAATTTTGAACCCCTAGCACGCCGGTCTTTTTATATTCTAACGGGTTCAAATAGGGCAGCTGACTAAACTGGCAGACTAATCGTAAACTGGGTTCCCTGATTTTCTTGGGACTGACAGGTGAGCTGACCCTTGTGGCTTTGCACAATAATTTGATGACAAACAGATAATCCCAAACCTGTACCCTGGCCCACTGGTTTAGTGGTAAAAAAGGGATCAAAAATACGCGGTTGAATATCTTTGGGAATTCCTATGCCGTTGTCTAGGATCTGTACTTCAATTCCATGGTCGTAGATATCTGTAATCACCTGAATAGTCGGTGTTTCTGTATTTGTTACAGCATCGATAGCATTGGCAAGCAAATGACTAAATACCTGGTTTAGTTGTCTGGCCTGACATTCCACCAGTGGTAACTGGCCGTATTGTTTAATTACCCTAATGGCAGACCGATGCTTCTGTGCCCGCAGTTGCGGTTGTAATAGTTCTAAAGCACTATCAATGCTCTGGTGAATATCAATTTGCTTAAAGCTTGCCTCATCGAGCCGAGAAAAAGTCTTTAAAGAACCAACAATATTGCGAATACGGGTGGTTCCTTCTCGCATAGAATCCAGCAGCCTGGGAGTATCCACTGCTAAAAAGTCTAAATCAATGGAGTCTATCAAATCAGCAAGTTCGGTTGGAGGCACAGGAACAATCGCCTGAAACTGTTTTACCAAGCTAAATAAATCCTGAAAAGCGCTCTCTGCATGGTCCAGATTGCCGTGGATAAAACTAACTGGATTATTGATTTCATGGGCGATGCCTGCCACCGTTTTTCCCAAGCTAGCCATTTTTTCTCCATGGATTAATTGGGCCTGGGTTTGCTGTAATTCTTTGAGCGTGTTTTCTAGAAGTTGTGCTTGATGTTGGGTCTCTTCATGGGACATGCGCAGCTCTTGTTCAACCTGCTTGCGATCGCTAATATCTCGAAAGACCGCCACACCTCCAACAATCTGATGGTCAGAATACAACGGGCGAGCATTGACGCTTAGCCATTGAACAATATTTGTAGAACGTTTGATTAACCTCATTTCTACAGCATCTAGGGGCGCGCCATGAATTGCTTTCAATAAGGGAAGCTGTGATTTTGCCGTATAGGTTTCTCCGTCAAGGGTAGAAATTTGATAGATCTGCTCTAGGTTTTGAAAGTGATTACGAGTCTGACAAGACTGAAATATTTTCTGGGCAGCTGGATTACTAAAAAGATGTTGGCCGTTAACGTCAACAACAACGACAGCATCTCCCATACTGTCTAAAATCGCTTCCAGGGTTTCTAGAGTTTCCTGGGCATGGGATAGTTGTTCAGCACGTTCCTGTAGTGAATGTAAAGCACTCTGCAGGCGCTGTTCTTGTTCAGTTGCTGTCTGCTCATACACCTGTAGTAGCTCTTCTAAGGTGGCTACCTGAGCTTTTAGGCGTGATACCTCTGTTTCACGAGAGGTCATAACTTGGACGTTCATGGGAGTCTAGTTGCGATTCAATCTCATGCTATGGGACCAAAAACTCTGCCGTTGCTGATTTAGGGGATGAAACAATCTGTAGAACTTACCAGTTGTCTGAATTTGGTAGATAAAATCTTCCCGAGGATCAGCAACGCCAAAAATTTAAACCATAGCAGTACAAAATATCTGGCTATTACTAAACGGAAGAATAGACATTTTGATATTCAACGGTAGGGTTTTGAATAAACGAGCAGTCGTTTCGGGAATAGCAACTTTAGTGAATAGAATAATTGTAAACAGATCGCCGGATGCCAACATGCCGCCAATGCCAAGCACAGAGCGAATACCAAAGGGGACAACAAAGTTTGTCTGCCCTGGAATATACTTACTCCCAAGGGCTTCAGGAATATGAAACACGTTGTAGGTTTTACGCTCTAATTCCATCAGTAATTTAGGATCAGGGGCAACGACGCTATTGATTTCCAAACCTAAGCTGCGAATTAATTGGGCAATCATCGGGATACCTTGAACGCCCTGAGCGCTTGTTAAGGGTATGGCTTGATGGCCCTGGGAAGCGTGGCGATCGTTCCAATCGGGGAGTTCACCAACTGTTGCTAGTAGGGTTAAGCATTTTACAGAATCAGACAGCGCTTGTGCGGTGCTCAGGGAGCCGCTGGCATGGGTTTGCAACGTTGGAGACAAGTCTCCGTAGGAATGGGTCTTGAAAAAACGAGCCAAGGCGCAGGCTGGTTTTCCTGTTTGAGGATCGATTAGATTGTTATACAAGTAGTGAATACACCGATTTGAGACAGTTTCAATACTGTCTGCTCCTTCTCCAAAACTGCGCAGGGTAGCTCCAATATCGGTGGCATCTTGCAGACTAAATCGTACTAAGTCATACATAATTTAATTTCTCATCCCCAGGTAACCTCTGCCTGCACTACTCTTGGTGCAGGCAACAAGAGCGTAGTAGTTTCATGAACATTTCAGCAGTGCCCCAATCGCTGTTGCTGATTTAGGAGATGAACCGATGTGTTCATGGTGTAGGCCATCTGAAAAATCAGATGGTAATCATCTCGAGGCTCAGCAACGATTCTCGATACTTTACATTGCCCAATATTTCCCTATTTGCATCGGCTATTTGCAGCAATGCATTGTCTAGCGCAGCTGTAGGTGAGCGTTAGTAATGGCTAAGACTGAATTTATATCCATCCGTTTGGCACCATATTGAGATACAGCAACGTGTGTGAAACCTGGATACTGTAAAATCATTACCCCATTCGCGCTATCTCCAACGATTTAGAATCTATGACTGCCCTCAGCGTTAACCTCAACAAAGTTGCTCTGATCCGTAACTCTCGTACTATCGGTATTCCCAGTGTTGTCCAGGCAGGAGAAGCCTGTATTCAAGCAGGTGCCTATGGTCTTACTGTTCATCCCCGTCCAGATGAGCGTCATATCTGTCGTTACGATGTTTATGATTTGGCAGAACTGCTGGAAAAACATCCCACCATTGAGTTCAATATTGAGGGAAATCCTCTGGAACCTGGGTTTATGAAAATTGTGGGGGACGTAAAACCAAATCAGGTGACGCTGGTGCCCGATGACCCCAATCAGTTTACGTCGGACCATGGCTGGGATATTGCTAAGGATGGTCAGGCCCTAATACCGATTATTAAAGAAATTCAAGCGCTAGGGGCGCGGGTGAGTTTGTTTATGGATCCAGACCCGGATCAGATTCGGTTAATTAAGGACCTAGGGGTGATTGACGGACCAACAGAAACTCGCATTGAACTCTACACTGAGCCCTATGCCACCGCAGCGCGTGAAGGGACTCAAGATGAGCTGGCGACTTTGCATACCACCTATGCGGTGGCGGCAAAGGTGGCTCAGGAGTGTGGTTTGGGTGTGAATGCAGGTCACGATCTAAATTTGGATAATCTGCCCCAGTTTTTAAGGATTCCCAATATTTTAGAGGTTTCCATTGGCCATGCCCTGACCGCGGATGCATTGATGATGGGCATGGGTAATGCAGTTAAGGCGTATGTGGATGTTATCGCCCAGGCCAATCAGCAGTATCAGTAATGGATAGTGCATCAGTTTCTCGCCACTTTACCGGCACCCCTTGGGAGTCGAAGGCTGGCTACTGCCGAGCGATGCGGGCGGGTAATCACATTTTTATTTCGGGAACGACTCCGGTGGATCATGAGGGTAATACCGTTGCTCCAGGGGATGGGTATGCCCAGGCGAAACAATGTTTTCGCATTATTCAAGAGACTCTGCGGACCATGGGAGCGAATTTGTCTAACATTGTGCGCACCCGCATGTATGTTACGGATATTAGTCGCTGGCAGGAGTATGGTCAGGCTCACCAGGAGGCCATGGGAGCTTACCCACCCACCTCAACTATGGTGGAGGTTAAGGGGTTAATTCATCCCGATATGCTGATTGAGATTGAGGTGGATGCGCTGTTGTTTGATTAGGGGGCTGACCATATAACCATCAGTTAATTAGGTCCTTAAACCCTGATTCCTATTGACTTTTCCTTTTTTTATTAGGATTGTCGGACTGAGGGAGCTGTGACCGGTATAGTCTTTTCGAGAGAACGACTCTAAAGAATGTTGGAACACCCTATGCCAAAACTACTTGTGACGGGAGCCAGTGGCTTTCTGGGTTGGAATTTGTGTCAGATGGCGGCACCGGATTGGGAGGTGTATGGTGTGTATCATGTGCGATCGCTAACCATTCCTGGCACTACGCTACATCAGGCAGATCTAACTAACCCCCTGGATTTAGCAATGTTGTTCCAAACGATTCAACCCGATGCGGTTGTTCACCTGGCGGCTGAATCTAGCCCCAACCGTTGCCAAGAACAGCCAGAGGACTCTCACCGGATGAATGTTGTTGTCTCCCGTGAGTTAGCCCAGCGATGTGCTGATGCAGAGATTCCCTTTGCCTTTGCTTCGAGTGATATGGTGTTCGACGGGTTAAATCCGCCCTATCGAGAAGACGCTCCTCCCTCTCCGGTGAATCTGTACGGAGAACAAAAAGCACTAGCAGAATCAGAAATTCTGGCCTGTTACCCCAAGGCTGCCGTGTGCCGTATGCCCCTTATGTTTGGCGCAGCACCCCCCACGGCCCAAAGTTTTCTACAGCCTTTTCTACAAACCCTACGGGATGGACGAGTTCTCAACCTATTTGTGGACGAAGTCCGCACCCCTGTGAGCGGTACGACCGCGGCTGCAGGTATACTACTGGCCCTAAAAACGGTCCATGGCCTCATACATTTAGGCGGTAAGGAACGTATCTCCCGGTACGATTTTGGCAAACTGATGGGGGATGTATTTGACCTGCCCACTGCTGGAATTAAACCTAGCTATCAGCGAGATGTAAAAATGTCAGCGCCCCGCCCGCCCGATGTTTCTCTCGATAGTACTAAAGCATTTGCCATGGGATATGCCCCTGCTTCGGTACGGCAGCAGCTTGAAACGCTAAAGTACGAGCTGACAGCATGAGCCTATACCCATGTCCATACCTCAGAGTATTCACTGAAACAATATGTTTATCTAAAAAAAACTTGTTAGACTTATCACGGGGATATAACAGACTCTTCTTAAAATTATGAACAAGGGAGAGAAGCTATACCGTTTCTTTACAGAATTCTTTCTGAGCTGTTGTTGATTGGTTGAATGCTGAAAGCATAGAGCCCCATTCTTATCCTTATTATGAAAGCCCCTGTAGTTTTTAGTTCGTTACTAGCGCTCGCTGGAACAACCATCACTGCCGAGCGAGCTGAGGCGTCCATACCGGATGCAGAGACTATTAATGGCGATCTCAAGACCGCAATGTGCGACCAAGACTGGTACCAAGCGATCAAACTCTCCAGTCGGTTGATTGTCTCTCCAAATGTGTCTCCGGACTATCAAAAAACGCTAATGGAATGGCGTAATCATTTCTATAGCTATGCGAAAGGTAATCAAAAGACAGATGAGATTCCAAGCTGTGGAGAACTGTCTGCCAGGTCTATAGAAACTGTTCAAAACTTTTCGAGCCCAGCTCCTCAGTTTTCTTCTACCTTTGCGTCTCCTGTTTCGTCTAGTGCGCCTCGCAGCAGCACGGATAGCTTTATTCGTTCCTCCAGTAGTGGACGCTCTCCCAATAACCTTTGGACCGTTGGGGTGCGGGCTGAAGGTAATCGCATTAGGGGTAAGCTGCTGAATAATGGATGGAACAACTTTAGAAATGTTACACTCACTTTGCGCTCTCGAAAAGTGGGGCATTCTACAAATGTGCGAACCGTGGCTATTGATACTGTTCGTGCCTGGAGTGAGACAGAATTTGTAGCATCTTTTCCTGAGGCACCGGGTAGTTGGTTTATTGAAACCATTGAGGTGAATTAAATGTAGCCAACTGCTGAACGAGTTCAGCAGTTGGCTGCGCCCATAGCTGCTGCTACTGATAGCTTGTATCGGTCACTAATGTTGTGAACTTATGGGTGCCAATCTATAGTTTCAAGAGCTGCGCATTAGGCCACGCGCTCAATCAGAGATTCGATGCGCTCTTTCACTTCATCGCGCACACGGGGAAAAATCTCAGGTTGTTCAGCGGGGTCGTCTAGCTGCCAGTCGTCAAAATATTCGCGCTCTAGCCACTCGGGAGGGAGACTGATACCACACCCACACATGGAAATAACAATATCAAAGTCTTCCGGGTTAAATTCACTTAGGGCATTGGAGGTTTGGTTACTAATATCAATGCCAATGGCGTTCATGGTTGCGATCGCTTCTGGACGCACCTGACTTGCTTCCAATCCGGAGCTAGTTACCTCAAGTTTTCCGCCGCCTAAGAGCTTTGCAAATCCCTCAGCCATCTGAGAGCGAGATGAATTTTTCTTGCACACAAACATGACGTGCTTCATAGGATTTGGCGTTTAGATAGATTAAATACACAACATATATTGCCAGTCTCCCCTGAGAAGAATCTGAGGAAAAGATTAACTTTGAACAGAAACCAAAAAAGGACCATACAGCCATGACGTTTTTACTGTTTGCTGATTTAGAGAATGACGTGATTGGTTAAACTCGCTACAAATCAATGTCGAGCAGATGAAATGCTATCGAGACGCTGCGATAACGTCTATCCTCTGACTAAAGAGGAGCCGCTATCATTTCAAATAGAGTTAAACTAATGCTATGACAACCACTCAGGCACCTGTACTGTCGCTCTTCCAAGCCTTTGCAGATCCCTATCGCGTTCAGGTAGTCGAATTATTGCGTGAACAGGAACTCTGTGCCTGTGACATTGCAACCCATCTGGGCATTACGGCATCAAAGCTTTCTTTTCATCTTAAAACCTTAAAAGAGGCAGGCATTGTTCAAGGCAGACAGGAAGGGCGCTGGATTTACTACCGGTTGAATTTGCAGCAGTTCCTTGTTCTAGAACAGTATTTTTCAGAATTTCGCCGCAATAGTCCGGTGCTGCCCGCTCGTAACTGTCCGGACTAGGATTTGTTAAGAAACTACTTCATGGTTTAAGCCTGAAAAGCTTGTTAAGCCATGATTTAAATGCATAAGGCCATGATTCTAATTTTTAACAAGACCTAATCTTGCCCATTTAAAATAAATTTGAAGTGGTTTTTAACGTATCCCTTCCAAATGTCGTCTTCGCGACTTGTAATTTCAAGTTGAATTGAAATAATTGAACTGTTGACATATTCCTCTACGGTTTCCATGGCAAGAGTTGCGATTAACGGCTTCGGTAGGATTGGGCGCCTAGTCCTCAGGGCGAGCTGGGGCTGGCCAGATCTGGAGTTTGTTCACATCAATGAAATCAAAGGCGGTAGTGTCGCAGCCGCCCATCTGCTCAAGTTTGATTCGGTTCATGGCCGCTGGCAGCCAGATGTGGAAGCCACTACAGAGGATGAAATTCTGATTGATGGCAAACCCGTTAGCTTTAGCGAGCACAAAACACCGGGTGAGGTGCCCTGGGACGGCGTAGATATCGTTTTGGAATGTTCTGGCAAATTTCGCACCCCCGAGCTATTGGAGCCTTACTTTCAGCGTGGGGTAAAGAAGGTGATTGTGGCTGCTCCAGTGAAACATGGGGCACTCAATGTTGTGTATGGCATTAATGACCATCTCTACAACCCTGATGAGCATCATCTGCTCACCGCCGCATCCTGCACAACCAACTGTTTGGCCCCAGTGGTTAAGGTGATTCAAGCAGGTCTGGGCATTAAGCACGGGGTGATTACCACCATCCACGACCAGACCAATACCCAAACCATTGTGGATACCCCCCACAAAGATCTGCGACGGGCACGGGCCACTGGGCTGTCGCTGATTCCGACCACCACGGGCTCAGCGACAGCCATCAGCATGATCTACCCCGAGCTTAACGGCAAACTCAACGGGGTGGCGGTGCGGGTGCCCCTGTTGAATGCATCCCTCACGGACTGTGTATTTGAAGTGGAAAAGCCAACTGCAAAAGCAGCCGTAAATCAGCTCTTTAAGACGGCATCCGAGGGGGAACTAGCTGGCATTTTAGGGTACGAAGAGCGGCCCCTGGTTTCCATTGACTACAAGGATGACCCCCGGTCTTCCATTATTGATGCGCTATCCACCATGGTGGTGGATGACACCCAGGTAAAGGTTCTGGCTTGGTACGACAACGAATGGGGATATTCCAATCGGATGGCTGAATTGGCTCGGAAAGTGGCGCAAGGGTTGGGTTAGCCATGTAAAAGAATTCGGAATTTAGAAGTCGGAAGTCGGAAAATCTCTAAATTCCACACTAATTTGAATGCTGTACTCCCAATTCCGAAGATTGTCGAATTCGAAAGTCAGAAAAAGACAACTGCCTAACTCCAATTTTCGAACTCTTAATTCCGAATTCCGAACTCTCAATTCAACAAACCTGTTTTTCTTTCTTTAAATCACTCTTTAAAAACTGGATAGTCTAACTAATGGACGCTTCTACCACAATTGACAAAGCCGGTATTCGCAACTATGCGATTGTGACCGCCGCCTACTGGGGGTTCACCATTACCGATGGGGCACTGCGGATGCTGGTGCTGCTTTACTTCCACACCCTAGGCTATACGCCGTTGGAAGTGGCGATGTTGTTTTTGTTCTACGAAATTTTTGGCATTGTCACCAACCTATTCGGTGGCTGGATTGGTTCGCAGTTTGGTGTAAAGCTAACGCTCTACGGTGGCATTGCTCTACAAATTGTGGCGTTGCTGTTACTTACCCCGGTAAATGATAGCTGGGCCATGGCCTTGGCGGTTCCCTATGTGATGGTGGCCCAAGCGATTTCGGGTGTTGCTAAAGATCTTACTAAGATGAGTTCTAAAAGTGCCATCCGGTTAGTAATTCCTCAGAATGCGCAGTCTTCTTTGTTTAAGTGGGTGGCCATTCTCACCGGGTCAAAGAATGCTCTCAAGGGGGTGGGCTTTTTCCTGGGTGGGCTGCTGCTAGCCACATTGGGCTATGTCAATGCGCTGGTGATGATGGCTGTGGCACTGCTGGCTGTGCTAGTTTCAGGGCTGTGGCTACCGTCTGGCATGGGTAAGGTAAAAAACAAAGTAAAATTTAGCCAGCTTTTTTCTAAAACAAAAGAGATTAACATTCTCTCGACGGCTCGCTTTTTCTTGTTTGGTGCCCGAGATGTTTGGTTTGTTGTCGGCCTGCCGGTATTTCTCTACAGTAACTTGAACTGGTCTTTTGAGCAGGTGGGTGGATTTCTGGCTATTTGGGTAATTGGCTATGGTATTGTGCAATCCCTAGCACCGACACTACTGCGTCGGTTTGGTTCAGGTGGACCGCCCCAGGCAAGCACTATTCGTTTCTGGACCGGGTTTTTAACGGCGATTCCTGCAACCATTGCCATTGCCCTCCAGCTGGGACGTCCCCCAGGTCAAACGATTATTCTAGGACTGATGGTGTTTGGTATTGTCTTTGCCTTTAACTCGTCAGTACATTCTTATCTGGTGTTGGCCTACACCGAAGATGACAAAGTTGCCCTCAATGTTGGGTTCTATTATATGGCCAACTCTGGCGGGCGATTGGCGGGAACAGTGTTGTCTGGGCTAATATTTCAGATCTATGGTCTGGTGGGCTGCCTTTGGGTATCGGCAGTGTTTGTGTTGTTGGCAGAGTTAGTTACCCTTAAGCTCCCTAACCCTAAGCCTGTAGGAGACCTGGTTAATTGAGCTAATTTACTTGCACGCCACCACTAGACAGCAACAATCTTAGACCCATCTTTGAATCGAAATGGTCCCTCAAAGTCTCCAACAAAAACTGTGTGGGAAACTAAAGTGTTGTTAGTCCACAGGTGCAGCTGATAGGCCGGAGGCTCCATAGCAAACTGGCTGGGAGCATCGGTAGCAAAATCAAGGCTGCTCTGGTGCGCCAAGCTAGGTTGGCTGGTGGCAATAGTTCCTGCCCACTCACAGTGAATCACCCGATGCAAATGACCACAGCTAATTCGTTTTACTTGGGGATGCTGACTAATCAGGTTAGCGAGTTGGTCAGATCCCTGGGGTAGCTTCCGATCCATCCAAGGAATGCCAGTGGCAAAAGGGGGGTGGTGCATAAACAACATGGTAGAAGTGTCTGGAGCCGCTAAAAGTTGTTGCTCTAGCCAACTCAGACGTTCTGGATCGATGCATCCCTGCCCTTTCCCAGGGATAATGCTATCTAGCATCACCATGCGAATGTCATAGTCTTCTACCACATAGCTCAGATGAGCTGTCCCTGTTGCTAGATAAGTATGGTCTGAAAATGCCTGCTGTAGATTGTCACGGTTGTCATGGTTACCCGGCATTAAATACACAGGGCACTGCAGCGGTGCCAACATAGACCTTAACTGCTCATATTCAGCCACAGTTCCACCATGAACAAGGTCCCCGGAGGCAATAATGGCATCTGGAACAGGGGTTAACTCATTCAGCTGCGCGATCGCATCCACCACCAAGGCATTTGTATCTACAACGTTGTAGGCTAACTGTCCTGGGGCTTGGACATGTAAATCGCTAATTTGGGCAATGGTGACCATCTTTAAACACAAGCCGTTTCTAAAATAGGCTGAAAGTGGTCAAGATCCGGTGTTGTCAAATCCTTGACCTTCGCCAAATCATCCCAACGACGTAGCTTAACTGCATCCACCGCACTGGGCTGCTGAATAAACGCTTCCGCTTTTTTAGGAGAAAAAATTCCTCCCTGCAGTTCTAAACTTTGTTTTGAAGCAGGAGACAGGGAAGCCCAATAGCCATCATCCACTGCACAAAGGTAGCGCTTCGCCGCCACATGGAGCTGAATCGGTAGGGTTACCGACTTAGGAAACAATGTTTCTAAGGCCGGTACCGCTCGATATTCATGGCGATCATCAATGCCTTGCTCCGCCGGATTATCACCGAGGTGATGGACCAAATGCCCTAAATCATGTAACAAACAGGCTGCAATCAGGTGTGGAGATTCACCACTTTCTTCAGCCAGCGTGGCACACTGCAAAGCGTGCTCTAACTGACTCACGGCTTCACCACCGTACTGGGCCTGACCACGATTGCGATAGAGCGTAAGAACTTGGTCTAAGTTAATAGTCATGGGCTTCCTAAAGAGATTGCTTGACGGGCTGGCCGTTGATGTAAACAGCTCGGATGGCGTTGGGTAACGGATAGTCGGGGGTTAACAAGAGAAAATCGGCGTCGTGGCCGGGGGCGATTTTTCCTTTTTGGTCGCCAATTTTGGCGGCTTCGGCTGGATATTGAGAGACGCATTTCCAGGATTCCTCAAACGACAATAAATTTTTATCGGCTAAGAGAAAAGGTGCATAGAAGAGAGAGGGGTAATGATAGTCAGAACACAGACAGTCAAGAACCTTTGCCTGAGCGGCTTCAGTCACACTCATGTAGCCCACATGGGAACCGCCCCGTACCAGATTGGGTGCTCCCATAAGAACAGACGCTCCGTAGGCACGAGACTGTTCCGCTAGACTAATGTCTGCAGGGAACTCTGCGATCGCAACTCCCCGTTCTCGACTTTTAGCCACATCTGCCTCAGTCTCATCGTCGTGGGAGGCAATGGGCGTATCTAAGGCTTGGCAACGCTGCACTAGCGCTTCTACCTGGACCAACCCTTTATCTAAATTAGCAAAGGCCGTTTCCACTATAGTACGGATTTCGTCGTCGGAGCGTTTAATGCGTTGGCGTACGCTATGGGCATAGCGTTGGATACCTCGCTGATCGTCCGGGCTGTCTGGCAAATGATTGTTGAGGGACAGCAGCGTCACCTGACGAGACTCTAACCAATTACATAGCTCGTCATAGTCATCGGTGTTGGCCTGCTCGTGACGAATGTGGACACGACTGTCTGTTTTCAGACCACTATCAGCTGCGTTAATGCGTTCTACTAACTGACGAGCCATGGCTCGACTGCGCAACCCTGGCTCAAAAGAGTCGGTAATGGAATAGAAAAATGTGGTGATGCCCGCTGATAGCAGGGCCTGATCGTTTTCCACCAGAGCCATTTCTAACGGCATCGACATACCGGGCCGAGGGGCAATTTTTCGCTCAAAGGCATCGCCGTGAATATCCACCAGACCGGGTACTAACTGTAGCCCTGTGCCATCGACAGTGGTGTAGCCGGGAGCGGCAGCCTGATCAACCGCAACAATTTTACCGTCGTCAATAAATACTGTCCCGTCGTCAATCCAACCATTGGGGGTGAGGACAGTAGCTCCTTGGATTGCTAGTTTCTGTTTGTCTAAAACCATCAAACCCTGACCTTTAGAAGAGTAACGAATTGAAAAACCGTTGCTGATGTCGGAGATAAAACGAGTCGCAGAATTTTGCAAAGTTCAGAATTTGCAAACTAAAATCCTCTGAAGGAACAGCAACGCCATTGAGAAAAAGGGAGGAAAAGAGGCTTTGGTGAGGAAGTTCTCTTGTGCCTCCCCGGTGATATCCGAGTGATTTTGAAGCTAAGCGATCCGAGCACCCTGACACATCACCGAAGTAATGCGAGGAACAACACCGTCGTGGTGCAGGGTAATCATGTCGGCCCGTTTACCAACCTCTAAACTGCCACGATCACCCTCCAAACCAATGGCCTTGGCAGGGTTGAGGGTAAATAATCGCATGGCTTTGTGGAGAGGCACATTCACCTTTTCCACAATCAGGAACATCGCTTGAACTAAACTTTGGGGCACATAGTCTGAGGAGATAATGTCGGCCAAATCACGTTCTACTAAATCCATGGCCGACACATTTCCAGAATGGGACCCACCGAGTACCAAATTAGGAGCCCCCATCAACACCTGTAAACCATGGCTATGGGCTTCTTTTGCCGCGTCTAATGTGGTAGGGAATTCAGCAATGGCCGCCCCATCTTCAATGGCTTCGCGCACATGTTCTGGGGTGGCATCGTCATGGCTCGCTAAACAAATGTCTCGCTGTTGGGCCAGTTCCACCAGCTTACGACGATTATCCACGGCATGGAGCTGTTGGGCTTTGATGCGATCGCGAATAAAGCCTTCCATCTCGTCTGCCGTCACCCCATGTTTACCCTGGTAGTACTCCTTATATTTATCTATCTTCACAAACTGTCGCTGACCGGGGGTGTGGTCCATAAGAGACACCAAGGACAGCAGGGGATGGTCCGCATAGGTTTCTACCAGGTCATACACTTCGTCGTAGCCGAGCTCACACCGCAGGTGGAGACGATGGTCCACGGAAAAACGCCCTTCTTTCTGCCCATGGTGAATGGTATCAATCATGGGACCAAACTGGGTCATGCGCAGGGACCCCGGTGTGAGGTCACCGATGGAAATGGCATCGCATACGGTGGTAATACCGGCACTGGCGAGATCTCGGTCGTGGTGCACTGCAGCCACTTCCAGGGGCCAGCGTACTTTGGGCCGAGGAGACATGCACCGCTCTAGATTATCGGTGTGTAATTCAATCAAGCCCGGCAACAGGTAGTCGCCATCTCCATTTTGCCCTTGGCCAACGACTCCAGATTGAATATCTGTGATGACCCCGCCCTTGACCACTAGGGTTCCAAGGATCTCTTCATCAGGCAGCTGCAGCCGATAGTTGGTGTAAATAGTTTCAGTCATGGAGCAGGTAAATGAGATGTCAAAATATGGGAGAACTCTTTCGCAGCCCACTGCAGCTGGTATTGGACAGCAGCGCCAACCCGTTGGATGACCTATTAAGGTATAGACATCTCCACACTAATAGATTACCAAGGTTAAATTAACGTTATCTTTAGTTTCTATCTGTTCGAATTAGCTGTGTGGAAAATGTTGTAGCCACGTTAATTTGACGAATTTAGGGCTTGTAGACGATTGTTAAGAGGTTTATTGTTCCTAGTAAAAGTCCCTAGCTAAAGATAAGGCTGCGATCGCAAACCCGTTCTCTCACTTCATCATCATGGAAAATGCCTACCATGGCACAGCCCCGAGATTTTCGTGCTTCGATCAGCTGCATCACCACTTCTCGGTTTGCGGCATCTAATGCAGAGGTGGGTTCATCCAAGAGCAAAATCGGATAGTCCACTGAAAAGGCGCGGGCTATATTGACTCGCTGTTTTTCTCCCCCCGAAAATGTGGTGGGGGATAACTCCCACAGACGCTCTGGCAAATTGAGCTGGGCAAACAACTCTTTAACCTTAGTTTGAGCTACTTCGGAGTCTACTCCCAGATCCATCAGGGGTTCAGCGGCCACCTCCACCGCTGGGACCCGAGGAATTACCCGCAAAAACTGGCTAACGTAGCCCACAGTGTATTGGCGCACCTCAATTAACTCATGGGGAAGCAGCTGGGTGAGGTCTACCCATTCTCCCTGGTGCAGTACCCAAATCGAGCCGCTATCTGTACGATAGTTGGCATAAAGGGAGCGCATAAAGGTGGACTTTCCTGACCCCGACGGTCCCTGGAGGGCCACACATTCCCCAGGCTGTAGGGTTAGAGACACACCTGCTAACACAGGCAGCTGCACACTCCCCTGATGGTGCAGCACAAAGCTTTTATGGAGATTCTCCGCCCGGAGTATTGTCTGGGTTTGGGCCGGGGCTGAGAGTTGCAAAGTTTCCATAGAATAATTAACGATTAATCTAACTGTGTTGCTAGCTCATATTCCTTGAGCAGGGTATCGAAATAGGCCCGATCGCTAGGATATGCCTCGGGATTAGCTGAAAACTCTTCACAACAGTGGGGATTACAAAATCCCACGGTGTTTCCCCGATACCGTGTGAGAGAATCCTCCCGAACGTATTTCCCTGAACGGGGGCAAAACTTGTTAATTGGTTTATTGACCATGACATCAGCCCTTTCAGTGTGTGAGTAGTCAATATATTTAGGGAACTAATGTGGCATTAACGAGCTGTTGGGTATAGGGATGGTGGGGGTCATCCAATACCTGATCGGTCAGACCGGCTTCAACCACTTGGCCGTTTTGCATCACCATTAGCCGATGGGCAAGGAGACGCACTACGCCAATATCATGGGTGACCAGAATGACGCTGAGGTTAAGGGTGCGCACCAGAGACCGCATAAGGTCCAACAGCCTAGCTTGTACCGATACATCCAGGCCACCAGTGGGCTCGTCCATCAGCACAATCCGGGGACGGGTGACCAGAATGCGGGCCAGCTGTAGTCGCTGCTGCATACCGCCGGAAAATGTTGTTGGAAAGTTGTCGATGCGATCGCGGGGAATTTCTACTTCGCTGAGCCACTGGAGGGCTTCGGTACGAATATTGCCATAGTGGCGCTCTCCCACGTCTAACAGGCGCTCCCCAATATTCGCCCCGGCAGTCACCGTCATCCGCAGACCATCCCTGGGATTTTGTCGCACAAACCCCCATTCGGTTTTCATCAGTCTGCGCCGTCGGGGTTCGGCCATGGTGCGCAGATTAATCAGATTGTTGTCTCGGTCGCAGTAGGTTATTTCACCTTCTTCAAAGGGTACTTGGCCAGCAATGCTATCCAGCAGGGTACTTTTACCGGAGCCAGATTCGCCAATGATGCCCAATACCTGACCAGGGTAGAGGGTAAAGGAGATGCGATCGCAGGCACGCAGATGGCCATAGTACTTGCTGAGATTGTTAACCGTCAGTAGTGGGTCCATTAAACGCTCTCCTTACTGTCCTAGTTTCTGGGCACGGCCAGACTGTTCTCGCTGGCGCTGTTCGCAGTAGTCCGTATCCGAACAAATCCACATGCGCCCCCCCTGATCGTCAATCACCACCTCATCCAAATAACTATCCGTGGCACCACAAAACTCACAGGCATGCTCCCAGTTCTCCACTGAAAAGGGATGATCCTCGAAATCTAAGCTCTTCACCTTTGTATAGGGGGGTATGGCATAAATCCGTTTTTCCCGCCCTGCCCCAAACAGCTGTAGCGCTGGGTTCATATCCATTTTAGGATTGTCAAATCTAGGAATCGGGCTAGGGTTCATCAAGTGACGATCGTTGACCATCACCGGATAATCGTAGGCCAAGGAGATCCGCCCAAACTTGGTAATGTCCTCATAGAGTTTGACGTACATCGGGCCATACTCTTCCAACGCATGCATTTTGTTCGCCTCGGTGCGGGACGGCTCAATAAAATAAAGCGGTTCCGGCATCGGTACCTGGTACACAAACACCTGCCCTTCTTTAAGCGGGGTTTCAGGAATCCGGTGGCGTGTTTGGATCAGCGTTGCTTCTTGAGTATCTTCCGTAGTGGCGACACCACACACTTTTTTGAAGAAGCGTCGAATATTTACGGCATTAGTCGTATCGTCTGCCCCCTGATCGATTACCTTGAGCGTATCCTCTTGACCAATCACAGAGGCCGTCACCTGAATACCCCCCGTCCCCCAACCATAGGACATGGGCATTTCTCTTGAGCTAAAGGGAATTTGATGCCCCGGAATGGCCACAGCCTTGAGAATCGCTCGCCGGATAGAGCGCTTAGTTTGTTCATCCAGGTAGGCAAAGTTGAATCCAGGCTCGGGATTCGAAGGGGGAGATGCAGACGATAAGGACAAAGAAGAGACCATAATTTACACAAACAGAATAATGACCGTAGGTTGGGCTGAATTTGTGAAACCCAAAAAACTAAAGCTTAGAAACGTCTAACGTAATGTGATTCATCCCCTAATCATGGGGCTGTTACCTGCTGAGACGGGGAGATATCTTCTGTTGTTGTTTTCAACGTGGTTGGCGTTCTCCCTTTCGAGCGATCATAATCACCACGCAACTTACGAATTAGATTTAGTTCAGCCTGAAAATCAATGTAATGGGGCAGTTTCAGGTGCTGTACAAATCCCTGGGCCTCAATATTATCGGAATGGTAGAGAACAAACTCTTCGTCTTGGGCTGGGCCATCAATGGATTCACCCAAGTCTTTGGCTTGTAGCGCCCGATCCACCAAAGCCATGGCCATAGCCTTGCGTTCGTTATAGCCAAATATTAGCCCATACCCCTGGGTAAACTGGGGTGGAATCTCCTTGCTGCCCTTAAACTGGTTGACCATTTGCACTTCAGTAACAGTGATATCGGCAATGGCAATTTCAAAACCCAGTTCTTCCGGAAGAATAACAACTTCCACCCCTCCCATGCGAATCTCGCCAGCAAAGGGATGATTTTTACCATAGCCTCGCTGGGTGGAGTAAGCCATGGATAACAAAAACCCTTCATCACCACGGGCGAGATTTTGCAAACGCGCATCGCGGTTAGTGGGTGTGGTTAGGGACTGGCGCGTAATATCAAATGGTTCTGTCGTAGGCTGGCTGGCTACATCAGATTTATGACCAGCTCCATTAGCCTCTCCCCTATCAGGTGGCGGCATCACCAATCCTTCCTGTGCCAGCGTATTGGCTACCCGAGGGGTCGCCTCAGACATGTCAACAGCATCGCTGACAGGAGCAGGAAAGTCATTATCTTCAGCGGCCAACTTAAAATCTAACAACCGGTGAATGTAATCAAATGTAGGTCCTAGCTTTTGTCCCCCAGGAGCATCCTTGAAAATAGCTGAAATCCGCCGCTGAATAGCCATGTGACTAGTATCTAATGGCTCACTGTAGTAAAGCCGTGGCAGGGTGGTACGGTAGGCCCGCAACAGAAAAGCAGCCTCTACGAGATCTCCCCAGGACTGTTTAATGGCCAGGGCAGCCAGGTCCGGATCGTACAGACTGCCTTCGGCCATTACCCGATTAACCGCCAGCTGCATCTGCTGCTTGATTTGGTCTAGTGATAGTTCTGGTATGTCAGTGCTACCGCGCCGTTTGGCTTTGAGCAATGCCTCAGCATTTTGGATAGCCTGTTCTCCACCTTTAACTGCAACGTAAGGCATGGTTCTCTCCTGCTGGTTCTAAGTGAGTTCGACTTGATAGCTGTAGCCATGTTGAGTGAATCCCAAAGATTCATAAAATACATGGGCTGCTTTGCGCCGGAGATTTGTAGAGATGGTGAGTTTATAACACCCAGCAGCGCGACATTGATCCATAGCAACGGTCATCATCTGGCGGCCAATGCCCTGCCCCTGTAGCTCGGGTGCCACACCAACCGCCTCAACAATGCCGGATGGACTGCTGTGGTGGACCAAATTATCCATTATTAAGAGGGCAAATGTGCCAACAATTCTCTCCGCCAAACAGGCCACCCACAGGGTGTACCGGGGATAGGTTTGAATTTTTGAAAACCATTGCTCAATGTCGGTCAGTGCCAAAATAGCACTGTGTTCTAGACCTGAATGGTTATAGATTTCTAATACTTGAGGCAGATCTTCAACAGTGCCAAGACGAATGGTCAAAGTCATGCAACCTCCCTAGAGTTGATGACTAATTTAGATGTGCGCGGTATGCCTATGAGCTGCCCTTGAGCAAAACACCAGCAGTCTAACCCAAGGGGGTAGTCGTGGGTCATGGCTTCCCACTGCTGCCAAAACCTAGCTCCCACAGGCAGATTGACATCAATGTTTTGCAGTATTCCAGGCCCCTGGAGTTGAACCGTCGCTCCTCCCGTCAACCTAGGTAGCTGCACTAACAAAGATGTAGAAGCTTCGGGATATTCGGCACTACCCCAGGAAAAGTCTTGTAGGTCAGGAGCATTGACAATGTCCCAGATCAAGGCAAAGTTAGCTGCATCCGGGTTACTTGTAAACCGACACCCGGTATGAAACCCGAGCCAAGACCGAATATCGTCTGACAGTCCTGGCTGGAGCCACACCAGAGTTTCGAGATCTAGCAGCGTGAGGCAAGCTGCAGCACAGCTAGACATTAAACCATCAGGCACCGTGGGAGAAACCGTTGTTGTTTGAGGAATGCCGGGACGGGCCAGCGCATCCAACAAGGCTCGAAACGTTTGTTGAGCATCGTGAACGGCATCGGTAAATCCGGTTAGTTGGGTCACCATGGTCAACTCTCCCCCCGCAGCATGGTAAAGAAATTAACGCGAGTGGATTCTACCTCAGCTGTCTGGTCCTGATACATTTTCTGAATAGCAGTTTGGAGTGGAGCAATCACTTTTGCCTGGACCTGGTTTTGCCAGTCGGGATGCTGGAGCAACCCATCACATAGGGCCGCCAGCTCAGCATGGCGCTTTGAGCGACCGGCCACGTAGCCAAATCCGGTCATATCCCCCAACTGAATCACACAGCGGGTTAGGGTCATTTCTCCTAGGTTAAAGGGCTGGCCAGTCCCTTCAGCACGACCGCGTACCATGGTTAGCCCCGTTTCAGGCGATCGCAAAAATCCGTACTCGGGCAGTTGCTCTAAAGTCGCCACACATTGCTCTAAAAGTTCTAGGGGCGCTTTGGCTAGAACCGCCATCCAAGCGGCCCTGACCGCCTGCTGCGTCGTTGTCACCATGACTTAACTAGAAATGAACTATCAGTTAAATTTGTCTAGACATCTAAACAAATTATTGCAGTCTATTTTGCAGTTATCTGACTCTGACAGAAATGCCAAAATAATGAGGTGTTTAGGAATACATAGATACTTATTGACTTTTGTCAATAAGTATCTATGGGTGGGTTTGCGGCACTCCCTTTCAGTCTCAGTTTTCAGGCAAAATTCGAGCGATCTTAAATCCGTCGTACCCCTTGCTGTCCACTGTCTGAATTGCTGTAGCTGAAAGGTGGGGTGATCCGCAATCATTTGCAAAAACGGGCGTATACTCCCTTTCTAGGAGAACTACTCGCCCATCAGAAGCCACTGCTCGCCCCAGCCAAGTGGTGCTGTCATCAGCGAGAGTTCCATAAAGTAATCATCAACTGTGGTCCACACGTCTGGTTCATGTGTGTTCTCTCCTTACCATTGGCCCTAAAAAACGGAACCATGATGCTTACCATAGGCGCATAAAAGATAGATTAATGCTTCAACTTCAGTCCTCGCGCTCATTCAATAACTTAACAGCGTGAGTCTCACCCCACGTTTTCAGCGCAATCAGAAGTGGCTCAAGTGTTCTGCCTGCCTCAGTCAGCTCATATTCCACACGTGGAGGGACTTCGGGGTAGACCATCCGGTTAACCAAACCGCTAGATTCAAGTTCGCGAAGCTGCTTTGTGAGCATTCTTTGAGTAACACAACCGATTTGGCGTTGGAGCTCATTAAAACGCATTCTCCTATCGAGCAAATGATATAAGACAATGCCCTTCCACTTACCACCAATCAACTCCAATGTGGCTTCGACAGGACATGCCGGGAGATTGTAAACGACATGCCTTGTCTTCTTTTGCTTGGCTACCATTTTGTGCCTACCGGTCCAAATTGTGCGTTCTTGAAGAAATTACTGAAATCCATATTATCAAGATCGGCGAGCAGCTGAAATACTCTAGCGTCAGGTTTCCTAACTGCAGGTAAACACCCCGCAGCTAATTTGCAACGCACTACACCCACGAAGGAAAGAAACCATGAACTACGAAGGCTACACCACATTTAGCGCAGAACTGAGCGATGCCATTTTGACTGTTACATTCGATTACCCGCCAGTTAACGTTCAGGGGCAGGAAATGCTGGCTGACTTAAATGGTTTGGCAATGAGACTTGAACGCGACCGTGAGGTTAAGGTGGTTGTTTTCCAATCAGCCCACCCGGAAATCTGGGTCTGTCACTACGACACGAATCTCCTAAAAGATATGTCAACAGAAACCGTCTCCCGCGAAGACGCTAAATTACTTGACTTACAATTTGTTTTAGAGCGCATTAGTAAGTTACCTCAGGCCACCATTGCTAAACTCGAAGGCTTTGCCCGTGGTGGTGGTCATGAGTTTGCACTTGCCTGTGACATGCGTTTCGCAGCACGAGGTAAATTCAAGTTTATGCAAATGGAGGTGGGCATGGGCATCTTGCCCTGTGGTGGCGGTGCATCCCGCATGGCACGACAGGTCGGGCTAGGCAGGGCATTAGAAATTATTCTGAGTGCCCGTGACTTTGGTGCTGATGAAGCCGAAGCATACGGCACAATCAACAAAGCACTCGATCCAGAAGAGATTGGTCCCTATGTCGATGAGTTGGCCCAGCGGATTGCCAAATTTCCAGCGGCATCCATCAATGCCTGTAAACAGGCGGTTTATGAATCTATCGATAAGCCCATTGATGAAGCGCTGAAAGCCGAAGCTTACTGGCTCTACCAAGCAACTAACAAGACCCCTGCCATCAAGCGTTTTACCATCGCTGACGAGAAAGGTATGGAGCATGACATGGAGAACCAACGCAACTGGAATGATTTAGTGATGCAGGTTCAGGAAATCAACTAGTGAGTCTTGGGCAAATGCCGTTGCTGATTTAAGGTATAAAACTGTTTGTAAGACGTATTATGTCCGATACTCTTCAGATAGAGTCATGCCGAGGATCAGCGACGACAGGAAAATAAAAAGATTGGCGTCGAGTTTTTCGAGCGGTTTTTTGCGATAGATGTTGCAGAAACTCTCGCATTAATCGACGTTTTTCTGATTATTTGTTGTTATTGCTAATTGGGACTGAAAAACTGAACAATTAGCTGTTTATCTTTTTGGTATACAACGCTTTCAAGTAATGCAATTCCACCATCAGACGCGCCGGTATTGGTGGCCGTTCATCTGAGGGGCTTAATACGTCCAAACTCCTGAAATTAGACCTAATCCATTGATTTAGCCAATTTTGTTAACGAATGCTGGCAATTGAGCTGATCCGCTTCGGGAGGATTTGATGTTGCATCAGATACCCCTGAATCTGAATTTGGGTGCTTCATTTTGAATATTTTTGGAGTAGATGGGCGTCTGTTAATTCCACGGCAATTTATAGAGGCTGGAACCCATGACCTGATGCGATGCTAGATTCCTCAGGGATAACTGAGTACAGTGTAGGAACTGAGTCAGCACCCGTGCCAAACTCGTCGGCAGAGTGATTCTTTCCGTTGCTGATTGAGGGGATGAAACGGTCTGCAGAACTGACCAGTTACCTGGATATGACAGGCAAACCCATCCTGAGGAGCAGCAACGCCTAATTTTTATTTAGAATGAGTCGGTGACAGCAATAGATCTAACGTAATAAATGTGCAAACGCTACCAAAGATTAGTGCTTGGGAGCGTTACTGCTTGATGTTGTGAAATGCGCTGTAACCGCTGTTACTTTAAGTCGAATGGAAAACACCCTTAAAAATCAGCCTACCTCCCCTCGAAGTCTTCTGGGAGACTATTTCCAATTCTTGCGGATGCCGAATCTTATCGAAGTGCCTGCAAGTCTGAACTTTAATTCCATTCGAAATCGTATTTTTCGACTGTACGCCCCCCATCTGCTGGCAATATTGTTAATCGGAATAGTGATCAGTCAGGTGGTATCGGAGACAGATAATATTCTCTTTGAAGATATCCTATCAGATCTGTCGGTTTCGTTGATTTTCTTTTTAGTGGTGGTAATGGCCCCGATTATAGAGGAGATTATTTTTCGATTGCCGCTCAGACCTAGTGCACTGAGCCTGTCAATTCCATTTTCGATTGCGATTCTCTATCTCTCAACCTTTTTGAGGATGAATTCAGCCATTCCATCTGTTGTTGGATTTATGCTATTGGGGTTTAATGTTTATCTTGCAAAAAGACAGCTTAAAGTTTTCCGATTACAACAGATCTATAGGAGATTTTCACGACCGATTTTCTATCTGTCGGCCATTTTGTTTGGTGTTATCCATATTGGTAACTATGACAGCCGGGTGTGGGCATTGATGCCTCTATTGGTTCTACCCCAATCTGTATTAGGTCTTTTTTGGGGGTTTGTGCGAGTACGTTACGGGCTCAGCTGGGCGATTTTTGCCCATGCGTTGCATAATGGCTGCGTGATGGCACCATTCCTAATTACGCTAGGCCTGGGGTCGTCGGAGTTGCGATCGCAAATGGGCCAGGACCTCAGCTTTGAAGCGCTTATCTGGCTCGATAAACTGTTGATTATTGGCCTAGGGCTCTATTTTATTGGTGGATTCATACTGTGTGTTGTGACGGCTTGGAAAGTAATTCGAGAATGGCAGCATGCTTCAGGAGTGTGATGTATTGATGGGATTCACACAGGGTGCAATTGCCAGTATGTAGAAGGTTCAAAGAAACATGCGATGGCAATCTGTAGCCAATAAGCTAAAGCGTATTGATGTAGTGGATAAAAATTTCGTATCAATGCTGTGGGCCTGATTGCTACCCAAGTCCACGGCTAACGGCAATAGCCCTTTACTGCATTCATCAAAATAGCTCCACAAAAATCAGTATCCTTAGTTGTCACATCATACAAGCGGGCATGGCGTAGATTTGCTCCCTGAAGATTAGCGTTATTAAGATTCACAGATTCCAGCCGTGCCCACCGGAGATCGGCATTACTCAAATCTGCACCTGACAAATCAGCCTCTCGAATCCGTACTCCTTTTAATCGACAGCCAGGACAATGTTTGGTGACTCGTAGCGTCATCACCCTCAGCGGTGTTTCAGCCTGAAGTAGGAGCAGCACTACGAATGTCATGGTCAATATTTGTATGCACTTCATGACTTTTGCCAGAATCGAAAACAATTGGAGTGTACGGAGATTATTTTGTACGCCAGAGGTACAAGGCCAACACTGTTCAAATAGCCAAGGTTGTAACTCATATAACAAATAAACTTAGCGAGCTAATAGGGCGACTTCTTTGCGCCAATACCAGTAGAGTTTATGGGGGCAGCGGCTCGATATCCCTCCCTAGAGTAAGCAGTCCGAAACCTCTTTATATAAGCATTTCTGCCGCATTACTCAAATGCTCTGCCAGTCAGCCCCTTGGCAGTCAAAAAGTTCGTAATTTAAGCACTATTGCCTAAAAATGCCACAAATAGCGTAATTATCTTTTAAGATTCTTCTTTACGTTGAAGACTTAAAGGAATATTCATTGAAATTGACATAAAACTTGTTAATTTCCGTTTTAATTGGTCTTTTTCGTTGAATTCGCCTGTTTCCGAAAGATCCCAGCGATATTATCCTCTTGACGAATCCAAAAAAATAGGTAAGGGAAGACGCAACGTTGTGGAATCTCGCATTCTTCGGTAAGGTGTCATTGCTATGCCTTGGCCTCAAGGCTTGGTAATGCAAATTTCAAAGGAGATTAAGGAGATTGTTGATCTAGGTCCTAACATGCCTTTATCTGAACATTTAGCTCTGTTGCTAACTTTTCTTAGTTATCCATTCAAAGTTTAACTTTGCATGGCCTGGTGTAGCCCCTCTGTATAGTAAGCGACTTAATTGTTCAAAAAATGGATAGTTCCCGACCCAAAATAGAGATCGAAAATCTCATTAAGATTTATGGTCAGAATCCTCAAAGGGCTCTGCAGCTTTTTCGGGATGGTGGTAACCGAGATAATATTTTGGAAGCTACTGGCAACGTTTTAGGCGTAGCCAATGTTTCTCTTTCTATTGAGGAAGGAGAATTATTTGTCGTTATGGGGCTCTCTGGGTCAGGCAAGTCTACCCTTGTTAGATGTCTTAATCGGTTGATTGAGCCTACGAGTGGTCAGATTCTCATCGATGGAGAAGATGTCGTTCGCGTTTCTCAAGAGCGTTTGAGAGAAATTAGGCGTACTAAAGTCTCGATGGTTTTCCAGCGTTTTGGTCTGTTGCCCCATAAGACAGTTTTAGAGAACGTTGAGTATGGTCTGAAAATGTGTGGCATTCCTGTTGCACAACGACATGAAAAGGCACGGGCAACTCTAGATGTTGTAGGGCTGAGTCAGTGGGCAAGCTATGCTCCCAGTTCTTTAAGTGGCGGTATGCAACAGCGTGTAGGGTTGGCGCGAGCACTGGCCACAGATGCTCCCATCCTGCTCATGGATGAAGCCTTTAGTGCATTGGACCCATTAATTCGTAGGGAAATGCAGGATGAGCTGATGCGACTGCAAGCGGAGCTCAAGCGTACCATCGTGTTTATCAGTCATGATATTCAGGAAGCTTTGAGGATTGGCGATCGGGTTGCCATTATGAAGGATGGTCATCTGGTCCAGGTGGGTACACCGGAAGAGATTGTGACTAATCCGGTAGATGATTACATCGCCGCATTTACGCAGGATGTAAACCGGGCCCAGGTACTCAAAACCGGTTCTATTGTTCGGCATACGGTTCCCTTCATTTTAGGCAAAGGCTCTGCTAAAGCAGCCCTAGAACAAATGCAGGGATATGCGCTTTCTCGAATGCATGTGGTGGATCGTCACGGTAAGCCGGTTGGCATATTAGATAAAAATGAGCTCCAAAAAGCGGTAGATAACGATGTTAAAGACGTTGAAGCTTTGATGGATACTGATTTCCCGGTGGTGCAAGCGGCTACCAGTTTGGAAGAAATTTTTCACTTAGCTCAGTTTGGTGTGCCGATGGCGGTTGTTAATCGCCAGGGCAAATTCAAAGGTGTGGTTGAGCAGTCGGATATCTTAGCCAGCATCGGTCGCCTGAACCAAGATAAGTCAGACCTTGCTAGAAACTTGCCAGCCGCTGTTTAGTTAGTCGATTAATTATGATTTCAGACTTTTTTAACTGGTTGTTTCTCAATCAGTCTACGCAGATAGTGCCTTTAGGGGACTGGATTTCTGCTGCTGTTGATTGGGTGGTGGGTAACTTTCGTTGGGTATTCCAGCTGGTTCGAGTGCCCATTAGTTATGTGCTGAATGCGATTGAGGCATTTTTGCAGTGGTTGCCACCTGTTGTTCTGATCGCAGTAGTTGTTTTGTTCGCCTGGCAATTTGCCAATCGCAAAATCGCCATTTTGAGTTTGTTCGCCATGGTGGCGATTGGCTTAATTGGGGCCTGGACAGAGACGATGACAACCCTTTCTTTGGTGATCGTTGCAGTACTGTTGTGTGTTTCCATTGGCCTGCCTTTGGGCATCGTGTCAGCTCGTAACAGCCGGGCGGAGGCGATTATTCGTCCTATATTGGATGCCATGCAAACACTACCCGCTTTTGTGTATTTAGTGCCTGTGGTGATGCTGTTTGGTACCGGTAAGGTGCCAGGTGTTATCGTTACCTTTATCTTTGCTGTTCCTCCTCTAATCCGACTGACTAATATTGGTATTCGCCAAGTCTCCGAGGAAACTGTGGAAGCGGCTTTAGCCTTTGGGTCTACACCTAAGCAGATGTTGTGGGAAGTGCAGCTGCCTCTGGCTATGCCGACGATTCTTGCTGGGGTGAATCAGGCGATTATGTTGGCGCTCTCCATGGTGGTGATTGCTTCACTGATTGCCGTTGAAGGTCTAGGGCAAATGGTGAATCGGGGCATTGGCCGATTGGATGTCGGCTTGGCTGCAGTGGGTGGTATTGGTATTGTTTTAATGGCGATTGTTTTAGACCGGATTACTCAAAATGTGGGTAAGCCATCTGCGAATAATTTAAGTTGGCGTGACCAAGGTCCCTTTGGGGCTCTCCGTAAGCTAACTGCCCGCCGTCAGCCTAAGGTATCAGTTTCTTAGGAGATGGATTTTCATCAAAGTTGTTCCACCCCTTCAGTTGTTTTATTGCGTGTAATTTGAGAATGAGAGATATAATGCTTAACTTAAAACAATCTACTGCAAGTCATGTGCGTCCTTTAGTTGCTGGTCTTGCGATCGCACTTACCCTATCTGCCTGTGCGTCTGGCCAACAAACCGCTGACAAGGCAACAGATGGATCTGCTCTTCCAGGTGAGGGTGTGAGCGTTACTCCTAGCTATAGCCTGATTGAAGAACTCTTTCAAACCGAGGTGGTCAATATTGGTCTAGAGCAGTTAGGCTATACCATCAACAAACCCAAAGAACTTGAATATGCCACCATGCATGTAGACTTGGGAAATGGAGGCATCGACTATACAGCCGCCCACTGGGAGAAACTACACCAAGGCTTTTTTGAAAACAGCGGTGGCGATGAGAAACTAGAGCGTACAGGCGTTTATATTCCCAATGTGCTCCAAGGATACAAGATTGATAAAGCAACAGCAGACGAGTACGGCATTACAACCTTAGATCAGCTGCAAGATCCCGAAATTGCTGCTCTATTTGACTCTGACGGTGATGGCAAGGCCAACTTGACTGGCTGCAACCCTGGTTGGGGGTGTGAGCTAGTGATTGAGCATCATCTAGAGGAATACGGTCTGCGGGATACGGTACAGCATGACCAAGGCCAGTACTTTGCTTTACTAGCGGATACCATCACCCGCTATGAGCAGGATGATCCCATTCTTATGTACACTTGGACTCCCCTATGGGTCCATGGTGTCCTCAAGGAAGGAGAAGATGTAACCTGGCTCGAGGTGCCCTACACCTCTTTACCAGAAGAGCAGGGAGAAGTCTCTGAAGCGGATACCTCTGCTGAGGGTAAGAACCTTGGTTTTGGTGTCGATCAGCAGGTGATTGTTGCTAACCAGACATTTATCGATGAGAATCCAGCAGCAGCCAAGTTCTTTACGCTAGCTAAACTGCCCCTCAATGATGTAAGTGCACAGAATCAGTTGATGGAAGATGGCGAAAATAGCCCAGAGGCAATTCGTGGTCATGCCGAAGCTTGGGTTGCTGAGAACCAAGCTGAGTTTGATGGCTGGGTTGAAGCTTCTCTTGCTGCGAAGTAAGAAAGCAAGCCTCCAGATGCTGTAGAGACATCTAATCTAATCATGAAGCCAGCCTGCGGAAAACATTCTGCAGGCTGCTTTGTATATTTGAATATGTGAGAGAGCTAAAATTCCTTAAACTATATGTTCATCTGAACAAACAACTCGAAATCCGATATAGCGACTTCGTGCAGTTGCCCCATACATTGCACGTGCAGCAGCTCGACAATCTTTAGGATGAGAAATCCAAGATCCTCCACGTGCAGTACGTTTGGTAACATCACCGTCACGAATCCATGGACTTCCATCTGTAGGCGCTCCTTTATAGTCAAAGTGTCCATAATCTAAGCACCATTCCCAAAGATTGCCATGCATGTCGTATAGGCCAAAAGCATTGGGTGGGAAGAGTCCTACAGATGAAGTCTTTTTTCGATATATCTCTTTAGGTCCTTTCCCATATGTAAAGCCACCATTGTAATTTGCTAAGGCTGGTGTAATTGTTGAGCCTACAGAAAAAGCCGTATCTGTATTACTGCGGCAAGCATATTCCCATTCAGACTCACTAGGTAAGCGATATAAACGTCCTGTTTTTTTAGTGAGACGATTACAGAATTCTATTGCTTCATGCCAAGAAACTCCCTCAACTGGTCGCTCATCTCCCTTAAAGTGTGATGGCTCAGGATTGAGCGCTGTATTTACTTTTGGCAACTTAGCGATAGTTTTCCACTGGCGTTGAGTTACCAAGTATTTACCCATCCAAAATGACTTGGCAATATCCACTTGATGCTGAGGATCTTCCTTTTTCCGATGCCCTTCTTCATGTTTGGAAGTTCCCATTAAAAAATGGCCTTTAGGTAGATATGTTAGCCCTAGTTTCACACTACTGCCGAGCTTCTCAGTAAAGATTGGTACCCGCTTTTGATAGCGAGTTGTAATCATTCCAGATGAGTTAACAGCGACAAATTCTATGTCGCGTTCTTTAGAGTGCGCACCTAAATGAGGAATAAAAGATGGAATTACTACGTTTGGCTTCTTCGATTTATTGAGAGATAGAGAGATGCCACTTAATGCTAGTATCCCTGTTCCTACGAATGTTGTTTTAGTGAGCTTTTTTATAAATTCACGCCGACTCTCGAACAGTATCTCCTTGAGAACACCAATTAGTTTCTCCATATCGTTGTTAAAGTCAGGATCTGGACGAATCCAGATACCATTGATAACTGATAAGCCTTGGAGAGATTTTGGTAACTCTGCTGCTTTAGGTATTGAAACAGCACTATCGAGTAGCAAAGGTATTATTGTGATATCACGCTTGTCTTTAATAGCAAATTCAAGCTCTTTTCTAACCCAATCCTTTGGATTATCTAACCGACGATTGCCATCAGCATCTTCTGCATTAAGCCATTCCTTTCCAATAAGTGCTAGTAAAACCGTGCTCTCTGATATAGCGTCCTTTATTGCTTTCGGAAAAACATCACCGTGCCGAATACTGTCAACATCTTTAAAGATACGTTTTTTCCCAAATACAGGTAGTAGGCGATCATAAATACGCCCACACTCATTCTTAGAGTCTTCTCTACGATATGAAATAAAGATCTTTGACATGTTTCAAAGATAGGTATTACAGAGCAAGCATAATCAATGCAAGATTAAGCATCTGCCTCAATTTATAAGCTGAATAATTGCTAGAGCATTAAAATTAATAATCTCTAAATCCTTACATAGGACTAGTTGGAAGTTGCTATCCAGCTTACAGACTCTATTAAGTGAGCGGTCTCAACTGAGATCGCTCCTTCGGCAGATGACATAAAGTTTGCACTACTTGACAGCTTCTTTGCTTGTGATTACATTGTGATTACACTTCGTGTTCGCAAGTATTTAGCTATGGGCACAGTTATAAGAACTCGGATCGTTAAAATTGGTAATTCCCAAGGAATACGTATTCCCAAGCTTCTTTTGGAGCAAAGCGGTCTTCATGAAGAAGTTGAGATTGAAGTACAGGGTGATTGTCTGACTATTCGCACGGCACAACATTGGCGTACCGGATGGGATAAAGCATTTGCTGCAATGGCTGAAAATCAAGATGATGTGCTTCTGGATGACTTCAACACTACCGATTGGGATCAATCTGAATGGGAATGGTAGTTAAGCGTTTCGATGTTTTTCTGGTCAATCTAGATCCCACCGTTGGTAGTGAAATTCAGAAAACACGACCTTGTGTTGTTATTTCACCGAATGAGATGAACCGTTATATTGCTACGGTTATCATTGCTCCGATGACTACAAGAGGTAAGCAATACCCCACTCGCATTGTCTGTCAATTTCAGGGCAAGAATGGGCAAATTGTTTTGGATCAAATCCGTACAGTAGATAAAAATCGATTGGTCAAAAAGCTTGGTCGAATTAGTCAAGATGAGCAGAAAATGCTTCTTGCTACCTTAGCTGAGATGTTTGCTGAATAAATTCCTAACAAGGGTTTGAAACGGAACAGAGATATAAGATTTAGATGCTTATACAAAAGCATATTGCCGTCTGCTGAAGCCTGAGTTAGCAACTAAATATCATTTATGACTCAAAAGTCAGATACTACTCATATCCTGCAGAGCTCACTGGTGCTTCCATGTGGTGCAACCCTAAAAAATCGACTGGCAAAATCTTCCATGTCGGACTCTCTTGCGGACGGTGAAGGAAATCCTACCAAGGCGCAGATTCGACTGTACGAGAGATGGGCGGAAGGTGGCGCGGCCTTGTCCTTCATTGGTGAAGTCCAAGGAGACCCTCGCTTTCCTGAGAAACCAGGCAATCTGGTACTAGGGGCACATTCAAATCAAAGCTTACTGCAGTCGCTCACAAAAAGAGCCTTAATTAATGGTGCACACCTATGGCCGCAGCTCGGTCATGCCGGAGCTCTTTCCCACTTGCCGATCAGTCAACCTAAAGGGCCGTCCCCTCTTGATGTTGAGGGCCTTCAATGTGCAGGCATGTCTCTTGATGAGATTCACGAACTACCGGCAATGTATGCGAGGACCGCATTACATGCAAAGACCGTAGGCTTTAGCGGTGTGCATATTCATGCAGGACATGGATTTTTGCTCAGTCAGTTTCTGTCTCCTTTGTTTAACCATCGCAGCGATGGCTACGGCGGCTCAATCGCAGCACGATGTCGCATCGTAACTGAGATTATTAGCGCCATAAGACATGCTGTGGGTCCGCTGTTTCCCATCGGGATCAGAATCAATTCTACCGACCAACTGGAAGGCGGATTGAACGAGAGTGACGCTTTGGAAATAGTACGCATTCTCGATCAAACCACCATTGACCTAATTGACATCAGCGGGGGAACCTATTTTCCTGGAGCCAAGGCCAGCTCCGAAGGTACACGTCGAGGACCCTACTTTCTTGACTTTGCCCGGCTTGCAAGAGAAGTCACCAAGGTACCCCTGATGCTAACGGGGGGAATCAAACGCAGAGATCAGGCAATTGATGCAGTCGCTAGCGGGACAGTCGACTTGGTGGGTTTAGGACGAGCCATGGTGCTTAATCCCTGTCTCGCGGATGTCTGGTTAAGCGGGGATGGCGAAAATGAGCCTGAGTTTCCAAGATTCGACGTGACACCACCCGGTGGGATAACGGCTTGGTACACCATGCGCCTAACGGCCTTAGGCGAGGACCGTGAGAGTGTGTTTAAGCTAGATCTGCCTGCAGCAATTCGAGAATATGAAGAACGTGATGTACAGCGTTGCATTCAGTGGAAAAACAAGTTTGGCTCTTTAGTTAGGTAACATCATGCTTCACTGAGAGGTGTGTTGTTTGTATATAGAAGAGATGCTATCGAGTATGAAAAAACTATCAGCAACCATGTTTGGTGTTTGCTTAACGGGACATGGTGATTTTGAAAATCTTCAGCTCCGTGAGGATATTTCCACACCACAGATTGGTCCTAGGGATGTTCTAATTCAGGTGAGTGCAGCCGCTGTCAACAATACCGATGTTAATACTCGTGTTGGCTGGTATTCCAAAAACGATGGAGCGAGTGAAGACGCAAGTTGGGGGGGGACTGCCATTCAATTTCCCCTTATCCAAGGGGCCGATGTTTGCGGGCGCATTGTTGCGGTTGGTGAAGAGGTTAGTCAAGAGCGTATTGGTGCTCGTGTTTTAGTTGAACCTTGCCTGTGGGAAGTGAAGGGAAAAGAACTAGAGCAACCTTGGTATTTTGGGTCTGACTGTGATGGTGGCTTTGCGGAATATACGACTGTTGCTTCACGCTATGCCCACAAAATTGAGAGTCGCTATAGCGATGTCGATCTGGCATCGTTTCCTTGTTCATACTCAACAGCTGAAAATCTTTTGACCAGGGCTAATGTAGGGAAATGCGATCGCATTTTAGTCACGGGTGCCTCGGGAGGAGTGGGTTCCGCTGTTGTTCAATTAGCAAATGTCAGGGGGGCGGAGATTATTGCCGTTACCAGTGCATCGAAAGCTCAAGCGATTTTAGAGTTAGGGGCAACGGCGATTATTCCAAGGGGAGAGAGTGTTCTCAAGAAACTAGGCAAAAATTCTGTTGATGTAGTAATAGATTTGGTGGCCGGAGACCAGTGGCCAGAGTTCTTAGAGATCCTGCGTCCAAAAGGACGCTATGCTGCTTCAGGAGCCATCGGTGGACCTTTGGTTGAGCTGGATGTTCGTACACTATATCTAAAGGACTTGAGCCTGTTTGGCTGTACGGTTCTTGAACCAGAAGTCTTTTCAAATCTAGTTAAGCATATTGAAAATGAGAGCATTCGTCCTCTTGTTGCCCAGGTATTTCCCCTAGAGCGGATTGTGGATGCTCAAAAAGCATTTCTTGCTAAAAAGCATATTGGGAAAATTGTGCTTCAGGTCGCTGAATTTTAAATTCTAGACGTTATTCCTCGTCATAAAAATCTGATCTTAAAGACATCATTGATGAGTTCTGTTGTTGCAGAAAAACTCTGTATTTCTCATCTCAAGAGAGGGTCTCAAGAGAGGGGCTCAAGAGAGGGGCTCTTGAGAGGGGTAAAAATAGAACGGACATTGGAACATCAGACGGCCAAGGTGGGAGAGTTGTCTGGGCAAAAAACGGATTAGCCTAAGACAAAGCCACAAGGGGCTCTAGCCAAAGTTGATATCAAGACTCCAGAAAATGCCCTTGGTTAGAGTCTTGATGTATTCAGAAATCTTCGAATTACTTTCCAAGGCTGGCAGCAGAAAACTGACAACAAAAGCATTGAAAATGTCTAATCTATGCTGACTGAAAAATGCTTGAAAATGCTGCTAAAGCATTCTCACAATCCGTATATTCATCGTGGTTAACCTTTTCTTATTCAGAAGTTAATCAACCTTGGTTTTTCTCTTAAGCCGCTGTCGATAAAAATGTTGGTTGAGAGCTGTTCGTTACAGATGTCTATACATGTGTGATGAGGTGCTGGATCAGTAATGTTGAAAACCTTTCCTTTGAAGCGTAGGGTTTCTTATAGACCTAGAGCAATTTAATAGATCATGAGATCAGTTGTGAAACCCAATTCAAATATGACACATCCGTTTGCGGTGCAAGTTGGAGACCTGTCTAAGAGCTTCAAAGGACAGCCTGCGCTGCAAAATGTTTCTCTCCGTGTTGAAGAGGGTGAGATGTTGGCTCTGGTGGGCGCATCGGGGTCCGGCAAGTCTACACTGTTGCGCAATCTAAACGGTCTGCAGCAGGCTGATTCAGGCTGGGTTGAAGTATTTGGAAACACGCTGCAGGTGGATGGCAAGCTCCATTCCAAGGCACGGAAGATTCGCAGTCAGGTGGGCTTTATTTTTCAGCAGTTTAACCTGGTGAATCGGTTGACTGCTCTAGAAAATGTGATGGTGGGTAATCTTTCTCAGCTATCTACCTGGCGTTCGCTAACACGTCGATTTTCTCGTCAGGAAAAATTGCAGGCCCTAGCAGCTTTAGAGCGTGTTGGTATTTTAGAACAGGCGCATAAGCGTGCCTCTAAGTTATCCGGCGGGCAACAGCAGCGCGTGGCCATTGCCCGCTGCCTAATGCAAGGGGCAAAAATCATTCTGGCGGATGAGCCCATTGCATCCCTTGATCCCGATTCTGCTCGCAAGGTGATGGAGTTATTGACCGGTCTAAATGAGGAACAGGGAATTACGGTAATCACCTCACTTCATCAGGTTCAGGTGGTACAGCGTTACTTCAAACGGTCTGTTGCTTTGCGTCAAGGAACAGTTTGTTTTGATGGATATACGGCTGATTTAGATGCGGATCGTCTCAGCAGCATCTATGGTTCAGCGGTTGAAGAGCTGGTAACGAGCGGTCATAGCGAGGTATTTGCAAGCTAGAAACCGCGCATTGCTAGAAAACTCCCACATGGTTACAAAACACGGATAGGTTCAAAGGAACAAAACTATGGTTACTTTCTCCTTGCGTCGATTCGCATCTTTGCTGGCTGCGTCTGCCATGACAGCTAGCACTCTGGCTGCTTGTAGCGGTGCTAGTGATGTTGTTGATACAGCAACTGATGCCGCAACAGATGCGGCTGATGCAATCGCTGAAGGTGGCACCTGTGCCGCTGACATCAAAGAAATTGAATTTGGTATTCTTTCCACCGAGTCTGCTGACAACCTAAAGCCTAAGTGGGATCCCCTTTTGGCCGACATGACTGAGGCTGTGGGGCGTCCTGTTAAAGGCTTTTATGCCACTGACTACGCTGGCGTAATCGAAGGTATGGGCGCTGGCAAGGTCCAGGTTGCTTGGTACGGCGGTAAGTCCTACATCGAAGCGGCTGAGCGTTCCAACGCTGAAGCATTTGTACAGACTGTATCTCTAGATGGTTCTAAGGGGTATTTCTCCCACCTAATTACTAATAAAGAGAACCCCATCGTTAGCGAAATTGATCTAGAAGCTGGCGACGGTGACAAGTATGTTGTTGAGAATGCTGGTGACCTCACATTTGCATTCAACGACCCCAACTCCACCTCTGGTTTCTTGGTTCCCACTTACTACGTATTTGCTCAGCAGGGTGCTAATGCTGACAAAATCTTTAGTGAGCTAGTATTCGCCGGTAGCCACGAAGCAACTGCACTGGCTGTTTCTGAGAACCAGGTGGATGTTGCCACTAATAACAACGAGAACCTTGATCGCTTGAAAGAAACTGCTCCCGATGCCCTTGAGAAGATTCAGATTATTTGGACTTCTCCTGTAATTCCTAGCGATCCTTTGGCGTATCGCAAGGACCTACCCGACTGCTTGAAGGATTCCATCAAGGGCTTCTTTGTTAACTATGACAATAAGGAAGTAATGGATGGTCTACAGTGGTCTGGCCTAGATCCTGCAAAGGATGAAGATTGGAACACTATCCGCGAGCTGCAAATTGCTAAGGACCTGCTCGAAGTGCAAAACGATGAGAACCTAAGCGATGCTGATAAGCAGACTAAGCTAGATGAGCTTAACAAGAAGCTTGACGCTCTTAAGTAAGCATTAGGCTTTTGCGCTTACTCACCATATACGGCACGGGCGTATCGTCCGTGCTTTTTTGATAAACATAGTGTTGTATGCTCAGGCGATCGTTAGGTCCCTGCAGTTGCAATGCTAGTGAGTCCTCCAGTTCGGAAACACTCTGTTTCTAAAATAGGAGGCAAAGACCTATCCCCACATGAGATTTAATCTTTCCAGCAACTATGACTAAATCGGTATCCAATTCGGTGGCGACTGCCCAACAGAATGGTGTTTATTCTCCTGAGGTGATGGAAACTCTAGCCCAGGAGAATAAGCTGGTAACTCCTCTGCGTATTTTTGGAGTGCTGGTTGCGATCGCAGTCCTCATCTATACAGCTCAAAAGAGTGACCTCAGCTTTATCGAGCTGTTCCAAGGCAGTGGCAATATGGTTGAATACATCAGCCGCTACTTTCCCCCCGATTTCACCGATTGGAAATTTTACCTCTCCGATATCTTAGAAACCATTGGTATGGGTGTCTGGGGCACCTTGATGGCAGCGATTTTAGCTGTTCCCCTGGCTGTAATGGCCGCTGATAATATTGCTCCAAATTGGCTAGTATTCATTGTGCGTCGTTTTCTCGATGCTATGCGAGCCATTAACGAAGTCGTTTTTGCCTTAATCTTTGTAGTTGCTGTTGGTCTGGGTCCCTTTGCCGGTGTTCTGGCCCTATTTGTTCACACTGCAGGCACCCTAGGTAAATTATTTTCCGAAGCCATCGAAGCCATTGATCCAGGTCCGGTAGAAGGTATCCGTGCCACTGGTGCATCCAAGCTGCAGGAGATTATTTTTGGTGTGATTCCCCAGGTAATGCCTCTGTGGACGTCATTTACCCTCTATCGTTTTGAAGCCAACGTGCGGTCCGCATCTGTACTCGGCATTGTCGGTGCTGGAGGTATTGGTGTATCCCTTTACCAGAGTTTCCGTGCGTTTAAATACGGCAAAGTCTCTGCAATTTTGATTATTCTGATCTTGGCTGTAAGCATTATTGACACCGTTTCCGCTAAGATTCGCCAGCGATTAGTCTAACGTTCGTGGAGTCTTCCCGGTGTTTAGAAAAAATCCATCCAAAACCTGAGGTACTCCATGGGGCTAGATGCATTCCTTTATTTAACGTTGGGACTAGGCGTAGGTACCCTCAGCGGCCTTATTGGTATAGGCGGTGGTGTACTCATTACCCCGGCTCTGATGTATCTTTTTGGATTTTCACAACACAATGCCCAGGGCACGACATTAGCGCTTTTGGTTCCTCCCATTGGTTTGCTCGGTGCCTGGACCTATTTTGAACACGGCTATGTGGACGTACGAGTGCGGTTCTTATTTGTCTCGGCTTTGTTTTTGGTGGCCTTGTAGGTGCAAAGTTTGCCATTGATCTGCCGGAGGCGCTACTACGAAAGATGTTTGGCGTATCGCTTATTGTACTTGGCCTCCGTACATTCATTCGTTAGGGGAGTTGCGGATGGGTGGGCATAGTGTGTACCTTATTCGCGAGATGGTCATTGCGGATCATCCTGCTATGGTGAAGCTCCTAGAATCAACTCCAGGAGTAACCTTAAGAGCTGCCGATGGCTACTATGAAACGGAACGATATTTAGCTCGTAACCCAGGGCTCAGTTTTGTTGCTGTTGTAGATGAATCCATTATTGGCATGGTTATGGCTGGCCATGATGGTCGTCGTGGCTATCTACAACATTTGCTCGTTATTCCGACATACCGGTCCCAGGGCATTGGTACAGATTTGGTGAATCAATGCCTGCAGGCATTAGCCCAACAGGGTATTCATAAAACTCACCTGTTTGTATTTCAGGAGAATACATCTGCCCAACGCTTTTGGCAGCAATATGGCTGTCAGTTGCGGGATGACGTCATCATGTATTCCTACAACCGTTCCAATAATCCTCAAATTTAGATTTAGAGTATCTCTGTGCCACCCTGGATATTGAAAATCTGATGGTGTCGATGTTTCCTGATAGTAAACCAGTGATCAAAAACACAAAGATTTATTGTTACGATCACTCTGACCCGTTGGAAATCGACTGCAATTCAACTGTTTAATTTGTTAGAACTAACGCCATCAGACATCTTTCCCCACGCATCATGCTCATTCTGCTCCCCATCACACCATCAGGGCTTCATTTATTGACACGGTTATTATCAGTGCATCTCATCTTGTTGTTCCATAGGCAATCAAAACAAACAACTTCTCAATCAGTAACAGTATTAGCCTAACTTAACTCTCGTACCTGGTAATAAAGCACGACCCACCTTGGACTAAAAGTTCCAAGGCTCATTCCCAATGCGTTTGTTACCTGCGATCTGCGAGATTGCTCTGACCGCTATATCAAGAGATGTCCCAAACTAGTTGTTGAGGTTCTTTCACCCGGCATGAAAGCGTTTGATTTAGGAAAAAAATTGAGGACTATCAATTGATTGATTCTCTGGAAGAGTATGTTTGGATTTCTCAAGAGACTCAGTGGATAGAATTTTGTCGTGGCGCATTGGCGGAGAGTAATAATGCTCTTTTAAGGTTAAGCCACGGTTATCTTTTTGACGTATCACCTTTTACTTTCGCATTCAACTTTGCCCTAAGACATCATAAAACAAACGGCTATGCGAGGAGGATTCGGCTGTATATGGTGCTCAGTTCAAGTACGAGGAATCCTAGGATATGGATATGGTGAAGATAGAGGCTTGTTAATAGGTAGCAGTAATATTTGATAATTAAAGGGCTTGCGAACTTGCGACAGTATCTGTAAGTACTGCCCACACTAACTGGTTGCTAGTTATGGCTCTAACAAAATAGTCTCGCTATATATCCATCCTTGTTTTCCGTCTTGGCTTTGAACTCGGTACCATTGCGAATCATTGCTAACAGCTAGTATGGCTACGCGGCTTCCTTGGCCTAATTCACCCACTTTCTGGTTTCCATTAGGCTCTGTCCATAAATTAGCAAATGGGCTAATGCTTGTTTCAGCAATCTGTACAGTTCCATACTTTTCTTGCTCATGCAAGATTTCGTTTGTTGGATTCACAACTACTGGGAGAGGTCGTTGAGGTTGTTGGCTACAAAAACCTGACAAGATCATTATTACAAACCCAGCAATGGCAATAGGTATCCATTGGATATTATCCAAATCTATTACATTGGAAGTATCTGTATAGATGTTTCCATTCTCAAAAAACTGTTGATCCTGATTCTCCTTTGATTGTTGAATAGCTCTCTCTTGAAATTGTAGCAATGAGTCCCGAAAAGGTTTGATCCATTGATTTAGTATTGAGGAACATGAAGGATTATCTAAAAAGTCGAATGTTCTGGGAGCATGATATGGATCTAGACTTAGAAGATATAAATCCGCAAAATACAGGACAATAACTTCATGAATGAGGATCATTAACTCTTTTACAGTTTTGATACTGTCTTCTTCGCTGTAGCCTATATTCTCGAGAGCTAACTTAATAGATTGCCAATTCCATGCAGGCAAAGTAACTTGATAACGTCCACTAGGGTTATCTGCAGGTTCGAAAGGCTTTGGGGATGTTATGCAGATGAAAATATTTTCATCTGTGATTTCGCTTTGAAGGATTAAAGTAGGAATAGGAGACAATTGGTCTCTCATATCCATAGCAGTTAACTTCTCAATAGGTTGATCAAAGATTTTGAGATATCTAATAGGATAAACGATACTGTTGCCCGATGAGTCTCTAGTGTCAAAGGAATTAGCTAGCTCTTCTAACCTATTGTCAACTTCTGTACTGAGACTGCCAAAACGTTCAATATAGCATGATAATTTAATAGGAGAGAATAGTACCCACAAGCAATCAGGATCTCTCTGTAGATATGTACGAGTCTTTGCTGGGCTGAGAATGAGGGGTGAGCGTTGAAGATCCCAATTTAATTCGAACTCTTGAAGTTTGAACTGAACTAATTCATCATGGCATTCTTTAATAAGTTGAAGTTTTTGCGTAAAATATGCTTTTTTATATTCTAAATCTTGCTCTTGTATTTCGAGAGCTCTCTGTTGTAATTCATAAGTTTGACCTGCTTGAATTATATCATGTTTGAGTCTATGCCTTTCTATATCTAATTGCTCTTGCTGTATATGATAGGTTCTTTCTATAGCAACTAAATTGGGAGACTCTTGTGTCGTTTTTGGGAAAATATTACTGAATAACCTTTTTATACCTTGGGAGATTGTTTGAAAACTATCATGAAAGTTGTTAATGATAGTCTTGTTATTATTTCCCTGACTAAGACTCTGGATGCTCTCTCCATTGACACTATAATTAGATCCAGACCTGACGGGGTTACACAACTGCTGCAAGCCCTATAAATTCAGTGGTTAAGAATGGGTAGATAAAAAAAGATAGGCTAGTTTTACGAACACGACCTATCACGCCCTATGATACCGTCAATCTACCAAAGCTATCTAGGGTTTGCTGTTAAAGTCAGGCACCCAGATTTTGCAAGGGTTTCAATCTATTGCGACGTGCTTAAGTGCACGGGAAACTAGCTAAAATGCTCACAACCCTTGCACCTACTTCGGGAAATGTACCGAC
>JBCCQQ010000045.1:0-54659 GCA_039024555.1 Cyanobacteria bacterium P01_D01_bin.156
GGCCTTTGAGGGTATTCAATTCGCTGCCATCTTGAGCATTCCAGAGCTTGATGGTGTTGTCGGAACTGGCAGAAGCAAGTGTTTTCCCATCGGGACTAAAGGCCACACTTAGGACCAAAGAGCTATGGCCTTTGAGGGTATTCAATTCGCTGCCATCTTGAGCATTCCAGAGCTTGATGGTGTTGTCGGAACTGGCAGAAGCAAGTGTTTTCCCATCGGGACTAAAGGCCACACTTAGGACCCAATCGCTATGGCCAATGGCTTGATTTTTCTCCCTTGGCTTAGCAACAACGTTTCTCATTGCAGTGAGCGCACGGAAACGATTTTGTTGATTGTAATAGGATAGAGGTTGAGATGATAATAGCTGACCAGCAGTTGCTAAATCTTTGAAAGCTCGTTCTTCATTTCCTTCTCGTAGATAAGCTTCCATAGCAAGACTTTTGGCTAAAAGTTCAGCGTTGGCTTCGCCTTTCACTGCTCTTCGCTGTTGGAATCCTGCAATGCTACCTGCGACCACAGCTGCTACAGCCACAGCTGCCATGCCGATGGCGGATCTCTGGGCAAATGTTTTCTGCCGTCGCTCCGCTTCCAATCGCTTTTGTTGTTCTTCAATCTGTCGCTGCTCCGCCGTCTCCCGCTTTTTCTGTTCTTCCTCAATCCGCACCAACAACGGCTGCTGCAACGACCGAATAAACGCTGCTAAATAATCATGCACCAACTGATAGCGCTCTTCCGGTGCTTCCGGCACCTCCATCACCAACCCCGACTCCGTCAAAATCTTCAGAATCAATGACAACAAATCTCGATCTAAATCAGATCGATTTGTCATCGTCTTCAAATCACTGGCCAAATCAGATTCTGTCTTTAACGGTCGTGTTCCCTTTTCATCCGTTAGCAAATACAGCAGCATATTTGCCAAATCCTGATGTTCCTGGGGACCGCACTCATCCACAATATCCGTCAAATACTTCTGCACCAGCAGTTCCTTGGTGGGCTGCTCCGGATCGCCCCAGTTGTAATACACCTCCGGTGTTGTAATCCCCTCTGCCTGCAGCTGTGCTCCCACTATCTGTAGCTCAATGGGCCGCACCTCTCCAGCCCCAGCGGCCAAATCATCTACCACCTTATCCACCAGTTCCTGCTCCGGTGTATAGGGCGTTGGATATGTCAGGTCATTAAAGATTGCCTTTGTCTCATCTGGCTTAAAGTTGCCGACATAATACAGCCACTTCTTATCCAAAATATTGTTATCCACAATATCCAGATTGGTCAGTCGGTCACACTCCAACAGGTAGTGAATATAATCCTCCCGTAGCGACAGCACCACCTTTACATAGGGTGTTCGTAAACATGTTGCCAAAAAGTTATAAAACGCTCGCCGTTCCGCCGTGCGCTCAAACTCAAAGAAAAATTCTTCAAACTGGTCAAACACCAGCACCAGCACCTGGTTCTTTTGGGTATGGTGCTTCAATCGTCTGAGTACCTTGGCGGGCAACACCTCATTTTCCGGTCTCGCACTGTCTTCTACTGTAGCCAACAGCTCTGGCGGATAGCTAAAAATATCCGACCTATAGACCGATAGCCCCGTATCTAGATCATTTAGCTGCTGCACCAGGTCGTCTACCCAGTTGCGATAGCGCCGCAGATATACCGGCACTACTCGCCGTGTGTCGATACGTTCTTGCTCTAGCGCAGGTACCAGACCCGCCTCAATGAGTGAACTTTTACCCACCCCAGACGGGCCATACACAATGGTTAGTACATATTCATCCTGGCCTAGACGCTGTACCAGTGTGCGTACATCCTGCTTGCGACCGGAGGCGACAATCACATCTTTGCCCTGGGTTTCTGTCGGCAAAGCCGGGTTGGCAATTTGCTGTTTGGGCTGTAGCCGCCCCGCCCCGACAAATGCCCGGTAGTTAAACCGGCTTTCTATGGCATCCCGCTGCCGTCGAGTCTCAAATGCAGGTAGGTACAGTCCCTGCTGAAAATAACACTGTTGTAATTTAGCTAAAATCAGGCTGTATAGCTGGGGGTCATAGTCTGGCTGGGTGATACTTCTTGCCTCTTTTAGGGTTGGTACAGCTGCTTCTAGGTTTTCTTGCTCAAACTGAGCTTTTCCTAGGGAGAACAAATACCAGCTGCGGTGAAAGCTATTGATCCAGCGATAAAACTCAGCCTCGGCTTGATTTTTGGGTGATGCGCTGGCTGATTCAATCAGGGCTAATGCCTGTTGCACATGGCGTTGTGCCCCTACCCAGTCTGTCTTTGCTAACGCAACTTCAGCTAGAAACCCTTCCGCACGGGCCATCCGAAATGGATTTTGTAACTGTTGGTGTAGTCTTTTGGCCTTGGTAGCCACCAGCTCTAGAGCATCCCATTCTTCTAGACGGTGTAGAGATTCGGCCAAGTAGTTTAGGTATCTAGCTGCTAGAGTTTGACCTTTAGAGAGAATCTTATCTGAAGCATGAACTTCCTCCCCTTGCGAAGGGGAGGTGCCGGAGGCGGAGGGGTTTGGATCACTAGCGCTAGCTGCCGAAGACCCCCTGTCGGTCCCCCTTGTCAAGGGGGACACCGGATTCGATGCAGGATTTATATCCTGTGTATAAATAGAGTCTGTTTCAGGTATTTGATCCTCCCCTTGAGAAGGGGAGGTGCCAAAGGCGGAGGGGTCTCTACCGCTTCTATCCAACTCCTCAATCCCCTCCAATGTCTCTATGGCCGCTGAAAAATAGTCCCGTGCCTGATTAAATGCCAGGTCAAAATCTGGTCGATACCGTTCTGCATAGTTGCGCCACCATAGCCCCATGTAAAACTGCACATGGCCCATTTTCTCCTGATGCTCAGGCTCATCATCATCTTCACCCGTCACCAATGCTTTCCAGAGATCTAAACTGTAGTCATAGTGCTCACGGGCAACAGCGCTGTTGTTGTCGGCAATGCGTCCCCTGACAAATTCTAGATTCGCCGCTTGCACAGGCGAGAGTTGAATTTTTTGTGCTGACAGTAGGGCCAGACTAGTTTCTAGCTCTCGGTATTTAGCAGAGTTGGCCGTTAACCCCAGGTCTTGAGTCGTGAGAAATCTGTTTTCCTGGGACTGGGTGACCCGCTGCCATACATCCTGAATCAGGTCATCGATAAAGTCGAGAAAAAATGCGGGCGGTGTTTCGAAGGTAATGGGGTTGGCCCAGGTATAAAAGTCTGGTGCTGTGCGAATCAGATGCTTTTGGCCATCGTCAGTGAGCCAGAGGAGGAGAGGGAAATCAAATTCACGAAACTCTTCTCGAATTTGATTAGTCGCTGTTAGAAGTTGTTCTGCATCTTCAACTTCACTGAGACCATACACCATTAAGGCATTGGGGTTAGCGGCTGCGCTCTTGATATAAGCATTAACCGTGGTAAACAGGGTGCTGGCAGTGGGGGCAAGGGTGATTTCATCGAAGGGGATGGGGCACTGTTGCCGTAACTCATCCACTAAGAGCTGGCGCTGATGTGTGGAATTGCATACGGCCAAAATTAAGGCAAACTCGCCTTGGGAAAATCGCAGCAAACGACAGAGTTCGTCTAGGGCTTCTTGGTTGTGGGGTGAGGCTACCTCAGCCATTGGCTTTTAGTTCCTCCGCATCTAGTAACACTGGGTTGAGGGCAAACCAGGTTTGGCCAGCATCTCGATATTCAAACACAAATAGGCTACGCAATAGCGACTGATATCCCCCTTCACCCCGTACGGTTTTGGTGCGGTGTACTTCTCGTAATAAATCCCATTCTTCAAAGTCGATGGCTTTGGTTAAATCGCTTAACCGTAGGCTAATGACGCGGTCCAACAGTTCTCCAGTAAAGGGCGGATCGGCTTTTTTGAGGCAGTAGTTGATCAATACGAGCAAATTGCGCACGTGGCCACCACTGGCGATACATAGTCGGTTTAAGGTTTCGAGTGAGTCAAACAGCTCACCGACTTTTTCCAGGCGTTCCTCTGCAAACAGTTCTGGAAAGGCGCGGGCTAGCAGCATCTGCCGCAGGGCTTTAATCCCGTCTTCGCAGGGGCTACCGTCTCGGTTTTGGGTGCGTACCATGGGCAAGACCTGGGGCGCACTGCCAAAGCGATTGGTTAGGTTTTCCTGTTCGTTGGAAAAGGACAGTACCAGGGGCACGGTATACACTACATGGCACCGTAGTTTTTTTAGCTGGTCGCCCCGATCGACAAATAGATATTCTGGCTGGCGGCGTCCTTGCCCCCTGGGTTTATTGTCCACCCGGTCCAGGTTATCGACGATCACTACTAGACCTGCTTTGCCTGCATCCAACAGTTGTTGGTTGGCGGCGTCGATTAGCTCATTATTGATTACTTCTAAGATGGAGTTGATGCGGGGTTCTAGGTGCTGGCGCAGTAGCGATCGCACATCCTTACTGTCTTTAGCTTTTGTCGTGAGCTCACCGATGCCAAAGGCTAGGGAGTAGGAGCCATCTGCGGCACTCAATCCCACCTCGTCACCCACCTTGAGGCCAGCTACTTCGGGTATTTTGACCTTGAGGCCGGTGACTTCGGAGTTCAGTAGGTCGGCAGCCCCCTTGAGCAGGTTCTGAAATTTATTGGGAGCTAGGCGCAGACGGGCCGCTTCCAGGCTTTTGCTCACCTGTTTTGCAATGGCCAGCAGAATGTCGCTAATATCCACATCCCCCATATCCAAATCGTCGGTGGATTCGAAATAGACCACATGGTAACCGGCGGCTTCCAGTTCCTGGCGCAGGCGGGATAGCTCAGTGGACTTACCACAGCCGATGTGGCCGGTAAACAGCTGGCAGGTGGGTTCCTGGTCTGAAAAAGTAATGGTACGCTTGAGTTCTCGCACCAGGTCGCTGCCCCGCACTTCCGAAAAGTCGATGTAGTATTTTCCATCGTCGGGAGACGTTAAATTAAGGGTTTTGCTTGGGTTACACGCTCGGAAAAATTGACCTAAGTTAATACCCATTTAGCGATGTCCTTTTTCATTCTCGAAGCTGACCGATGCTTCCATGCATAAGACTATGGCGCATTTTTATAGGACTACCCACCCCCTGTTGAGAAAATTAAAGCCTGAATGGTCACATATCGATGGCTGCGTTCACTAATTTGATAGAACATAGGTAATTTTGCAATTTAGAACTTTATGGAAATCAAGCAGCTGGTTGCGGATTCTCTGCAATTGCCAACAAATGCAATTGCCTACCACATTAGTCAATCCCTTGCTCAGATATATCCAGACCGCGAAATAGTTGAAGGTAGCGAGTGTGCCTTTGACCTCGAAGCCTATGCCCGAGATGGGCAATGTGCCATTACCCTCAAAGAAGTATTTCACAACCATGTTCCGAGTTACTGGGATGGCACGCATCAGCGTACCTATCAGCAGGCCGAAAATGCCCGATTTGAAGTGAGCTGGCAGGACCACACTCTAGATATCCTGGTCATGACCTGGCGAGAAGGTTGGAATACCACTAACTATCACTGGATTCTGGCGGATACTTTTTCCTTGGCCGATAGCTTTTTTGCGGCTGTCTGCGATTGGAATTCAGAAGTTCGTGATGAACTGCTGGTGTTTGAAGATGGATATTGGGCTAAAAATCCCAGGCTGTTCCAGGAAATTAAATCGTCCACTTTTGAGAATCTGGTGCTTAGCGGCAACTTAAAAGACGAGATTAAGACTGATTTACAAGACTTTTTTGCTGCTAGGTCTACTTATACTGAGTATGGCGTGCCTTGGAAACGTGGGGTGTTGTTAATTGGTCCTCCCGGGAATGGAAAAACCCATACAGTCAAGGCACTGGTCAATTTGTTAGAGCATCCCTGTTTGTATGTAAAGAGTTTTAAGGCGGAACATGGTCCAGAAAGCCGCAATATTCGGAAAGTCTTTAAACGGGCACGACAGTTAGCCCCCTGTTTGCTTATTTTAGAAGACCTAGATTCTCTGGTGGATGATGAAAATCGTTCATTCTTTTTAAATGAGTTGGATGGTTTTGCCGCCAACGATGGTATTGTCACCATTGCCACAACAAACCACCCTGAAAAGCTGGATGTGGCTATTCTGGAACGACCCAGCCGGTTTGACCGCAAGTACTATTTCAACTTACCAGCTATAAAGGAACGAGACACCTACATTCGTCAATGGAATCAAAAACTGCGGTCTGAAATGCGGCTGACAGATACGGCCATAGAAACCCTAGCTGAAGAGACAGAAGACTTTTCATTTGCTTATTTACGGGAGTTGTTGCTGGCCATGATGGTGCGATGGATGCATCAGCAGACAGCTGGGGCAATGTCGCTCATTGCTACAGAACAATTGGAGCTACTTAAATCACAAATGAGAAGCATTGTAAATGTTGGATAGTATATTTCAATTAAATTTGAAATATGCACAGCTTTGTTTGCTTGATTTTTGCTACATGTGAATCTCGCAAAGCTGACCTAGAAAAATAAACCTGCGGTCTGCTGAAAAAAATCAGTAGACCGCAGGTTTAGGAAATACCTATTGAATGAGTAAACTATGCGTTTTGAGATGAGCGGCGACTAAGACCTAGTGCACCGATGGCTAGCAGCCCCACCAAAGCAGTTGGCTCTGGAACATCTTCAGTCTCTGTGGTTTCAAAGGTGAGTGAATCAAAGCCAATATTGGGGTCACCAGCAATGTTTGCCCGACTACCGTTGTTGTCGTATCTTAGCTGAACTAGAGTGATATCTTCTCCAAAAACAGAAAGGGTTGCTAAGCCGGGATCACCTTCACTGGCCATTAATGCATCTCCTTTACCACCATTTTTGTAAAACCCATTAGGGTTTGTAGCATTTGAAGATTCATAGGATAAATCAAACTCATCGACAACATCCCCGTTGCTATTGAACGCCGTCAACAGAATAGAGTGATCAGTTGCTCTACCTTTGTTGTAATCACCATAGTCCAACATACGTAGTGAGAATTCTTCAACGCTTACATCTTCAGCAAAGCTAAAGTCGAAGACATGCTTACGGCCATTCAAATCGGCAAAGCCACCTAGTTCATTGATGCCGCCATTTTTGACTTTGCTGTTGGCGTTGGTCTGACTGCTGCTAGCACCATAGGCACTAACTCCTGATTCAGCAAAAATTGCTTTGCCTCCTCCTGTGGAGCTTGTGATGTTCAAAAGTTCGTGGACTGTTCCTAACCCTTCAATACTAGCGCCTGAGTTTAAGGTGGTGAAATCAGCATTAATTCTTGCTGCCTGTGCTGTGGGGGACAGTAAACCGACTCCTAAAATCGCAAGGGATGCAGGGATTAATCCAAAAACAACCTTCATTCAACTTACCTCAAGAAAATACCAAGTCATACCAACAATCTGATGGTTACAGTGTGGCCTGCTGAGAGGATGGATGAAAGGAGATAAACGTCATCTTATCGACGACTTTTTGAAGTATGGATTCCGGTTCAATAAAGAGCTAAAAAATACGTGTTTTTCATGAGCAGGGTGCTTGAGAAGTCAATGGCTTTGCATGTAATCCACAGTTGCAGATTGTTTAATTGCGTTGTTGCCAATGACGCTTGCTCGGAGATTGCTAACAAACACGGATATATAACTTCCGAACTATGCCTACCCATGAAATAGGATCTGAAAATTCATGTAATCCAAGAAATTCTGGCAAGCGCTTAACCTTTTATCGCTAGAATCGCATCCGCCTTATGTTGGATTCTGCTCAGGGTAATAGCTTATATTTCGAGAGACTCTGATTAACCAAGGGCTGTTGGGTCTTGCCTAGCTGGATTTAGCTCATCGAGGATGCGAAATCGAATATGGTTAATGGCTAAATCGCGTAGTGAAAAGTCCTCTGGTTTATCATCAGCGGTCATTTTGGTGAAGGAAATTCCTTTACCGATTTCCATGTGATACCAGGATAGACCCATAAAAAATCGCTGGGGGTAGGGGCCGCGTTCAATCACATCATCCACATTGGATTCCATCGGTAGCCAACCCACACCCGGCACATAGAACTCCAACCACACATGATTGAAATCAGGCTCCAAGGGTAAGTGACGATATTCAGGCTGAGCCGGACATTTGTAGCGCCCGATGGTACGACAGGCAATGCCGTTTAAACGGGCCAGGGCTAATAGTACGCCTACATATTCTCCACAGGAGCCTATTCCCCTGGCTAGCGCAACTTCGGGCGTATCAATAGCGGGTTGGATGCCGTAAGCAAGTCGGTCATAGACGTAGTTGCGAATGCGTAACATTTTGCGCAGCACATTGGTCTCAGTGCCAGCTCCTTCGCGGGCTGCCTGTTGAATGCTGGCTTTGTCCATATCCAGCTCGTCGTCATCGACAAGATATTGTTCTAAGTCGGTGGGTAATGTTTTCTCGTTATCAATGTCATCGGGGGTGAGACTGTATTTTAGGCTGTACATTTCGAGGGTCGCCTTCCAGCCTACTAAACCGCCTTGAAAGGGTTGAATCTGGTCAAATTGAAAGACGGCTACCTGTTGCCCATTGTGTTCTTCAATGGTGAATGGATGGCCAATGGGTTCTACGTGGCGTATCCGCTGGCGCAGAGTATTAGCAGGTAGGGCAATACGCCATTCCACATTGTTTAGGGTGACGGCATCTAGGGGTAAGAGTTCTTCCACATAGGACATCTCTACCAAGTACCCGTTAGACAAGGTGTAGTGTTCAGTCTGGTTGGTGTGCAGGTAGAGCGGGTGGATAAAGGTGCGATCGCGAAAAGTTAGTTCATAGGGGGATTCTGCATTGGGGTTATCGCGAATGTAGGGTTCTTCGTCGGCATAGACGATGTAGCAAACAGACGGTTGACCTGCGTCAGGTTGATAAAAGGCAATACCGGTGGGTGAACTAAAGGGCGTCAGGGCGCTCAGCTGAATTTTGCCTGTTACGCGATCTAAGCAGTAGACCGTTTGCTCTGTTTGGTCGCACACCCATAGGCCATCGTCATTGGCAGCTAAGGTTTCTTCCCCAACACCGGGTTGTGAAAACTTTCCAAGGGGGGCTCCGGTAGTGCGATCAAACTGATGGATATAGCCAGATTTCTGGCAGCTCACGTAGACAATGTTGTCCCAAACAGCAACACCCGAGACTTCGTAGGGTAGTTGGGTAAACCGAGTGGTTTGGAGAGTATTGCGATCGCATGAAAAAACTTCTGTATCCCTAGCAAACCAAAAGGTATCTTGCCAAAGCGATAGACCCGCTGCGTCGATCCATTCCTTATCTTCTAGCTGGTGAGGGTTGAGAACGATTGTGTTGTTGGTCTGAGGGTCAACAGAAACTAGGTACCCCCGCACCCTATCGATGGAGAAGAGCTGTTTGCCATCAGTGGCCAGACCAGACAGAGCGTAGACGCCAATGGGTCGAATGGTAGATGGCTGCGATGTTTGGTTAGGGACCCCACAGTCAGGCATAGGTGAGACAAGAGTTGAAGGTTATTAAGACCCATATTATAAGGAGTCGGGGGTCTGCGAAATTCTAGCCTGGTACATTGACAAGCTTTCTGCTTTGGGGGCAGTAGAAAGGATTGCGTCTAGTATATGGAGTTTGGAATTCGGAAGGAGCGGGCATTCCGAATTCCAAACTCTAACTTCCGAATTCCCCCTGACTTGTCTGTATGCCAAGCACGTCAGACCTTTGCATATTCTCCGGTGAGCTTGTTGAGCTGTTTGACTAACAGACTTAGAAACAGGCCGACATCGGTGACTACGCCAATGGATTCTAATGAGCCGCGATCGCTAAGTTTAGTCACGACCGCCGGATTAATATCCACACAGACCATTTTCACGCCAGCGGGGGTCATATTGCCGACACCGATGGAATGCAGCATGGTAGAAAGCATGAGGATTAGGTCCGCCCCTTCTATAAGCCGGGCATAGTCGGCCTGGGCCTGGAGCAAATCCATTTGGGTGTCGGGCAATGGACCATCGTCACGAATGGACCCGGCCAAGGAAAAGAGCACATTGTTTTTGACGCATTCATACATGACGCCGCTGGCCAAAATTCCCTGGTCTACCGCATTGGCGATGCTGCCGCAGCGACGAATGGCGTTGATAGCCTTTAGGTGATGGCGGTGACCACCGTGGACAGAAACGCCCCGCTTCATATCCATACCCAGGGATGTCCCCATCAAGGCCTGCTCAATGTCGTGAACTGCGATCGCATTGCCCCCCAACAGACCATGGATGTACCCTCCACGAATCAGCGTTTGCAGGTGCTCACTCCCACCGGTATGAATTACCACAGGGCCTGCTGTAACAACCGCTTTGCCGCCCTGATCACGAATACGGCGCAGATCCCAAGCGATTTGTTCCACCACCAGTTCCACGCGCCGCTCACTGGAGACACCTGCCCCCATAAAGCTAAATTCTTCTGAGGATTTTTGTTTGAGGGTAGTGGCCACACGTTTCGTGCGAATGCCTTCACTGCCCACAACCACCGATTCTCCTAGCTGCAGATCCCGTAGCAGCTTACAGCGAGCCACTGGACCATCCGGTGTGTGGGTTACAGCAATAGCCCCATCCATCCGCTGGGCCTGGACCCGAATCCATTGGCCATTCACCAGCACTTCCGTTGGGTAAATGGCAGTCACATAGAAATCATCCGGTGCCACCCCTGCCTGGGTTATGGGCTCCAAATGGGCATTGGTCGCCGTGTCTGAGCTGATAACGGCCCCCAGATCCACCAGCTGACCCATGATGTCTTCAATCACATCGGCATCTGGAGCAGATACTTTGACCTCTGCCATGGACATATCCTGCCGCTGTTCACCCAGGTCAAAGTTCAATACCTGGAAACTACCACCGCCGGACACAATGGTATCCAAGGCGCGATTAACCAGTCCCGAATCCAATAGATGCCCCTCCAGATGGACAATCCGACTTTGAATAGAAGATGCCTTTGGAGACGCTTGCCGAGACTCCGTCACCCGCAGCGTTAAACACTTGGCGGCCCCACCCGCTTTCAAAAATTCGGTCAGTGGGGTTTCCATGACGGTAAAGCCGCGTGATGATAGGGCCTTTTGTAAACCATCGCTAGCGCTGTTCATCACAATGGTTTGACCTACATTCACCGCATTGCAGGCGAAGTTCACCGCATCCACTTCATCGACCGCAATGCGCTTTTCTGCTGGAATGCGACGTTCAATTAAGTGATTGGAATAGGTATCAAAGGCAGGGGGATAGTACAGCAAGTCCCCATTGGTCAGAGGACAGAAACAGGTATCTAAATGGTAAAAACGTCGGTCAATTAGCCGCAGAGATAGAACTTCCACATCTAACCACTGTGCTAAGTACGGATGGGAGTCTAGTTCAGAACGGAACCCGTATCCGGCCCAGAGACAGCCGCTGGCCCGATCCAATAGAGCATCGCCAGCACCCTCAAACGGCAAACTCTTGGGCAATACATGTACGGTGAATCCGTTATCTTCAAACCATTTTTGGAAGTGGGGTTCTTCCCCTTGCCGTTCGGCATGGAAAAAGCGGCTGAGCACCACGGTGTCATCTAGCACTAATCCAGCATTGGCAGTAAAGACCATGTCGGGCCATCCGGGCTGGGGCTCCACGAGTTCTACGATGGCCTGGTCTTTGAGAATGTGATGCAGACCCTGCCACTGTTCCTGGGCGAGATCGCGAGATGAGCGATGGATATTGCCCTCCATCCAAGGATTGATTACGTAATCTACGTCGTAGTGCTGCGGAGCACACATCAAAATTCGTACAGACTCTGTCATGACCAAACCTAATGAACCTAAGGGGTGAACTCCGGACAGTCTCAATGCTTTATGAAATCAAGACTGAACATCCAATTATCATCGATTCGGGAAGCACAACAATTTTTTTGTCCTGAAGTGTATTTGGGATCTCCTAAAACGGCTCTAAAAGTCACCAAACCATAACTTTTGTCCCGTTTAGTATGGCTCTCTATGCAAAAAGTGCATGACAGGTAAAAACAACTTTGAACGCTATGAGATTGTTTTATAGAGACATCGCGATTAAGCCAACGAAATTTTCCTAACTTCAGAAAGCTGAAAGTTGTTTTTAGAATGCTTCTTATGCAAAAAACGCATTGATTTTGCCGAACAACTATAGTGAACTCAGACCTGTTTAAATAAAACAGCTCAGGCATTCCAAGTAGCGATATTTACCTTGCTAAAAAGGAGCGGAATCGCTAAAAAACTACTCTGTGACACTCGCCGTTGGCTTATTGAGATTAGCCTTGCCGACATTAAATGAAATGGCAAAGGGACTGTCCGTTTTCATCGATGCTTTTCTGATTTCTAAACCAATCACCTGACCGTCTTCGTCATAGTCAAGTACTAATCCAGGGGAGATTTGTGTGGTTTCTTCAATAACAGCAGTGACAAGAGCAATCTGTAGAATGTCCTGCTCTGGATCGTAAATGACTTTCATAAAAGGGGGTCCTTGTTTCCAGTGACGGATGATTCCATTGGGTAACCTGCGCTACCTAATGGGCCGTGGTTCTGCGCTCTCGATTATAAACAGCCATGAGGCGGGTTAATAACGACGCAATATTTTCTGCAGGATTGGCAACAGCATGGATAACTTGCTGTTAAGGCTTAATATTCGTCAATAAAGTGAGGATGGACCCAATTGAGTGAGATTTCTAATTGCATCTGGCAAGTTCGTTAATTGATTCTCGTAGAGGTTTAGTACTTCTAATTGAGTGAGATTTGTAATCACATCTAGGAACTTCGCTAATTGCTTGTCAGAGAGAGCAAGCTTTTCCAACTGCGTAAGCTGACCAATCGACTCAGGCACCTCCGTCAACGCCAGATTACTTAAATCCAGCTCCGTCGCCCCTTCCTGGCGAGCCACCTCAATCCGCCGTTCTGCTTCCCGATAGCCTTCCTCTGGCGTCATCCTTGCTCACCCAATCGTTTGCCGCCTCCGTTATAGCAAATCCATCAGCGCCCTTCACCACCCATATTCAATCCGTCCCAAACCAACCATCTCCAGCCTAATTCAGTGCGTTCTGTCCCGTCCGCGCATAGTGAATCCTCAGCTTTAACCCCAAAGTCACCTGCTTCATAGTCCAATAGAGCAACGTCAGTACAACAAAAGAAAAGCAAATAACCGCCACCGGTCGCTTAGACGTCAGCGTGTTCAGAGTCGTCATCAGCACACTAGACGGATCAACAACAATATCCCAGCTATTCAGTCGAATAAACCGCCCCAGATAAACACCAAAGGCACATAAAGCATGAATACTAATCTCAACCGGCCAAGTTAGCGCCTGTAATCCCTTTTGTTGCAGATAGAAATTCACATTTAAGAGAGAAATCACATAGGCTTCAAACCCAACAATAATGGCCGCCACATGTAGCGGAATAAATATAAAAGCAACCACCCAAATCCTTATGGTTCCAGCACTAGTGCCACGAATCAGGTGCAGAATATCGGTCAAAACGTACGGTGCATTGGGTAAAAATGCAATAAATGCCACCAGACCTATCCACCACAGCCATAGCTTCCGTGTATGGGACTGGTTAAATAGCCAAACACTAATGCCAAGGGCAATGACCATTACTCCAGCTAGCCAAAGGAGTTGAAGCAAAGTGCCAGGATCACTCGCCTGGATATCGCCGACCACACTAAAAGCAAACCGTTTAAGTCTAGGCAGCCTAGACTCCAAGCCCAGAATACCGATGAAAGCAGTGGCAAAACACGCTACTGCAAACCAAAAAGGCGGCAGTGCCTTACGACGAAATAGCTTAAAGCTAAGCAGCATTGGAATAAAGGCTAGAAATAAGTTCCACCAGATCCAGCCACTGTAAAAGTTATTGAGTCCCTCGTAAATATCAACAATGATCCACCGCATAAGTTGATTAACCCCATATCAAACATTACAGTTCTACGAACTCCCAGGGGTTAATTTCAGGATGGACTTTCATTCTCTTCCTCACAGGCTCCGATACTTACCCAGCTGGTAGACCCATCTTGCCAGATCTCTTTTTTCCAAATTGGGGCATTGTGTTTCAGCGTATCAATGGCATATTTACAAGCTGCAAAGGCCTCTGATCGATGGGGACAGCCTACGGCTACCAGTACACTAATCTCTCCTACCGTTAGCTTGCCAGTACGATGATGCATCACCACATGGGTGACTTCTGGCCACTGTTGCCGGATCTCTGCTCCAATTTGTCTAAACACTGCAATTGCCATTGGTTCATAGGCTTGATACTCCAGTGCAACAACAGCTTTTCCCTCGGTGTTGTTGCGTACCATTCCGCTCATAACAACAATTGCACCATTGGCTCCATCATCTGCTGCGCGATACACCTCTTCTAACACCAGCGGAGCAAATGTGATAGCAAAACTATCAGCCTGATTGGATTGGGTCTGAACATCAATGTCAAAAGGAAGGCCAACAGTCATGGGTGTGCGTATTGAAAGACAGATGCGAAAAATAGGACCCAGGTATTGTAGAAATTACCTTAGTCATTGCAAAACATTATAAGTACTGGCAACTCCGAGAACCTGCAAGGGAAAATTGATCACAGAGCAGAATTGCCTGCTGCTGCTGTTCAATTACGGAGCTGCTAACCATTGGGTACAAGCACTATGAGTTCTGGGATTTTTGCTGTAGCAACCATCGGGAAATATCGCTTATACGTTGGTGAAACCCATCAACTCAAGCCTCGATGGGCTAAAATGCTGGCATTGTTTGCAAAGGGTGCTTTCCCCTCTGAAAAGTTGCAAAAAGCATGGCAAGAATCCAATGAGGAACGGAAGTTTACGTTTCATACTGCCGAACAAATATCAGCAGATAAGCATCTGTTTGGCTACCGTCAATTTCTGAGGGATACAGGCTCTGAAAATAATGAAATAAATGAGTCTGACTAAAGGCTATCTCATTTCACACCATCAATTAGGTATAGCAAAGCCATGCGAGTCGCAACACCGCTGGTTACCTGGGCAGAGACCAAGCTCAACTCAGGATCGTCCATGAGGTCTGAGGTAAGTTCCACTCCTCGGTTTGTAGGGCCGGGGTGCATAATTTTTACCGTGGGTTTACATGCCTGCAGTCGTTGTCGGGTAATGCCAAATTGCTGATGGTATTCACGCAAGCTGGGCAGTAAATGTTCACTCATACGTTCGTGTTGCAGGCGTAGTGTCATCACATAATCGGCATCTTCTAAAGCGGGGGCTAACTGCCAGTGAAGATATAGCTTTCGTTCTAAAGTGAGATTCTCACTTTGCTGGATTGTGACGGGTTTGCTAAAGGCATCCAGAAAATACTTTGGTAGTAACGTCGGTGGAGCCGCTAGATGCACCTCCGCACCACAGGCTGTCAGACTCCAAATATTAGAGCGGGCTACCCGTGAATGTAGAATATCGCCCACGATGGTGACTTTTTTACCCTTTAGATGGTCAATGTGGGGGTGGTCATGGTCAAGCGTGGTGCAGATGGTAAACAAATCTAGCAGTGCCTGGGATGGATGGGCATGTTGACCATCGCCAGCGTTGAGAATCCCCACACCCGAGTTAATGCGATCCATCTCTTGGGCAATGATGGTCGGTACTCCAGCCTGTTGGTGACGAATCACCATGAGGTTGGTCCCCATGGCAAGATAGGTTTTGGCAGTATCTAGAATGGTTTCACCTTTTTTGAGGGATGAACTACCAGGAGAAAAATTGAGAGTATCGGCAGACAGTCGCTTGGCGGCTAGTTCAAAGCTGCTGCGGGTACGGGTAGATGGTTCAAAAAATAGATTGGTGATTACCTGTCCCTGGAGAGCTGGGACTTTTTTAGTGCGTCGGGAAAGGACTTCACGAAAACTCGTCGCTGTTTGCACAATGGTTTGATACTCATTGGGCGTGAAGTCTTCTAACGAAATAATGTGGCGACGACTCCAAGTATTGTCCGCCATAAATGAGTTAACAAGGTTTTAGAACGGTGTTGCTAATGTTGAGAATGCTTGAAGGATTTAGGTTGTAGGCCATGCTTACGGAGCTAATCCATTCTTCATGGTTGCAACGACAGAATAGCCAAAGGCTGAAGTTAAGTAAACTGTCACAATTTAGAGACACTTAGCTACGTCAGTTTGTAGGATATGGGCATAAATCCTACTTAGTATTTCATCCGATGGTTCGGTTCCCAAAGATATTGTTAGGTTTATTTGTAGCGATTGGTCTAACCGTTGCAGGTTGTAATGGTTCGGCACCGACGGAGGTGACTGAACAACCTGCTCAAGAATCAGCTGAATTGCCCGCGACAGACGATGCACCTGCCGAGCCTGAGGAAAAGGCTGCAGTTGATGTGCCAACTGCTCAGCCTAATGCTACGCCTGAATCTTCAGAGAAAACGCCTAAGACAGTGCCAGTTTCCATTTACGTGATGGATGATAGCTGCAGTAAGTTTGAGTCTGAGTCGGTGGAGGTGCCTGCCGATACGGCTATGACCGAAGCCATTGGTAAGGTGCTAGAACGTCATAAGTTTGCATCGTTTACGTTATCTGGCTATCGGGTCAATGTTGAAAACAATAAAGCGACGGTCGATTTGCGATTGTCAGAAGAGTCTGAGCGGCAATTTTTATCGCTGTCTAGCTGCGAGCAACAGGGGTTATTTGGCGGTTTAGAGGAAACGTTGATTCAGCATCCTGATTGGCAAGTGGATCAGGTTGAATTTACCAATCGAGGAAAAGAAATCGTGCTCTAGGATGAGCATAGTGCTCTAGGATGAGCAATTTCTCCTCTATCGTGGCAATGTGATTAAGGTTTCGAAACGCTGGGGTGTCCCTTCAGGTACCATCTCCAAGGCTTTTCAGCAGCTTTGGAGATGCCAATGCGAGTAGTTTGTACGAGGGTATGGTCTCCCTGATCCAGCTTGCTCTGAAAATCCTTAGAACGATGTTTCAACCAGAGCTGGTTTTGAGGCGTGAGGGCCAGCCCATTGTGCCGACGGTCGATGTTCAGAGTGCGGCAGAGTTTTCCAGGACCTGCGGCTACTCGATGTCCCTGGCGGGTGTATTTGATGTCTAAATCCTTGGGTAACTGTGACAATGCTACGGCGCGCACCAGTACGGCGCTACCTGTGTCCCTGGCTTCGGTGACCACATTAAAGCAGTGATACATGCCATAGATAAAGTAGACATAGCTGTGGCCAGGGGGGCCAAACATAGCTGTATTGCTTGGGGTTTTGCCGCGATAGGCATGGCAAGCAGGATCGTTAGGACAGTAGGCTTCAGTTTCAATGATTAATCCCTGCAGGGTTTCGCCATTGAGCTGACGAACGAGGGTACATCCTACTAGGTCAGAGGCTACATCTAGGGTATTGCGATCGCACCAGTCTGCAGAAATGATCAAGGTCAGTCGGTAATATTGCAATAAATGACAGTTATGTAACAGTCCTGGTGTCTATGATTGCATTTCTAAATCAACTTGCTACGATTCAGTAACTGGTTGGGACAGACCCATCGCAGCTCATTGCAACATTTCTAGAACCCTTACCTAAGGAATTAGCACCTGTGGATATTAAAGCGATTTTGCCCGTCCTAGCTATTGTTTTTTCTGTAGCCTGTCTGTTTTTTGGCACCCAGAACGGATTTTACGATTCTGATGATTACCATGGAAATGGATCTGCCCATTAGCGGATTGGGCGCAACATTCGTTTGAGTTGATGGGGGTTGGCACGGTTTTACCACCAGTGGGATCGGCAGAGGTCGCCGATGAAGGGACTGTCGTCTGTTATCCCTATGGTGTTGGTCATGGTAGTGAGGGTATTAGTTTAGGTCTGGCCATTGGTCCTTATCGCATTTTGTTGGACTGTGGCTTAAGCGACTTCACCCCTCTCAATAGTGGTCCCCCGCCAGACTTCGTATTTTGTAGTCACGCTCACTTTGAGCACAATCAAGGATTAGGGCATCTGCATCGGTGCTGGCCCCAAGTTCCTATCTATGCCACCCCTGCCACTGCGACGCTACTAGCGGATCAAGACTTCGCTCAGTCTGTTCAAGGGGTGTCCTGGCGCATGCCGGTAGAGGTAGCTGCTAATTTGACCCTGGAACTTTGGCCCGCTGGCCACCTGCCGGGGGCTGCCTGTGCCCTGATTACCTACCGGCAAGGGCCTAAGACATACCGAATCTTTTATACCGGAGACTGCTTTCTTTCAAGCACTCGTTTAGTTGAAGGGATGCCGCTATCAGCATTACGGGGGTTAAATCCTGATGTGCTAATTGTGGAGGGTTCCCTGGGAGCAAACCGTTACCCAAACCGACGTCAGCAAGAAAATCAGCTCATTGAACAGCTGCGATCGCATCTAGCAAAGTCCCGGTGTGTGGTGTTTCCTGTACCTATGGTTGGGCTGGGTCAGGAGCTCTTGATGCTATGGCGTAGCCATTACCAATTTACCGGCCAGCCGCTAACAATTTGGGTGGACCCGATTTTAGCCCGCAGTTGTGATGCCTATCTTGCTTTATTAGCGCAACAGCCTGAAGCCTTTCCCCGCACGGTGCAAAACTTTGCGCAGCACCAATCGATTTTTTGGGATGAGCGTATTAATCCCACCATTAAGCGGCTTCCTAACGACTTTTCTAGGGCAGGTGTTGATTCGATTGAAGCTCCATCGGTCGTCCTTGTTCATCCGGCCACCCCTATTGATCTGTACAGTCAAAGATATCGAGGCTCTTGGAGTGTCTTCTTGTCAGAACAAGCCAACTTGCGAGCCTGGCAAACCCAGATTGATCAATACGGCCCAGGCTATGACTGGCTAGACAGTTTTAAAAATGCCACCAGTTCAGGCACGCTGGAGTTGGAAACGTATCAGCTCTACAGTCATTGCGACGGTGACGGTACCACGCAACTCATTCATAACCTGCGCCCCCGCCACGTGGTGTTAGTCCATGGCCAGTTAGAACGACTCAGTGATCTAGCCAACCTAGAATCTTTGCAAAGTCGCTATCAGGTCCATATTCCGTTGGTGGGGAATCCACTGTCGCTCTTTTTGGACTCTCAGTTCGCTGTCGTGCCTCCTCCCCAAGAGGTCACGTTTGAGGGCACAGTCAATGATGCTCCTGAGCAAGTGTCCATCCAGCTACCACCGACGGTGACTACTGATGCGCGTTGGCAAAATTTTGCTGAAACGGGCATTATTGAAGCTCGCTGGCAGGGGGAAAACCTAGTGTTGCGCGGTGTGGAGCCATCGGAAGTGATGGCGATTACCAATCGTTTGGCCCCTAATCGGGCTGTGTGTGATAACTGTCAGTTTTATCAACAGCGTAGCTGTCAACAATCCCGGTCTTCATTATTTGGCAAGGTTGTTGCTCCAGATGGGTATTGTCCAGAGTTCTTGCCCCGAAATTAAGGGGGCTTACGTCCGCCTTCTCAATGTTCCGCCTTCTTAATGTGTAGAGTCCCTCTAATCGGTAATTTGTTCAGAGGTAGGGCAATCGTCTGAGATGGTGATATCGGTGTCTCCCTTGGGGACCGTGGCTAGTTTTTGTTGGATTGCACCAATACTTTCTAGCCGTACCATTTCTTCCCAAGCACACCGTTCATCATCCTCTTCGGTTTCGTAGCGCAGGGTTACCAGATCTCCTTCAATGTTCAAAATTTTGGCTCGTTCAATCCAGCGATGCTGATCCCTCAAAAATACCCATACCTCACGACCGTCGCAGGAAAGTTGGTATATTTTGCGATGTAGCATAAAAATCTACCCGTTATTAGGCGACCATGTGGCACCATAACCACAACTTCATTCAGCTTAAGGGAGGTGCACAGACTTTGACTACCCAGAGATGTACCCTCAGACGGTGACGGAGATCAATTATGAAACTACAGCTATGTACTTGGCCTGAGGTAGAAGCGTATTTACTGCGATCTCAGGGCATTATTTTTCCGATTGGTTCTACTGAACAGCATGGCCCTACTGGGCTAATCGGTACCGATGCCATTTGTGCAGAAGCCATTGCCGTGGGGGTGGGTGAACAAATCGATGCCCTGGTGGGACCAACCATTAATGTAGGTATGGCGCTGCACCACACGGCTTTCCCAGGCAGTATGAGTCTCCGTCCCAGTACACTGATTGCTTTAATTCAGGACTATATCAAGCCCTTAGCCCGTAATGGCTTTAACCGGTTTTACTTTATTAATGGCCACGGAGGGAATATGGCCACCCTCAAGGCTGCTTTTTCAGAAACCTATGCGACCCTTGCTGATCTGAATGTGCCAGGTGCGGCTCAAGTACGATGCCATTTAGCCAACTGGTTTATGTGTCGCTCTGTCTATACCTTGGCCAAAGAGCTATACGGTGACCAGGAAGGCTCCCACGCCACACCCAGCGAAGTCGCCCTCACCCAGTACATGTATCCTAAGCACATCAAATCAGCCCAGCTGGACCCTCAAGTCGCACCATCTGGACGTCGTATCTACGGAGCTACAGACTTTCGTAACTTTTATCAAGATGGCCGTATGGGCTCCAACCCAGACCTGGCTACGCCAGAGCACGGCCAAAGATTCTACGAGGCCGCTGTTAAAGAAATAAGTAATAACTACCTAAAATTTTTAGCCAGCTAGCTGCCCAAAATCTTAGGCACTTTGAAAAAGTCATCCTCCCTCTCTGGGGCATTTCCTAGAATAGATTCACGGTCTTCAAAGGTATCTAGCGCATCTTGGCGAGTGATGTTGCTGAGTTCTATGGCTCGGGTTGTGGGCTCAATATCGTCGGTATTCAGCTCATCCAATTGCTGAACATAGTCCAAAATTCCGCTTAGTTGCTTTGTAAACTGAGCTTCTTCAGCTTCAGTAAGCTCCAATCGAGCTAGCAGGGCAACCTTACGGACCTGTTCTAAATCAATCATGGGAGAAAATCAAACACTTAAGTATGAGGTTGGCATGACCCACCTTAGGGCAGTGGCTATTTAGCAATATGCCGTTAAAAGAATACATCCGCAGGCATACGACCTGTATTTTTTAACCAGTTTTGTGCCTCGATATAGTTATTCGGGGCCATGCGCAGAGCTTCTAGCCAATAGGTAGCCGCCTGGTCATAGAGTGCTTCTGCTGTCTTAGTATCACCATCCGCTTCTGCCTGTTCCCCACGATAGTGATGAATCACAGCTGTGTTGTTGAGAGCTTGGGGCATGCGAGGATTCAAATCCATGGCTGCTGAATACTTTTCTAAAGCAGCCTCATGATCGCCATTACTCGCGTAAATTAGGCCCATGTTGTAAAGAATAAAGCTCTTGTCATAGGGATCTTCTTCCAACTCAAGAGCAGCTCTATAGTTATCTAATGCTTCTGCATACTCGCCATCAGCTTGGGCTGACATGCCGTCACGATAGTAGGCAAATGCTTCCTTAGCCTGCTTCTTGGTGGGCAGCATTTTAAGGATCATATCGGCCATGACCGTAAAAGACTTATCGATAAAATTGTCGTTACGCTGAGTTCTAGGCATGGCAAGAGGAATACAGTTAAGGTGCCAGGTTCAGCGATTGCAACTCCAAGCGATGGATTCACCCGTATGCCACAAAGCACAGCTTTATGGGTAAAACCATACTCAAGAGTAGCAACGCTTAGATCAGTATTCTAATGTAATGGCGCAGCGGCATCACCCTATCGATACAGGCCTGTAATAAACCTTGTCGGCGCAGCGGCATCACCCTATCGATACAGGGCTGAAACCTTGTCTAGGGCGACCTCTCAATGGAGCATCACGATCATTCGCCGTGGTGCAAGCGATTGTCTAAAAAGTAGATTAAATCGGCGATAGTGTTGTACTCAGTCTCGTCAAAAGTATCGCTGATATCTACTCCAAAATGATGACTGACCTCATCACAAAAGCTCAGGGACCAATCAAACCAACAAATTAGAGGAAATTTTAAGTCATTTATGAGATGATCTTGAGGTCTAACTCGGCCGAGTTCTAAGCCAGAACAGGTTCCTAAGGTGCGATAGATAAATAATAGGGTACTAAGCTGAGCCTGGGTAATCCGATGACATTCCTTACACCATGCGTCAGAAGATAGAAGACGTCGGCGATTACGGAGAACTTGGTTGACTTGATGACGTATAGCCAGATCGGGGCTCATATCCTGGTATGTCTGGAGGGACTGGATATGATTACTTGCCCGTTGCCACCGTTGCCACATAAAGCTCTCGCCTAAATCGCATTTTGCAGTACCGATTTGTTTTGTGAATGCACTATACATTTTGACGCCTCATAGGGTGAATGCGCCATAGGTATGGGCCATCGTTTCTGCCACGATTTTTTCTCCATCCCACATGTTCATAGCTACTGCGCACCCAACTGAATCACTGCATACCAGTCCATTGATTTACTGGCTAACTGTGTGTTTATTGTTCCCGTGGAACCTAGCAAAATTACGGTGTCGCTAAGGATCTATCTTCTGCAACACAGTCTTTAGATGTGCTGTACAAACGCTCCTAGCGCCAGTTTCATAGGATTTTGATGGCTTTAGCAGTTGATCTTAAGTCAAACTAGCGACCGCCATTCGCTCTTCTAAGGAGACTTGTAGCTGTTGCGCTGTCATTGGTTTGCCAATTAAATAGCCTTGGACAAAATCACAGTGATACGCTTCTAGTAACGATTGTTCATCTACGGTTTCTACACCTTCAGCAATAATGCATAGCCCTAAATCATGCCCCATTTGGATCGCGGATTGGAGAATAATCTGATTTTTAGGGTCATGGGTCACACCCCGAACAAAACAGTTATCAATTTTGAGGGTGTCAATGGGGAGTTTTTGTAGATAACCTAAGGACGAATAGCCTGTGCCAAAATCATCTACAGCTAAACGCATTCCCATCTCTTTGAGTTCTTTGAGGGTTTTGACTGCCATATTGGCATCTTGCATGAGTGCTGTTTCAGTAATTTCTAACTCCAGCATGTGGGGAGATAACCCTGTGTTGCGTAATGTTTCTGCTACCTGCTGGCTTAGGCTTCCCTGGTTAAATTGAACGCTGGAGAGGTTTACTGACATATGGCGCAGATCTAGGTTCATGTCTTGCCACTTGCGTGCCTGGCGGCAGGCGGTTTCTAAGACCCATTGACCAATGGAAATAATCAGGCCGGTTTCTTCTGCTAGGGGAATGAACACCCCTGGTGAAATATTGCCTACTTGGGGATGATGCCAGCGGATTAGGGCTTCTGCGCCTTCAATCTGCCCTGTACGTAGATTTAACTGAGGCTGGTAATATACTTCAAACTCATTGCGTTCAAGGGCATACCGTAGCCAGGTTTCCAGCCGAATTTGATATTCGGTAGCGACAGTCATGCCGGAGTGATAAAACTGACAGTAGCTACTTTTTTGGCGTTTGGCATACTCCAGAGCTGCGTCGGCCTGACGCATAAGAGTTGAGAGTTCTTGGCTGTGGTGGGGATAAATAGATACCCCAATACTAGCTGTGAGAAAAACTTCGTGACCCGGTAACGAAAAAGGACGGCTGAGGGCGTCCATGATCTCGTGGGCAATTTTCTGGACAGTGAAATATTGTTCTGTGGTGGTTAGGGCAATGGCAAACTGGTTTCCGGTCAGATGGGCTAGGGTTGTACCTTCAGGTAAACAAGCCTGTAAGCGATGGCTAGCCGAACTTAGAATGCTGTCGCCGTCAGGGTAGCCCAAAATGTTATTGATCTGGCGTAGGCGATCCAAGCTTAAGGAAATGAGGGCTATGGGTTGGTCAGCGGTTTTCACGAGTTGAGTAAAACGCTGCTCAAACAAAAGATGGTTAGGTAGCTTGGTTAGATTGTCGTAGTTGGATAGTCGGTTCAGGTGTTCAGCTGCCCGGCGTAAGTGGCTGAGATAGTGATGGGTAATGGCGTGGTGGTGTTTGAGTCGGGCTGCGATCGCAGCCAACAGACATTCACTGGAAAAAGGATTTAACAAACAATCATCCGCCCCCAGACACATCGTTGTACGTAGATGCTCGGGGTCATTGAGCGAGCTCAGTAAGATAAACGGTGTGATGCCAAGTTGGCTATCATTTCTGATTTCTTGGAGAACGTAATGTCCATTGCAATCGCTGAGCTGCCATTCGCAGAGTACTAAATGAGGGTTAAGGGCTCTAGCGAGTTCTAATCCAGCTGCTCCAGAACCCGCTTGTTCCACACTGTAACCTGCTGCTGTCACTGCCTGTAGCGTGGCTGTTGAGCGCAGCTTAGATGACCCAATTAGTAAAATTTTCTGCATAAAGGCTACTTTATGAACCCAGACAATTGCAGGGTATTGAAGGGCGATAGCCATCGCCTTCTAGCTAAAGAGCCAAACACCCTAAATATCGCTGCTGATTGCTTGGAAAATTGAGTCTGCGCCTTTGCCCGGGAGCAAAGGCTTCAGCCAAACATCACACCAAGGACCTGTGCAACGTCGAAATAATTAGCCTGTCTTTAGAGTTAGCAGGGGGCAGCATACATCGGTTGGTAGATTAAGTAAGAGATGACCAATGTGGACTAAGACAGTTGGTTTAGGATGCCCGAGATAATTAACGATCGCTCTGTTGATAGCCTTTCTAGGCTGTAGCAATCTAATGTTTCTACATTCAAAAAAGATGAAATGCTTTGAGAGCAGGCATAAATTTGGAAATCATCAGGGGCAGACATTCTGATTTTCAAACTTTACAGGCCCAAGGCATGGTCTTGCTTTGGGCTAGCGGCTGAGTGATCGTACCCCCTTGAGTATCCGTCATGCATCACAGAGCAAACTGTTCTAATGTTTTGGCAAAAGGAGGATAGGAGACTGCTGCCGCTTCGGCCCGTTGAATTGATGTGGTGCCCTGGGCACGTAGTGCGGCAATTGCTAGGCTCATGGCAATGCGATGATCGGTAAAGCTGTCAACGTCTGTACCGGCAAGGGTGGCTCCCCCTTGAATTTCTAGCCCGTCTGGCAGTTCGGTGACGTTGGCACCGAGACGATTGAGCTGACTAGCGGTGACAGCGATGCGATCGCTTTCTTTGACCCGGAGCTCGGCGGCATCTTCAATCCGGGTGGTGCCTTCGGCAAACAGAGCCGCCACGGCCAAAATAGGCACCTCGTCAATTAATCTAGGAATCAAATCGCCACCGATGGTGCAGGCTTTGAGCTGGCTGGTCTTGATGCGAATATCCGCTACGGGTTCTCCAGTGACTTCGCGGCTGTTTTCCAGGGTAATGTCCGCTTCCATCTTCTGTAGGGCTTCTAAAATGCCCGTACGTGTGGGGTTGACTCCAACATTTTCGATGACCAGGTCCGAATCGGGCACAATGGCCGCGGCCACCATCCAGTAGGCGGCAGAGCTAATATCCCCTGGAACGATAACCGTTTGGCCCTGCAGCTGGCTGGGGCCGTGGAGAGTGACTCGGCAGGCCTCTTGATCCACCGTTAAGCGAGCGCCAAATGCTTGCAGCATACGTTCGCTGTGATCTCTTGACAGACTTGGTTCTGTAACGGTTGTATCCCCATCCACCGACAGCCCTGCCAATAAAATGCAGGACTTGACCTGGGCTGAAGCGATGGGAGATAGGTAATGGAGTGGCTTTAAGGTCTGGCCTTGAATCGCCAGAGGGGCTAAGCGATTGTTGTCTCGCCCCCAAATGTTGGCTCCCATAGAGGTGAGGGGATTGATAACTCGGGCCATGGGACGCGATCTCAGCGAGCTGTCCCCCGTGACCGTAAAAAATCGTCCAGGCTGGGATGCTAGCAGCCCTAGCATGAGCCTTAAAGTAGTGCCTGAATTACCAGCGTCTAGAACGCCATTAGGTTCTTGAAGCTGCCCTACACCTAGCCCCTTAACAGTGATCCATTCTGCTTCTAAATCAGAAATGTCTGCTCCCATGGCGCGGAAACAAGCAGCTGTGCTACGCGGATCTTCCCCCAGAAGCAATCCTTTGATGCGGGTCTCTCCACTAGCTAATGCTCCAAGCATCAAAGAACGATGAGAAATTGACTTGTCACCAGGCACGTGTAAACGACCCTTTAGCCCTCTGCCTCCAGACGTAATGGCCCAAGTTTGATGGGACGTATCGTCAGTGTGAATAGAGAAACCAGAGGGGGACGTTACCATGGCACAAAACTTAGCAAGCAGCGCCTCTGATTCTATCGTGTGCCGGAGCGTCTACCCTTGGTCGCCTACTCTGTTTCTGAGGGCTCGGTCTCCGAGGTATCTGCCCCACAGTAGCTATTGATATCGGTTACCAATGTGGCTTCATCTTGCGATAGGGTTTGCAAGTTTGCAAATGCCGTATTGGCCTTGGCTTGAAACTCTTCTAAAACATTGCTCAAATCCGTTTCAGATTCAGCATCGGCTACTAACTGCATGGCTTCTCCCGCTACGGTTAGCTCTTGAGCAGACCCGGTAATGATGTCAGCATAGCCATCGCGATATTGGGATAGTTGTTCATCTGCCAACTCTAGGTCATTTAAGCTGCCGACCATGCCATCAATGTTGCCGACAACTTTATCTACGGCACTAATGTATTGACTTGCCGCTGTTTGAATATCCGTTAGACTTTCGGCCCCCTGAGCCTGCTGAGTAAAGCTATCAATTTCTGCCTCAAATTCATTCTTAAATACTTGGGCCTGGTTAATCACATCTGCAAATGCGTTGCACTGAGTCACTGTCGAAGGACCACAGTTGGTTAATGTTAGGGCAATTGTCCCAAGAAGAATTGAGCGTGAAAAGCGCATTAGTTAGTTTCCGTGTAATCGCTAAGGCATTAAAGTCTGATGTCGTTACTAAAGCAAGCAGTAAGATCGGTGGACGCTGGGCCTATTCAATTTACCCAGTCTGCTAGTAAATAACTGCAAAATAGTGCTTTTCATGGCTGCAGCTGTCAAGGTCAACAATACGCACACAGTACTCAATACAAAATGGATTAAACTTGATAAATCTTTACGGGCTTAGTTGAGCCGCTATGACTGCCAGCCTTGAGCAATATCGCCAAACCTTTCCTGCTCTCCACAATAAAACTTACTTTAACTATGGTGGGCAGGGGCCTATGGACTTTAACGCTCTAGGGGCTGTTCGGGCAGCTCACCATACAATTCAAACCAAAGGCCCCTTTGGCAGTGATGTGAATCATTGGCTGCAGGCAGAGGGCCAAAAAACTCGTCAGGTCCTGGCTCAGGAGCTAGGAGTAGTCGCTGAGACGCTTACGCTGACTGAAAATGTGACCGTTGGCTGCAATATTGCCCTTTGGGGTATGGATTGGCAGCAAGGGGACCATATTTTGCTGTCGGACTGTGAACATCCAGGCATCATTGCGACAGTGCAAGAACTGCAGCGGCGTTACAACATCGAGTTTAGTTTCTTTCCCCATCTGAGCCAGCTATATGTTGCCGATCCGGTGGCAACCATTGAGTCTCACCTACGGTCTAATACACGACTAGTGGTGGTCAGTCATATTCTTTGGAATACGGGACAGGTGATGCCGCTTAGAGAGATCTGTCAGCTGTGCCATGATCAACCACAGCCTGTGCGAGTGCTGTCTGACGCTGCGCAATCGGTGGGTATGCTGCCTTTGCAGTTATCTGAAACCGGGGTGGACTTCTACGCGTTTACTGGGCACAAGTGGCTCTGTGGTCCGGCGGGGCTAGGGGGATTTTATGTGAGTCCAGAGGCGATGCCAGAGTTGGCACCTACCTATATTGGCTGGAGAGGGATTCAGATGAATCATCTGGGGCAGCCTACTGATTGGGCGCCTACTGCTCAGCGATATGAGATTGCCACCTCTGATATGCCCCTATGTAGTGGATTGAGAAGTGCGATCGCAAGCCATAATACCTGGGGTACAGCTGAAGAGCGCTATTTTCAAATTTGTCAGCTCAGCAGCTACCTGTGGGGAAAACTCAACGGTCTCCCCTCAATTCGGTGTTTGTTGAAATTTCCGCCTGAGTCTGGACTGGTTTCATTTCAAATTTTTCAGGGGAGAGAACCCTCCCCGAAGCTCCATCGGAAGCTCGTTGTTTACCTAGAGGAACAACAATTTTACTTACGTACCCTGTTGTCTCCAAGCTGCGTCAGAGCCTGTACTCACTATTTCACCACGAGCTCAGACATTGATCGTCTGGTGGATGCCATTGAAATTTTTCTAAAAGAGCATGCCAAACGTTGATTTCATAAATCATACTTGCCATGGATTCTTCTTCTTCTCAGCAACAAAATTAACCTGGTCTAAATTGATGCTTACCATACTGTTTGCTGGGGCTAAACAGGCTATTATCACTTGCCAGCCACTGTTCTGCGACAACGTCACATTAGGGCCTATTGAGGGCTTGTTAAACATTAGAATCATGGCCTTGTGCATTTAAATCATGGCTTAACAAGCTTTTCAGGCTTAAACCGTGAAGTCGTTTCTTAACAGCTCCTAAGCATCATGGAAAAGTCGCTGCAGCGCATTGTTATTGGTATTAGCTTTTTTGTTGCTACGGTGATTGTGGCTGTGATTGGCTACGTTGCTGCAGGCTGGGCCTTGATGGATGCCATTTATATGGTGGTAATCACCATCTTTGGGGTGGGCTATGGAGAGGTTAAACCCCTAGAATCCAACAGCCTTAAGGTATTTACCATTTTGGTAATTATTGCGGGGGTGTTATCCGTTACCTACATTATTTCTGGTGTGGTGCAGTCTGTCGCGGCTGGAGAAATCCGTCAGGCATTAAGTCTTAAACGCATGAGTGAAACTATTTCAAATCTCAAAAACCATGTGATTATTTGTGGTTATGGTCGCATTGGTCAGCTGCTGGCTCAACAGCTTCAGAGTGATGGCCTGCCGTTTGTGATCATTGACGCTGAACCTCAGCGGGTCAGTCTAGGGCAAGGACAGGGATATCTGATGCACCTAGGGAATGCAACTGACGAAACTAGTTTAGAAGCGGTTGGGATTCATCGGGCACGGGCTCTAGCCACGGTTTTGCCTGATGATGCAGCTAATGTGTTTATCACCCTTACGGCCCGTGAACTTAACGAGACAATTACTATTTTGGCTCGTGGAGAGCTACCCTCCACTGAAAAGAAACTGCGGTTAGCAGGGGCAGATCATGTGGTATTACCAGCTACCATCAGTGCTGGCAGAATGGCTAATCTATTAATTAATCCGGCAGCGGAAGATTTTTTAGCCCAGGGGGAAGGTCGTGCAGCCTTGAACCAATTGCTGTCAGAAATTGATATTCAGCTAAGTGAACTGCCTATTGATCCCCAGTCTAATTTGATTGGCGCAACGATTCGAGATATTGAAACCCAGGGGCACGGCACGTTTATTATTGTGGCTCTTCGACGTCAATCTGGAGAGATTCTAGTGCATCCGAAACAAGATACTTATCTCTCCACCGGGGATGCGTTGATTTTAATGGGGCATCAAGGAGATCTACCTTCGATGATAAAACGTCAGCTTGTAAGGCCAGAACTACGTTACCGAGGCGCTCGTGTGCGATAAAGGGGGCTTCACAAAATAATCTCCTAGGTAAAGATGAAAATAGGCAATAGAGATGTTCTATTTGGATGTAAACCCCTAACAGTGCACTAGCGACTGTTGAAGCGCTAAAACGCAAAGATTTCTACTGTGCCGGTTGAGTTTGGATGGTAATCACTTGGGGCGGCGTGGAATCAGGGGGATATCGCAGAGTGATTTCTACACGTCGTTCTTCTTGGGGCGCTAAGGTCAATGTGGCTAAAGAATCTCCTTGCTGTCCCCGAAGCTGGACCAAGTGGAAATTACGGATTTGGGGAAGTCCCCGATCGCTACGATAGCGAACTTGAATCGGTCCGCGAAAAAATGTGCGGTTAGGAGGCGTTTCAAAAAACTGGAGGCCGTCTGTGGATAGCTGATCCTCTTTGATGGGGGTTTCTAGGGCAACGGTGACTGTTTGGGGCGTATCGCTTGAATTGTAGAGAGGAAAGGTCAGATTGTATTCCACTCCGTAGTTGCCGTGGGCTTGATAGGCCGTGTCGTCGTAGCGCACCAGCATGTTGGCACTTTGGTTTTGGCCTGTGCCCAGTTCTCCAGCGTAGAGGGTGCTAATACCGTAGGAAATAGCTTCCCCAGAGGTTGGAATGTGTAGTTGCTCAGTGCCTGCATCCGTTACCTGGGCCGTCCAGCTAGAGCCCTGGGCGACTCCAGCCACTCGCCCATAAATAACCTGGCCAGGATTGTCCGTGATTGGGGTGGGGGTGCGATCGCGTGGCCCTGCCACTCCAGATGTGGTCAGCAGTGTCTCCCACTGGGCCAGAGACGGAGCAACCTCAGTATCACTGCCATCTACATTTGCCACCTCTGCCAAGCTCGCCAGGTAAACCGGACCGCTGCTGTCTAGTTCTATTAGCGTAGAACGTCCGTTGATAGGTGGGTCAAACTCAGCTACTGGAATGGGGGCATTCAACAACAAGGCGTTGGTCCCCGGTGGTACCACTAGCTGAGACGGTAAAGATGCCTGACGCTGTCCCTGAATTAAATCTCCCATGGCCCGACTGCCGGGACCAGCAAATATAGGATTATTAGGAAAAAACGGTACCGTTCTCGGCAGCGAAATAAAGGGTGCATCCGGCTGGCTTAGGTAGCTAGCTCCTGCCAATACATTGACGGTAACTGTCTCCTCTCCGGGATTGTGGACCAAAATTGCCACATACATAGAGCGCAAATCCTCTGGATTCTCCGCTTTGTAAACATGGTGGGCAAACACATCAAACCGTCCATCAAAGGCAAAGTCCAAGTGCGCCTCCGGCTCTGCCATATTTTCAGGGGGAAATGTGGATAGCAAAATACCTGGCGTACCGATTAGCTCAGGGCTGTTGCTGTTAAAGACCGGTATTGTATCCAGCTGGGCAGGTAGTGATCTAACTTCCTGGGGACGAACAATAATGGCTTCGGGAGGGGTTTGAGCGATTAGGGGCAGAAACATTGAACAGGAACGAGGGACAAACTAAAAGAACATTAGCACTCGGTTTAAACGGCTGTATTGCCGTTGCTGATTTAGAAGATGAAACAATCTGTAAAACTGACCAGTTGCCTGGACCAGACAGATAAAATTCTCCTGAAGATTAGCAGTGCCGCTGTATCTCATTCAGATATTTGACAATCTTTAGAAAGTCGAACTCTACAACAACCCAGTTGTTATGGGTGATTAATGGCACATGGACAAACAAGGTTGCCGTAGCTTGTTGTTGTAAATGTTTTAACACCCGGTAGTAAAGACGGTTACAGACAAAATCACCGGCATCTTCACTAATGCGTGTGTGGATCGTATTCTCTATCAGGGCAGGCAAATTAATTGATGTTTCTAAGCGCTGGTCCTGATATGTCCCCCATCGTTCCACAGTCAGCGTTTTACGATTTTCTGCCATGCCGCAGCAAATCACAGCCTTGGGTCGATACTGCACAATTTGATTAATCACTCGCATGGGAGCCAGGTCAAAATTCACTGGCAGCTGTTGCAAAACGAGTGCATTTCCCGGTAACTTTGCTGCCACTCCTGCCAACAGCACGTTGCTAGAGTTGGATCCTTGATGAGCTTTCCAGGGACAAAAACTGGTAATCAGTATCGGTGACGCCATCAACCCACAAAAACAAACGTGCCGAACCCAAACAAGGGTTTAGTATAGAGCAGTAATTGCTTACCCGAGGGAGCTATGCCAACCATTGCTGTAATTGATTACGACATGGGCAATCTGCATTCCGCCTGCAAGGGACTGGAGTTTGCTGGGGCAACACCGGTAGTGACCGATCAGCCAGACGTGTTGCATCGAGCTGATGGCGTGGTCCTCCCCGGTGTCGGAGCCTTTGATCCAGCCATGCGGCATTTGCGCGATCGCAACCTGGAGCAGCCCATTCGTGATGTGCTCGCTAGTGGTAAACCCTTTCTAGGCATTTGCGTTGGCCTGCAGCTCTTGTTTGAAGCGTCAGAAGAGGGTGTGGAACCGGGTATTGGTGTTCTCAAAGGTACCCTACGCAAATTTAAGTCTGAGCCTGGCATTACCATTCCCCACATGGGTTGGAATCAGCTACAGCTGGCTCAATCAGCGCATCCTCTGTGGACTGACATTGCTTCTAATGACTGGGTGTATTTTGTTCACTCCTATTACGCTGAGACGACTGACCCTGATATTGTTGCCGCCACCGTTACCCACGGTAGCCAAACCGTAGCCGCCGCTGTCACTAAAGACAATCTGATGGCGGTACAGTTTCATCCCGAAAAGTCTGCCAAGACTGGATTACAGCTATTGGCCAACTTTGTAGAAATGATCAAACAGCCCGTCGCAGTGGGTTAGGATGGCTTCTAAACCCTATCAGCGCATTCCTATTCAGGACTGTGGCGAACCTTTGGTACCCATTCCTTTAGAGCAGTTTTCCGTAGTAATGCCCCATCCCTACGCGGTGTTGGGCGCGCCCTACGGTGAGCGCTCTCCATACTACGTTCGCCAAGGGGTGCTGCAGGCCCTATGCCAGGCGCAAGCCTCTCTCCAAACGCAGCATCCTGGCTGGCGAATTCAAATTTTTGATGCCTATCGTCCGATTCCAGTGCAACAGTTTATGGTGGACTACACCTACAAACAACTATTGCAGGACTGGCAACAACAGTCTGAAAATGCTGGGGTAGAGTCGCCCAAAGAAGAACTAATGCAGCAGGTGCATCAGTTTTGGGCGGCCCCTAGCTATGATCTGGCGACGCCCCCACCCCACAGTACGGGAGCGGCTGTTGACATTACGCTAGTGGACGCTCAGCAACAGGTGGTGGATATGGGGTCTGCCATTGATGAAATTTCTGAGCAGTCTTATCCTGACCATTTTGCTGGTAAGCCGGGTGAGTTCCATCGTCATCGAACTATTCTGAGTCAGGCCATGACCGCCGCCGGGTTTCGACAACATCCCAATGAATGGTGGCATTTTTCTCTGGGGGACCAGCTTTGGGCCTGGCTGGAAATTCAGCAATCAGATGAGAAATCAATGAAGATTGCCTACTATGGTCGGGCAGAGTAACGATTTGTTACAGACTCAGTGAATAAGCATAAAACTCTCAGCGCTAGACAGAGTTATCAATATTGGGGCTTGGATGGTGGTTATGTCGTTGTGCGGTCGCAAATCCTACTATGTTTTAGTTTCTGAGTGGGGAGTAAAAACACTTGTTGTTGTGCGTGCTACAAATCCCCAGTCAGCTGAAAAAATTGTGCGACAAAATGCTGGCAAAAAAGATGGATGGGAAGGCATTCGCAATGTGTATTCTGTTTTTCCCTGTGAATAACAAATATGGGTTCGTGAAGTCGCTTATTCTTAAATAGGACGTCTGAGTGTGCTGTTAATGACCCATGGAATCAAGCTTCCTAACGACTATTTTTCTACCCCTAGCCCTATTTATCATCATGTTAGGCATGGGTCTGGGCCTTACGATTCAGGATTTTACTCGCATTCTAGTTGAGCCCAAAGCCGTCATTCTGGGGCTGGTTGCCCAGCTTATGCTGCTGCCGCTAGTAGGGTTTGTCCTGGCTAGCATATTTCCCCTCAGCCCTGAGCTGGCTGTCGGTGTGATGATTTTGTCGGCTAGTCCAGGGGGGCCTACATCGAATTTGATGACTTATTTAGCCAAAGGAAATGTTGCCCTATCGATTACCCTAACCGCCATCAGTAGTCTAATTACCGTATTTACGATTCCCCTGGTGGTGAACCTGGCCATGGCTAGCTTTATGGGGGATAGTACAACGTTGCAATTACCTTTTCTCACAACTGTTTTACAGATCGCGGTGATCACTTTGATTCCTGTATCCTTGGGAATGGTATTACACCATAAAGTTCCTACGTTTGCCGCTAACGTAGAAACGGGGGTAAAGTGGCTATCGCTAGCATTTTTAGGGCTAATTATTGTTGGGCTGTTGGCAAAAGAACGAGCAAATGTAGCTGGCTTCTTTCTGCAAGCGGGCGGAGTAACCTTTGCATTGATGCTAGTTACTATGGGATTAGGCTATACAATTGCGAGCCTGGCTAAACTAGACAACCCCAGCGCCACGGCTATTACCGTTGAAGTAGGGATTCAGAATGGAACCTTAGCGATTGCGATCGCAAGTGCAGCTACCTTCCTAAACAATCCTACTATGGCTATTCCAGCGGCCATTTATTCTCTTTTAATGTTTGTTGTGAGTGGATTTTTTGCCTGGTGGTCTCAGGGACGATCTGTGGCTGTGAAGGGGCTTGAGAACGATTAATGCCAAATCTATGCTCGCCGTGTTGATATCGAGTCAACCAATGGCGAACATTATCATTTACCACGTCGACGTTTCTTCATCGCCAGCATACCTGCAATGGCAATCGCCACTGTAGCCGTAGGTTCAGGAACTGAAACGGGATCTTCTGCAGGTGGTTGCACCACGGGCGGCTGCACCACGGGCGGCTGCACCACGGGCGGCTGCACCACGGGCGGCTGACTAACCACAGGTGGCTGAATAACAACCGGCGGTGGCTTAACAACTGGGGGCTCCTCTTTGTCGGGCTCCTGGAGGAGCTCTACACCAAAGGCATCCAAAGCCCATTCATTAGTGCGACTATTCCCTTGAAAATCACAAAACTGACTGCCCGTGGCACAGCTATCAAGATCGCCAGTAAAGCTGCTATTTCCCTCCTGGCTAAAGCCGCTCGATAGGTTGCCAGTGGGGAAGTTGTTGTACTGAGTCAAGGCCAGAGTATAGTCCCCTGACGCTAACATGACCTCCAGGAAGGCATCATAGCTCTGACCGTCGGGGGAAGGATCCGGTGTCACGGCACCAGTTGTATCATCATCATTGAAATCCACAAGACTACCGACACTATCAAATAGGGTTAGGAATGGATCAAAGCCACCTGCAAGGATTTCTGTCCCATCGGCTTGGGTTCCACCCCCATAGGAGTAGGTTCTGAAGATCACTGTAGAGTCGGTGACGACGCTAAAATTAAATAGCTGTACATCATCATCTTGAGTAAATGTGCCACTGAAGGAAAGATTAGCGGCAGCGGCTTTACCGGGGCCAAGAATAGTCACCATCGCGCCGGTGACTGCCCCCATTAGGGCTAACAATGATTTCATTTTTCGGCTGTTGTAAAAAAACTGTTGAAACGTTCAACTGTTGCCCAACTATTTTCAAGGTGTAGATAGAATCGATAGCAATCGACTGAACATGTTCAGGAGGTCGAACATCGTTTGCTGTTTAAAGCGCCTAAAAAACTATTGATGCTAACGACGATGCACGAAAACTATGCTTGCTATTTCAATAGGACGGCATTAAGGCAACAACGATAGAGATTCAATCAGTAAAAAAATTGGCACTGCTGATCTGAAGAGGGATGATTTTATCTGCTTGCTTTAGGGGAAGTTTTGCAAATTGTCATAGTCGTCTAAATCAACAACGTCAAAAAAATCTGATTATGGGTAGCCCTGCTTTTATATATAGATATGTTTTAAGCGGTAGGAGATGAATACAGTCTCTGCCTAGTGGCAATGCTCAGTAAAATTACCTGCCTGATAGCGCCAATGTAGGAAATCTATGCCCATATCAACAAGGTTAGGTCCCATAACTTTAAGAAGAACTCAATTAATCTTCGTCAGATATGAAATTCCGCTGTGGCTGAGCGCTATTACCGGAAAAATTGAAGGGTAGCTTGCGATACGTACACTTTCTTGGACAGATCCTCTATACAAGATATGTCACCTACCCCGTTTCCTTTCTAAAGTGGCTAATCCTGCCCATTTATTCGTTCTCAGGGCGTTGCCATTCGCCAATATTCCAGGTGTGTAAATCCCATGGGGTCAGGTCTATACCCGTGAGGCGATTGCTAACGGCATCAATGTCTGCTCGATGGACAATGGGCATGACGGCATAGTCTTGAATCAGGATGTCATTCATCTCGATCAGTAAGGCTGTGCGTTTATCCGTATCTAATTCTGTAGTGGACTGTTGCCACAGGGCATCGTAATCGGGGTTGCAGTAGCGACTGTAGTTTTGGCCAGACCAGTTATTGGCTTTTTGGCTCATTTCACTACAGGTATAGGTTTTGAGATAGGCACCAGGGTCTGGGTTGGTGTTGCCCGTGGCAAACATTTGTAAGTCCGCATAGAAATGTTCTACAGTGTCCTCACTGGCTGGGTCACCGGAAAAGTAAACGGCCGGATCTAGGGAACGCAGTTCGGCACCAACACCAATGGCGGCTAGGTTTTGTTTAATAATTTCTTGGGTTTTTTGCCGCACTGGATTGACAGAGGTAATAAACAGTACCTGTATTTCAGTACCGTTGCGATCGCGGGTCCCATCTCCATTGCTATCTACCCAGCCTGCTGCATCCAACAGCTGATTGGCTTTATCTAAATTGAACTCATAGCTTGTATTCGTGGACCGGTACGTTTCGGGGGAAACTAAAAAGTTCACTGTGCCCTGCCCGGCAGGCCCGTAGAGCTGGTCCGCAATGGTATCTCGGTCAATGGCCAAGCTAAATGCTTGCCGGACTTGTTTATCGTTAAAGAACGGGTGAGGAAACTCCACACTAGAGCGTTCGCCACTGGTAGCGGTTTGATTGGGATCGGTAAAGTTAAATAAAACACGCTCCACTAAAGAACCAAAGCTGGTGACAAACTGTCCCTGGCCACCGGATTCCAGCTGCTTGAGAATGGGGGCTTCCACCTGAATGTTGTAGGCGAAGTCCGCGTCTCCTGTTTGCATTACGGCCCTGGCGGCGGAAGCTGCATCTCCACCGCCCTTAAGCTCCACTCTCTCAAAACCTACAGGTTCACGGTAGTGGGGATTGGGCTCGTACACCACCACATCTCCGGGTCTAAAGTCCACCACCTGGTAAGGGCCAGTGCCAATGGGTATCAGGTTAGCCGGTGCTGAACGAATGTTAGCCCCATTAAATTCTTGAAACATATGGGCGGGTAACACCATGCCTGTGGTGCCGGTAAACACCAGGGACCAAGCCGGATTCGGTTCAGTAAAGATAATTTTGACTTGGGTTGGGCTGAGGGCCTCGACAGTTTCAATAACCTCGTAGTTGCCAGCAGTGGTACTCCCCACCTCTGGATTAGTCAGAAGTTCATAGGTAAAGACGACATCCTCAGCAGTAAAAGGGGTGCCATCAGACCACAGCACATCCGAACGCAAGTTCCAGGTGACAGATGTGCCATCGCTGGCCACACCGCCGTTTTCTACGGTAGGAATGTCAGCAGCGAGAAAGGGGCGCAGGTTACCCGCTGCATCAAAACTTGCCAGGGGCTCTAGGGTAATGCGACTGGCTTCTGAATCTTTAAACCCGTTAGACAGATGAGGGTTCAAAATGGTGGGTGCCTGCCAGTAAAGCAGTTTGAGAGTGCTGTCATCGCTGGGTGATGAGGTTTCTGCGGCTGGTCGACAGGCCCCCAGACACACCACACTAATCAAACAGGAGCTAACTAACCAGCGAGCAGAACATTTCATGGAGACAGTGGAAAAAAATCAACAGTTTTGGCCCTAGAGCCTCGTCAGCCAGTGGGAAATGGCATCATACAGATAATGCGCTAAAGATTTCTATGAAGCAACTGGTTGAAGCGTTTTACTCCTGGTATCGCAATGGTTTACGCAATCCTAAGTACCGCTGGTTGATTATTTTTGGGACCTTAACCTATCTGTTAAGTCCTATCGATATTTCCCCAGACGTGTTTCCCATTGTGGGTTGGATCGACGATGGTATATTGATCACTCTCCTGGTGGCAGAGGTTTCGCAGCTGTTCCAGGGCGCATTTAATCGTACGAATGAAACGGCTGCTGCCCCAGAAGAAACTGCCCGCGAGGATGAGGGCGTAGTGGTTGATGTTAATGCCCAAGAAATTCCCTAGGCTCGGCGTAGTCTAGGATAGGGCGATGACACAAGGCGGAAGGGCTTTCCTAGAGAACGAGACGTTGGACTTCCAACCTCCGAATTCTGACTTTGACCCTAGTCAGGAGCTCCAGGCTTGAGTGATTTTCCGCAGATATGTTAGGGCGTGTCTGTTTTTTCTGTAGATTCTGCTTCCACGGGGGCTACCAGACGCCAGTTGGCAATGTCCCAAGTGCTCGCATCCCATGGCGTAAAGGTATAGCCCGTAATCCGATGGCTAACGGCATTGGCCAGGGAGCGATGAACAATGGGTAAAACAGCCACGTCATCGGCTAGCTTGCGGTCCATTTGGCGAAAGAATTCATTCCGTTTCGCGGGGTCGAGTTCTTTACGGGCTGCTTGCCACAGTTCGTCATAGTCAGGATTGCAATAGCGGGCATTGTTAGGTTCTTGCCAGTTATTGGCCAAGGAAGCAATGTTGTCGCAAGTCCACCAGCCCATGTAAATGATCGGGTCGGGCACATCATTGCCAATGGCGTATTCCTGCATATCCGCATAAAAATGATTAATGCTGTTGGTTTGCTCCGGATCGGCGGAGAAAAAGTCTTCGGGACGTATCCGTTCGATCAGAATATCGATACCAATCTCTGACAATTGCTGTTGCACCATGGTCTGGGTGGCTTGACGAATGGTGCCAATGGAGGTTTGAAACACGAGCTGTAGTGGTTGACCGTCTCGATCTCGAATACCATCACCGTCACTGTCTATCCAGCCAGCCTGGTCAAGTATGGCATTGGCGGTTTCGACATCATGTTTAAAGGGAATGGGCTGATCGCCAGAGGGATTGGGTGCCACTAAAAGCTGCGAGGTGGCTTTGCCCAAATCACCATAGAGCTGTGTGGCGATTGCTTGGCGATCAATGCCGTAGTCAATGGCCTGCCGCACTCGCAAATCCTTCAAGATCGGATGAAAAAAATCTTTGCTGGCCCGTTCTTTGGCCTGGGTTTCCCGATTTGGATCAGCAAAATTTAGCATGATCCGCTCCACCTGGCTGCCAAACGTAAGTAATAGACTTCCGGCTTCTCCGGTTTCTACCAAATCGATTAGTGCCGCAGACTCCAGCTGAATATTGTGGGCAAAGTCAGCAATCCCATCCCGTAAGACATCGCGGGCCGCCACATAGGGAGGCACATCTCCGCGAATCTCTACTCGCTTAAAGCCAGATTCTAGAGCATATCGGTAAAGCTCATTGGGGGCGAATAACAAACGCCCCTCCGCTTGAGTCAAATAGCGATAAGGGCCAGTACCCACGGGTTGAAAGTTAGCTGGAGCCTCCCGTGCCTGACGATTATTAAAGTCTTTAAATAGGTGCTCCGGCAAAATTAGTCCATTTAACCCTGTAAATGGTATCTCCCAGCTGGCCGTCGGTTGTTTAAAGGTGATTTTGACGGTGTGGTCATCGGAGGCTTCCACTGACTTGATGTCTTTATACGCTTCTGAGGTTACGGCTGCAACGGCTTCATTCGTAATAAATTCATAGGTAAAGACCACATCTGCAGCGGTCAGAGGCTCACCATCAGACCAGCGTAGGGTTTCTTGCAGTCGCCAGGTGACGGAGCGGCCATCTTGACTAACATCGCCATTTTCTAATGAGGGTAGTTCTTTCGCCAAAATTGGGATTAACGAACCATCTGGGCCATAGCTAGCCAACGGTTCATAGATAATTCGCGCGGTTTCAAAGTCTTGAAATCCTGTCGCTAGATGGGGATTTAAGGTGACTGGAGCACGGCTATAAATCAAGGTGAGTACATCGGGGGCCGACACGTCTGCATCAACAGCATCACTGTGGGGAGACCCAGGAATGGTAGATGAAGATGGAGATAGGGGCTGCTGACAACCTGCGATCGCAACGACAGTCGCTAAGCCAATCATCTTCATCGTTAGAAAACCGTGGTAGCGAATAGACGTGACCCCAGAAAAAAACATGTTTGTCTTCGCGCTCAGTATTTGCCTGTTTGATACTAGCCTCTGCCGTCCCCAAGTTGGGGAGAACCACTTAGGAAAGTGGCAGGATGCTCCATTGCCGTTGCCATCTGCCGCCCTTGTACTTTTCTCCTGACCCCTACCCAAGGTTTAGAAGAGTTGAGTGGTAGATGCACCCTGATGTCCTCCCCGGCGGATTCCGCTGGGGATTTTTTTGCTTTGTGGGTAGTACCCATACTAAAAACGCCAAGACCATTGGCCCCAGCGCTTCAGCATTGTTTTTTAGGATGCCAATCTACTCAGCCGCAGGAGCATCACCGTTAGCTTCCACAGCTTCCCCATCAGCTGTTTCTTCCGCTACTGCCTCTTCAGGCTCAGGCTCAGGCTCTACTTTTGGAGTTGGCTTGGGACCGCGCATTAATGCCGGATTCATAGGAGGCTTTTTATCTCGCTCCTCCTTCCCTTTGCCTTTGCCCTTCCCTTTACCTTTGCCTTTCCCTCTACCCTTACTCTTTTCAGGAGCTTGAGTGCTTTCCCGCTCTTCTTTTGGGGGAAGATCTTTCTTTAGAATAGGCTTGTCTACCATGGCGCTACGTCAATTTCTGCTTTGTGATCCTAGCATTTGGTTCCTGATTTACTTGGCCTATCCCACAAGCTCAGGGGTTTTGGATTTTTCCACAGGTTTGACAGGGGCAGTAAGAGCCTCCTCCAAGGGAGCTACACCCAGGCGTGCCTCCAAAATATCCATCACTTCCCGTCCGAAGTCATTGGGATTTTTGCGAAATGCCTGTAGACACACATCACCAAAGAAAGAACCTAGCGGTTCTGGATTCCATAGCAACTTATTCGCCACCCAGGGTAAATGGATAGCTAAGGGGTTGTAATCCTCTTTGAGAATGTTGTTTTCAATGGCGTAGGTTTCCAAATGGGTGTGGGGCTGCAAGCCAATAAAGAAAATTGCAGGCTCTACTTTATCTCGACCAAAGATGCTTTCTAGAGCTCGATGATAGGCAATGGTTTGACGAATGGTCTCAGGCCGTTCATCAATGACGTTAAAGGAGTAGTTGACTGACACTAAATCATTGAAGCCTGCAGCTTTGAGGTCACGGCAGTTTTGTAAAACCGTGCGCAGGTTGTAGCCCATGCGCATTTTACGAACTAATTCCTGAGAGCCACTGGTAATACCAATTTCAAAGTAATTCATACCAGTTTTGACCATCAGGTCACATAGTTCTGGATCTAAGTTGTCAGCACGGATGTAGGCAGCCCAGTGAATATCTTCCATGCCCGAATCCAGGATCTTTTGCAATAGCTCTGCCGCATCATCCATAAACCGACGTGCCGGAATAAATTGAGCATCCGTAAACCAAAAATTACGAATCCCTCGATCGTAGAGTTGCCGCATTTCTTTAACGACTTCATCGGCGGGGTTAATGCGTACTTGCTTGCCTTCTACAACGGTGTAGATACAGTAGCAACAGTTGTGGGGGCACCCCCGCTTTGTTTGCACCCCAATGTAGAAGTCGCTTTCCTGGAGGTAATAGTTGAAATCAGGCCAAATCTTCTCAATGTAGTCGTAGTTGCAGGCACTCTTTTCAACGGGGTTGGGCCACTCATGAATCAGACGCTCACGGGGCTCGGTTTCACCCACTGTGTAGCAGCGTTCCTGGCTAATGGATTCTTTGCGAACCAGCTTTTCCAGTAGCAATTCCCCTTCACCTACGGACACAATAGTGCCTTTGGGCAGCATGGTTGCTACTTGTTCATAGAAAACACTCACTGCACCGCCACCCACTACAAGCTTCATATCGGGGTTATGGCGTTTGGCCCGTTTGAACCCTCGCTTAATAAGTCCAGTATTTTGCCAAAGCTCATTTAGATATGTGCTCACCATGCGTAATCCGCCCATGGCACCACGCAATTTAACTAGGGGGTTGCGGGCATAATTGAACTCAAAAGCATTCTGTAAAGGGTTGCCGCCTCGTCCCCCAACGGGGGCATAAATCTGGATATCACGCCACGAAAAAACCAATAAATTCGGTTGGAAATCATCAATGCAGCGATCTAAAGCAGCACCAAAATCTAGGGGAGGAATCGTTCCCAAGTCAAAAATTTTCTGCTCTATGTTAGGAAAAACCTTGTGGAGATGATCCGCTAAGTAAACAACCCCAATCGGAAAAATGGGGTTACAGGGAAGCCGGACATAGAGGACACGATTAGCCATTGCTACGCTGATTACTTAAACTCTAACTACCGTCAAGACTATGAAATAAATTTTTAGTTTTTTCATATATCTTTACGATAGCATTGCTGATTTGGGATTTCATGGTTCCTCAAAACAAATCACGCTCAGTTACTCCGCTCAACGCTGTCTCGAAGGTTATCGGTCAGCGGCTTAGGGGCGAACTATGTGAACTCTAAGCCAAAGAAAATATGGATGAAAAAGTAATGTTTAACTATCAATTTCATTACTTTGACTATCAACTCATCTGAATATCTAGAACACTTCTTAAACGTGAAAAAGCATTAAATAAAACCTTTTATCAGTATCAATAAAAGATTATCTCTTGAGATAGAAAGTATCCGTTAATACACTTAAAAAAATATTTAAAGGTTGGGTTTTTTATCGAAAATCAAGAAGATTTATTCATTATTCTCCCATGGCAGCAATAGATATGATATGCCTTTAAACCTTCCTAGGCGATTATCTTTTTCGCGAGTTTGAATTTTCTGAAAGCCTCATTAGTAGCAGCTTTTACAGTTGCTGGGGATCGGTGAGTGTTAGTATGATATGTACTCTCATCCTCCTCATGCACACCCTTTTTTCTCATGACACAGATTCTTGATCCCCTTCCATCGGACTCGTCTGGTTCGATCTTATGTTGCTACACAAATAGCACCAGTAAAATTCAAGTAGTTAGAATTACAAATATCGCCAATTGGTATTTTGAACGCGTTGTTTTTCCAGGACAACGTTTGATGTTTGAAACTGCAGTTGAAGGTCAGTTAGAAGTTCACTCTGGGTCCATGGCGAGCTCAATTCTGGAGGATACAATTCCGTGTATTCAGCTAGAAATTAGTCAGCCTGAGCCCTCTGATGCTGCTGTTGGTGCATCTGAGGAAAGAGTTGCGGAAGCGGCTTCTCCGTTCATGCAGCCCATGCATGCAAATCGATAGTCTTTGTAGCTCAAGACAAAATCTATCTGCTGTGGGGAGTGGCCGTTGAACAAATAACTCTGTGACCTAGCCAATATCTGAAAGTCAACGTTCTTAACTTAGAATTTGAAGGCTGACGGGCCTAGGTGCATTTTGGTTCGGTCGAGAATAAACCCTATTTGGGGCGGCTTTAGAGTGTGGGCAGAGTCATGCGTCTCTACATGTCTCTCATTAGGTGGTGGCTATTTCTTCAGTCACCACTTTTTAATTTTATAAATTGTCTTTTAGCCCGACTCATTTTGTCTTAGGGTGATGGGGCTTGCATGGCTCTTCCAAAGCTCCCTTTGCAAGTAGTTTTAAAGGTCGGGCTAAAAGTTTTATGGATTTGCCCTCATTTATCTGGTTATGGCGTATTGCAGCGTGGTCCATGGGGCTATCTCTAACGCTGTATCTTGCACTGCTAATCACTGGGGGGCGTGTTTGGTACATGCGTTCCCACCAGCAAGATCTACCAGGGTGGCTCCGACTTATCCATCTAATCCTGGGTGGACTCTTGGTTAGCTTGGTGCTGCTGCTTTTGGGTATCGGCGTTGTCGGCACCTTGGGAGAGCACGGTAGCCTGGGGCATTCCTGGCATTTAGGGGCTGGTTTACTGGTAGTGAGCTTAGTTGTAGCTTCGGCTATAGCGGCTTCTCAAATTTCCCGTTACTCCTCAGCTAGGCGTCTCCATATCACCCTAAATGGGGTGCTTTTAATTGCATTTTTGATGGTTACCTACAGTGGATGGACTGTGGTGCAGCAGTACCTTCCCTGACGGAGCAGGTAGAACATGTCGCGCAGGTTTTGTAAACTAATGTTACGTATAACGCTGCGGCTACCTGCCATCTCTCATCTATGACCTCTGCTGATTCTGTTTCGTCCTTAGATCATTTTCGTATTTCGCCTTTGATTAAGGTGACGCTGCTCAGTTTTTATGGTGTTCTTCTAGCGCCACTGCCGTTTTTGGCTCAGGCTACTGCTGCGCCCGTATCACCGGTTGTATTGGTAATCCTGGCAATTTTAGGCGCGCTCTTGTTGGGGGCTGGTTTGAGTGAGCAAGTGCACACAACAGATGAATATATTGCGATGGTCTCGCCCTTGCCATGGCGAGGCTGGTCTTTGGAATGGTCGGATATTAAGGCATTAAAGCCCCGATCTACCGGACAAAATGGAACCGTTTATTACTTTATTACGGAGGCTGCCGATCGCGCCTATTTGTTACCTATGCGAGTCGTGGGCTTCGCTCGGCTGGTACGTACTGTGGAAGCTAACACGGGTATCGACACTCAGGATGTTAAGCCTTTAGCGCAACCCTGGATGTATTTGTTCTTGCTGGTGATGACATTCTTTTTATTGTTAATGGATGTTTGGACTATTTGGACAGCAACCCATCTAGCATAAGGTGGTACATGTTCCTGATGGGATAACTCCGGATGATAGATGACAACATTCTTGAATTTGTGGATGTATCCCTACGGGCCAATGTGGGAATTGGTCTTCTGTTAGACAATATTTCGTTTGCGATCGCACCCAAAAGCCGTGTTGCCGTTATTGGACCCTCAGGTGCCGGTAAAACCTCATTGTTGCGCCTGATGAATCGCCTGAGTGATCCTACGAGCGGTGTCATTCACTATCGTCAGCAGCCCTTATCAAGCTATCCAGTGGTGGAACTTCGACGTCGAATCGGATTAGTTCTGCAAGAACCACGACTGCTGGGTCAATCGGTAAAATCAGCGTTGTGCTATCCAGCCCAACTGCAGGGCATTGATGAAGATGCTGCATACAAAAAAATACAGCCCTGGCTAGAGCCGTTAAAAATTCCCCAGGATTGGCTGTTACGGCAGTCCGTTGATCTATCTGTAGGTCAGCGTCAGCGAGTTGCGATCGCACGAACCCTAGCTACCCAGCCTGATATCCTGCTACTGGATGAACCTACGGCGGCTCAGGATATAGGCTATGCCCAATATCTATTGACCTACTTAGGCAATCCAGAATTTTCTAGCACCGTCATCATGGTTAATCACCAGCTAGACCTAATGGAAAGCTGGGCGACCCATATGATTTACTTACATCAAGGTCAGTTGGTTAGCTATCAGCCAGTAACCCAAGTCGACTGGCATGAGCTCAGACAGCGGATCGTCGCAGCTCAAAAAGATGAAAGCTGGCATGATGACTTGTAGGGAACTACCCCACAGCCTTAATAACCCCCATCCCCACCGGACGTGGCTGATGTAGACGCTCAATATTTAACCGATAGCCCACATTGCGCACGGTCTGAATAACGCTCGGCTGACGAGGATCAACTTCAATTTTTTTACGAAGTGACAAGACGTGGGTATCTACCGTACGGGGATTATCAATTGCATCGGGCCAGGCTCGGCGTAACAAATCAGCTCTACTTAGTGGAGAACCTTCCGCCTGGGTCAAGACATACAAAAGACTAAATTCTTGGGGAGTTAAATCAATAAACTGCTCTTTAAAGCGCACTCGCCGTTGGACTAAATCGATGTTGAGATCCCCATAGCTCAACGATGCAGGAGCTGTAATCTTACGGTTACGTCGGGTAAGCGCCTCCACTCGTGCTAAAAACTCCTGCATGCCGAAAGGCTTTTTCAAATAGTCATCTGCTCCAGCCTGTAGGCCGGCAACCACATCTGGTTCGCCCGACTTAGCCGATAAAATCATCACCAATGGTCTCCCCCGCTGTTGCAGCCACTGACACAACTCCAAACCATTGCCATCAGCTAGATCTGTTTCCATAATGACCAAGCCAGGTTGAGCCGTTTGAAATGTTTCCTTTGCCCGCGTAACGTCAGCAGACTGGTTAACCCGATAGCCTGCCTGCTGGAGATGCCAACTCAGTAGCGATCTCAAGTGGGGATTCCCATCAATGATCTGAACACATGTAGAGGCCACAGCAAACTATCGAAGTACAGGCTTCATAACACTCTCGTAGAAGAGTATCAAAGACCTCCTGAATATTTTGTAGTTGCGGCTACGGGGTGAATGGACATCCGTGATTCTGTCCACAGGGAATGTAGATATCGCAGTCCAAGAATCTAAATTGACTGGAGTAGGTCTACGAACGTAAATACACGGACTAAACCCTAATATTTGCAAAAGAAAGCACAATCCTCCTCAGTGAAACTGATAAAATCTTAGAGAGAATACTGGAAAAACAAAGAAAATTAATATATTTTCTCATTCTTTGTTCAGAAAGCGCTTGTTCCACTTATTCAGTAGGGTCAAATCTGTATCTACCCCTTCACCGCTTACTTATCTCCCATTCGTCACAGCGGCTTAATCCTTCGTCACTCACGAGTTCTGCCCTCCTCAAATGATGTTGGTTATTTTGCAGAAATTTATCGACGTCAAACCCCCATCGTTAGCTGTCTAGCCCCGGAACAGTAAGTCATCCATCAGTGGTTTAGAAGAGGCCAAAAAACTATGCTTCAAGACACAAAAACAATTCGCTTCTACCAAAGAATTACAGACGCTCTCGTAGATCAGTGGAATCGTGGATATCGTTCTGATGATTTACAGCGCTATGTGGCAGGATATTTGGCCGCTCTGCGCCATGCTAATGCCTTGGAGCCCTACTTAATCCATCGATTAGAAGACGAAGTTAGCCGGTTCTTGTTTGATTCATCAAACTTTGCAGTGGCTCAACCTGAACCCGATTATCGATAAGCTTGGGAAAGCTTAGCAAGCTCTCCCTGCTTAAATGGCTCAACTGTTTTTCCTATCAGCATCAATTATTTTCTAGGTAGTAGCTCTTCTGAGGCTCAGTCTTAACTAGACCGCTGATACTGTCAATCTGAAAACCCTGAGACCTTTGCTCTGTTGAGTCTTAATGGGTTGATTACTGGATATCTAGATAGACCTGAGAGTTGATGGTTCACCAATGGATGCTTCAAGCGCTAAAGCCCAGCTTGAATTGGTACTGGCATATTAATTAAAGCCATCGAAAAAAAGCAGAGGCAAACAATGATGCGCCTCTGCTTTTTTCGAATACTATGGCCAAATGTTTTTCTAGGAAGCTAGCGCCACTTCCACCATTTCTTGCAGTTTCCCATTCTGATAAAGCTCAATCATGATGTCCGAGCCACCAATGAACTCACCATCGATATACACCTGAGGAATGGTTGGCCAGTTGGAATACTCCTTGATCCCTTGGCGGATGTCATAGTCTGCCAACACATCAATTGCTTCGTAGGGAGCCCCTAGGGAATTAAGGATTTGAGCCACGTTATTCGAAAAACCGCATTGGGGCATCAGTTTTGTGCCCTTCATAAATACGAGAATTTTATTGGAGCTGACTAGGCTTTGAATTTTTTCTTTGACTTCTGGAGACATAATTACACTACTTAATAATGGTTATTTGGGCGATGACTAACTCTGGCACATGAGCTAGCGGTTAGATATCGTTGGCGATCTGTGAGTTCCTATGGCTAGAAAACTCCACTACGAGGCATGGTGCTGCAGATTGAAACTACATTTCATCAAATCAGCAAAAGCTGCTAGTGCGATTGTAATGTGAACTGCTTGGACTGACTGAGTCACCGCATTAGCTCTGTTGACTCCACTCGTCAGGTGTAAATGTTTTGAGTGTTAGCGCATGGAGATCCCCAGATGCCATAGCTGCATTAACGCTGCCATAGACTAGCTGATGCTGCTTAACTAAGTTCAAGCCTTCAAAAGATGTTGACACGATGGTGGCTTGGTAGTGGTCTTGAGTGCCCGTCAAGTCTTGTATAGAGACCTGAGCATCGGGCAATTTGGCCTTAATCAGTTGCTCAATTTGCTCAGCAGGAATCATAGAAAATAAAGGGTAAGAGAATTTATGATCGTAGCGTGGATAGCTGCCGTTGCTCAAAATTCAATTGCCACATTACTGTTCAACAGAGTTGGCAGTTTCTTCGTTAACCACAAAGGGCTGGGCTACAAACCCAATTTCAAGGAGCTGATCGTAGGCTTGCTTGCCCAACTCTCGGGTGGGATTTTGACTGTTCAGCACTTCTACCAGTAGGGGAATTGCTAAGGATGAACGCTGTTGGGACTGATATGCCCTGGCTAGGTGCAGAGTAGTTGTATCCCTCAGTTGAGCTGCTTCTAGGGCACTCTGGCGAGCTTCATTACTGATACGCGTATCAATCCCTTTGAATGTATTAAACAGGGTCTGATAATAGCCTGAACTCGTATTTAGAACTTCACGAGCCTCCTGAAAGCGTGCTGCAGCCGTCACGTAATCTTCACTAGAGCTGGCGGCATTCCCTTCTGCAATTAGGATCTCTGCAGCCATAATGCCAATGGGGCTATCGTCTTGGTTTAGCGGGCGAGCCACACCCGCCACAGCGTCACTGGGATCTTCGGAACCTGTTCGACGATAGGGACGACTTACAAAGCCCAGCTCAAACAGTTGACGATAGGCATCTAAACCTAAATCCCTTGCGGGTCCCTGACTTTGAACAATTTCTATCAAGAGCGGCACTGCCAGTGACGCTTGCCCCTGAGCCCGGTAAATCAAAGCCTGACGTAGTGTGGCCCGATCGCGCATTTGAGCCGCATCTCGAGCACTGGTACGGAGACTGCTGCTAATCTCAGTGTCGATACCTGTGAACGTTGCTCCAATGGTCTGATAGCTGGTGGAAGTCTCGTTGAGCGACTCACGGGCTGCCTGCAGTTTGCGAACCGCTAACTCGTAATTTTGGTTGTCAATTGCGGCTTCGGCCTCAGCGAGTAAGGCTTCACCAGCGGCGATACCGAGATCAGCTGTCTTGCTCTGCGCTAACAAAAACTCTGGAGGTATGTGGCCAGACTTTTCGGCAGCAGCACCTGGGGATATCAGCAGAGCTAAACTAGCAGTTGCTCCTAATAATGAACCTGCACTAGGCTGAACGATGCGCAATAAAGAAACCATGGAACCAAGTCTGGATGAGAGGGCGGAATAACAAAGGGTAACAATTTGATCCCGAGGGGGCGGTTTGTACTAGGACCCTACTATAACGTTACAGAGGCTATCAATATACAAACCCTAGATTTCCAGGCATTGTGCCTATTGTCAAAGTGGATAGTGTTGATGAAGTGTCTGAAATGACTGAAAAAAAACGGTTACAAGGGGTCAGTCCAGAAAAAACGGGGCTCATTTTACAGCGGGGGGGCGAGGAGCTTTGGCTGTATAAAGTGCCAAACTGGCTGACGCTCCGTTGTGAGACTCTTGCTCAACAGAATTCTTTGCTGGAAGAGTTACAACTGCGATGGCAGCCTGCAAAGGTTCTGTCAGTTGCCCAAGGTCAGCTGGCGGCGATCCAGGTAAAACGCCACCAGCTTGAGGATTGTCTGCAGCAGGCTCGGCGTCTGCCGGAAGTTCGTTTTGCGAGCCATGTTTATGAGTTAGCCGTCAGTCCTAATACTCATATTTATCTGTTGGAACAGCTGACAGTACAGTTTGTCGCAAATATGCCTCTCCGTACCATTGATGAGTTGGCTAAGCAGTTAGGTCTTATTCGTGAAAGGGGGCTAGCGAATGTTGAACGCGCCTATGTTTTTCAGGTTGGTAAGTCGGCAGTGGAAAACCCTATTAAGCTTGCCAATCGTTTGATGCGCCACGAAGAGGTACTCGTGGCAGAGCCTAATGTGGTGGTGTCTACTGTTCCGTTATATCGCCCCCAAGATGAGCTCTACAGCCAGCAGTGGCATCTACACCACCAAGGGGGGCGCGAGCTAGCTGTGAGCTCCCATATAAGTGCTGAAAAAGCTTGGGATATTACCCGTGGTAGCCGTTCAATAGTGATTGCGATTACCGATGATGCTTTTGATTTGAACCACCCTGACTTGCAGGGAATGGGCAAGTTGGTGGCTCCCCGCGACTTGAAAAATAAAGATGGTCTACCGATGCCGGCTCAAGCCTATGAGAATCATGGGACATCTGTGGCTGGATTGGCGATTGCAGAAGAAACCGGCGGTGGTGTGGTGGGTGTAGCCCCAGGCTGCAGTTTTATGCCGATTCAAACCACGGGCTTTTTAGATGACAAATCGATTGAGGAGCTGTTTGACTGGGCGGTTGCCCAGGGAGCATCGGTGATTTCCTGTAGCTGGTCTCCAGCAGCTGTTTATTTCCCTTTATCGTTTCGTCAACGTAATGCCATTAATCGGGCCGCAACTCAGGGACGGAATGGCAAAGGCTGTATCGTTCTGTTTTCAGCAGGCAATGCCAATCGCCCTTTGAATGGCAAGGTGCGTGAACTTGGCTGGCCCAGCAATGCTCTCAAGGGGATCACCGAGTGGTTAGGGGGCTTTGCTATGCATCCAGATGTGATTACTGTTTCGGCAACCACAAGTTTGAATCGCAAGGCTGTGTACAGCAACTGGGGCAAACAGGTATCGGTGGCGGCCCCCAGCAACAATGGAGCTCCCAGCATGGCCCTCCCCAGTGTGGGGCAGGTGCCGACAGGCCCACAGGTGAAGGGCGTTTTGGATGGGTTGGGAATGACCACTAGCGATCGCATTGGAGCCATTGGCTACAACCGTGGCAGCTATACCAGTACGTTTGGCGGTACCTCGAGCTCTTGTCCGGTGGTGGCTGGTGTTGTGGGCTTAATGTTATCTGCCAATCCAGACCTTTTAGCGAGTGAGGTCAAACAAATTTTACAAGACACTGCTGACAAAATTGAGGATACTAAGCCCGATCCCCAGCTCGGACTCTCCTATGGTCGCTACGATAACCGCGGTCACTCTCTTTGGTTTGGCTATGGCAAAGTCAATGCCTATCGAGCCGTTAAAGCCAGTCGCGATCGCTATTTGGCCACACGACGTCTCAGTAAAACCTTGGAACAAACCAGTGCGGTGACATTAACGATCCCAGCCAGTCGAACGGCACTACAGCGAGCTGGAATTACGATCAATCAGCGGGGATTACTGCAGGATATCCAAGTCTATGTAGATGTTCGCCATCGCTTTTTAGGAGACCTCACCATAGCCGTCAAATCTCCCCAAGGTAGAACTGTACTACTGCAAGGTCGTACCTTAGGACGACAAACCCAGCTGCGTAAAACCTATACCTTTGAAAACACGCCTGCACTAGCAGTTTTGATGAATCAAGGCATCCATGGGCGATGGCAGTTAGACATTGTGGACCATACTGAAACTCATCAAGGACAGTTGTTGCAATGGTCACTCAGACTGGGTACCTAGTTCGACACCTGCGGTTTGCTCAATTCATCAGTACCTATCAATGTAAAGCCTTCGCTGTTAGCGTCTAGACTGAAAATAAGCTATTGATAAGGTTGGTAACTGAGATACCAAATTGCTTAGCTTAAGATGTTAGGTTAATGACATAGCGTCCGTAACAAAAAAATATCCATTGTTACAAGCGTTATGCGCATACTTGCTGGCAAACTATCACGTTTATTTGCTTCTACCGGATGTGATGAACTTGCTTTGTAAGAGCATCAATCATCAGGGTTTGTGTTTAAGATGCGGTCAGATTTTTCAGGATGATGTCTGCCAATTTTCCTTCATCATTTGGATGTAAGAGGTGGGGCCGTATTGCTAAGCACCGTATTGAAACCTGCCAGTTTCTATGCAGGAATATATTTTTGAAAGATTTTTCCAACTTTTGCCTGGATACCGATATAAGGCCTGTAAAACTTGTTACCAGTGTTTAACCTAAGTGCTTATATTGCCAATGGCGTTTGTAGCTGGGTGTCTCGATATGTACTAGCGTCCATAACGTGTCTAGTGGACTATGGTCAAAATCGGGATGACTGGATTCGAACCAGCGGCCCCTTCGTCCCGAACGAAGTGCGCTACCAAACTGCGCTACATCCCGTCTCAGGCAATATCCAGCAAATTCTAAGGTTGCCAAATTATCATTAATTTAGCGGCCTCATCTGCTGTACTGCACACCAACCTAGGTTATCACACTAATTTGGGATGGTTTCTGGATAAATGCTATCAAAGTGTGGCCTCTGGGACTTGACCTGGTATTCAGAGGAATTGCAGTAGGTGCACGGCTACTACAAGAGACTTGCGCAATGCTTCATCGATACTTCATCGATAGGTCTTTGGGTTAGGGCGTTTCTTTATGAAACTCATGCTCAATTTGGCTTGAATTGTGAATTCTTATCGTACGGGTGCATATTTTCTTCAGTTTACTAACATGTGTAATTTCGCTGTTACAGAATGCTGCTGTCGGTCAAAAGTCTTAAGGAATTCTTGAGCTGCCCGATGTAGCGAAATGTAACCGTTTAGGAGACAATTCGTGATTGCCCTCAATATTGACTGTTCACATACTGCCAATACATTGACAGCAGATATCTTGAACATCTCTGATATCCCGGCGGGACTAGATTTACAGTCGTTAGCCCCCTTGGAAATGGTGACTAGTCAGTTTCCAAGGATTAGCTTTGGCTGTGCGATCGCAATAATTCCCTCTAACCCCCGGTTTATTGCCAAGGCAGGTGAACGGGTGCTGATGCCGACGGGCAATGATAATCGACTATCTATGGCCTTGGATGACAGTGTCGACTCATTTTGTTTATGGGGACGCTGCACTCAACCTATGCTGCTCAAAGTTCTGGAAAGCACTGGCAGAGTGTTACAAATTCACAGTGATAAAACCTTCCGTAATCCAGATGACTGCGAAGTTGCCCTGCTTCCTCTGCAGATTCTGAAACTGGAGAACATGAAAAATATTGCCATGGTAGAACTGTTTTCAGATGCACCGTTTACGATTGAAGGTGTATCTGTTTAGAATGGCGAATCCCTAAATTTTACACTTCATAAATTGGAAGAGAAATGTGCTGTTTAGGCAACTCTTTTAAGGATTCGTTAGTCCATTTCAGTAGGCTAAGTTCACAAAAGAACAATGCTCATGAGTTCTACCCCCTAGCATTGGCTAAGGTCACTGGTTAAACTGCTGGTGAGAGTTATGATTTGGCACCCATCGTTTGTAACCGTGATGGCTGAGAGCTGCCAATAGCAATGGCTATGTGCGGTAGAAAACGGCTGAATGCATACAGCATTTTCCATAGCTTCTCATCCAGATTGGTGCATTCTTAGATACGGTATTACTGAAATAATTATGGCAACTGCATTATCTCCATCTGTATTCGTAGGTAAGTCAATTAAATTCGGAACTGACGGCTGGCGTGGAATGATTGCCGCCGACTTTACGTTTGAGCGCGTTGAACTAGTCGCTGCTCTATCCGCTAAGGTTTTAGAAGAATGTTATGGCAGCAATGGCAGCCGCACGGTGATTGTGGGGTATGACCGTCGATTTCTGTCTCCTGAATTTGCAGGTCATGCGGCTGAAGCCATTGCTCAGGCTGGCTATGATGTACTGCTTTCTGAATGTTTTGCTCCTACTCCTGCATTTAGCTGGGCAGCCCATGATAAAGGTGCCCTTGGAGCAATTGTCATTACTGCCAGCCATAACCCTGCAGCCTACTCTGGTCTGAAGGTAAAAGGTGCGTTTGGTGGCTCTGTACCACCGGATGTGACCAAGAAGGTTGAAGCGCTGTTGCCCCAGGGAAAACCCGCTGCCGATCAGCCTGGTACGATCACGACTTTTGACCCCTGGCCCAGCTATTGTCAAGCGCTACAAAGCATGGTGGATATTGAAGCGATCCGCGCAGCTATTGGTAATGGTGAGCTGGCTGTGTTTGCTGATGTGATGCACGGTTCAGCAGCGGGTGGCTTTGAGAAAATTTTGGGTATGCCCATTAATGAAATCAACGGAGATGCTGATCCGTTGTTTGAAGGGGGAGCGCCTGAACCGTTGCCCAGATATATTCCTAAGCTCTACAAGGCGATTAAAGAACGGTATCAGGCGGGTACTGATGGACTTACGGTAGGCATCATTTTTGACGGAGATAGCGATCGCGTTGCTGGTATGGATGGTCAAGGTGAGTTCCTCAGTTCCCAGGTGCTGATTCCTATTTTGATTGACCATCTTAAGGCGCAGCGTGGGTTTGACGGTGAAGTCATTAAGACTATCAGTGGCTCTAACTTGATGCAAAAAGTGGCTGAGCTCCATAGCCTTTCCGTTCACGAAACCCCTATTGGCTATAAGTACATTGCCGATCGCATGCTGGAAGCTAAGGTTCTGATTGGTGGGGAAGAATCCGGTGGCATTGGCTATGGTCACCATATTCCTGAGCGGGATGCTCTCCTGTCAGCCCTGTATCTGTTAGAGGCTGTGGTCAAGAGCGGTAAGGACTTTGGTCAGCTCAATCAAGCCCTACGTCAGCAAACCGGATTTGAAGGGGCCTATGACCGAATCGATCTGCCCCTGGCGAATATGGATGTCCGAGCCAAGCTACTAGAACAGCTAACAACTGCGACTCCTGCTGAAGTGGCTGGTAAAACCGTTAGTGATGTTTTATCCATCGATGGTTACAAGTTCACCCTAGCTGATGGTAGCTGGTTGCTCATTCGCTTTAGCGGAACTGAGCCTGTGCTAAGACTCTATTCTGAAGCCGCCACTCTAGAAGAAGTACACAAACACCTGAACTGGGCTAAGGATTGGGCCGAGTCTGTAGGCTAAACCCGTGACGTCGGTGGCTGGCATAGGCACCCTCATAGCAAACCCCTGAAAGGGAGACACAACAGCTAAAGCGTATCTAGGACAGCTTCTATAGCTCTTAGCCCTCGTAAATGATACTCAATTTTGTTTCGGTCGAGTCTCATCAACGCCTGAACGTGTTTGTGGCAACGGTGCCAAAAAGGAA
>JBCCQQ010000046.1:0-51508 GCA_039024555.1 Cyanobacteria bacterium P01_D01_bin.156
AGACCCCAGTAGAAGAGTACCATTGCTAACATCGTCGACTAGGCTTACAGAGAGAGAATCACCATCGGCATCACTATCATTACTCAGAATGCCAGGTGCCTTGATTGAAAAAGTAGTGCCAGTATCTAGGGTAAAGCTGTCGTCGTTTGCCACTGGAGCCGTATTAACGGTGAAGGTTACCGTAGCAAGCGCTGAATCATCTATTCCATCACTGGCAATATAGGTAAACCTATCTGTACCTGAAAACCCTTCATCAGGAATGTAGGCCAATAAACCATTAAGCCCCAGTAGAAGAGTACCGTTGCTAACATCTTCGACTAGACTTACAGAAAGAGAATCACCATCGGCATCACTGTCATTGCCTAAAATGCCGGGTATCTCAGTTACAAAAGTGGTGCTAGTGTCTAGAGTAAAGCTGTCATCATTTGCGACTGGAGCATTATTATCAAACCCAATGGCAAGATCCAGGCCTCGAATATCTCCCCTGGCAATGCCTAGTGCAGAACCATCAAAAAATAAATCTGAATCAAATGTACCTTTGGTATTAGAGCCAGTAGTGGTAGGAGTGAAAACAAAAACATCTTCATCTACCCCTGACACCTCAGGAACTTCGAAGGAATTGTATGTTGACCAGTAGAGATTTTCGTCCGCATCGATAGCAACTGCTGAAATGTTTTCTCCACCGGAACTATCTAATGAGATGTCACTACCGTCAGTATAAATTGACCATGTGCCAATACTGGTATTTCCCCAACTTTTTGGGGTAAAGCGAATTAAGTCCTCGTCAGCACCACGAACTCCAGGCACGTTAAATCCACCTTGGGTGGATACTAGCAAGCTGCCATCTTTAAGTAGCTGCAGCCCGTCAATGTCTTCACTATTATTGCCTAAGCCCACATCACTGCCATCTAAATACAGTGACCAGCTGCCTGATGTATTGTCACCAAGCTCACTTGCAGTAAAAAGAACAATGTCAGAATCATCTACGACTATGCCTTCTATGGTTGCTGAAGTGTTAAAGGAGAATAAAATCTCAGTATCACTGATGATGTCAAACCCATCAATTTCTGAGGAATTTAAACCCACGTCAGAGCCGTCAAAATATAGATTGAAGGATTGGCTTTCACTATCGAATTTTATAATGTCCTCATCTCGAAAGGTAATCCCATTAAGATTGGCTGTAGATTCAAGAGAGAAGTAAAAATCTGTTGCGTTGCTAACCGACACTGCATCATCATCAATTGATGTGGAGCTAGCTGACTCGCTTACGGCTAAAGAGAGCCCATTATTGACAATGAAGCTACTGTTAGGAAAATTTCCTGTGTATGTCTGAGCTGTACGAGTGGACCGAAGAACGGTTCCAAACATTTGAGAAGAATATTGTCCGATGCCACCAAATTGCAGTTCATCAAAACGGCTTAAGGCTTGGTCAAGTGAAGACTTGTTAAAGGGCTGAATCACACTCTGATAATCAATTCTTCTTGCCGCAGTCTGCACTCCAGCCATCTCGAAATAGGAACCCTTTGAGTCTAGTTCCAGATCTAGATAACTCTCTTTGAGTAAGTCGTTAATTAACTGCTCAAGCCAGCCAGCTCCAGTCGGCATTATGAATAGTTTCCTCAGAAAAAATAGGGAAGCGCAATCCTTTGAATTCCGATTCTTCCTTTGAAGTCTTGACTAGAGTAAATGTTCCTAGATGCCCTTGTATATATTTTATCAGAATGAATTTCAGAGTCTTTGAAGAACAGTAAGCTTCACACGTTCTAGTCAGATTATTATCTGAAAATTACTATACAAATGCTGTTGATATGGTAATGCTCAATAACTTTTGTGCGATCGCTACTATTTTTGCGGCAGTGTCGATCCTCGTAAGGGTTTTATTGATCAACATCCATAACCCTGACCAATTTTACCAATCGTTTTGTCCCCTAAATCAGCAATGACATTTTTGAAGCTCTCGACCGCTCAGTCCTGATAACCGTGTAAGACCAAAACGCAAGAGTCAACTAGCCGGGATTAAGTTCGTCGTGATTACCCCCGGCTAGCGGCCAGCGGCTAACCGCTAGCTCAAGTTTAGGATCTGTTAAGAAACTATTTCACAGTTTAAGCCTGAAAAGCTTGTTAAGCCCTGATTTAAATGCGTAAGGCCATGATTCTAATGTTTAACAAGCCCTTAGCTCACCGTCATGGCAATAACAGTTTCAACAGTTTCTCGGGGAGCTGCAGTCAACAAAAAGGCTCCTGTATTAATGGCATTGCGAGGACCACTCCAGGGTTCTAGACAGTAAAAATCTTTGCCTTTTACAGTCCAGAATACCAGGGTGGAATAGTTCTCATCATAGGAGATAGTCAGCGTGCTGTCTCCATCTTTAACGGTAGCTGTCTGACCATTCAAGTTAATAAAAGCAAAGTCAATTTCATCTTGGTCAAAATCAAACTGACCGTTAAAGGCAAACACCTCTGTGCCCCCTTTGATTTTGTATTCGGTAGAGGGTAGCTCAAATACAAGGTTGGCCTTGTCTGCTACAGCAAAGTAGGGGTGGGTGCCTGTGGAAAACGGCATGGGATTATCGGACAGATTGGTATGGCGAAAACGCTGTTCTAATGTATTGCCCTTGAGGGTGTAGATATAGTCCAGCTGAAAATCAAACGGATAAACAGCGCGGGTTTCTTCATTACTCTTAAGGCTAATGGTAATGCTAGCTCCATCTTCAGTAGATTGTTGAGTAACTTCCCAGGGGAGAGTGCGCCCAAAACCGTGCTGTTTTAGTTGGTAGGTTGTTGTCCCAGCCAGGGTATAGGTATCGTCCACCAGGTTGCCGCAGATAGGAAACAGCAGTGGAATCCCTCCCCGTACCGATAGGCTAGGGTCTTTAAAGCGTTCTGTATCTAAGTAAAAGACATCGTTATCCTTAATCTTCCACTGGGTAACGATGCCGCCCCGTTCCGGTACGACGGCTACTTGAGAATCGCCGTCAGTGAGAATATAGGTCAAATATTGCTGCTGTTCAGTGGTGATGGTGCTCATGCAATCGTTCCTTTAGGGAGTTTCCTTGGGGCATTTCCGTTAAAACCCTGCCACAGAATAGTCGCTTCCCTGTGCAATGTGGGACACCACTATGGAATCTTTATGGTTCAGCACTGGCTATGCATCTGCTGAATTCGGAGGTCGGAATTTGGAAGTCGGAAAGGGAGAGCATTTTGAACGTTCAAATTTCGTAGAGTTTTGCTCTTCTTACAGATCATTTCATCACTCAATCAGCAACGGCCTTAGGTTACTATCTGGCTGACCTGACTACCGAGGTTTCGTTTTCCATGTCCGTACCCTATCCCCGCGATCTGATTGGCTACGGCCAAATGCCTCTTAATCCCCAATGGCCAAACAATGCTCGCTTAGCCCTGCAGTTTGTCATCAACTATGAAGAAGGTGGAGAAAACTGTATTCTCCATGGTGACTCCGCCTCCGAAGCTTTTTTATCGGAAACGGTCGGTGCCGCACCATTACCAGGGGTGCGCAACATCAATATGGAATCCATGTATGAATATGGCAGCCGGGCAGGGTTTTGGCGTTTACATCGCACGTTTACCCAGCGCCAGCTGCCAGTAACCGTCTACGCGGTGGCCATGGCCCTAGACCGTAATCCCGATGCCGGTAAAGCTATGGTCGCCGCCGACTGGGAAGTGGCTAGCCACGGCTATCGCTGGATTGACTATCAATACGTAGGAGAAGACACGGAACGAGAACATATTCGTAAAGCCATTGAAATCCATACCCAGGTGATTGGCAGTCGCCCCCTAGGCTTTTACCAGGGACGGCTCAGTCCGAATACGCGACGACTGGTGGTAGAAGAAGGCGGCTTTCTCTACGATGCCGATAGCTATGCCGACGACCTGCCCTACTGGAACACGGACTATGGTCGCGCCCATTTGGTGATTCCCTACACCTTAGACAACAACGACATGCGGTTTGCCACCTACCAGGGGTTTAACTCGGGAGACCAGTTTTTTACGTATCTAAAGGATGCGTTTGACGTGTTGTACGCTGAGGGAGAAACGGCCCCAAAAATGATGAGTGTAGGGTTGCACTGTCGTTTGTCCGGGCGTCCGGGGCGGGCCGCATCGTTAGCTCGTTTTCTGGATTATGTCATGGGCCATGAGGATGTGTGGGTGTGTCGTCGAGTGGATATTGCTCGCCATTGGCACCAGCACCATGCTCCTTAGGCGATTGCACAAAAATAAAATTCCAAGCAGGATTTTATTAAGCAACGTCCTCCCCTTAACAAGGGGAGGTGCCTTAGGCGGAGGGGTCTTCGGCCATTTGCGCCAGTTTTCCAGACCCCTCCCTGACGGTTCCTCTTGCCAAGGGGAACCAGGTATCGCCAAGCTTTATTAAGGTGTCTTATTTTCACGCACTTCCCTTAGTTTGTGGTTCTTAACAAAAACGCCTCCATGCTCAAATCATGATTAGTATATTTGTATTAATCATGATTTGAGTGTGGAGGTGACACCAATGGGGATTCGAGATAGCTACGAAAATGGTGTGTTCAGCTGGGTAGACCTGATGACCAGTGAGCAGGAGGTGGCCAAACAGTTCTATGGGGAGCTGTTTGGCTGGATCTATGAAGATCAACCGATGGAACAGGGTGGACTGTATTCCATGGCGTTTAAGGGCGATCGCACCGTTGCCGCGATCGCAGCCACCCCCCCAGATATGGATATGCCCCCCAGCTGGCAAACCTACATTACGGTTACGGATGTGGATGCTACTGTGCAAAGCTGTCAGGAAAATGGTGGCACTGTCGAAATGGCCCCCTTTGATGTGATGGATGCGGGCCGTATGGCGGTGATTAAGGACCCCACTGGAGCGGTGGTGAGTCTTTGGCAGGCCAAGGGGCACATTGGTGCGGGCCGGGTAAACGAGGTTAATACATTTTGTTGGGCTGAGCTGCAAACCCGAGGTGTGGAGAAGGCTGCAGACTTTTATAAAACTGTTTTTAGCTGGGAGCTAGAAGTGGATGAAAGGCCGCCCAACTATGTTACCTCTAGGGTAAAGGGGCACATGAACTGTGGCATGTTTGATATGGCCAAAGCCCCGATGCCTGAGGGAGTGCCACCGCGCTGGGTGGTGTACTTTAATGTGGCCGATTTGGATAAATCGTTAGAGGTAGTCAATCGGTTGGGGGGGAGCGTGCTAATGGACCCCATGGAGATTGAACCGGGGCGATTTACAACCATTATGGACCCTCAAGGAGCCATGGTTGTTTTGATGCAGGTTAATGATCCAGATGATTGATTTGTAGAGGGTGTTTAAGCAGGCTGTGGGAAACTGTTGTTGAAGGATAAATGTTAGCACAGTGGGCTGTCTGGGGTTATGAAAGATAATCAGACACAGCGTTTAGCTTACATGAGGCTAGCAACGGTGACAACAACAACAACACAGTTCTCCTGTTGATGCGTGATTTGAGACCAAAGGAATCACCAAGAACGACTTTATTTGAATGGCATTGGTAAAACCTATTTGAGAAGGTCTCAATCTACTGGAGGCAGACGCCTAGATATGGAGAGGTACACTTTAAAAAATAAGCTCCCTGTACTGTGTCACGACGAGAATGCTTGGCGAGAATTCATGCGAGATGAAGACAATATCCTTTTGGCCCGCGACGAGGTTGGTCAATTCTCGATTGTGACTGTTTTTTTAGGGTTCAATAACGGTAGCGTAGAGAATCCTCAGTTTTTCCAAACAACCTGCTTTGGAAGCGATACCGGCTCCCCAAAATATACAAAAGATTGGGATTGGGCCATGGCTCATCATCAAGGTAAAATTGCCTGCGCGAAAGCATGGATCAAGTTTTCCGAGGAAAAGGCAGCTGGTATTGATCGATCGTTTAGGTTTGTAGATTGTCAGGTTCACCCCCCTGGAGAGATCCATTTTTTACTGGAATCAGAAGCGGAGGCGAAAAGGGTGATGCCGTTTAATAAGAGGCACTGGGAGCGCCGGGGAAGGACCATTGTATTTTTGGTGCGGCCTTGTGTTGAGTAGGAGCCCTAAAATGATGAGTGTCTGATAGCGACACTTTGGTTACTGATAGAGTATCTGCTATTTGAATTCATCATTCCGCATTCCTAATTCTGACTTTTCTTCTGTTTCCGTCCCCTTGCGGGGTTTTGGGAATGAAAGCTGCTGCCCGTGATCGTTTAGCACAGATGTCTATTGAGGTTTCCGTCCCCTTGCGGGGTTTTGAGAATGAAAGAACTTTGGAGTACTTGTTGCAGGCGCAGGTAGGTGAAACGTTTCCGTCCCCTTGCGGGGTTTTGGGAATGAAAGAAGCTTATGTAGCTTTAACACGTATAAACCGACAGATCGTTTCCGTCCCCTTGCGGGGTTTTGGGAATGAAAGGCACCTTTTCAGAAGCCTTATCCTGAAAGCAATTCATAGGACAAATACACACTTCAGCTTTTAGCCTTACGCATACATTATCCAAAAGGAACTCACCACTGTATTAGGGTACATGTAAGCCATACGGAACAAGGCCTACACACTTCATAACGAAACTATGCGGTTTTCAAGGATCTGACTGAAGTATGTATCACCTACAGTTGGGCACAACGATAGCACCCCTCAAACAAAGGCGCTACCCCTTGTCAAATAATGTAAGACTCCAGCGGTGGCTCGGGCAGAGGACTATCAATCGTAAGCGTTCTAGGTAACGCATCCACCGGCACTCAATACAGTCCGATATCGTCACAGCTCAAACACCCTGTGCAGGGACCTCATCGTCTGGTATCACATTAAGATCTTCTCGCACTGGATGCGAAAATCATCGCCGCGAGCTTCAAAATTGGCATACTGGTCAAAGCTGGCACAGGCAGGAGACAGCAAAACCACCTTTGCCTTTAAACCCAGCGCAATCTCTTTACTGCGCTTCACCGCATTTTCCATGGTACCAACATCTTCAAAACGACCATAGCCAACATCTAATAACCGTTTGCCAAACTTCTCTGCCGCATCACCAATCAGTAATACCTGAACAACTTTTTCCTGAATACGTTCTAACCAGGCAGTATCATCCCCCTCTTTAGCCGCCCCACCGGCAATTAAAATGGTTGGACTATTGACGGAGCTAAGACCCACTTCAGCTGCATCATAATTGGTGGCTTTGCTGTCGTTAATAAAATCAACACCTTCCCAGGTGGTGATGTGTTCTAACCGGTGGGCCACACCAGAGAAATTCTCTATAGCCGTTGCAATGGCTGCGTTGGGAATATTGGCTAGCTTGGCTGCCGCAACCGCCATCAACAGATTTTGCAAGTTGTGGCGACCCACCATTTTTAGACTGCTGGCTTCGAGTATTTTTTCGCCTGCGTGCACAACCCAGCCCTGCTGGTCGATGTAGGTGCTGGGTACCAAAGGGCTAATGGCGTTGGGACCATCAATGCTGGTCCAGTAGCTGTTTTCCCAACGGTCGGCTAGGGTTTTTCGCAGATAGGGATCGTCTCCATTGAGAATACGTTTGTCACTGTGTTCTAGGAGAGCTGTTTTGATGGCGTAGTAGTTCTCAATGGTTTTGTGACGGCTGAGATGATCTGGGGTAAAGGTGGTCCAAATGCCAATTTTGGGTTTAGGGCCGATGGAGGCTTCAATTTGGTAGCTGCTACATTCGGCAATTACCCAGTCGGGCTCTGGGTCTAGCGCTACCTGACAGGCGGCATAACCAATGTTGCCACAGGCGGGGGCATTGAGGTTAGCGGCCTTAAAAATGGCGGCGACTAATTCTGTGGTGGTGGTTTTGCCATTGGTGCCGGTAATGCCCAGCCAGGGTAGATGGCTGAGGGCTCGCCAGGCCAGCTCCATTTCACCGATGGTACTAATGCCGTTTTCTCTAGCCGCTACCAAACTGGGCAAGTCCCAGGGGACACCGGGGCTGACAACGGCCAGATTCATGGAATCTTCAGCGGAAAAGCTGTGACCCAGTTTAACGTCGATACCTTCGGTTGCTAGGAGCTTTTGCTGGGCGATCTGACGGTCGCCATTGTTGCGATCGCTCACCACCACCTGCCAATCTTGCTTATTTAAGAGCCGAGCCGCTGCCACACCCGATAATCCCAGGCCAATCACATAGGCAATAGGCTTTGCTTTTAGCTGACCGTTGGCTGATTCCATGGTGCATGTCCTATCCCTCAAGTCAGATACTGTAGCAGCTTAGGAGCTGTTAAGAAACTACCTCACGGTTTAAGCCTGAAAAGCTTGTTAAGCCATGATCTTAAATGCGTAAGGCTATGGTTCTAAGTTTTAATAAGCCCTGATGGGACGTTACTCCCTATCCTTTGACGATGGCTCCAAAGTCGGCCAGTACCCGAGCATGGTTACGTAATAGTCCCAATAAATTAAGGCGATTTTTACGAATGGCGGCATCGTCATCCATCACCATGACGCTGTTTTCGCCATCAAAGAATTCAGCCACAATGGGCGATGCCTGCTTCAGACCGTCGATCAGTTTTTGATAGTTGCGTTCTGCCTGGGCTGCCTTGGTTTGGGGCACCAGCTGCTGCAAGCTTTTGTAAAAGGCGTTTTCTGCAGGAGACTTGAACAAACTGGAATCCACCAACCCTGCTGGGTCTAGGCTGGCGGTATCTAGGTCCCCTTTGGCGGCTAGTTTAGAAGCTCGATTGACGGTTTCATACACGCTGGCCAAGGTGCCATTGGTGCGAATCTCTCGAAGGAAACGGGCGCGATCGCGGGCATCTAACAGATTGCTTAGCACCCGAGCCCGGTAGTCCAAGTCTTCCTCTCCGACTACAGCATTAATTAAGTCGTAGTCAATGGCTTCATCATCCTGGAGCAGGGTGCGTACCCGCTGCTCAAAGAAGAATTCTAGGTCCTGCTGTAGCTCAGAGGCATTCACTCCGTCACGACCGGTGGCAAATGTGGTCGTAATCTCTTGCAACAGTGCCGCTAGATTCAGATCCAACCCACCGGCCCAGATGATGCTCACTACCGCATTAGCGGCTCGACGGAGGGCAAAGGGGTCAGAGGAGCCAGTGGGCTTCATGCCCAGACTAAAGATGCTGACCAAGGTATCCAGGCGATCCGCCAAGCCGACCACCTGGCCCGTCAAACTCTGGGGCAAACTGTCTCCGGCCCCCTTCGGCAAATAATGCTCAGAAATTGCCGTGGCCACGGCTTCTGGTTCCTGGCTATGGCGAGCGTACTTTTCCCCCATGATGCCTTGCAGCTCTGGAAATTCGCCCACCATCTGGGTGACCAAGTCGGCTTTGCACAGTAATGCGGCCCGGTTAGCCAGGTCGGTTTGGGTGCTATCTAGGTTTAGCTGGGTTGCGATCGCGCCTGCTACCGCCACAATCCGGTCCACCTTTTGACGCATGGACCCCAACCGTTCCTCAAAGGTAACCATGTCCAGCTTGGGCAAATAGTCCGCCAGCGGCTGAGTACGGTCTGCATTAAAGAAAAACATGCCGTCGGACAGTCGCGCCCGAATCACCCGACCGTTGCCCTCGGCAATGATGTCAGACTTCGCTGGGTCACCGTTGGAGATGGTAATAAAGTTGGGCAGTAGAGTCTCACCGGACTTGAGGGGAAAATACCGCTGATGGCTTTCCATTTCCGTAATGGCGACTTCCAAAGGCAGCTCTAGAAACTCATCGTCGTACTTGCCCACCACCGCCGTGGGCCATTCCACCAGGTTGATGACTTCCTCTAGCAGGTCAGAATTAACAATTGCTTCGCCCTTAACAGATTTAGCCGCGTTCTCTACCTGTTTCGTAATAATTTTGCGCCGCTCGTCAGGGTCCACCTCTACATAGATAGACTTCATCGCCTCGACATACCCTGTCGCATCTTTAAGGGTTATGGGCTCAGGATGCAGCACGCGATGGCCTTGGGACACCCGACCACTTTCACAGGTTTCTGAACCACTAACTAGGGTAATGGGCAGTACCTGATCATTCATCAACGTCACCAACCAGCGCACCGGTCTAGGAAACCGCAGGTCACCATCCCCCCAGCGCATAAAGCGTTTACCTTCTAGACCCAAAATCCATTGGGGGATGAGTTCAGTCAAAATGTCCGTTGCTGGACGACCTGCAATCTTCTGGGTAACAAAAACGAATTCGCCCTTCTTCGTTTCGCGAATTTCAAAGTCGTCTACGCTCACGCCACGGGACCGGGCAAACCCTTCCGCTGCTTTGGTGGGTTTACCATCCTTAAATGCCGCCTTTACCGAGGGGCCTTTCGCTTCTTCTTCTCGGTCGGGCTGGCGTTCTGGCAATCCATTTAGCACTAAAGACAGCCGACGAGGAGTGCCGTAGAATTCAATGCGCTCCGGCGTCAGCAGCTGCTCTTTTAGCTCTGCTGGTATTTTAGATTTCCACTGACTGAGGGCATCACTGACAAAGCTGGCTGGTAGGTCTTCGGTGCCGACTTCAAGTAGAAAGGTCGCCATGGGTGCGCTAAAAAAGGTCGAGTCAAAAACCTTAGTATTATGGCAGGAATAAGGTTCTATGGAACGTTGGCTTATAGGGAAATCAAAGTTACTGCCACATGACTCCACATGACTATTCTTTATCAGGTGGTTTTAGCATTTGCCAAATGGCTGCATCGATCTCGACTAAATAATCTGATTCCAAATGTCCAATTTTTCGTAACAGTCGTTTGCGGTCAATCGACCGCAGTTGGAAAACCATAGCAACGGATACTTTTGTTAAACCATTTTGTGCAGATGGTTCTATTTTGACAGTAAATGCAAAACGCATCGCCCGTAACGAGGATGTTACTGGGACAACCATTAGCATTGGAGAGGAAACATCATCAGTTTGTACAGCAATGGCTGGGCGTTTACCTTTTTCTTCTCGCTGATCGGAAACCGGTAGTTAAACCAGAAAAATATCACCTCTAGCCATTTTCTTTAGTCACTAGTTGCTCTTCAGTTGCTATCCAATCTTCATCGCTCGCAGCTTCCCAAAGGGCAATTTCTTCATCTAAATCATCTTGCTCAGACTGATGAACACTCTCTGACAGTTGATGCCGATGCAGCAGAAACTCCACAAAATCCAATACCTGACGTTGTGTTTGCAAGGGAAGTCGTTGCAGCAACTGAACGATCGCATCGATTGTGGTTGAAGGTCCTACTCCTTGCACTGAGTTAAGAAGTCTATCGTCCATAACAGAAAACTACTAGCTCGGCATGTTTATCATTATGTCAGTTTTGGATTAGCTCACAGCTCTTTCCATTGAGCGTACACGTTTCCCTAGTCGGGAAATTTATCTAAGCAAAGCTGTCCACCGACGCCCCAGTTTTCTTTTTTCACGTCTTCGATAACGACATAGATCGACGCCTCACTGCAGCCAGCAATGCGGGCTGTTTCGCGAGTCAGCACCTCTACGAGCTCCCGTTTTTGTTCAACAGTGCGGCCAGGCAAAATTTCAACACGGATAATGGGCATGGTCCTTGACTCTGGGTAATAAGAAGTAAGAGGTTTGTCACAGTTGGCTACGACTTCACCGCATTTTGTCTGATGGCTTGAATAAACTCCAGAATCTTGCTGGGGATATCTGGAAAGAGTGAGTTGACCTTTTTGAAAATGTTGTGGACTCCTTCACTACCTCCGGCAATCAAGCCCGCTGTGAGGATAATGTCTAACCCTCGGAAAAGGTATAGCCGAAAGATTTCGAAAATTGAATTGGGTGTGGGAAAAACAATGACGGACTCTAGCGATCGCATCCCGACCAAACCAATTAAAACTCCAAATACAATAGCTGTCTGCAACAGACGTTGACGAGTATTATTTCTATACACCCGAAGACTTGCTTCGGACTCAAAGAGACGGCTTTGTATGCTTTGAATATTGTCGGTTGAAGATATATTGTCGCCTTTCTCAAGCAGTGTTTGCAATTCCAGCTGAGAATACTCTACCTGTGTTACCAAACGTTCTTTTTCTGGCGAAAAATAGAAGAGTTTATAGACCTCTAAGGCACGCTCTAGAAAAAGAGCAACAACAATTAAGACCGTAAGCTGTTGTAGGATAAGCTCAACAACTGAAGATTTCAATGTAGGGGGAGCCATCGGCAGCAATATATAAGCCAAGCTGCCTCCCAACACGGTATATGTCCCATAACCTACAAACTTTAATAGGGATTCATGCCCCATAGACTTCCCCCCAAATAAAATGCTTTCTAGAGCATTCCATTTTTATTTCTAAGTGTCCATATTTGCTGTTAATTATTCACTTTACAGAGCAGCAATAACTCTTAGTAAATCGGCATCTTTGTTTCTATGAAGCACCTAATTGATATAGCCATCACCCCAGGCTGTCTGACCGGCGGCAGTTTCTTTAGGGGCATTTGCTTTGGGTGCGGCTTCCCTCGCTTCGGTAAAGCGATTGGTAGAGATACAATCCACCCCTTTAGGTAGAACAACATTGGATTTGTAGTAGCAAACAAACTGTCCATTAATCAGGCCAGAAATCTGACTAAAGTTTGTATTAGATACCTCAATTCGCCTATCTCCATCGGCAAAGATAGCGCCTTGAAAATCTCCCCTATAGGCAAAATTTTCACCCCGGAGACAATGAAACTTTGCACCGACCAAATAACTATGGTTAAAGTTACTGTTCTTAGCGGTAATGGTAGAACTTAAGTCACAGCCTGCTAAATTAGCTCCTATAAAACTCGCACCGGAGACATCAGCGCCATTAAAATTGCATTTAGCTAGGTTGGCTCCTGTAAAGTTACAGCCCTTCAGGTCAGCGGCTATAAAACTGGAACCTTGCAAATTACAGCCGGTAAAGTCAGTGCCGCTTAGATCTGCCTGCTTAAAACTACTGCCGGAAAGATTGGGTCCCTGGCCGACGGTATCTGGTGAGTATTGGGTTACTGGTTGTGCAATGGTCTGTATCACCTGGAACTTGTAGCCCCGCTGTTGTTCTCCTACCAAAATAAATTGGCTATTGTGAATACGTGTGGGGTGGGCATCATCCGATGCATCGGCATTTAACCCAGGGTAGTGACCAATAAAGGTTACCTCAGTGGCATTAGCCCCTGAAATCACAACGTTTTGATGTGCTCCATCGGGAGCAAATGACGTATATAGAGGATCGCGATCAATGTGTCCTCCCAGAACGAAGTTTTGAGTAAGGGCAGCCCCGGCTAAACTCACACCGCTATTTTCCAAAACGATTAATTTCTTAGGGCCATAGTCAGCCTGAGCCTGGGGTTGAACTACATTAATAGGATTTAATTTTAGTGATTCAGGGGTTTGCACCTACTTGAACTCCAATTTCTGTGACTGCAAAAGAGCATTGCTGAGTAAGCATCTGAGCACAGAACAGTCAGCAACACCGAAGAATATCGGGCCTCACACATACGGCGATGATACCGATATATTTGGGATTGTAACCATAGATTTACGGATTCTTACCCCGGCTCAATATAAAATCTCAGAAACATTGACTACATAAAACTTTCGGGAGCTACGGTTCTCAAAGGCCAAGCTCGTGTGCTAAGCAATGTGTCGCGCGATTGAGTCGTTAGCCTAAAGTTCTTAAAGACAGACGTTTGAATGAGTTCAGATCTGATTGTTTGCAGCACCACAGGCTAGATAACAGCAAACTGAACAACCATATCGTTAAAGTCTCGGTCTCCTAAATTGCCCAGGTCTTCAAATCCAAAGATATTGTCGCCTAGGAGCTTGGCATGGTCGTTGTTGTTGTTATTGGCACCAGCGTGGCTAAAGAATACGTCGCCAGTATTTGGATCATTGCCGCCTGCCACCAAAAACATACTTAAGAAGTTGCCACTTTCTAGCGTCGCAGTAACCGTATTAACCTGACTATTTTCTCCACTCAGCTGCACACCTTCTACACGATTGGCAAGGGCAGCTTCTCTATAGCCTGCATCTCCAGGACGCAAAATAGTATCTGTTAAGGGGTCTCGAATACCGCCATCGGCAAAGGTAGTGGTGTAAAGCCCTACGGTACTATCCATGGCTGCACTACGGTACACCTGAAATTCCACATTTACTAATCCTGTTTGGCCAGTGAGGTCAATGGTTGTGGCATCCCCTACTAATAAATTTGTAGTATTGGTTTGGGTAAATGTCTCGGCGATCAGCTGAGTGCCGTCACCAAAATCAAGGGCAATTTGAGTATCGCTAACGGCTCTGGGGGTGGCTTGTCGGATTGTTCCGTCTACCACCAGTTCAAATTCTAAAAACTGTCCTTCCGTCACTCGGCTGTTGTCGATGCTAAAGGTGGGAGCATAGGCATCTGGCAGTTGACCTCCCTCCAGAATTGAAAAGTTAGCAATCTGTTCACGACCGGTGGCATCGACACTAAAGATGCGAATCTCTCCTACCGCATCGATATTGACCTGTTCTATCTGTAAACGTACCGTATTGGCGTTACCTAAGCCGGTTACCTCTAACCCTGACACAGGGGTAAGTTTAGCCGGATTGCTAGATGAGATAGCATCGTTGTCAAGGGTGTAGGTCTCATCGATATCGGGCTCTTGGAAAGGTAACGAATTTCCTACCGTATCCTCAATGTTTTGGTTACTGGCCAGGTCCAGACCAACGGTACCCTCAAAATTGGCAAGATTTCCACCGGCGACGGTAATGTCATAGGCTGTGGACCCAACGGGGGTGATATCAGTGATGGTAGCGGTTGTACCCCCCGTTACTTCAAAGTCAGCGGCATCAATATTGAGGATACTCTTATCAAACGTAATTCTAAAGACCACACTGTCGGCGGATGTGGTTTCTGCTGTGGGTGTTTGTCGAGTAATACTTAATAAATTGGGAGCCAGATCTCGATCAAAGGCAGTAACAGCCCCATCCTCAAACCCGGTAACAAACACCTTTTGCTGGTTGGGGCTAGCGGCTGCACTCACGGCCACACCCAAAGCTCCAGCTAGCTCATTGGCACCATTCCCGTCTTGGTCCTGAATCACCTGGCGAAAGGTTAAGCGCCCAGCGGTATTGCGATCAAAGACTGTAATACCATTTTCAGCAAAGCTGGCTACAAACACTTGTGTCCCATCGGGGCTAATGGTGACCTCACTAAACCCATTGATGGCAGGCACGCCGGTAATACCAGTACCGGCGAAGATATCGCTATCTCCACCGAAGAGTTCAGCACCATTTTCCCCATCACGAATGACTTGAGCAAAGCTGAGGGTGCCATCGGCTAAGCGATCAAACACAGTGATGGCGGCATCGGTAGCACTGGCCACATATACCTGGTTGCCATCGGGGCTAACGGCTACGCTGGAGGCTCCAAATAGGTCTTGAGCATCGCCGTCACCGTCCTTAATGGCTTGGCGAAAGGTGAGATTGCCAAACTCATCTCGATCAAAAACAGTAATGGCTCCGCTTTGGCTGGCGACAAATACCTGATCCCCGCTGGGACTGACGGCCACACCGGCTGCACCTTCTAGCTGATCTACACTGCCTTCGCCGTTTTTAATCACCCGTCTTTGGGTTAGGCTGCCAGACTCGTCCCGGTCAAAAACAGTGAGGGCCTGATCCGTCAGACTGACTACAAATACCTGGGAGCCATCGGCACTAACGGCAACATCAACGGCTCCATTGAGGCCATCGACCTCTCTATCATTGGGATCAAGACGGGTATTTCTCAGCAGCTGTTGTTCTTCTAAATCACCGGCATCATCGAAACCAAAAACACTGAGGCTGCTATCTCCGGTGCTGGCGACAAATACCTGAGAGCCATCGGGGCTAACGGTAATGCCAAAGGCCCCTGCCAATAGCTCTGAGCCTGAAATCTCTCCGACATCCGACCCATCGCGAATGGTCTGGCTAAAGGTAAGATTGCCAGCACCATTGTGGTCAAATACAGTGACGGCTGACTCCACCGCACTGGCGACAAATACCTGGGAACCATTGGGGCTAACGGCTACACCCGCCGCTCCAAACAGTCGATTGGAGTCTTCATTTTGTCCATCAAAGGTGCCGTCTTTAATATCGTCTTTAAAGGTGAGTACCAGGGTGGACGCATACTGTTCTAGCATCGCTGGCTGAAATGTTTGCACAGCGATGGGGGGCCATTGTCCATTACCCACCGCTGTGGCTGCAGCGGTAACAACGGTGCCTGTCACCTTTGCCAAGGTTTCTATAAATTCTGCTCCGGCATCCCCTGCAGCCACATGACAGGCCAACAAATTGAGCTGGGGAACATCGGTATTTCTGAACCAGCTGGCAAGGTGAGGCCTATAGCTATCGAGATTACCCAGCTCCAGATTGTTCGCCCCTAGCTGCAGCCCACCAGGAAATCCATGGGCTACTAAAGTCAGCGATACGGTTGGCTGTTGGTATAGAAGCTCGCTAATTTGCTCAATGCCATCTCGGTTAGGCTCCAAAATATGAGCGGTGATACCGGGACGCAGCCCTGCTAGCAACAGGGGTAAATTGTCCAAACGACTGTCAAAAATGACTAAGGCTGTTTCGTCAACGGGGGACTTATGCTCAAAGGGTGGCCGATTTGCCGACATAGCAGGAGTGGACATAGGAGCTTCTATAGGAGGATGAATATAGTGGTGGATTTACCTATTCACCTGTCCAAGTCCCTGGGAAAGTATCCGTATGCGGTTTGGGTAATCGGGCAAACAATACTAAACGTTTATTTATCTTTATAGGACCCACAAGATTGCTATAGCACTGCCGCTAGCAAACGCTATAGCGGCAACAATAAGGGGCTAGTCGATGGTGGAGAGTGGGATATCAACAACGGCTATGGTTAATGCTAAGTAAAAATGCTTAATTCCCCATAGTTAACTAGAGAGAGCTTGGACAACAGCGTTTTGTTTTTGTGAAGGAGATTTTGACATTCTTTTAGGCTCAGAGTGCCTGAGTATTTGCTATATGATGTAGCCTGACCACGGTATTTGTTCACTATGCATAGCGTTCTATCTCACTACCACGGGTTTTTGCCAAGCGTTTTGGCTGCCGCTGCTGAAACAGCGATGGAAAATGACGCCATCGAAGAAAATTTACGTCAGTTTTTGTTGGTGCTGTCGGTTTCTCTAGGGGTGGCCACTCTATCGCGGGTGGTAAGCTGGCTGCGCAACATTCCCTATACCCTACTGCTATTGCTGGTAGGGCTCGGTCTGGCGGTGCTCAATGTGCGCTTAGTCAATCTGTCGCCGGAGCTGATTTTATTTATCTTTTTGCCGCCCTTACTCTTTGAGGCAGCCTGGAATATTAAGTGGTCAAATCTTAAACGAGATTGGATACCAATTGTCCTCTACGCGGTGATCGGGGTTGTCATCTGTATTGGTGGCCTGCTGTGGGGGTTAATCAACATAGCAGGAGCTTCTCTAGCAACGGCACTGTTGGTGGGGGCCAGTCTATCGGCGACAGACCCGGTCTCGGTGGTGGCCTTGTTCCGAGAGCTGGGGGTAAATAAACGACTGACCACCCTAATGGAGGGAGAAAGTTTATTTAATGATGGGGTGGCGGTTGTTGCTTTTAATCTGGTGCTGGGGATTGCCCTGGGTCTAGAACAGTTTGATCTATCCGTGACGGTGGCCCAGTTTTTAGTGTTTACCGGTATCGGGGTGAGTGTGGGAGCCCTGATTGGATTTGGTATTTCGTTTTTGACCCAGCGGTTTGATTTACCGCTGGTGGAACAGTCGCTGACCCTGGTATCCGCCTATGGCACATACATTGTGGCGGAGGAATTAGGAGGCTCAGGGGTAATTGCTGTGGTAACGACTGCCCTAATTTTAGGAAACTTTGGATCGCGTATTGGTATGAATCCGCGTACGCGGCTGGTGGTGTCAGAATTTTGGGAGTTTTTGGCCTTTTTTGTTAACTCCATTGTGTTTTTGCTGATTGGCGACCAGGTGCAGTTTAGTAGCCTGAGCAATTACACAACCTCCATTGCTATTGCGATCGCAACCATGTTGCTGGCCCGTCTAGTGAGCGTGTTTGGACTTAGTTTCTTTAGCAACATGATCACCCCCGACAACGAAGACATTAGCTGGCAAGGCCAGACCGTACTTTGGTGGGGCGGTCTACGGGGATCGGTCTCTGTTGCCCTGGCCCTGAGTGTGCCAGCGGCGTTAGCCGAGCGAGAAGAGATTATTGCCACCGTCTTTGGCGTCATGCTCTTTACCCTGTTAGTACAGGGCCTGACCACCAAACCCCTATTAGAAAAACTCGACCTGCTGGGGGATCAGCCCCTGCGGCAAAAGTATACCCAAGGTATTGCTCGACGGGTGGCCCTAAACCGAGTGATTACCCGCATCAAAGAACTCATGGACCGCCAGGAAGTCGATGCTGAATTTGGCCGTTATCAGCTAGCCCTCGTAGAAGGTCAGGTGAAAAAGCTACAGGAAGAAATGCAAAAAATGCAGACTAATAATCCTGAGGTACAGTCATTTGCAGCAGAACAAATCAAAGAGGAACTGTTGGCCATCGAGTCGGACACCTATGCCGAATTTATTCGAGCCGGGCAGCTCAAAGACGAGCTAGCTCCTCTTCTACAGGATGTGTTAACGGATTGACCCTTCAAATTAGCCGTCGCTGATTGGGCGTATGAAACGATCTACAAAACAGGCTGTGGGTCAGTCTTGTCTGCAGAACATCATATCGAGGATCAGCAACGTCTTCATTGGCTGAGGCCGCCGGAACTCAACCCGGTTATCTATCGTCCATTGTTGTCAACTCTAAGTGATTGGATGGGCAGTCTATAGATTGTCTTACATCTGCTCCAATGCTGTGTCCCCCAACTAGCCTATGCCGCAAACCTATGCCACGGAACGTTTACAGTACGTTACTATTACCTCAAAATTCTAAGTATGTTTTTATTCCTAAAGCTCTGACGATATTAATTTCGATTGAGTCAGGATTATCGTTATTTAAGTTTGTATATGGTGCTGGTGTGTAGGGCATTGGGACAGTGCTGGTCTGAATATCAGGGCCATTTCTCAGTAATTTAACCTAGGGGTCTGAGAAAGCCTGATACCAGGGATTAGCAATGTTAGGAATGTTTTGTGACGCACGCTATGGAATTCCATAAGTGCTTTAAACTGATACCGGTTGACCCTAGTTCTTCTAGTTGTGTCGGAATGCCTTGCCCACGGTGGCATGATCACTATCCAGCCAGTTGGTCCCAATTGTAGGAGTTTGTATGAAAGCGTTTGTAACTGGCAGTACCGGTCTGCTTGGTAGCAATCTTACCCAGTTGCTGCTCGAGCAAGGCTTTGAAGTAACTGCGCTGACGCGTGAGTTGACAAAGGCAAGTAAATTGTTAGGGGAGCATCCACACCTGAAAATTGTTCGGGGAGACTTGCAAGAGGTTGAGGGCTTTGCCCATCACTTGCAGGGGTGTGATGTTTTATTTCATACTGCGTCTTATTTTCGAGAATCTTTTGACTACGGCGACCATTGGAACCAGCTAAAGGCAATCAATGTGGATGCCACGATTCATCTGTTAGAAGCGGCTGAAAAAGCCGGGATTTCTAAGGTGATCTATGTGAGTAGCGCCTGTGGCTGTGTGGGCATCATCCGGGGCGGTGCGCCCAGCAATGAAACGACACCTTTTCAAGAATTCAACTATAAAAACCCTTATTTTAAGAGCAAGTTGATGGCAGAAGAGGCCATCTCTAATTTTATAAAAACCCATAATCTACCGGTTGTTTTGATTTTGCCAGCAGGTATGTTGGGTCCCAACGATGCTGCTCCAACAGAAATGGGACGGTTTGTATTGAATTTTCTAAAGGGGAAAGCGCCACTGGTACCCAGCGGTGGGTTTCCCATTGTCGATGCCCGTGATGTGGCTATGGCCATGGTGTCAGCAGTGTACTCAGGACAGCCCAACGAACGCTACCTGGTAACCGGTGGGTACTATTCTGTGAAGGAAATTATGCACAACCTGTCGGAAGCCAGTGGTCAGCCAATTCCTAGTCAGAAACTGCCCCGGTTTGCCGTCCGTATATGGGCGTTTTTCCAAAATCTAATGGGGCGCCTTCAGAATAAAAAACCCTTTTTGCACAGCCATATGGTGCGAGTCATGCTGTCGCGCCAGTGGTTTGACCCGTCCAAGGCAAATAAGGGGCTAAAGACCACCTATCGTCCCTTTAAAGACACTATTAAAGATACGGTGCAGTGGTATCAACAAAATGGCTATACCCGACAGGATACATAGCCCTGTTAACGTACTGTCGCGAGAGTTAGAGACATTACATAGAATTGCTTAGATAATCCGGTAAAATTCCCAATTGCGCTGAAGATAGTTCCATGTGTGGATACCTATCTGTTGGAGGCGCTCTAATGGTACCAATTAAAAGCTTTGCAGTTATCACCCTGGGAAGTTTGTTCGTCAGTGGAGGTACTGCTTGGGCGCAATCCGTTGTTGGGAATGGGGCCAATACATCCGTTATCAATGACGGTGGCGACTACCAAATTACTGGGGGAGCGCTTTCCAGCGACAATAATAATCTTTTCCACAGTTTTGAACAGTTTGGGTTAACCGCCACAGAATCGGCCACATTTATTACCCAGCCTAATGTTGTGAATGTGGTAGGGCGGATCAACGGCGGAGATCCGTCCATTATTGATGGGCAGTTGGGGTTAACGGGCAGCACAGCCAATCTCTTTTTACTAAACCCGGTGGGGGTGATTTTTGGGGCAGATGCCACATTAGCGCTACCGGGGGATTTACATGTTTCTACAGCAGATGGGTTAGCTTTTGCCGACAACACTTTTGATGTGGTCGGTACTCCTGACTATGCCAGCTTAGTGGGTAATCCTACGGGAATATTATTCCGTTTTAGCAACCCTGGCTCGATTATTAACGAGGCCGATCTGTCTCTGGAAGAAGACAGTGCTTTACGATTAACCGGGGGCAATGTGGTGTCCACAGGGACGGTAACCGCCGAAGAAATTGCGATCGCAGCGGTACCCCAAGAACAACTGATTCGTCTAAGTCCGAATGGATCTCTTCTCAGCTATGACATCGCTGTTGCTGATGGCAGTAGCCTATCTCCCTTAACCTTGCCAGAGTTGTTAACCGGTGCTGGAGATAGGGTCAACAGTTTACAGCTTGAAAATGACGGTACCCTGCGTCTGGTCAGTACTGATCTGGCCTTGCCCGCCACCCCAGGCACCACCTTGGTAAATGGCATTTTTACGGCCTCAGATATTACTCTGCTGGGGAATACGGTGGGTGTGGTTGAAAGTGTCCTAGACGCCAGTGGCCCTGACGGTGGTGGCACCATCCGCATCGGCGGTAGCTATCAGGGGCAAGGGCCATTGCCCAACGCCCAAATCACCTACGTCGATGCTAATTCGGTGATAAATGCTAGCGCCACGGACAATGGCAACGGGGGAGAGATTATTGTCTGGGGAGATCAAACCACCCACGCATTGGGACAGTTTTTAGTGCGGGGAGGAGACAGCGGTGGCAACGGTGGCCTGGTGGAAACCAGTGGTTTACAAGGGCTTACCCTAGGCAGCAACAGCCCAGATATTACAGCTCCTTCGGGGGTGGCAGGCCAATGGCTAATCGATCCCTTTGATGTTGTTATTGATGATGACTTTGAGGATCAGGGGTTTGACCCAGCCAATCCGTTTGTTGCCATTTCTTCCCCGGCTCAGCTGACTACATCCTCTTTAGCCACTGCCCTAGGCGGCGGCGGTACGGTCAGGGTAACGACCGGTAATGCAGGATCTGAAACCGGTGACATTACGCTGAACAGCGATTTGGGCTTTTTTAACACCGGGGAGGCGACCTTATCCCTGGAAGCTGCAGGCAGCATTCTTCTTAATGGGGCTATATTTCCCAGTACTGAAACGGGCTCATTAAATATTAATTTGGAGGCGGATACTGACAATACGGGCAATGGCCAAGTGGTTTTGGGTAACCCAGACTCTGGGGAAACGCCCGGTGAAATTATCAATACCGCTGGGGGCAATCTGACCGTCACTGCCAACAGTACAGCCCTGGGTACGCCAGCGATTCTTCTGGTTGAAGACTATCAAATCAACATCGGAGATGGACTGTTAACGTTAACTGGGACGACCAACAGCGAAAATGTTGGCATTCGCCTAACCGAAGATATTTTTGGCAGTGGGGGTATTAGCTTATCCAGTAATCGTGATATTGAGGTGAATACCCTGGTCTCCGATGGCGATATCACGGTCAATACTCCCCAATTTTTTAGAGCATCTGGGATTACGGTGTTGAGTGAGATTGGTCCGGCAGCTAGTGTGGTTAGCCGTGGTGGCCAGGTTACCATTACCCATGGAGGTAACGGCGAGACTCCGTTTACGGTGGGAGAAGCTGAGGTCAATGGGACCGCTGGTTCGATTATTGCCACAGAGAATCAGCTTGACCCCCCTCAAGAACTTTTTGAGGATTTTGTACAAGGGGATATTGCAATTTTGACAGGCAGCTCTGAGGAGCCCGATCCTGTAGAGCCCGATCCCATCGAGGACGACCCGGTTGATGCAGATGACTGTACCGCGGACTGCACCACGAACCGCTCACGTCCTGAGATCACTAAAGAAGATCCAGAGACATTACTCACCGTTGATCCTGATCTTGTTCCCAGTTCTAGCCTTGATGTAGAAGCGGCGATTCTCCGCAATGAGCGTGACTATACCGAGGAATATCGTCAGTACCTGACCCTAGGCATGGCAGAGCCCGCTAAACCCACATTGCCTCAGCTGCAGTTTGAGCTATCCCTAGTCGCAGAAGAAACCGGTGCCCCCCCAGCAATTGTCTATGTGTCCTTTGTTCCAGAAGGCACTGCGTCAGGAGAGATGGCTGCTGCCAAAGAGGAAAACCGCTCTATTCAACCTACGGATGTGTTGGAATTAGTAGTGGTGACTCCAGAAGGGTTGCCAATTCTCAAAACCTTACCGATCCAAAATGAGCAGGTACTAAAAACAGCGGATCGCTTTCGTAACAATGTGACTAATCGGGGACGAGTGCGCACGCGCACCTATATCAGTGCAGCCCAGGATCTGCATACCTGGCTAATTGAGCCCATTGAAGCAGAGCTTAGGTCGCGAGGTATTACCAATTTGGCCTTTGTGATGCCACCGGGGTTGCGATCGCTACCCGTTGCCGCCCTCCACGATGGAGAATCTTTTTTAGTAGAACGTTACAGTGTGGGGCTTATGCCCAGCGTGAGTCTGACGGATATGCGCTATGTGGACGTTCGAGAAACAGAAGTATTGGCCATGGGAGCCTCTAACTTTGAGGACCAGCCGGAACTACCTGCAGTGCCCATTGAGCTGAGAACCATTGCCGAAAATCTCTGGGCCGGAGACTTTGTTCTCAACGAAACATTTACGCCAGATGCTCTGGTGGCGAGCCGGGCTCGCAAACCCTACGGCATTGTTCACCTGGCAACCCACGGTGAATTTAAGTCAGGCAACATAGACAACTCCTATATTCAGTTTTGGGACCGCAAGCTGAGTTTAGACCAGGTACGTCAGCTGGGGTTAAACGACCCTCCGGTGCAGCTCATGGTGCTCAGTGCCTGCCGTACCGCGTTGGGTAGTGAAGAAGCTGAACTAGGGTTTGCTGGCTTTGCGGTGCAGGCCGGTGTGAAAACCGCCATGGCCAGCCTATGGAAGGTGGATGATGTGGGAACAGCCGGGCTGATGACCCAGTTTTATACCAGTTTGCAAACCGAACCCGTTAAGGCAGAAGCCCTACGCCAGGCGCAGTTGGCCATGATCAATGGCGATATTCGAGTAGACAATGGTCAGCTGGTGTGGTCTGGGGGCACCCTACCCCTGCCGCAGGATCTAGCCCAGGTAGATAGTAGTTTGTTTGCCCACCCTTATTTTTGGGCGTCGTTTACCACCATTGGTAGCCCTTGGTGATGAAATTCTCACAGGCCAGTAGGGTCAGAGTTGTTGAAAGTGGGTCATGGTAAAAATGCAACTCTTTACACCGCAACAACTGCCTTTACCTTAAACTCACAAACAAGATCAGCATTCACAGCATTATCGAATGGCTGCATCAGTGCCAGCATAGTGAGCACGGGGGACACAAATACCTTTATCCCGTAAACTGTTCTTCCTGAGAATAAAGTGGCATCTATGGCTAAGCAGACTAAAACAGAACTCTGGCAACCTCTTTCTGAGAAGCAAACGGCGCTCGTGAAAGGTGGTATGGCGCACAAAAATTACTACAAGGGGCCAATCCCCAAGCATCCAGGGCATTATCGCGGTTGATAAGTAGGCAACAACTGCAATTAAGATTCAAAGGAACACACTTCAAAGGATAGCTGGGACTCCTGTTTTGCAGGGTCCTTTTTTTGTTTAGGGCAAAAAGAAACCCCAGCGGGTAACTGGGGTCAAGATATGTTTTTCTAAGCGTATGCTTAAGTTACCCACGTGAAGTAATCGGGCCAACAAAAAGGCCAGAGCCAGGTAAACCAAGGCACTTTAGCACAGGTCAGAATAGTTGTTTATAGCATTGGGTACGGGGCTCTCTCCGCGACCGGCTCCCGGTCTCCACCAGCCGCCGCCGTTGCCGCCGCCGTTACCAACTGGAAAGAGTTGACCGCCCTGGACGGTTGCTTGCTGCTTTTTACTGAGCTTAGTCCAAAGTCTTTTGGGGTTATTTTGAAATCGCATCGTAAATTCTCTGTTGATGTCCAATTATTGAAACCTGTAATCCGGTTAAAAACACCTAGGGAATCACGGAAGGTGGCATGAAGTTCGGGTGAAGGGGCGTTAACGGCATAAATTTTGGGGAACCACCCCATCAACGAAAGGGATGTCGGTTGGCAATAGCCTGATTAATCGAGCTGTCCTTTGATCTTGGACGTCGTTTATCACCATTGATAGCCTTTGGCAGACTGATGGAGCGCTGATTTGAGGATATAATTAGCGGGTTTGAAGCTATGGGTTCGAACCCTTTGTCTGTCAGATTTTTTAGGCGCATTCTGTAGGAGGTATACAGGTATGAAACGGTTTCGATCCCTGACAAGATCGATTGTGGGAGTCTTTTTGGTTGCGATCGCAACATTACTCGTCAGCTGTGGTGGTGACAACGTTGCCGCTCCCCCCACCTATACAGCCGATCAGCTGGCTCAGATTTCCGTATATGCCAAGCGTATTCAAACATCTAAAGATCGTCTGCCCGAATTAGCAGGCTACATCCGTGACGATAACTGGGCTAATATTGACAACTTTATCCACGGTCCTTTGGGTGAGCTGAGAACCCGGATGAATCGCCTGGCGTTTTCACTATTGCCCGACGATAAAGCTGATGCCCTAAAGCTTTCCGATGAAATTTCGGAAGATCTCGAAGCCATGAGTGCCGCTGTGGGCGTGTTTGATAGCAACCGTACCAACCAGGCCTATATTCGCTTTGCAAAGGACCTGAGCCTATTTCTAGATAGCGTCCCTAAGGCACCTGCTGGAGAGGATACTGCCAGCATCGCTGTGGAAAATGTTAACGTCTAGGCGTTACTGATTTAGGGGATGAAGCGATTACAATAATCGGTACCCATTTAATCCGTAACTTGAATCGATGACCCGAATTGCAATTGTTGGTTGTGGCATTGTTGGCGCTACCATCGCCTACGAGCTGAGTCGCCATAGCCAGTTAGACATTCACCTCATCGAGCAGCAAAATCCTGCCCAAGGCTCTACCCAAGCAGCCTTGGGCGTTTTAATGGGCATCATTAGCCACAAGGTTAAGGGCCGAAACTGGCGACTACGCCGGGATAGCATTGAGCGCTACAAAACCTTACTGCCTGAACTAGAAGCAGCTTTGGGGCGACAGATTCCCCATGTGCAAGGTCTTCTCAGTCTGTGTTTTGATTCAGACCAATTGCCCCGCTGGCAGTCTTTGCAAGCAAAGCGAGCGGACCAGGGATATGCGCTAGAAATTTGGTCTCCCGAGCAGTTACGACAGCAGTGTCCCCAAATTAATGCCCATACCGTTACAGCAGCTATTTTCTCTCCTGAGGACGGTCAGGTGCATCCCCACCAGCTTACCCTGGCATTGGTGGAAGCGGCTAAACAGCGAGGGGTAACAACCCACTGGCAAAGTCCTGTCCTGGGACTAAAAACCCAGCCCTGCACCCAGCTACAGCTGCCAGAAACTACCCTTGATGCAGATTTTGTCGTGATATCGGCGGGACTGGACTCCGCTGATCTAAGCCAAATTGGAACAGAACCCCTACCCATGATTCCAGTTTTGGGTCAGGCCCTTGAACTAGAGCTAGACCAGCCTCTGGGACATGACAACTTTCAACCGGTGATTAATGGCCATGATGTGCATATTGTACCATTGGGAGAGAATCGCTACTGGCTAGGGGCAACGGTGGAATTTCCGCCAGGGGGAGAAGCCGTTGAATTACCCTTAGCAGAAGATCTTGAGCTAGCACCAGAAGCAGAACGGCTAGAGCACATGCGACAGATTGCCACGGATTATTGTCCGGCCCTGATTAAAGCGCGAATTGTGCGTCACTGGAGTGGGTTACGACCGCGCCCCCAGGGGCAAGGTGCGCCCGTGATTAAGCCCCTAGCTGGCTTGGAAAACGTGATTTTAGCCACAGGGCATTATCGCAATGGTGTATTGTTGGCTCCGGCTACCGCAATGACGGTAGAGGCGCTGTTGGGGCTTTTAGATTAGCTCCCTAAACTGGCGATGCTTAAACGAGCTTTGCGCAGGAGAAACTGTAAAACAGTCTCCTGACCCACCTGAATATCTGCTCGTCCTTGCATACCCACACGAACATTACAGCGTTGGCTATGGTTCTCTAAATATAGTCTTTGGGGTTTTATGGTGACCTCATAGCTACCAGCCACAGAGCTTTCTGGCCCCACTCCTACCAAGGGCAGGTTCGTTGTCGCTGCAGACAAGGTGGCATCGGATAAGATATCTGTTACCGTCCCCTTAAGGACACCATAGTCTGGGTGGGGACAGCTCTCTAGACGCAGATTCACCAACTGACCAACTTCCACCTGGCTAATATTGGAGTTGGGCACCCAGGCCTTAATGACAAGAGATTCATCGACAGGGGCAATTTGCAACAACAGCTCACCTGGTTGAACAACTTGATTGAGGTTGCGCAAATTAGTGGTTTGTATTTGACCAGAGACAGGAGCTTTTAATTCCAGTTGCGATCGCTCCAGGGTCAGCCGCTCCAACAATGCCTGTTGTTGAGAAATTTTACCTTCCAGTACGGTACGCTGTTGCCCCAGATGAGTTTGTTCCTGACTCATTTGATCAAGGGTTGCCTGGCGCTCTAATTTTGCCTGGGCAATTTTCTCCACAGCCTGGTCTACCATGGCTCGATCCACTTGGTTGGCTGTTTGAGCCTGCAGTAATTGAGCATGGGCCGACTCTAACTGGGCCTCTCTTTCCAACACCGATAGTTGAGATACAGCTCCTTGGTCCGCAATCTGCCGATACCGATTTAAAGATTGTTCAGCTAGCTGAAACTGAGATGCAGCCACTTGCAGATCGCTATCAGCATCAGCCCGCCGCTGCTGGAACTGATGTTCCGTAAACTGCAGTTCTGTCTCTGCGATCCGAATCTCACGGTTCCAGCTTTGGGCGTTCGCCTGCCATTGGGATTGCATTAACTGTTGTTGTTGCTCCAAGCTTTCCCACTGTCGGCGCAGGGCCGTTAGCTCTTGCTGCGCTTGAGCAATGTGGGACTGCAGCTGGATATCGTGTAAAACAGCCACCGTATCTCCAGCCTGCACCACATCACCCGATGTAACGACAATGGTTTTAACCAATCCTGTCTGAGGCGCTTGTACATGGCGCAATTCCCCTTGGGCACGCACAATAGCCGCCGCTTTAACCTTGACACTGTAGGGGATAAACCAGCATCCGCCAATTGTCGCAACCAGGGTAAACAGGGCCGCTATGCCTCCCCCCCATACTAAAGGATGGGGAGACTGTAAAAATTCTTCTTGGGCATTAATCTGAATCGTTTGAGAAACTAACTTTTCCATATTGGATGACATATATCACACATAAAAATACTTCTAAAAATAGATAACATCGAATCAACTATGCTTTAGTCGTAGTGACTTTATTAAAGCTATTAATAAGTTAGTAAGATAATTTTTCATCAACTCTAAAAATAGCCTTTTAGTATAACAAAAACTCTCCAATGATCTGATTTTAGCCATTAAAAATAATGGGAATATATTCTGAAAAATAACGTAAACCACTGTTCCTATGAGTCTGAAATGCCATTTACAAAGGGGATCTTTGATTTTATAGGTAAAAATACTCCCTAGTAATTAATACTAGATGGCTCTTGACGCACTGGTTTTGAATCAGTATATTCCCTAATAGAGTCTTTTAGTGCTCGGTGAATATACGGTTTCAAAAATGTTAGATTCAACGATTTTTATTTGTTTGAGTATTCATTTTCCGTATATTCACTGAGCTGCTATGTTTATTTTGAGTTTAGGAGATTTTTGAGTTATGTCTAAGTTCTTTTCAAAGCTATTGGGCCGCAAGCAAAACGAAAACACGACTGTTAAGGACTCCACGCCAGCCGTAACCAAAGATATTCAAGATTCTGAGGCTGATAAAGTCTCCGGTGGTCTTGGCTATGCTTCCTGGTGGTAAACAAAACTGGTTCTTGAGGTTTGTTGAATTAGCCAATTCTCGGAGTTGGAGAGCACGAAGCGTCTAAATCTCCTTGTTTGAAGAGGCTGATTTTATCAACGATATTGGGGCTGCCTTTGTAGCAAATTGCTTACAAAGGTGGCCCTTTTACTATGTCGGCCTATGACATTAGATTTTTGATCCTGTATTTTGGAAAGTTTTTCGGAGCATTGCGTCCTCTGAATCAGCAGCGGCGCTATCTTTTTAACTATTTTTTTAGAGAGATAATTCACTGAATCGAAAACAAGTTGGCACAATAAAAGGGCTCCTCTGGGGGTGATCCCGTTGTTTTCATCGATTAGATGCGGCGAAAAAAATATGAATGCGTCCGGCAGCATGGGTATGAGGATTGTGGCGCTGCCTGTATGGCCACTGTCGCCAAAAGCTATGGACGTGCCTTAGCCCTATCGGAGGCCAGGGAAGCGGTCGGTGTAGGAGCTTTGGGCACTACCTTACTAGGACTGCGGCGGGGGGGAGAAGCCCTTGGGTTTAAGGCTCGACAGGTGCGGGCATCTAAGGAACTATTGTCCCAGCTATCAACGGTTCCCCTACCTGCGATTATCCATTGGAAAGGGTGCCACTGGGTAGTACTCCACGGTCAGCGGCGGGCTAAATACATTATTGCTGATCCCGCCGTGGGGTTGCGATGGCTCAACCAACAGGAGCTTATGGCAGCCTGGGATGGGATCATGTTGTTGCTAGAGCCCGATGAAATTCGGTTCTACAGTCAGGCTAAACAACAAAAAGTAACAGGCGTGCCATCCCCATTACGTCGGCTGTGGCCCTATCGAAAACTGTTGCTTGAAAGTTTAGGGCTGAATGTGGCAATTGGCCTGATCGCCTTAGTGATCCCGTTTTTAATCCAGATTCTAACGGACGACATTTTGATCGATGGCGATCGTCGAATGTTAACAATCTTTGCTTTGGGGGCAGGGGTATTGACCCTGTTTAGCACCCTACTGGAATGGATTCAGCGCTCCTTAGTTGTTTATGTTGCTCAGCGGTTTGAACTGTCGTTTACCCTAGACTTTGGTCGACAGTTACTGCAGCTGCCCCTAACCTATTTTGAGACCCGTAACAGTGGGGAGGTGTCTGCTCGACTTCAGGATATTCAAATTTTTAATCGGCTGTTGCTAAAAACTCTGGTTCTCCTACCTAGTGAAGGGTTTACGGCTATTGTGGCCTTGATTTTAATGGGGGTGTACAGCCCCATCTTGACCCTGTGGGCCTTAGGGTTAGCCGCTGCTATTTTGGCTCCGATTGTGATTGCCTGGCCCACCTACCAACAGCGGGCCAGAACCCAATTAGTCATGGCGGGGGAAAATTTGGGACTGTTGGTGGAAACCTTTAAAGGGGCCATGACCCTCAAATCGATTAATGCTTACCCCCAGCTTTTGGATGAACTGCAGCGACGGTTAGGACGTTTGGCAAAATATAACTTTGAGACATTGGGGTTTAATATGACCCTAAGCCTGATTGCCAAGCTGATGATCGGGTTAGACACCATTGTTATGCTGTGGTTGGGGGGGACTCTCGTTAACAGCCAGCAGATTAGTGTGGGACAACTGCTAGCGGTTTACAGTCTCAATCGTACACTCACCCTATTTCTTCTTCGCTTGGTAGAGTGGGGGGATGAATTTGCCCAGGTGAGAGCGGTTACGGCCCGTATTCTCGACATTATTGAAACTAAACCTGAACAGAGACAGTTTGCGGCTTCTGTGGAACTGTCGGAAGCGACCGATGGGGTCTCTAGAAAGCAGGGAACGGCATCTCTTCCCTTTGTGGAGTTTCCCATGGATGTGGCAATCACCTGCACAGATGTTTCATTTTGCTATGGGGGGCGCATGGATTTACTCCAGGACTTTTCTGTGGCAATTCCGGGGGGTAAAACAACGGCGTTAATCGGCGAGTCGGGCTGTGGGAAAAGCACCTTAGTCAAGCTGATTTCCGGCTTATATTCTCCTAAAAGTGGCAATATTGCATTTGGCCCTTACAGCTGCGACGATGTAGCTCTGGATTGTTTGCGGCAGCAGGTGCGTTTAGTGCCCCAGGATGCCCACTTTTGGCAGCGTTCTATTTTAGAGAATTTTCAGTTGACTAATCCCCATCTCTCATTTGAGGAGATTGTTGATGCCTGTCAGCGAGTCCAGGCCCACGGGTTTATTTCCCAGTTACCCAACAAATATCAGACGGTGTTGGGTGAATATGGTTCGAACCTGTCAGGGGGACAAAAACAGCGGTTAGCGATCGCACGGGCGTTAATCAATCAGCCAGCGGTGCTAATTCTAGATGAATCCACCAGTGCATTGGACCCCATTGCTGAAACCAATCTGCTCAATACCCTAGCGGACTATCGCCAGGGTAAAACCACCCTAATGATTAGCCATCGGCCCCAGGTAATTAGTCGAGCCGACTGGATTATTTTTCTAGAACAGGGCAAAGTTAAGCGGGTGGGACCACCCCAGGAGCTATTGAAAACCCCTGGCAGCCATCGCTATTTTCTAGAACATTGTTGATTCAATCTTTACTTAAAAAGTCTATGGGGCGATATGACACTGCTGAAAAAATTAAAACACTAGATCCGCAACAGGATGCGATCTCAATTTGTCATCTATTGGTGGGTTATGAGTTTCCATGGGATATCACCCGAGCCTTAGAAATTGCCCTGTTGCGAACATTTTGTGTTCCCACCATTGCCACCTTGCTAGACAATACAGGAGAGTTTCAGCACCATACCCAAAAACGCTACGACGATACCGGCATTATCGTGTCGGAACTCTTTAAGTGGGGCTATCGCCATCCCCGGGGACAGCAGTTTTTACAGCGGATGAATGCCATTCACAGCCGGTTTCCCATCGCTAATTCAGACTACCTGTATGTGCTGTCCACATTTATCTATGAGCCCGTGCGCTGGTGCGATCGCTTTGGTTGGCGTTCCCTTAGTCCGCTGGAGCAACAGGCCATGTACCACTTTTGGGTGGCCGTGGGTGAGCGCATGGGTATCACTGATATTCCCGACACCTATGGGGCCTTTGAAGCATATAACCAAGCTTACGAACAGCAACACTTTACCTATGCCGCTGCTAACCAGCGAGTGGCGGATGCCACCCGCGCCATGCTGTTGAGTTGGTTTCCCATGGGGGTGCGATCGTTGGCAAATCCTGCCATTCCAGCCCTATTAGACAGACCGTTACTCAATGCCCTGGGCTGGCAGCCTGCCCCAAGCTATCTAACCCAGCTGTTAGAAACCACTCTCAAAGTCCGTAGTCGTTTGCTTTGTAAACTTCCTCCCCGTACGTTACCAGATTTTTTTGCCGATCAGACCATTCGCAGCTATCCCCAGGGCTACGATGTCAGCAATATTGGTCCCCCATCTCTTTTAGAGCAGCTTAACGCGCCTCCAGAAACACGCCCCTAAAAGGAGAATCTCCATGGCCGTACAGTTAGACAAGGTGGTGCCCTTTGGGCGATTGTTAGATGAATATGTGCAGATGTTTTCCCTCACCCCGGAAGACCTGGAAAAGTCCATCCTCAGCGTGGCTGACGGACCAGCGGGCTTTAACGCCCAGGGAACCCGATTAGGGTACCAAATTAAGTCCGTCGATCCGCTGTATTGTTTTAATTCCAGTGAAATTAAACAACAGTTTTACCTAGTGGTAGACAACATTATTTCCCAGGTGGAAAACTCCATGGAGGACTGGGTGTGGATCTTTCATAAATCCCCCAGCGATCTGCGCAAAAATCGTGAAACCGCCCTCCAGTATTTTTGTGAAGACTTTGACCAGGGTAAACTCGAAGGCCGTTATGAAATTGGTGAGCTACCTAAACTTAACTATCCAGACGCTAGCTACGATCTGGGACTGTGTTCTCACTTTTTGTTTTTATATTCAGAACAGTGCGATCGCACCTTTCACCTAGCCTCAATTCGTGAGATGTTGCGGGTGTGTCGAGAAGTTCGCATTTTTCCATTGCTTAGCCTTAACCTGCAAACATCTCCCCATTTAGGGTTTGTGATGAAAAATCTAACTGCCTTGGGTTACCGTTGTGAAATTGAGTCCGTTGCCTATGCGTTTCAGCGCAATGGCAACAAGATGCTGAGAATTACCCCTCAATAGGTGCCATGATAACCCGACGACAACTTTTGCAAAATACAGCACTGTTTACTGGGGGCCTAATGATGGGATGTGCAGTAGCCGGAACAACATGGCGAATGCCGGATGAAGCGATGCCCCACAAACGCACATGGATGGCCTTTGGGGCTAGTGAACGGATTTGGGGCAAACGTCTGCTACCGGAAGTGCGTCGTAATCTGGTGACCATTGCCCAAACTATTGCTCGGTACGAGCCGGTTTCCATGGTGGTGAGGGAACAAGAGTATGACCTAGCTCGAACCATGCTGGGGGATGCCGTTGAACTGGTGGTGGCCCCCCTGGATGACCTGTGGATACGGGATACTGGCCCTGTGTTTGTATTGTCTGATCAGGGAGAAAAAGCAGGTATAGACTTTAACTTTAACGGTTGGGGAGAAAAACAGATCTATCGCAACGATGCGGCGGTGGCTAGGTTTGTGGCGCAACAGGCAGGAGTGCCTATCATCAATACGGAACTGGTGTTAGAAGGTGGATGTATCGAAGTGGATGGCCGTGGCACTGCCATTATTACTGAAAGCTGTGTGCTCAACGACAATCGTAATCCTGGCATGTCTAAAGCCCAGTTTGAGGAGTTGTTGATGCCTCTACTGGGCCTAGAAAAAATTATCTGGCTACCGGGGATTAGGGGAAAAGATATTACCGATGGCCACACGGATTTTTATGCTCGGTTTATCGAGCCGGGTGTGGTGGTGGCAGGCTACGAACCTGACCCGGCCTATGTCGACCATGCTGTGACCAAACAACATATAGATATGCTCAATGCCGCCACTGATGCCCGGGGACAGTCCTTGGAGGTAGTTGTGCTTGAAGCCCCTAGCAAAATTCGAGACACCTATGAAACATCAGATTTTGCAGCGGGCTATGTGGGGTTTTATGTCTGCAATGGGGCAGTGATTATGCAAGAGTTTGGTGATGATGTCGCCGACCAAGCCGCCCAGGAGGCACTGCAGCAAGTCTTTCCCGACCGTGATATTGTTGCCCTTAACATTGATGGGATTGCGGCCGGTGGTGGTAGTATTCACTGCGCTACCCAGCAGGAGCCGCTATTGTAGTGACTGATAATATTGAATATCTTGAATAGCGATGTTCAGTCTCTCAGCCATTTGCTGGAGTTCTTGACCTATGGCATTTGGAAAAAGGGAAAGCTCCATGGCGATGTATGCGGCTGAATTAATACCACAGCTGAAGGTTAAGAAGGTAATTGTGCTGGCATTTATCAGTTGAGATAGATAGCTAACAAATTCACCCTGCGTCAGAGCAGTCTGACCGTCAAAGCGATAGCCAGCTACCCATTCAAAACTAGCTAACAGGACAACCTTTTGTAGATGTAATGGGACCATGATTACTTGCCTGAGCCACTGCCAAATAAAAGACTTTGAACGGGGGCAATCGGCATAGGCCGATAGTAGCTATGTGAAACTCAAATGTCTAATCAACACGTTTAATCTAGATGCAGAAATGTCTAGAATTCGCTAGGTTTGATGCAGATTCTTTGAATTTGCACCTGGCGGGCATTATCGTTGGTATTGCGTAAGCGTACTCGCGAGGTCCAAGCATCTTCTGCATAGCTATCAATAACTTTGAAGCCTCTGCCGGATGAGGATTGACTGTGAAAACCTCCGCTCACCACAACCCGATCATTGGGACAGCGGGAATAGAGGGAAACAGTCTCCCGTGGACCCACGGTTACCCAGTCAGAATTGGTCCAGAGCACAGGCGTGGGTCTAGCCATGGCAGGCAGGCAAAGACCTAACACAATGGCTGTCAGCAGGGCGATAATGACAAGGATTTTACGACGTAAGTAATTCGGAAGCTTAACGTATTGCATGGGTGCTTTTGTTTGGTCTACAGCAGTCACTCAGCAACCAGCAACAAACATTATGCAAATGCCAAAAAACTGTTTGACATTGTTGATCTTTAAGGGAATTGTGAACGTTTGATTTGCCGTAAGCAACAGTAAAAAAATCTGTACCGCATCGGTTTGGTCGCGTTTCTTGAGGCATAGTTAGAGCTATGTCGTGTATCAGCCCCCGCTAATGTATAAGACTAATGTTTTGGGCCTTGGACTAATGACCCTGTTAACTGGTTTTGCCGCAACCTATTTTTTGCGTACACGGGCTGTAGCCCAGGCAACAGCACCCACGGGTTTAGTGGTTAAGGTCAGCCCCCACAGTGTTGATAAAACCGAAACTCGGTTTAAACAAATTCTAGAGAAAAAAGGATTGAACCTATTTGCTACGGTTGAGCATGATAAAAATGCGGCGGGCGTAGGGTTGGAGCTGCGACCTACTCGGGTTGTAATTTTTGGTAATCCTAAGATCGGAACGCCCTTAATGCAATGCGAGCAGACGATGGCGATTGACTTACCCCAAAAGGTATTGATCTGGGAAGATGAGGAGGGACAGACCCAGGTTGCCTACAATGATCCGCAATATTTGGGCGGTCGCCATCGCCTTGATGGATGCGGTGTGGAGTCGCTAAAAACCATTGCCGGAGCACTTAATAATTTGACCAATGCTGCGATCGCACCGTAATTATCGTAAAGGATCTAAGGGAATAAACCCATTTGGCAACAGTACAGAATATCAAATGTCTTCTATCTTCAGATAAAATCGCCTCGATTATTAGTAACGGTAAACGTTTATCCAAAATGTTGTTTCAATGTTTTGAATTTGTTGTCTGATTAATCAGGTGATTTTCTGATGGAGCGGAATTACCTACACACAAACTGTAGAGATGGAAGTCTTGTATTTACAAAAATCCCTATGATTATCCTGAACTCAAAGTCGTTACGGCGATGGGCCGGATTATTTCTGGCGGGTTTGCTGAGTAGCTTAATGGTGTTTAGCCAGCCAGTTGCTGCCCAAACTAACTTTTGTGAAACCCGTGATATTCCTAACAATGTGGCCCAGGGACGCAGCTATGGTGACCCCCATATTAATACCTATGATGGATTTCACTATACGTTTCAAACCGTGGGTGAATTTATTTTGACTTATTCGGGCAATGGTACCCTCGCCTCAACTAACAAATTTGGCGAAGTCGCCAGTGTTCGTAAGTCGGCTAATAACTTTGGCGAAATCGCTAATGCTAATGTGCCAGGTCGTGACTTCGAAGTGCAGGCCCGGCAGAGCCCGGTACCCAATCGCGACAGCCTTTCCCTAAATACGGCAGTGGCCATGCGGGTATGTGATCAGCGGGTGGGTATGTATGTGCAAGATAGCCCCGATGGACGCAGTCTGATGTGGGTGGATGGTACGCCCATCCAGTTTGTGAATGATGTATTTCCCTTGAACAACGGTGGCGAAATTCAGCGTCAGAACGACCGCAACTACACCGTTATCTGGCCCAGTGGTGACCAGGTCGCGCTGAAGATTATTAACGTTAGCGGCGTTGAGTTTATTAACATCATGCCGATTGTGGGTCGCGATCGCAGAAATACCATGGTTGGCCTGCTAGGAAACTTCAACGGTAACCCTGACGATGATCTAGTAGGTCGTGATGGGACCCGACTGGCTACCCGGTCCACCTACAGTGTGGCCACCAATACATTAAGCCGTGCCCTGCCCGCTGCGATTCCTGTTGCTGAACTAGAAACCGCTTACTTTGAGCAGCTAAACCGACAGTTTGGCGATAGCTGGCGCATTACCCAGGCTGAGTCTCTGTTTGATTACCCTGTGGGGATGACCACCGCTAACTTTAGCGATCGCAGCTTTCCTACTCAATACATCTCCCTAAATAATGCTAGCCGTGAAGAGCTGGATGCAGGCGTTACTGCCTGTAGAGAAGCAGAGGTGCCTGAAGACCAGATGGATGGATGTGTATTTGATACTGTTGCCACTGGAAACAACGGTTTTGCCGATGCAGCTGTGAATGCGGTGGCAAACGTAGCAGCGCAACGAGTACAGGATCAGATTGAGGATGAAATTGAAAAAATAATTCCTGGTGGTTTTCGCCTTCCGTCGTTTTAGGCAACCTAATATCTCACTTCACCGGTGGGTCTGATGAGACCTGATAAAGACATGCTTTTGCATGCCCTTATCAGGTCCCATGCTGTTCGCCCTCATTTGTTGTTATGGAGTAAGGCAGTACACAACTCTAGATAGGGAAACCAAGCGTTCTAGGCGCTCTTCGACTTTCGCAACATCTGAAACCATTGGTGCAATAACAGCACCCGAATGCGATAACAATCATACCCATTGGGATGTTCTTTCTGTTCTACAATGCCTAGATTCTCTAATACATGCACGGCATCTAAGCATTGAATTTCCGACAGATTCAACTTACTTGACAGAAATGCTAAGAATGTTCTGGCTCTCAGCCACCCATCTACACTATTCGACGCTGTTGTCAGTACACTTGCTGCATTTAGCACCCGATGCACCTTGAGTTGCGAATCGTACTGCCGCAGCTCGCTAATGATTCCATGTTGCACATAGGCTTTTAGGGACTGATCTCTAAATGTTTTACGCAGCTGCATTTGAGCAAAGGCAAAGGGAATGCGGCGATTGGTCAGATAGCCGCTTTGATTAATGGCTTTTTGTACCAAAAAACTAGCCAGCTTACGAATCAAAAATGGATGACCACCGCTCAATTGATGGATCTGCTGAATCACCTGTTGGTCAAACTCCCAGCGCATCAAACTACCAATGCTGTTGATCAATAGCGATGTTTCTAATACCGAGAATGGCGTTAGAAAAGATTCTTTGAAAAACCGATGGAGCGGATTTTTGAACGTCTTTGAAAAACGCCACTGCTTGATGCGATTACATTGGGGATGAATTGCGGTGACCACCAATGATAAACACTGTTCCTTACGGCTTAACGCTCTCAGGGCACCAAAAACAAAGTTAAATTCTTCTGCCTTTTCGTCAAACTTTTCGTGAGATCTGGGAAATACTCGGTCTAGGTTGTCTAGAAAACATAGTACAGGTAGTTGATAACCTGCCCCCTCGATAGATTTAACCAACCGTCGAAAGCATCGATAAAACTCATAGGACGATTCCTTGATGGGCTGTCCCGCTTCAGTCAGTAACGGTGGCTGTTCGAGTAAGGGATTGCGATATTTGCCCAGGGCGTAAAGACTTTGCAAAATGTTATCCAACAGCTCGATCCCATAGCCGATGCCAATATCGCTGTATTTTTGCATGTCGATGTGGATAATGGCATGGTCTCGACAACGTAGGGCAAGCTGGTGCAGGATAGAAGACTTGCCAGACTTGCGTAAACCAAACAAGCCTACACTTTGGTTATTGTTGAGGTCCACAATTAGCTGGTCTAACAGCTGTGTGCGGCCAAAAAACAATAGCGGATCGTGAATAGCTTTTTTGTCTTGAAAGAAATCGACGGTATTGCTGTATTGACTTACTTGTTTGAGCAGTAGCTTTTCGCAGGTATCCCGACTGGGTAAAGCGGTCTCTACTGCATCTAAAGCTACGGGGACTACGGTAAAACTTTGTTGGAGTCTGAGGTCGGCCATCCGTTCTCGGGCCGCCTTTGTGGGTAAATCCTTATATAGGACAATTCCCATCAGCTCTGGGTTGGCATTGCGAATGCTGTCGGAGCTTTCGTATAGCTCATTAACAACATCTTGAGATATCACCTCTGACGTAACATTGACCCAAAGTGGTGGCTTAATGCCAAACTGGTCCGGTATGTCTCGAATTAAAAAGCTACCGTTGTCAGATTGTTTAGCAACGGCCCCGACCTGGTCTAAAAAGCTTTGGGCCGCCAGTAGTCCTGGACGGTCGCCACCGGCACTTAAGGAAAGAATCTCTTCCTGTACAGATTGCCATTGTTCTAAAGAAATGCGCTTAGCCTCTTTGCGACATTTTAACAACAGCAGTGTGACATATAAACAATCTTGACAGGCTTTAGCCTCAGCTTTAGAAAGGGTCAGCCAGGCTTCTTGGACTTTGAGGATGCCCAAACAAACGTGTTTGAGATCGTCTAAAAACTTCTGGTGAACGTGGCTGGGATACCGAATGCCTGGAATATTTAAGCTCAGACGGTTTAGCTGTTCAAATAATGATGGAAAATCGGCATTGGCAAAAATCTCGTTGTTTCTGAGATCCGTATCAATGGTTGCCGGTTGCTCATGGTTTTTGAGATAGCGCATACTGCGAACGCTGGCGCGTTTACGAAGCTGGCTAGCCAGCGGTTTAGCGAGTGTAACGGCCTTTTTTAGATCGGTCTGGGTGCGCTTTCTAAAAACAGGATCGCCTAGTTTTTTTGTTGTTTTGACCTGTCGGGATACGGTGTAAAAGGCGTTGATAAGCAGAGTGGTCAGGGTGAGATCACTGGTGGCACGTAGGTTGTAGATAAATGGCTGCAGCAAGGTTTGGATAATTTCCAAATCACCCTTAAGCTCAGGGCTTTCGGTGAGAATGCGGCTATAGTGAAACGCTCTGTATAGGGCATTGGCGCGCTTTTCGATGAGTTTGTCTGGGGTGGGTTCATCAGCGGTTACCTGGGTGGCCCACAGCCATAGGGCACTGAGTTTGTTGGTATTGATAAATCCTTGGGCGACTTGGTTAAGGTAGCGCAGTAGGTTAATGACGTTGGTTTCGTCATACTTAAGACCGGCAATGAGTAGAAATACCTCTTCCCATCGTCTGTCGTTGGCATACTGACGCACTATTTCTGACAGGGCGTGGTTGGTGTAGTTTTCATGGATGTATTTAGCCGCCAAAAATTCTTGGAAGGTGAGGTGCGAAAAGGAGTAAATGCCTTCCGATTGTTCAACCAAGATCCCTTGCTGAATTACGATGGCGTCTAGAATATTTTCTCCGCTGAGGTTGCTGGGGGCGTTGAGCTCCTGTAGAAGAAACTTGCGAATGTGTTTAACCAGATTTGCTTTGGTCAGTAGCAGGTTGTCTGCTTTGAATGCTTCGTAGGCAATCTCAGCTAGCAGTTTTTCTTCTAATTCGATGTGCAATCCTTCATAAATGGTATCTTTGGCCACACGCTTTTCTTCAAACCAGCGTTTTAGCAGAATGCGTAAACCCTGGTGATAGAGCATACTGCGATTGCCCGAAAAGGTGTGGGAACGGCTGTAGACCAGGCAGAGAAATGTGAGTAGCAAGGGGGTTTGGGCCAGCTCGCGGACGGCTACGTTATCGGCTTTCTGCAGGGACTTCCAACAGGTTTCGGCAGCCTCCACATCCCCTGCCTCGCCAGCGGCAAACCAGTTGTAAATAAAGCTTTTGATTTGTTCTTCCCCATTGCCGGCTAGGGAAATTTCGCGAAAGCTAGGGGACGGAGAACGATAGGCGGCTGTCCGACAGGAGATGACATAGCGATTTTTGCCATACTGTTCCACCAAAGCTTCAATGCGATCAAGCACCCTGTGGTGGCTGTGGGATGAAACCTCATCTAATCCATCAAACAGAATTAAAAACCATCCTCTTTTCAGGACATTTTCAGTAATTTTCTCGCTCTCTGGAAAATCAAATGTATCGAGTTCTCGGGTAATGTAGTTCTGAAAACTTAAGTCTGCCTCAGCAAACTTTCTCAAATCAATCCAAATTGGTAAACAGAGATATTGATAGTTGGTTTCCTGGGCATCTCTGAGGGCATCTAACCCAATTTTTCGCATTAGGGTAGTTTTGCCGGCGCCAGGGGGACCAATTATGGATAGACACGGGGTTTCATTGGCGATATCTACAATTGTTTTTTGGGGAGCCGTTGTTGCTAGTTCAGGCTCACGCCGGGTGCGACAAGCTTTTTCCATGTCGTCCATGGACATGGGTTGGTTCAGTTCACTGTTTTCTACTAGCTGTAGGGGAACATATACAGACTCTAGGCTGACGGGCTTACTCATGCCCAATATTTTGAGATTGCCGTGGCGTTCCCGGAATTTGTTGACGTAGGCGTGAATAGCAGTAAAGACGGCGCGTTCTGTCTGTGGCCCAGGACGTTTTTTGAGTAAGCCGAAGAAACGACCTTGCCTACTCCCCAATGCGTCAATAATAAGGTTCGCTAACGCTTGGGTATGTGGAGACATGGCGAGATGATCATCCCTGGTTAATAACTCGTTAGTAATAATTCTTACATGGGGCTAGGCTACGAGTCTAGTTCAATTCACAGAGGTGATTTGTGTGACAGTCCGCTGGGGCTGAGGCGATTTCTGTTGCCGCTTAGGCACTTGTGTTTTGGGTCAAGTTGCTAATGGTAGCGTCTTTAATCAGTTTGTTTGATATCAACACGTTGGGATTTGACCAACGTGTTGAGGCTACTGTCGGAGAGGGTGACGGGCAACGTGCCGTTAGGTAGGTGGATGTCCCGTTGGGGAAAGGGAATGGTAATGCCAACTCTGCGAAAGGCGGTGGCGATCGCAAAGTTTAAATCACTCAGAATCTGTGGATACTGCTGTGGTTTACGAATCCACACCAGCAGTTCAAAGTTCATGGCATTATCGCCAAAGCCGGTTAAAAATACTTCGGGGGCTGGGGCTGCCATCACCTGGGGATGTTCTCGCCCTACTTCTAGCAGCACACCCTTTACGGTGTCTGGGTTGCTGTCGTAGGCCACCCCCACTGGAATATGGATGCGGGATAGGGGATTACGATGACTCCAGTTGATCACATCGTGCTCTAGAAACCGCGAATTTGGCACAATAATCGATATCTGATCCAGGGTGCGAATGTCGGTACTTCTGGGACCGATGCGGTCCACCATGCCCATCTGGCCGTTTAGCTCAATAAAGTCTCCCACTTGGATGGGACGCTCAAAGACCAGTACCAGACCGCTGCTAATGTCCTTAGCAATATTCTGCAGACCCAAACCTAGACCTACACCCAGGGCACTGGCCAGCAGGGTGAGGGAACTTAGATCGATGCCCCACAGCTGCAAAATGGCGATAATGCCCACAAAGATAATGGCGTAGCGCAGCAAAATGGCAATGGCGGCCTGCATGCCCAAACTGAGACCGGAGGCTTGGAGTAGGCGCGATCGCAATACATTGGTGGCAATTTTGGCCACCAAGATCAGTCCCCCGAGCCAGCCCAGCAGCGCCAGAATATCTGCCACCGATAGACTGGTTTCCCCCAGGGGTAGTGCCTGCCCTACAAAGGCTGCCGTCAGACTATCTTGGGCTCGATTTGCCCAGGAGCGAGTTACCCGAAACTGCCGCACCACAAACCACAGCACCCCTAGCCATAGGGTTAAGCGCAGTACCAGCAAAAGTAACTGTGCACTAAACTGGGCCAGCGAAAATTCTGTACGGCTAAAGCCTGTAGCCCCCGGCTGGGGCGGTGCAGTGGTTACTGGCAACAGCGGCAGTACGTAGCGCTGCCATAGATACCCCGATAGGTAATGTAGACCCAAGGCACCCAATAGGACCGCTAGGGAAAGCACCACAGCCCGCAGTAGATAGTCGCTACTGCGCTCTAATCTTGCCTGGGCCAGCCAATTCTCAATCTCTTTTGCCCAGTCCTTGGCCTGTTGCTCAAGGGATTCCTCGTCTACTAGAGCATCCGGTTGGATAACCTGTAGGTCATTGGCCGTGACCGATAGGAGCTGCTGTCGTGTTGCCCGTCGCACCCCATTGTAAATAATCGGGGTGTAGCCAGAGGTGTCCACATTAATGGTCAACTGTTCACTGGAGGTGATTAGGTCCGTTAGCTCTGAATTAATGGCATTGGCCCGCTGTTTGGCTGTAAGGTCCTGGACTTCTGCCACCTCAAACAGCCGTTGACCATCCACAACGATCCAGGCCGTATCTAATATCTGTTCTGGATTATCTAAACTATTAATCTCTTGGGCGAGGGGGGCAGGGGCAGACAGTATCAAACTGACCAGTAACCCCACTAGGAATACATGCGGTCCATATGTGTGCCGTTTTCTATGCCACCAAAATCGCATCAACGCCATATTCCACTCTCTGGGCCTATCCTACAGCGTTTGACTAATCCTGTGGATTTGACGGTATAGAATGCTGCATCTAGCGATGCCGTCGCTATTTAGCGACGGCATCGCTGGCAGTATCTTTGCCAATATTTTTGCCCCACTATGGGTAGCAGTGATAGCACCGTGAGCATCGTTAGGCATAGGGCTAGGGGCCACCAGTCGCCTCCATGCAGTGCATCCATGCCAGTGACGCCCAACCAAGTGTAGGCAAGGGTGCCAGGAATAATCCCAACTAGGGTGCCAAGGGCATAGGGAGTCACCTCAATATTGGTTAGCCCAAAACCAAAATTCACCACGTTAAAGGGTGAGATGGGCGCAAACCTTACGGCCAGTACACAGGCCAGGGCCTGCTTTTCCATCGTATTGTCCAGCCGTTTGAACAAGCCTTGAAATCTGGGATGCCCCTTAAACTGCTTTGTAAACCAGTCATAGAGCAAATAACGGGCTAGCCAGAAAGCGACAACGGCACCGGCGGTCGCCCCCAGAATTGACCACAAGGTGCCCCAAAGTAAGCCAAATACTGCTCCGCCCAAGACCACTAAAACGGTGCCCGGCACTCCCACCGATGCCGCTACAGTATGGGCTCCTATAAAAACCGCCACCCGCCAATTGCCAGCACTGTGGATCAGTTCTTTTAAGGTGTGATGATCAAATAAAACCTGACTAAACTGCCAAATTATGGGGGCCATGGTAGCCGCAGCCAACAGACCCCAAAAAAACTTTTTTCGAACCATTATGCTATGGGCGATCGCAAATGATAAATAAACCCCTTAAGACTCGGATGCCGCAGTCTGGGATGTCTCTGGAAGAGATTCCTGCAGAGACTTACGCGCAACCTTAGTCACAATAAAGACAACGGCAAAGGTGGCCACTAGACCCACAATTAAAAAGGCCCATTCAGCGGGACTTCTCTGTTGACCAGCAGCGGCGCTGCCGACAACGCCCCCAAGGTAAACATACAGGATAGTGCCGGGCAAAATACCCACGGTACCAAGAACATAATCCGCTAAAGAGACATTGGTGAGTCCCAGGGCGTAGTTCAACAAGTTAAAGGGAAATGCCGGAGACAGCCGCACCAAAAAGATAATTTTGCGGCCTTCTTTTTCAATCGCATCGTAAATTGCTTTGAAAATACGGTTACCCGATACCTTATTGGCAACCCAGTCGCGGGCCAAATAGCGACCAATTAAGAAGGCCGCCGTTGCCCCCAGCATGGCCCCAATAAAGACAAAAATGGTGCCTTTGACAATGCCAAAGACGGCACCAGCCCCCAAAGTAAAGGCCGAGGCAGGAAAGAAGGACACCGTCACCACGATGTACATCAGGATAAAGACAATGGGCGCAATGGGACCTAAGCCTTCCACCCAACTTAAAGCATTTTGCAAAATGCCCTGAATGCCACCAGCGGACTCTTGGGCCATGGCAGGGGCGGCTGCCAGTAAAACCATTCCCATACAGGTAAAGGCCATAAACTTCATCGGTAGTTTTGACAGCGGGCTGCCAAGTTTGTTTCTAGAGCGTTTCATTACTAAATAACTCCTAGTGATTTACTCTGACAAGAAAAATGAGGCTGGCCCAACTAAACCAGAGAACCCCCACAGCTAGACCCGCTACCAGCGGTACAGCCAAAACAGTAGGGGCGGGTTTGCACCTGTTCGATCAGATCTAGGGTGCCGCGCTCCAACAAAGATTTAACGGTGACTGGCTGACCTTGGGCATCCATGGCGGGGATACCTTCCATCTGGTTAAAGTCACAGTCGTATACCTGCCCTAAATAGTCAATCGACAGCTCACTGCGACACATCAGATGGGCCACCGTACCAGAGTTATGGTGCTCTGACAAAAACTGCAAATAGGGATCGTGCAGTTTGCGATGCTCCAAATGAAACTTGGTACGACCAATGGGCAGGTTGGTAATGGTAAACAGGTTATTAAACTCAATCCCAAAATGGTCTTTCAAATAAGCTTTGTAGTCCTTTTCTAGCCCTGCCTGCCCGGGGGTTAGCGAAAAGTTTTCCGATGTGGGTACCGGTGGGTTATACACCAGATCGACGATCAGATTCGGGTCACGACCATAGCCCTTTTCATTTAATAGCTGCAATGCCTGGATGGAGTCTTGGTACACTCCTTTACCACGCATTTTGTCCACATTGTCTTCCAGGTAACAGGGTAGTGAGGCCACCACCCTTAGCTGGTGTTTAGCGAAATAATCGGGCAGATCTTGGTATCCTTCTTCAAAAAAGATTGTTAGGTTAGACCGGACAATGACCTCTTTGCCCTGGGCGCGGGCCGCTTCCACAATGGGGCGAAATCCGTAGTTCATTTCCGGTGCCCCGCCAGTCAGGTCCACCGTCCGAATCTGAGGAAAGCGGTTGATCATGTCCACCAGCTGGTCGCACACTTCAGGAGATAATTCCTCAGTGCGGGTGGGTCCAGCTTCCACATGGCAGTGACTGCAGCTAAGGTTGCACTTACGGCCTAAATTGATTTGTAAAACGCTGATGGGCGCTTTGGTCAGTGGTTGACCCAGGGCCGCTTCAAAACTGGGCAATGTCTGTGGAGCAGGAATTGACTGGACCATAAATCTAGATGAATGGGGTGAACGGATTGCAGCCAGGAAGCTTGACTTCCACGACTGTCATTGAACGATACCTTGCTGAATATTTCCTTAGAAGTCAGCGGTAATTATCTTAGAACTGAATATTAAAGATGATTTGACTATTTTGCTTAAGGTGGCAGCCGTTGATTATGCAGAATGGGTGTGGATCTTCCTCTTAACGAGACTTTAAACTCAGCATGGAGACTCCTAGGGTGACTAACCCAATACCCAGAAGCTGCTGTTGTTGTAATGCTTCTTGCAATATCCACCAGGCGAATAGGGCCGTTAGTGCCGGTGCACTGGCGCTGAGTAGTGCCGTTAAGGAGGCACCAATGAGGCCAATGCCAAAGTTGTTTAATACGTAGGCCATTAACGTGAGGCTGGCGGAAAATACTGTCATGCTGAGAACGGCTGACCAGGCTGTTGGAGAAATGGTTATTCTCTGAACACTCAGCAATGTCAGGCTGCCTAATAGGGCAACGGTGACAAAGGTATATAGAGAAAAGGGAATAGGATGCAGTCCTGGGTGGGTTGATTGTGCTTTAAGGGATCGTTCTGCAACAATGCCGTACAGCCCAAAGCTAAGACCGGCTCCCAACGCGCATACTCCCCCTAATATTGGATTTGTAGCCAGTTCAGTTGAAGGGGCTAATGTGGTGAGAACAACCCCTATAAAAATAACCACCATCAGCCATAGTTGATAGGCTTGGGGCGTTTGATCAAAAAGCTGCCATGCCAGGAGAATGGTAATAGCTGGATAGATAAAAAAGGTTGCGATCGCAATCCCAGTGGCAATCTGACTCAGGGCCGTATACAGCAGCGTTAACCCCAAAAACAAACAAACACCGCTCGCCGTCACATAGCTCCAAAGCCTGGGAGTTTTTGGCAAGTTTCGCAATACCTTAAACGTATTGGGATAAACCCAGGGAACCAACAGGGTTAACAGTAAGGCCATAGTCGCCATGCGCATGGCTAGCAAAAGCACCACATTACTTAGCTGCGGAGTTACATATCCACCAAAGGGAATGCGCCCAAATAACCGACTCTCTGAAAAAAAGAGACGTAGGACAACATTTTGAAGCGACAGACCTAGGGCGCTGAGAAGGACTAAACCAATCCCTAACAGTTTGGTAGATTGGTGGGGCGTCATGGGGTCGGTTGGAGATAATGGCAGGCCACCTGATGATAGTCGTTAACGGCTTGTAATGTCGGTGCCGTTTGCTGACATTGGTTATCCCCCTTGGGGCACCGACCATAGAGACGACAAATATAGGGGGAAGGATTAATGGGACTGCGGGGTTCTCCCGTGAGGGGAATTCGGTGAGGATTGGCCTCAAATGCAGGAATGGCGGAAATCAGTGCCTGAGTATAAGGATGGCGGGGATGGTTAAAAATCTCATCCGTGGGACCTGTTTCCACCAGCTTGCCAAGGTACATGACCAAGATGCGATCGCACAGCAGCCTCACCACGTTTAAATCATGGGAAATAAACAGATAGCTCATATTGAGCTGCTTTCGCAGGTCCGCCAGCAAATGTAAAATCACTGCCTGCACTGACACATCCAAGGCCGATGTTGGCTCATCCAAAATCAACAGGGTGGGATTTAGGGCAATGGCCCGAGCAATCCCCACCCGGGCCTTTTGTCCCCCGGATAATTGATGGGGAAACCGCCCCAACAACTCCGGTGGTAATCCCACCTGCTGGGCCAGCTCCGTTGCCCGTTGTTTTAACCGTTGCTGATCCTGGTTTGTTCCTAACCGTTTAATCGGCTCTGTAATCGTATCAAAGGCCGTAAACCGAGGATTCAAGCTATCGCTGGGGTCTTGAAACACCATCTGCAGCTTAGCCCGCTCATGACTTTTGGAAAAATCCCCCACCGACACCTGGCCAATATCTTTTCCATTAAACACAATCGACCCAGCCGTTGGCTCCAGTAATCGAGAGATTAACCGAATCAGCGTGGATTTACCACAGCCGGACTCCCCCACCAGACCCACACTTTCTCCGGGTGCAATGGTGAGATTCAGGCCATCCACCGCATGAAGATACTGTGCCTGTTTAGCTCCGGGCAGCCAGCGAGGGGTTTTAGAAGCAACGGGAAAGTGTTTGGTGAGGTTAGTGACTTGTAGCATGGGAAAATAAATCGAGATATGATCGGAGGGAACTAAAACCGGTTGCTTGGGGTCCCTCCGAGTTCCCCAAACCCCCATGGCTAGGGCCGGGAGGCTGCCCTAGAACCCAGCCTACTTGGATATCCTCAATTACACTAAATTGGGGTTACGGCGGGGACGATTAATGAGAGTATCGCACTATTGTTTGTCACGACGTTGCTGGAAAATCTTTGTAGAGCATGCTTTTCTCTTCATCATCATCTACCAATAATCCCATACGCCTTCCTTCCAAATCATCACAACAAGACTAACTTTCTAGCGGATGCCAGCACCCCACCCAATGATCATCCCCAATCTGTTGATAGGCCAGATCTTCTTTCTGACAAGTCTCACTAGCCCGGTCGCAGCGGCTAATAAACCGGCAGGGCGGCAAATCTTTCCGCCGTAGGTCCGGTAGGCTGCCTAAAATTGGAATCAGATCGTCAAATCCCTTGTGGGGTTCAGGCGTCGCTGCAATGAGCTTGGCCGTGTAGGGATGGCGCGGCTTGCGAAATAGGGGATGGGTGGGAGCACTTTCCACCACATGGCCCGCATGCATAACAATAATGCGATCGCAATATTCCGACGCTAATGCCAAATCGTGGGTAATCACTACCGTGGCCATCTGTTGTTCTGTCGCCAGGTCCTTCAGTAAATTCATAACCGTGGCTTGGGTCGTCACATCCAGCCCGGTCGTAGGCTCATCAGCAATCAACAACTTAGGCGAACAGGCTAAGGCTAAAGCAATCATAATCCGCTGACACAGCCCCCCTGATAGCTCATAGGGGTAGGCATCGTAGCGCTGCTGCGGGTCTGGAATTTTTACACTAGCCAAAAGTTCTAAGGCCCGTGCTTTTAGCTGAGTTCCAGACAGCTCCGAATGACAGCGCAGCACATCCACCAGCTGTTTACCCACCTTCCGAATCGGATTTAACGCCACCCGAGGATTCTGAAAAATCATCGACAGCTCCTTTCCCCGCAGCTGTCGCAGCTTTTTCTCAGGCATCTTTAGGAGACTATAGGTTTCCCTATCCTGGGTCCAGAGAACATCGCCGTTGGTAACATGACCCGCACGATCCAGAATACCTAAAATAGCTAAGGCAAGAACAGATTTACCTGAACCACTCTCACCAACGATGCCTAGAGTTTCCCCTTTGCTGATGTGAAAACTAATCTTTTCCAACGCCTTAACAACGCCAGTACGAGTACGAAACTCCACCGACAGATCCCGCACCGAGAGTAGGGAAGTTCGAACTGTTTGAGATGTGGTGAGTGAAGAGATCATAGATCACGAGGTCAGTTCAATTATTTATAAGATACGAACAAATTGTTTAACGTCTTAGCTTTTGCTCCCAAACCCCTAATCCTAGGGGCTTTGAGTTAGTCTTATTTAGAATTGGATACTTCAGTGTCTGATACCTAATTTCAACCATCTACTTAATCCTTATATGTCTAATTTTCTCACAAGTATTTTCTTTTTACAGAAAGGCGACAATTGCCCTTTTACGGTGTGGAGCATAAGGCGATTGCACAAAAATAAAGTTCCAAGCAGGATTTTATTAAGCAACGTCCTCCCCTTAACAAGGGGAGGTGCCCTAGGCGGAGGAGTCTTCGGTCATTTGCGCTAGTTTTCCAGACCCCTCCCTGACGGTTCCCCTTGCCAAGGGGAACCAGGTATCGCCAAGCCTTATTAAGGTGTCTTATTTTCACGCACTTCCCTAATGGGTCTCAGCGTAATCACACAACCAGCTAACCCTTCTCTATCGCTAATAACGTCTGTCTAATATATTTTCGGGGAAACCCCAATTTGCCTAAATGGGACAACATGGTTATTTCCGAAAGGGGAGTTAGGCCCCCACAAACAGGAGGGTAAGCCCCAATATGCCTATCAGGGATAGCTTTGATGATTTCTAACAAGGGAGGAAAGCCCTGAGCAACCCCTATTATCACCAACCGATCACCCCAAACTAAGTCCTCATCCTAGGATCAATCAAATCCCTCAACCCATCCCCCAACAAATTAAAACAAAACACCGCCAACATCAGCACCGCCCCCGGAAAAATCGCTAACCACCATTCCCCCGAAATAATATACGTCGCCCCTTCCGCCACCATAATCCCCCATTCCGGTGTCGGTGGCCTCACACCCAAACCAATAAACGACAACCCTGCCGCATTCAAAATCGCCCAGCCCATATTCAATGAAATATGCACCATCATCACCGGCAACACATTAGGAAACAAGTGAGTGGCCATAATCCGCAGATGCCCATTGCCCGCCAACCTTGCCGCCTCCACATATCCCGCATCTCGTCGTACCAAAATCTCCGCCCGTACCACCCGGGTATAGAGGGGAAGATTAATCACCGCCGTGGCATAGATAATATTCTCAACGGTATTACCCAGGGCCGCCACTAGACCCATGGCCAAAATAAATAACGGAAACGCCATGAGCGTATCAATGGTACGACTAATAATGCGATCGCACCCCCCACCAAAGTATCCTGCGCAAGTCCCCAAAATACTGCCCAGAGCAAACGACAGTACCACAGCAACAACAGCAATTCCTAAATCTAACCGAGTCGCTACCACCACTCGACTAAGCACATCGCGCCCCAGATCATCGGTGCCAAACCAGTGGGCCGCAGAGGGCGGCGACAGCGCCACGGTGGCATTGCTAGCAACAGGATCGTAGGGAGCAATAATATTGCCAAACACGGCAAACAGAACAAACCCAAAGAACAATACAAATGCCCCAAAGGTAACCGCATTCTCACTGATGATATAGCGTGCCTGGGCCAGAAAAGACTTTTGAACAGACAAGGTCATGACTCTACTCCTGCCCGTGGATCAATCACGGTGTACAACAAATCAATCAGTAAATTGAGCACTACATAAAGCAGAGCCATCGTCAGCACAAACCCCTGCACCGCCGCATAGTCCGATGCAATTAGGGCCGAAACCGCATAGGACCCAATTCCTGGCCAAGCAAACACCTTTTCCACCAGCACATTGGCCCCAAGTAAAAAAGAGAACACCACACCCAGCGTAGTCACCACCGGCAGCATGGCATTACGAAACGCATAGCCAAACAGAATGGTACTAGGCGCTAATCCGCTAGCTTTTGCGGTACGAATAAAATCACTGGATAATACCGCCAACATCGATGCCCGCGTCACCCGTGCTAGAGGTGCCAGCGCAAACAAACCGAGGGTAACTGCCGGTAAAATTAACTGCCCCAGTGCGGCCCCAAACGTATCCCACTCACCCGCTAGTAAACTATCCACCAGAAATAACCCTGTCACCTGTTCCGGTGCAGAATAGAGAATGGCTAACCGACCCAATGGAGCAGGCGCAATACCCAGACGAAAGTAAAACACATAAATCAGCAACAGTCCGGTAAAAAATGTGGGTAACGACACCCCTGCTGTAGCTAATACCCTTACACCATGGTCGATCCATGAACCAGGTCGGGTAGCGGCAATAATACCCAAGGGTAAGGCTAGCGTCAGTGAAAAGATAAGCCCTGCCAGGGTAAGTTCAAGCGATGCAGGCAGTCGTGTAAGTAAATCAGAAACAACCGTCTGCCCCGTAGTTAAAGAACTGCCCAAGTCTCCCCTCAGCAGTTCCCCTACATAGATAACAAATTGCTCCGGCAGACTACGATTCAGCCCTAACGTTTCTCGAATTTGGTCAATCGCTTCCTGGGTAGCCGCAGGACCAGCAAAGTAGGCCGCCGGATCCCCTGGCAGAGCACGGGTAAGAATAAACGTTACAATGATGACCCCCAGAATACTAGGAATCGCACCGAAGATACGTTGGACAACAACAGAGGCTGTAGAAGGACGAGACATGGAACTTTATGAATACTTGTAGGGACCTGGTTAGAGGCTTGGAGAAAACTAGTGGAGCGTCAAGACTGAGATTTGGGATCGATGAGAATCGCCTTTACTACCGCTAGACCTTATCAAGAATGCGATTCACGACTCACTGAATAACTGGGTCAATCCTAATTTTTAGCTTTGACGCTCCACTAGTTCCCCTTATCAAGGCAGGG
>JBCCQQ010000047.1:0-51021 GCA_039024555.1 Cyanobacteria bacterium P01_D01_bin.156
GGGTTTTATCGGAAAGTACACCAGCTCTACTTTTAACTAAATTGCTGAACAAGAAAACTGAGAGGCCTAAAGCCTTTGAATTATCTGACTTAGCGGCTTAAAAAAACGACTGAACAGAAACAAAACTATTCACTGGCCAGTAATAAGAGTATCATTTGTGCTGATTGGGAATCACTTTCTAGTATTTTAGAGATTATTGCGAAGCCTAAGCTAAAGGAAATTTGCCGGTTTTATCAATCATCAAGAGATGCTCATCAGAGGCCTCGAAATTGGGAAGTGTTTTCAGAGAGTGTAGAAGTTGGAGAATGGACATACAAATATCCAATTATTGGCACGAATCAGAATTCTGATTTTGATGACTAAAATTTATAGGTTCTGAAATTGTAACTGCTGATGAAACCAACTAGCTGCAGCTGTATTTGTTTCTGTTTCCAAACGTTCTAATGTTTGCTCTACTAGTGAAAGTTTCAGACCTGGCAGTACTTGCGATATCTCAAGTGATTGATAGCTGCCCGATTCAGTTAACCCAAACGCAAACAGACGCATCCCTTTAACATCAATCACCCAATACTCAGAAATGCCTAAACTCGCATAAAGTTGTTTCTGTTCATCTAAGTCCAAACTCAGTGTGGTGTCACCAATTTCACCGACCAAATCCGGTAGACGGTGGCGAGTTGTGCTGATGCGTCGAGGTTCACCCGGCTGCCATTTAGGAATATTATCTCCCTTATACAGTACTAAATCTGGTGCACAAGCCTGAGTTTCTGGCTTCTCAATCAAGCAGCGGCCATAGGATTGAAATGTTTCATCTGGATGCAGAAAGGCCCATACGAAGAAAATCGCTGTTACCAAATCACTAAATGAGGCATGATTCGGTCCTTCCTTACCCATGTCAGCCCAGAGCCATCCTTGATAAAACGCAATCTTGCGCCAGTCGATTTCCTGACTATCCCTTAGAGCAGCATAATCCTGCCAGGTAGCATTGTACTGCTGGCGAATGTGAGTAACGCTCTTATCAAGAGAGATGGTCATGACTAAGCACTTAATTGAGATTTATGGTGCCCACATTCATCATAGCGCTCTACTCCGCTGCCAGTTGCTGCACAGATTCAGAGAATAGCTGCATAAGGTGGAGCAAGAATAGCCAATTTTGAAAATTCAAACTTAACCTTGACCAATTGGTTTAAGTTGGTTATTCTTAAATCAAGGTCGTTAACCAACCAGACTCATGACACGCGGACCCAGCAAGCAATTTGACACCGAAGTTGCCCTTGGCAAGGCTATGGACGTGTTTTGGGAGCATGGCTACGAAGCCGCTAGCCTCTCACAGTTGCTCAAACAAATGGGTATCGGCAAAAAGAGTCTATATGACACCTTTGGCAACAAGCAATCATTATTTCTCAAGGCCCTAGAGCACTACGCCCAAACCACCTTACGAGATATCAAAGAACGCTTGTCGGCAGAAGGTTCTACCCTCAACAACATCAAACAGCTACTCCTCGACTGGCAAACTATGCACGGTCAGCCCGGTAGCTGTGGTTGTATGCTCGGTACCAACATTGCCGACTTTAACACCGAAGATGAAGCCATTGCCAAAGTCATGCGCGGTTATCTGCGCCAGCTAGAAGACACCTTTAGCAGCGCCCTTACCCGTGCCCAACAGGCCGGAGAGCTGAGCCCCAACAAAAATTCACGGGACCTAGCCCGCCTGCTACTCTGCACCACCCAGGGCATTGCCCTTCTCGGCAGAGTTATGGAAGACGACACTACTCTACAAGGAGCCGTGCAATCAGCATTGTTACTTTTAGAGGCAGACTAGAGCCCTCATTCTAAATCCCTCTCCCTGGGGAGAATGGCTTTGAAGACTTTTTAATCCAAAAGCAATTTTCCAACTCCAACTCTCCTTCTCTTTAGAGGAGAAGGGGCCGGGGGATGAGGTTCACTTTTTTTTGTAAAAACTTAGACTGGTCGGTCAATTTTGTTCACTTTTGGAGGTATTCACCATGGCACGTTTAACTAACAAAACAGCAGTGATCACTGGCGGCACTACTGGTATCGGTTTTGAAACTGCAAAACTGTTTATTGCTGAAGGCGCACGGGTGATAATCACCGGTCGCAACCGGTCTCGCCTGAATGAGGCAGTGGCATCCCTAGGTCCTAATGCCGCCGGTATCAAAGCTGATGTTCAATCTCTAGTCGAACTGGACAGCCTCGCAACCCAAATTAAAAGCACCGTTGGCCAGTTTGACATTCTCTTTGCTAATGCAGGCATTGCTAAACGTGCCAACTTCCGCGACGTCACTGAAGCTGACTTCGACCAAGAAATTGCCATTAACTTCAAGGGCGCATTCTTCACTGTCCAAAAGCTAGAGCCTCTGATGCAAGACGGTGGCAGTATTATTCTTACCACCACTGTGCTTGACCAAACCGCTCTCCCCGGCGAAGGCATATACGGCGCCTCCAAAGCAGCCGTACGTTCTCTAGCTCGGTCCTTTAGTCGAGAACTGCTCGATCGAAAAATCCGTGTCAATGCCGTTGCACCTGGCCCTATTGAAACTCCCATTTGGTCCAAAATGGATCTTCCGGCAGATGTCCCTGCCCAAGTGCTGGGACGTACTCCCATCGGTCGTTTTGGTCAACCAGAAGAAGTTGCTAAAGCAGTCCTATTCTTAGCTAGCGATGACTCTTCCTACATGCTTGGTGAAGAAATTCTAGTTGATGGTGGCTGGGCAACGCTTTAGTTTTTATGAGGAAAAACAGCTACCCGTCAATGTACTGCTGTGCCAAAAATTGGCATTCGGTTGAATTGAACCTATTCTCTCTAAAATTTCAGGGCGCTCTTTGGGGTGCCCCTAAGCTTGAATTAGATCTTGTACAACACCAGGAAAAATTATGACAGATTTTAAAATTGCTCTCATTGTTGGTGCAGGCGATGGTCTCAGTGCGTCTCTAGCCCGTCTGTTTAGTGCCAATGGTCTACAGGTGGCTCTCGCTGCTCGTAATATTAATAAATTAGAGTCCCTCAAGGATGAAATTGGCGCTCATGCATTTCAGTGCGATGCTGCCCAGGTTGATTCTGTTCATCAACTCTTTGATGCATTGGATCAAAGTCTTGGGGCTCCAAATGTGGTTGTCTATAACCCTAGCTATCGTACCCGTGGTCCCATTGTTGATCTAGATCCTGTTGCTGTTCAACAAGCCTTGATGGTGACTGCCTATGGTGGATTTTTAGTGGGACAGCAGGCTGCAAAACGCATGGAGGCTAACGGTAAAGGCGCTATTCTATTTACCGGTGCATCCGCCAGTGTCAAAGGCTATCCCCAATCGGCTCCCTTTGCTATGGGTAAGTTTGCCCTGCGTGGTCTTGTGCAGAGTATGGCCCGTGAACTAGCTCCAAAAAACATTCATGTGGCTCATTTTATTATTGATGGAGCAATTCTACCCCCTGGGCAAAAGCAGCCTGCAGACGAACCAGATCGTTTTCTAGAGCCGGATGCCATTGCCACTAGCTACTGGCATGTGTTGCAACAACATTGCAGCGCATGGACTTGGGAAGTGGAATTACGTCCTTGGGTAGAAAAATTCTAGACCATATTCCTTTCAAGGATGCTTTTATGCCTCATTTGTGCATCTTGATGCATTCTGTAGATGGATAGAACATAGCCCATGGATAGATTGTATGGGGTAGCCATGTTAGGCTCAAGCACCTTTCATCACTTGCTTCAATGAATTCTGTAAAATCTCAGGTTGCAATTCTCGCCCTTTGTCAGGCGACGGCGATGACCACCAACACGGTTATGGTCACCGTGGCGGCTCTTATTGGTTATGCCCTGGCTACGGATAAAGCCTTGGCAACCTTACCTCTGGCCATGCGCCAAGTGGCAACCATGGTGGCGACTATTCCCGCATCGTTATTGATGCAGCGTATAGGACGACGGGGTGGCTTTCTGGTGGGTGCTATGGTTGGCCTCTTAGGGGCTGCTATCGGTATTTACAGCCTCACTATTGCTAGCTTTTGGGTGTTTACGTTGTCTACCACACTGCTAGGGGTATCCAATAGCTTTGTAGGGTACTACCGATTTGCCGCCGCTGATGTGGCAGATGCAGCGTTTCGTCCCCAGGCAATTTCTTGGGTTTTAGCAGGGGGGATTTTGGCCGCTATCCTTGGACCTTGGGTTGCCACGGGCTCAAAAGGATGGTTTAACAGTGAGCTTTACATCGGATCTATTGTTGCTATTCTTGGTCTACAAATACTTACAGGTCTGCTTTTGTTGGGGGTAAAGGTGCCCGCCAGTAATAGTCAAAACAGTTCGCTCAACACCCGGCCATTAACCAAAATTATGCAGCAGCCTATATTTTTAGTGGCGGCTTTAGGGAGTACCGTTAGCTACAGTGTCATGGTGTTTGTTATGACTGCTACGCCTCTGGCTATGGCGGCCACGGACTACTCCTTTGACCAAACAGCCTCGGTGATTCAGTGGCATGTGCTGGGTATGTTTGCCCCGTCGCTGATAACAGGTTGGCTAATCAAACGTCTGGGAGTGTTGAAAATAGTTTTAATTGGAACTGTGATGACCCTAGCCTGCATCGGTCTAAATTTAGCAGGCACCTCATTTTGGCACTTTGCCACTGCATTGTTACTCCTGGGGCTGGGTTGGAACTTTATGTATGTGGGGTCCACCACCTTGCTAACGGAGACCCATACATCAGAAGAAAAGGGTAAGGTGCAGGCAGCCCATGATTTTATTATGTTTAGCTTTGTTGCCTTATCGACATTGTTAGCTGGGCGAGTATTCCATCGGTTCGATTGGGCCGTGCTTAATCAGATGAGTTGGCCAGTTGTTCTCCTTACGCTTGTCATGGTGCTATGGCTACAACAATGGCGCAGACGACGTTTGGCCTAAAAATGCAAAGATTAGATGATGTTTCCCGGCAATGGGCGGTTGCGGTAGGCAGTGCGTGGCTAAATAACACTGTCTATTGTTTGTTTTTCTTAAAGATTTAGCAGTTTCCTTAATGCGACTTTTTGAGATGGTCAGATAGTATGGCATATGGTTCAAAGCATTAAAGGTGGCTGAACTTAATTGTCCAAGGCGATGAAGGATTTTCAACAGGTCGAGGTTATTAGCCGTTCTCAATGGCGTGATTGGTTAGCCAAGAACTATACCCAAACTGAAAGCATTTGGCTCGTTACCTACAAAAAACACACGGGTAGTCGCTATGTTCCCTACGATGCCGTTGTTGAAGAGGCGCTGTGTTTTGGTTGGATAGACAGTCTGCCACGAAAATTAGATAGCGATCGCACTATGTTGCTGCTCTCTCCTCGTCGGCCCCAAAGCCCCTGGTCTAAACTCAACAAAGAGCGTGTTGCCCGTATGTTCAATCAGGGGCTGATGACCCCAGCTGGCCAAGAAAAAATTGATCAAGCCAAAGCCAACGGTTCCTGGACTTTTTTAGATGATGTTGAAGCCCTAATTATTCCAGACGACTTAGCAACAGCCCTAGCCGCTAATGTCCAGGCAAAAGAACATTTTGATGGATTTAGCCCTTCCTCTAAAAAAGGAATTTTGCAGTGGATCAAAAGTGCAAAACAAACCGCGACTCGAGAAAAACGTATCCTCAAAACTGTTGAACTTGCCGCCCAGAACATTAAGGCTAACGGATAAAAACGCTACGAGCCGTCGGTATTCGACAATAAAGCCCACACATCCCATCAACCTCTATGTCTCAAGCTGCACGAATTATCCAAATTAACATCTCTGACGGTGGCGTACCCAAACGCCCTATCCCTGAAGTAGAAATTACCTTAGAAGGACTGCTTGGCGATCGTCAACGCAACCTAAAATACCATGGTGGTCCCGACCGAGCTGTGTGCCTTTGGTCTGCCGACATTATTCAAACCCTCCAAAACGAAGGACATCCCATTCAGTCAGGTAGTGCGGGTGAAAATATCACCATTACCGGCCTCTCCTGGGAAAAACTTGTTCCAAATACCCAAGTGCATCTAGGTAACACTGTTCAACTAAGGATTACCGACTATGCCCCACCCTGTCGAAAAATTAGTAAATATTTTAGCGATCGTCGCCATAGCCGAATTAGTCAAAAACATTATCCTGGAGTCAGCCGACTCTATGCTCGTGTTTTAACACCAGGTGTTGTTAGCACTGGAGACCAGGTTCATATCAATGAATTTATACCCCGACAAGACACACCGCGAAACACCTTCGGTACAGTTCAGTAATCCTCATCATATTTTCTAGAATTACCATGCCTACCCCTCGGATTCTTATCGTTCTTACGTCCCATGATCAGCTTGGCAATACTAACCATGCCACGGGTTTTTGGCTAGAAGAATTGGCCTGCCCGTACTATATTTTTGTTGATGCTGGTGCCAGCGTGACATTAGCATCCATCAAAGGAGGACAACCTCCCCTAGATCCTAAAAGTCACCTGGATGAGAGCCAAACAGAGGATACAAAGCGTTTTCTAGCCGATGGTGTTGCCCAGAAAGCTCTGGCTCACACCATTGCCATCGACCAGGTGAATGCAGATGACTACGATGCTATCTTTCTACCGGGTGGCCACGGCACCATGTGGGATTTTTCCACCAGTGCCATCTTGAGCAGCCTGATTGCATCCTTTGATGCAGAGAAGAAAATTGTTGCTGCAGTCTGTCATGCCCCAGCAGGCCTAGTCAATGTGAAAACCTCATCTGGTGAACCCTTGGTCAAAGGAAAGACGGTCACTGCCTTTAGTAATAGCGAAGAGAAAGCCGTTGAGCTGGATGCCGTTGTTCCGTTTCTCCTGGAGACTCGCCTTCGCGAACTGGGCGCTACGTTTGAAGCAGGTCCTGACTGGGGGGCATTTTCAAAACAAGATGGAAACCTAATAACGGGACAGAATCCAGCCTCTTCTGAACCAGCAGCTAAAGCTGTTTTGGCAGCATTATCCTAACAGCTAACTATGGATGTATCGCGATTAAGACCGATACATCCATAAAAGTCAGGGAACGATAAATCTAACCGACACTGTTTTTAGAAGACGGTAAACGCACTCAATATACGCCTAAACACACAGCATCTTTAGGATGTTTTCAGGTTTTTAGTAGTAACATTGTTGAACTTGATCACATTTACGTTAGAATGCTGTAGCGAAGAATGTCAATGACACCCAATAATTAGAATATGCTCGGAGCAATTCTCGGAGATGCAATTGGCTCTGCTCATCAGCGGATTAAGACACAGAGCTTTGAAATAATCACTCCAGGCAGCCACTGGACAGAGAACACTATCTTTATGATGGCCACTGCTGATTGTCTGCTCTATGGTGGTGAGTACGAGGAAGTCTACGAGCGTTGGTACGAGTGGTATCCAAAAATAGATGGTGGATACAACAACAGTTTTAGTCGTTGGGCTGCTGAAAATTGTTCTAAGCCCTATTACAGTTGTCGCAATGATGGGGCAGTCAGAGCAATTCCTGTTGCCTATGCTTTCGACAGTCTCAAAGAGGTGATGGAAGAAGCTGAACGTTCTGCTAAGGTCAGCCATAACCATCCAGATGGTATTAAGGGGGCTCAAGCCACTGCCGCTGCTGTCTTTTTAGCTAAGACAGGCACACCAAAGGAGACCATTGCCGGATTGCTCAGTAGCATTTTTGGTTATGATCTTCAAATGCCCTATCAATCTCTGCAAGATGGTTATCAGTACAGCACTTTGGCTGGAGATACCGTAGCGCCAGCTATTATTGCTTTTCTTGACTCTAGCGGTTTTGAGGATGCTGTGCGCAAAGCTGTTGGTCTAGGTGGAGATGCCAAAACATTGGCTGCGATTACGGCAGGTATTGCTGAAGCGTTTTATCCTAAGGTGCCACCGTCTTTACGTAAGTGGGCCTGGGCACTGCTAGATGAAGGCCAGCAGGATATGATTACGGAATTTCGTGAAGAATTTGTTCAGGATGTGGCTGCAGCAAGAGCAGCAGCATAGGTCTTGTTAGGCGTTTGTTCTGACTCAGATGCTCGATGTCAGTCAGTCATACACATTCACCAAGATTTTTGAGCTCAAGATTCCAGTTGATGAGCTTGCTGCTGAGCTGGGCTACACTCTAAATCGTTCTTGGCTGAGTTTGCCTCGTTTTCAAGGTGACCTAGATCGTATTGAAGAGCTTCGTGCCCGCATTGAAGAAATACTGCCATACGTGGATTTGGCCAGCGAAACGTCAAGGCGAGAAGTGCTGATATCGCGCGTTGTTTCAGAGTTGGTGCACTATACAAAAGCTCAGTTAAGGATTGAATATCCTCTCAAGGTTACTGCCCAGCTACAGGGGTATTTAGATTATCTTCTGAGAACCCAAACAGAGTTACTGGTTATAGAAGCTAAGCGACAAGATCTTGATTATGGGGTTACTCAGCTGATCGCTGAAATGGTTGCTTTAGACCAGTGGGAGAAAACACCAGAGCAATCTATGTTGCTGGGTGTCATAACAACAGGAACTGTCTGGCAGTTTGCTTGGCTAAACCGCAATACGAAACATTTTGAGCAGGGTTTGGACAGCTATCGTGTTCCTGAGGACTTAGATGTTCTTATGCGCATTTTGGTAGCGGCTCTTACCTAAATACGCATAAGATCAAGCACTGTAGACTAAGCAGAAGCGTCGCTATTTGTTTGGGAAAATCTAGAGGGCTGGCACAGGGTGTAGAAGAAAATTAGCCTACGAAATTTCACTCAATATATTTCTTTAACAGCTACTAAGTCGTCACCCTTCTTCAAAAGCTAGCTGAGCATTGTAGGTGCCTACACCATCTTTTCTCTCTTTACGTATTGCTTTTCGCATGGGTTTTGACAAATATGATTTTTTCTTCAATTCCTCATCAGTTTTCTCAAGAAGCTCATCCACAATTGCACAAGCTTCTTGATCCATAGGATCTTGTGATTGTGATAGTTTTGAAGGCTCTGGAAATAATGAGCTAGAAGAGTCTTCTAGATATAGCTTTTTCTTAATAGTTGAAGTATGGATATCTTTAAATGTATTTTTGATCTTCTGTATATGTAAATTTGTGCAGTATGGTCCATCTTTCTGACGAATAAAATACGCACCTGTATAAAGAATTCCATGCGTTTTATGTAAATTATATTCGACTAGATAGACTATTTTGTGTAGAGCAAAGTATGAAATATATTTTTGTTTGTTCAGTATATATTGAACTAAATCAATTAAACTTTCTCCTACCTTTCCATAGACTTTTTTCTTCTTGACCCCCTGAGATTTCATAACATCTGAAATAAACTTATAGTCAGATTGCTGGTTAATAAAGCTCCGATGGAGCATAGCTCTTTGGCCTGGATGGTAAATAGGTATAAGAATCCTGCCATACCAGTTGCAGCGAGTTCTGACAGACTCCTTTAGAGTCAATTTGTGAGGTTCTATATAGGTTAGAGCCCGAAGAGCTGTGGCACCTATTGTTACAATTATTTTGGGGTCAACTACATCTATTTGCTGCTTAAGGAAAGCAGAACAGTTTGCGATCTCATTCGTTTTAGGCGTTGCATTATTACCATCCTCAGAACGAGGGTTGCAAAGAACAGCATTTGTTACAAATATTTCACTGCGCGATATATTTGCAAACTCAAGTAAAGCCTCAAAATTATGCCCTGACTTGTCTCCGTAAAAAGGAATTCCTGTATCATCAGCACCCAAACGTCCCGGGGCTTCTCCAATAAACATAGCTTCTGCTAAAACTCTCCCAGAAGCTGGGCCAAGAATCTTCGCACTATGCTGCATACGCTCACAGTTAGTGCATGATTTGACCTGTGTACACAAAATCTCAAATGATTTTTCCTTATCCAATGGCCCTACTCCCCAAATAAAAGTTCCTGCTGCATATTGAGCCTTGCAAGCGCTTCCAAAGGACCTTTATGATCTGAATAAGCCCGGACTGAGTGACATATTAACTTACCAGCATTGGTATCTGTAGCATTTGCAACGAAGTCAAGTAATTGACCTAACCCAATAAAATTGCCCAGTGCCTTTTCAAAAAAATCATGATTTCTGTAAACAACAACTAGATCTAGTGTGCCTTTAACAGGTTGCACGAACTGCAGATACTGAAGACATGGATTTCCTAATCGCTTAGCTAAAGAATCATAATCAGCTGATGAAATATGAATTGGATTGGTTGTTCTGAACCACCTGTCTTCGTTATTAAGAACCTTAATGATAGTCTCTAGCTGGTTATTATTAGCATCATCCCCAAAACAGATCATTCTTCTAAAGTAAGTACCCCATCTATCTTTCTTTTGATTGCCCAAACGACTTCTTCGAGAATCTACTTCAAGGTAGTACTTATAAAGTTCATCTCTTGTACGCTCTTTTACAAGACGTCTAGGAAATATGGTGTTGATCACATCCGATAGTGATGTACCGTTCGACTTTGGAATGAATGATCTGGGGTTGTAGGTCGAGATCCATTCCTCATCTAAGACTTTGGGATTCTCAATTGTTGTTACTAGATTGAATAAACTATAATCTTGTTCGATAAGGATATTACATCCCTCTTTCCATGCTTCTAAGCATGTTTCTCCACTTACATGATACATCTACAGCTTGTGTAAAAAACTAATCTCTCTAGCTAATAAGTCAATCTTGACATATCCCCCATTATAGCGATTTAATTTTCTGTACACTTCATATCCTTTTAGGATAGACAATCTCCATTCGTATAGTGTTCTATCTTTAACCTCAAAACCTGAGACTAAATTTCGGATTGTTGACAAAACATCTAAATCAATTTCTCGGAGGTTTTCAAGCATGTAATGTCGTTTGGCATAGCTAAATATATAGAGAGATATAGCTTCTTCTGTAATTCGTGCTCTTGCTCCATCTTCTACTTCATCAACTTGAGGACTAGATTTCCGCTTGATATTCAGTAGGTCACGAAGCACTGGGGACCAACCTAAAATAGCTGCATACGATAGGTGAAAGACATCATGAAATCTGTAAAGATCATCTACATATGAGTTATCGGTCAATGTGTCGCCAATTTTATTCTCATTTCCTTCTGAATCAACTATGTAAACACTAGCTGCTTCATCATTTTGATTTTTCTCAAACCGTAATAACAGCTTGCGTGGTAATTGTTCTTCTGCAGGAAAACTTTGATCGTAGATTATGTATTCTTCTCGGCACTTAGAGCTACTAACCCAGCGATCTTCAGCTTTGTCTAGATTTTCTTTTGCAATTTCATTTAATGATAAATCCCACTTAGATGCTAAATTTGCGACGTACCACAAGACATCACCAATCTCTTCTCTTAAGTCGAGAATAAAATGTTCATAACTTTCACCATCTCGAATCCTTTTCTTAAAGCATGTGACCAGCGAGCCTAGCTCCCCAATTATCCCTAAGATAGGTATCGTCAAAGATGCACCATCATCATTTACATCCGGAAATTGATCAGTGAGCTGAGCTTTTTTTTGATATTCATCTAGTTCCATATGACCTTGTACTTAAAGCAGCTAGTTCAAATTGTTGAATACGTTCTAAAGCCGCTCATTATGCAAAGCTTGTTTGGAGAATGCTTTGAAAGGTAGATTATATTAATCTACTAATTTCCTTAGAGAAGTATGAAACATGATTTCACCACATAGCTAGTGGAGCGTCAAAGCTAAAAATTAGGATTGACCCAGTTATTCAGTGAGTCGTGAATCGCATTCTTGATAAGGTCTAGCGGTAGTAAAGGCGATTCTCATCGATCCCAAATCTCAGTCTTGACGCTCCACTAGTAGAGTAATCTGCTCAAGTTCTCGGATTACGAAATCCTGACTGTCTTTGGCTTTAAAATCATTCGAAATGCTTACAGCATATAGTCGATCCCTAGCAGCCTGATGCGTCTGTTTACGTAAAAAGTAGATGGCAGCTTCTAAACGCTTTTCGGACAGCTTCTCTAACTGTTGAAAACCATTTTTTATTCATTATTACGCTACTTCAAAACTGCAGAGCTTAGTCAAATTATACTCAAACTAAAATCAAATGGCCTCGCTGCAATTGTGACTACTTAACTATGCAACAATCTCCAAACTTAACCCATAGGTCTTCATCAAATTGCATGTATCGTGATCCACCACATTGGTATCACTTAGCTCTAGATTATAGAAATTAATCATATCCGTCTCAAAATAAGGTCCTGCATGCCAAGTGCCCACTTCCAGCTTGATAAAACAATCTCCAGGAATCTTAAACGCCTGAATTTGTTGTGGGTCTGGTGCAGGTCCCTTACAAGGTGGAGCTACTGCCATCAGCCACTCTTTTCCTTCCAGAGACCCTAAACACTGGGTGCAGGCTAAATGCCGCGTAATCCGATCAAACCGGGTGCCCTTCTGCTTCAGTTGCATAATGTAAAAACGCGGAATTCCTCCGTCCAGCTTTAGCTGTGCATCTTCAGAATCGTAAGCTTTACCATCCCCCTGGGGACGTAACACCTGGCCAAAGGGACGAAATGCTTCGGCAGTCAACGGTTGAGCCTTAAGCTGTTGCAACCTAGTTTCCATAGAGCCCTGTAGAGAAGTAACCTCTATATTTTGTTGGGTGTCTTAAGGTAGCAACAAGGCAAATTGATAATGCGTCACATCCAACTCAACCGATGAAACACCTACAGACTGTGAACTAGTTCCAAACCTTACAACACATCAAAAATGCGGTGAGGTACGTCAGAACTTATGCGATTCTGGGGAATGCACTTTTTGCAATTGCTGATTTTTTGAGCATAACCCGACCTGGTTTAACACTGCCTAGGGTCAGCAATGCCAACTATACGTACCCTCTCCGACCCCATGGATAATAAAGCAATGCTAATGATTCCGGGACCCACCCCGGTGCCCGAAAAGGTCCTCCAAGCCATGGGTAAACATCCCATCGGCCATCGCAGCGGTGACTTTGGTAAAATCATCGGTGAAATTAATGAAGGCCTCCAGTGGCTGTTTCAAACCAAAAACGAAGTCCTAACCCTCTGCGCCAGCGGTACCGGCTGTGTTGAAGCAGGGATCATAAACTTCCTCAGTGCTGGTGATAAGGTGCTGGTGGGTAGTAACGGTAAGTTTGGCGATCGCTGGGCACAGATTGCGAAAGCCTTTGGCTTAGATGTGCAGGTAATCCAAACCGACTGGGGTGTCCCCCTCGATCCTGAAGACTTTGGTACAGCCTTAGAAGCTGATACTGATAAGGCCATCAAGGCCGTCATCGTTACCCATAGTGAAACTTCGAGCGGTGTACTTAACCCTGTTGAAGCCATCAATGAAAAGGTTAAAGCCCATGGTGACGCCATCATTATTGTGGATGCGGTAACGAGCTTGGCATCCTATGACCTAAAAGTTGATGAACTAGGTCTAGACGTAGTCGCCTCGGGTTCCCAAAAGGGTTTCATGATTCCCCCTGGTATGGGCTTTGTTTCGGTGAGCGAAAAGGCCTGGGCCGCTTACGAGAATGCCACTCTGCCCAAGTTTTACATGGACCTGGGTAAGTATCGTAAATCCTTTGCTAAAAACAGCACCCCTTTTACACCGCCAGTGAATCTGTATTTTGGTCTACAGGCGGCCTTGGAAATGATGAAGGCAGAAGGTCTGGAAAATATCTTTGCTCGCCACGAGCGCCAAAAGCAGGCCTGCCGTGCAGCGATGAAAGCACTGGGGCTGCCTCTGCTCGCTCCCGATGAGTACAGTAGCCCAGCGGTTACATCGGTGATCCCCGGTGATATCGTCAGCGCTGAGGATATTCGCTCTACCATGCGCAAACAGTTTGACATTGCGTTGGCAGGTGGGCAGGACCATCTGAAGGGCAAAATCTTTAGAATCGGTCACCTAGGGTTTGTCTGCGATCGCGACATTCTTACCACCATCGCCTCCCTAGAAACCACACTAGCCATTTTGGGCTACGAAGGTTTCGCCCCTGGCAGTGGCGTTTCTGCCGCCAGTCAGGTATTGCGTTAACTCCCGTAGGGGCACCTCTTGGGGGTGCCCTATTCCTCTAAATAAGTAATCTCTACTCGGTCTCCAGGCTCCAGACCTAGCTCAGCTGACCGTCCGATGCGTAGCTCAATCACATTGTCTACCAATAGTCGGCCTGGACCATAGGTGGGGCAGGGATCTGCAGTACATGGGGGAGCCTCAGCAATGCCCTGTACCTGACCCTGGTACAAAAACACCATATCCAACCCTACGGGCACATTTTTCATCCAAAAAGCAACGGGCCGGGCTGGACTAAAGGGAAATAACATTCCCCGGTTATCTGGAAGCACGTTACGGTGCATGAGCCCCAGCTGTTGCTCTGCAGATGTACGTGCTACTTCTAAGTCAAAAGGTTCACCAGCAATCGTTGCTTGGGCTGTAATGGGTAATACTTGACCAGGTCCAGTCAGCATAGAAGTCGGATCGGCAGTAGCGGACTCAGCATTATTGGTGGACGTAGAAGAGGCTGACACATCAGCGACTGATGTGTTGGTGCAGGCAAGCAGCAGACAGCACAGACCCACTATGGAAAAACATCGCATCAGTAAATTTTGTGTCTTACGCCGATTGCTCACACCTGTTTTCCTTTATTAAATATCGTGATATCGCTGCTGCTAGGGACACGGGCGGCTGTGCTCCTAAAAGGGGCTATAAAGGGGCTATTCTAGGTATCCCGTAAAACATAGCCGACACCGCGAACAGTTTGAATGAGTCGCTTTTCGCCATCGGCGTCAATTTTTAACCGGAGGTAGCGAACATACACTTCAATGACGTTGGATTCGCCCATAAAGTTATACCCCCAGACATTCTCAAGGATCTGTTCTCGAGTTAAGACTTCTCGCGGGTGCTCCATCAAATATTTGAGCAACTCAAATTCTTTCATCGTCAGGTCAATTACTCGGCTGCCGCGTATGGCCTGGCGATTGGTAATGTTAAGGGTCAGTTCACCAAAAACAAGCTGTTCAACACCGTACTCACTGGGTTGTAGATAGGCGCTTACTAGCGCTAGAAATTCATCGCTACGGTAAGGTTTGAGGAAGTAGTCATCGGCCCCAGATTCTATACAGGCCACACGATCGTCTAAGTTATCGCGGGCCATCAGTAGCAACATGGGGGTGCGATCTCCCTGCGATCGCAGTTGTTGACAGAGATCTAACCCTGACTCCCCTGCTAGCATCCGATTCACCACAATCAAAGCAGGATGACGTGCCCGCACCTCTTCCATACCGGAATCGATGGTCGTCGCCACTAGGGGAATATAGCCAGACTCCCGCAGGTCACTGCTAACGTGGTGGGCCAGTTCTTCATTGGCCTCTACCAGCAAAACACAAGGAGCCGCTTCAGCAGCACTCATGGAGAAAAAACCTCCCGATACGGAAAACGCCAAAAATTATTCATTACACGCAAATACTAGCGTGTGGTTATACAAACGCCATAAGTTAAGAAATATATGGAAACAACTAAGAGGTTTATGACTGTCGGGATTTGGATACTAGGGGATCAACTATGGAGTCAGCAGGCAGCGCTAGCCAGTGCAGCAACGGCTCCAGTAATTTTGATTGAGTCCCGTCACCACAGCACTGAGCGTCGCTATCATCGTCAAAAGCTAGTGCTAGTGTGGTCTGCCATGCGTCATTTTGCAGCGGAACTAGAGGGTAACGGTAGGGCTGTCACCTATGAAATTGCTGACGATTTTGTTACACCTCTACAAACGTGGATCAAGACCCAGGGGATTACCGAGCTGCGGGTAATGGAACCCGCCGATAGACCGTTTGCCACATTTCTCAAAGCCCTCGACCTCTCCTGTCAGCTCACCATTGTTCCCAACAATCACTTTCTTTGGTCTGTCGATGAATTTAAGCAGTGGGCTGATGGCCGGAAAAGTCTGCTAATGGAATCGTTCTATCGAGAGGGTCGCAAACGGTACGGCATTCTCATAGAAGGTACTTCGAAGAAGCCGACTCCTGTAGGGGGCCAGTGGAACTATGACAAAGAGAATCGTAAACCGCCCCCGAAAAACAAACAACAAGGTATCAATTCTCCCGCTCCCCACTGGTTTACACCGGATGCCATCACCCGGCAGGTAATGGCCGAAGTAGCCCAGCTAGATACGTTTGGAGATCTAGACCCCTTTGGGTGGGCAGTTACTCGCAGCCAAGCCCTACAAGTACTGGACTATTTCCTTCAGGTACGTTTGGCGGGCTTTGGCCCATATCAGGACGCCATGGTAACTGGAGAAGACACTCTCTGGCATGCGTTACTTTCTCCCTATCTAAATATTGGTTTACTACACCCCCTGGAAGTGATTCAAGCAGCGGAAACCGCTTACCAAGAAAACAATCTTCCCCTTAACAGTGTGGAAGGGTTTATTCGTCAGGTTTTAGGATGGCGAGAGTATATGCGGGGTCTCTATAGCTATGTGGCGGCAGACTATCCCCAGGGCAACTATTTTGACCACCAGAATTCTCTGCCGGACTTTTTCTGGACTGGCGATACTTCCATGAACTGCCTGCACCAGAGTATTAACCAGGCTAAACGCACCGGCTACAATCACCATATTCAGCGGCTGATGATTCTCAGCAACTTTGCGCTGATTGCCGGTCTTTCTCCACAGCAAGTTGAATCGTGGTTCCATGCAGCATTTATTGATGCCTATGACTGGGTTATGCAAACCAACGTTATTGGCATGGGATTATTTGCCGATGGGGGGGTATTAGCGACTAAACCCTATGCGGCTTCAGCCAATTACATTAATCGTATGAGTGATTATTGTAAGGGCTGCCAGTACAGTCCTAAGGCACGCACTGGGGACAAAGCTTGCCCATTTAACTTTTTTTACTGGGACTTTCTGGCCCGACACCGCGAAAAGCTATCTCAACAAGGTCGAATGAACTTTATTCTCAAAAACTTGGACAAAATGACTGCAGAAGAATATCAAGCTATTCGCAATCATGCCAAAGAATGGCACCAGCAGCAGCAACCTGCTTCATAATGGCCGTCACATTTCTCAGGTGTCTTTAACGGTGTTGACCCTGCTCATCAGTTCAGCAAAGCATTGAACTGATGAGCAGGATGGATTTTCATTAGCTGCTCTGATGAGCAGAACACAGCCGCAGGGGGCCTCTATTTTGCCGTTGCTGATTTAGGGCATAACCCGATCAGTCAGACTTGTAACAGAACAGTGTCTTTTAGATAAATTCATACCGAGGATCAGCAGCGCCTCTATTTCCATCGTCAGACAATTTTTAGCTAGTTATGGCTTTGGGACTCCCAAGCTGCGATCGCAAGTTCCAAAGCCTTCACCACAATAGTGTTCATGGACTGGTCTTTTGACGTTGCAAGTTGCTGAATCTCTCTTTTTATTCGGGGGGGGACATAGATTGTCATTTGTTCTGTAAGCATCTGTGTTAATCCTGTTGCACCAGTTAGTGAGAACCCACAGGCGAGATAATTCAGTGTTGCTGATTCCTACCTCTACAAACCTGCAGAATTTACCTCAAAATTGTCACTGTTCTGTTGAAGCGTGCCTAGATAACCCATACATCAGAGCTAGCAACTGCCCTAAGCTATTTTCACTGTAACCAGTGAAAATTAGTGTGTACAGCATCGGTCAAGTTAGGCAAGTTAACTGCCATTCCTGAAAATTTTCAGTTCTAACAGCTGAGCCAACGTGAAATCTCCCAACACACACTGGCTAAATACGGCAAACTACAATGCCAGAACAGTAACGTACCTGCAGTCTAAAGGACTCCTTATGGAGACAATATGTACAAATGGCGGATCTTTATGGTCAAAAGTGCGCAACTAATTCTTCGCTATGCTTAATGTTAAGCATAATCTAACGTGGTCGAAGATGCTACACTGTCACCTCTTAGTGTAGTATTGTTGGGCTTACGGCTAGTCGACCTTAGCCGATAAAATACAGCTCCTGCCCACTCAAACATTCGGTGGTGTTCATCTTCTTGAAAGGCGCAGCAATGACCACAACCTAAGGGTCTGTCAAGAAACGACTTCACGGTTCAAGCTTGAAAAGCTTGTTAAGCCATGATTTCAATGCCCAAGGCCATAGTTCTACTCTCTAAAGGGTCCTAACCGATGGGTGATACCAATAACGTAGGCATCGATCACTCAACACCAATGCCTAACTTAACCTTTAGCAACTGATAAAAGACCCGCGAGAGATCGCGTCGTTGAACAATTTGTCGATCCTGGGGGGTATTGGCAAACGCAGCTTTATAGGCACCGGGCATCGCTTTTCTGACTAAATATCCCAGATGCTGACGAGTCATGGCCTTGTCCGGTGCAAATTGTTTTCTGCCAACACCAGCCACCATCCCTTCAGCTCTGAGGGTTTCAATATTGCCATAAGCCCAGTGTTGCCCAGGGTGTACATCCGTAAATGAAGGATGCTCAGGTTCAACCTTTTTCAACCCTAATAGGCCCACTAAAGCCGTGCAAACCACCGCGCGACTTACACTACCGTAGGGGCGAAAGTGTAAATTTTGCCGATTTTCGAATGCGATGATCCCGGCTGCAGCCATCACTTGAATCGCTTCAAAGTCAGGATCATCATGGGAAATGTCGTCAAACCAGACAAGGGGAATACCATTGCGGGCCATAAAACCCTGGAGTTTACGCAGTAATGCAGGCTCTTTGAGAATCTCTCGGGGCTGCTTTCCTGTCCAAACAGTAAATGCAGCCAAAAAGCCACTGGCTTCCCCAATGGCCCACTCCACGGGATGCATACGATAGGCGGCATTGGTAATGTGGGTAGTCCCAATACTTTTGGCCGATAAGATTAGACCATTCGTATTGACAGGTACTAGGGAACCCCCAGGCAACGTGAACGGTAATGCAATAACATCTTTGCCACTGGGGCTGACATGACCGTCTACCAGATTGCCATGGAGATCGAGATAGTGATACTGACCGATCCCGAGGGTATCGGCAAAAGTGCGGGCACGGGCCTGATTGGGAAAAAAGCTAGAAGCCACATCCTCGTGACGAATAGTGGTTAAAGCAATACCTCGGCGGGCTTCTCGAATATATGGCTCCAGGGCTATCCCGTCTTTTGTCCAGGTTAAATCTCCCCGGGGTTTTAGATCGGGTACGCCGTTTGTCTGCAAGTAGTGAATGTAGGCCTGCGCCCGAATACGGGCTCGTTTAATTTGCTGATCTCGTTCAGCCCGACTTAGCCCAATTAAATAGCCCGTACGGTAGTCATTACCGCAGCATTGTCCCTGGTGTGGATGATCCGATGTGCCCCAATTAATCACTGCCACATCGCCTAGGTACACTTGCTTATTATTCAGTGAACGCCGCTGCACTCGCCGATAGCGAAAGATGCCAAAAGGATCAAAAAATGCCCGCTTGTGCCAAGTCCCTTTTCTGCGGATCCAAAAATCTCCAGTAAACTCATGGATGTTTAACCAGGGAACTCGACCATATTGTGTCGGCATCCCCACGGCCAGCCCCTTACCTGGCCTTGTTCGTTCTACCAAAACATCAAAAGTAAATGACTGCTGACACTGGGGGCGCGCATCCTCCGGCAAAATAGCCTCGCCAGTATCGCGTCGAGCTTCCTGACCTACCCGTGATGGCAACTCACCTAGCTCTAATAGGTCGCCAAAGTCTGTTGCTTCAATCACGACTTGAGCACGTACCTTAAAGGAATGCTGAGTTTTGGTGTCTTGACATACGACACCGGTAACTCGTTTTGGCACTTCCCCCGGTGCCCACAGCACCTTGGTCGGCTCCGCATAGGGAATTAGGGTCAGCTTGCCCGAACGCAGATAGGGCAGCAAAGGCTCATTCATGGCTGTGGATGCCACTACAGGGGTGGTGGATAGGTGCCCTACCCATGAGCCACCGGGATCATCTATCTTACGGCCAGCCACAGGCTGGAGCTGGCGCTGACGATTGCGAAACAAACGCTGACTCTTAGAAATAGCAAACTCTTCCCCATTGACTGTGACCAGATCGGCCCGATGCCGAAATAGATCGCCGTCATCTGAAGCAGGTAGTGCCTGGGCAGTAAACTGTCCCCCGACTACTCGTTGGGGCTGTACTACACAGACATCTAGCTCTAGTTTCAAGGCCGTTAGAGCAGTGGTGTAGGCTGCCGTAGATCCGCCGATGACGGCAATGGAACAGGTGTAAACTGCTCCTTCTGCAGGACGAGTTAAAACGTTGTCACTCAGTAGACCGTTTTTCTGATCAACCATAGGTTTTGCTTTGGACTAAGCCTGTGAGTCGCGTGATGAAACCATATCGAGGATCTGCATTCTTTCCCCAAATTTGTATGTAGTTTTTTATAAAGTGCGACAGTACAGTACCCTCAGATCATTAGCTTTGATCATTAGTTTTATTGATTCAATCTAAGGAAAAAGCATTTTCATAGAAATCATGGCGAATAAATCCCCTAATCAACCCCCTGTTCTGGATATTGATCCAGCTACGCTGCTTTTTATCGGTGGTTTACTAATTCTGCTGCCGCTCATTTTTACAGGATTTATGGCTCAGTAGGTTCATGTTGATCTAGAGCGCGATCTAGAGCTGACCGCAGTTTGTGAATCACATAAAGGTCTTCCCGTTCGAGTCGGGCCACCCCCTGAATCACGTAAGTTTGATACCGCTGGGGGAGTCCTACCCGTGACATTAGCTGCTGCAAAAGTCTTTTGAGACTGGCATATTCGGCTGGCGGCATGGATTCGCTGTTAAGGCGCTGATCCGTAATCTGAATCTGGGTTTGATCATCAGATAGGACAAAACTGTAGACCATCACCGCTTGGGCAAGGTTTAACGATGGCTGTACCTGATGCTGCGGTACATTAGTGATCAGGTCACAGACTTTAATATCAGCAGACTTCAGCCCTGAACGCTCACCGCCAAAAACAATGGCTACCCGATTTAACCATTCTCCCTTGGCTTGAAAGTATGCTGGTAAATCTCGTACAGAAGTGTAATGGTGCTTCTCATAGCGATGGCGCGCGGTGGTGGCGCAGGCTAAATCGCAGTCTTCTAACGCTGAAGATAGGGTTTCATATACCTGCGCATTATGAAGAATATGCTGGGAACCGTGGGCTAATGCTAGGGCCTTTTCCCCAAGATGATTGGCTTTAGGCCGTACCAGACGCAGGATGTTGTAGCCCATGGTATGCATAGCCCGAGCAGCCGCGCCAATGTTCTCGGCTTCTTCCGAATCGACAAGGATGAAGATTGTTTCCATGGGGATTTATTATATCGCTGTATGCCCGTTGTGTACCTGTCTTGAATGACTCAGAGAATCTGTGTCAACAACTTATTTCTGCAGAGGTTCCCTTAGCCTACGGAGCGCTTGTGATGGGAAATTTAGGTGTAGCTTTCGGCCTGGAGCTCGAACATTTGAGCATATCGCCCTTTTTGAGCCATGAGCTCGTTGTGGGTCCCGATTTCGCTAATCTCACCCTGTTCCAGTACCACAATGCGATCGGCCATGCGCACAGTGGAAAACCGGTGACTGACTAGAAAGGTCATCTTATCTTTGGTAAGGCGACGAAATCGTTGGAAGAGATCGTGCTCTGCGATCGCATCTACCGCAGCAGTAGGCTCATCTAAAATTAAAATCTGAGCATCACTCATAAATGCCCGAGCCAAACCAATTTTTTGCCATTGACCACCAGAAAGATCGGCACCACCGGCAAACATTTTGCCTAAAATTGTCTGATAGCCTTCGTGCAGTTGCTCAATCACAGCCGTTGCCCCTGCCCCTGCCGCCGCTTGAGTCACCAGTGCCATATCTCCACGCTGGGGGAGGTTCCCAAAACCGATGTTATCTTGCACATCGAGCGCATAGCGAGCAAAATCTTGAAATAAAATACCAATTTGACTACGCAGATCGCTCAAGGCAAAGTGTTGAAGTGGAACGCTATCAATAACAATTTTGCCCCGGTCAATATCATACAGACGGGTAAACAACTTTAATAATGTTGTCTTTCCTGAACCGTTAAGACCTACCAGGGCAATGCACTCCCCTGGAGCTACCGTCAGATTAATCCCCTTTAGAGTCGGTTGCTCAGCGCCTGGATAGGTGAAATACACATCCTGAAGCTCTAACCCCTGCACCATCGGCTTTGGAAAAGATTCAGGCTGGGCAGGGCTGATTACCCTAGGGGTAAGGTCTAACAGCTCAAAATACTGAGATACATACAGATTGTATTCATACAGGGTGGCCAGGCTAACTAAAATAGACTCAATTAGTGATTGGGCCTGCTGAAACGCACCCGCATACAGGGTGAGGTCCCCTAGGGTGACTAGGCCACGAATCGTTTGCCATAGCACTAAACCATAGGCTCCATAAAACCCAACCCCCCCCAATAGTTCGATACTAAGCTGGGCTAAGGATTGACGTTGGGCCAGCTGTCGGGATTCTTGATTAAACTCCTGGCGAATGGTGCCATACTGCTCCACCATATGCTTCCCCAGGTTAAACAGCCGCACTTCTTTGACATACTTAGGGTCGGTTAGCACTTCATAGAAATAATCTGCTAACCGACGGGATGGTGTCTGACGTCGACTCATCCAAAATCGCCGCTTTGAATAGCGCACACCCACCCATAGGGTGGGCAAAACACTCATCAGCAAAAGCACCATCACCGGCGCACTAAACCGTATCAACAAGGTCAGCAATCCTGCTAATCGAGTGGTACTCCCCAGTAGTCGGGCCAGGAGCTCTACCACGCGTACAGGATAATTGCTGCCACTCTGCTGGGCGCGATTAAGTACATCATGAAATTCCGAAGATTCATAATGGGCCAAGTCCAGTCGCATGGCCTGGCGCAACAGTTGCACATTGGCATGGAGTAAAAACTGGTCATTTAAAATGCGATTGACCAGCGTATTTAGTTGACTAAACAGCTTTTGCAGAAGCAACAAACCAAACCCCACCCCCACGAGCAGCCCTAGATAGGGGGTAAATCCTGGGGCCTCAGTGGCTAAAATCCCCACTACTTGGTCGACTACGAGTTTACTCACATAGAGCTGTGCCACAGGCACTAGGGCTGCGACCAACGTGACCCCAACTCGCAGCAGTAGCCATCCTGGCGCAGCGTCCCACACGAGCTGAATCAGCCGGGGAGTATTGCCTAATAAACTGAGAATTTCGCTGTAGTGACGACGGTAACGGGAAACAACGTTAGAAAGTGGGGAGCGCACAGAAAAAGAGCTAGCAAGGTAAACATGGCGAGGTGCACATAGAACCACTATAGCTGTGCGCACCCGGTGCAATCTACAGGTGAACGCCAGAGCGGTTGCCGTTTAACGGCTATGCATTCCGTGGAGTGCTAAGATCTGGCGTCGTGGCTATGTATCCACTAGACCCAGCTTGAGCGCTTTTACAATGGCCTGGGTACGGCTACGGACTTTGAGCTTTTCAAATACAGCCGTTAGATGGGCTTTCACCGTCGCCACAGTGATGTAAAGCTCCTTGGCAATCGCTTCATTAGAGGCTCCCTGTACGAGCCAGTAAAGGACTTCTCGCTCCCGTTCGGTCAACTTAATATCTTTTCTCCCGTGGACAGTTCGGCTCCCATTGTTGGCATGGAATAATCGAAAAAAGCCGCTGGTTAGCTGGGAGTCTAAATAGATCTCATCCTGTAAGACAGTACACAGCGCCTCGTACAGCTGAGTCGCTAGCTTATCCTTTGTGATATACCCTTGGGCACCTGCCTGCATTGCCTGAAAAATCCATGTGTCGTTTCGGTGAGCCGACAGCCCCAGAACTCGTGTATTAACGCCTAAAGTCTTGAGTCGCTGTAAAACTTCTAGCCCTGTACCATCCGCTAGCTCCATATCCAACAGGACCAGCATGGGTTTGTAGACTTCTAACATTTCTATGGCTTGCTCTGCTGAAGCCGCTTCAGCAACAACGTTGAAGGCCGCTTGCCCATTGGTATACAAGCCCAGTAATGTGCGCAATCCCTGCCGAAATTCGGCATGGTCATCAACTAATAGAACAGAGATGGCATCGGTCATTGAGGATGTAACGATCAATGGGTGATGGGTAGCATGATGTCTATTACGGCTTGTTGTCGGAGAATATGCACGGACCATAGGCAAATTCTGATGGGATATATCTAAGATGAAAACGCGCTCAAACCAGTGACAGGCTGTCAACAAGGTAAGAAAATCGAAAATTTAGCGCCTCCTTCGGGCAGGGTTTCAGCTTCGATACTGCCTTGGTGATCAAGGACGATTTTTTTTGCGATCGCAAGACCTAACCCTGTGCCGCCAGGTCGTTTTGTATAAAATGGACGAAATAGAGCATTGCTATCGAGATCCCCTAAACCTGGCCCCTGATCCCTGATGGAAATGCACAGTGTCTGCTGATATACCTGCCAGTGAACTGTGATCGTTCCTCCCAGTGGACTATGGTGAATGGCATTATCCAGAAGATTTTGTAAAACTTGCTCAAATTGCCAGCCATCTACCATGACAGATACTGCCGCTGTGGGCTGAACACAATAAAGTTGTTTTTGTTCCATGGCTGGCGACAATATCGTTAGAACATTTCCCAACAAAACTCGTAAATCATGGTGTTCTCGAACCAGTGCGTCTTGTTGGCCACAGTGCAACAAACTTTCTAAACTCTCAGCAATGTTACCGGCTGTCTGCCGAATACAATCCGCCTGGTGCTGTTGCTGTTTACTCTCCGCACTGAGGACAATTGTTTGAGCATAGACTTGAATCAACGCCAAAGGATTTTTAAGCTGATGTTCTGCTTGTTGCAATGCTTCTTCTAACAACTTTATCTTGGCACGCTGACGTAGATTCTCCTGATATAGCGTGAGATATTTTTGTAATAGTTGAACATCATCCTTAACAACATTTTGTTGAAGATGAGAAAGATGCTTTTCAGTCAACAGAAACAAGTAATCCCAATGGGTATCCGTTTTGCCTAACCCACAAACATAGACCTGAGTATCATCAGAATCAGCGGATAGGGACTTTAGCTCTAAAAATGGCAAATTCTCGCTAATCCATCTTTCAGAACTGAGGTACGTCTCTATTTCGAGCCTTAGCTGGTTATTTTGCCGGAAAGATAGTGTATCGTGCCTATTTTCCAGATGATTCCAGCATACTAACCAAACGTCTAACACTGGTAGAGTTTCACTGAGACGTTCAATTTGAAATTGACACAGCTGGCGAATGTTTGCCGACGAAGTTTCTAATTGCTCAGTAGACCATGAAGGAAACGTTGTACACATGTTTCAGTGGGAGTCAGATACACCCATTTACGGGCGACTGGCTGCGGTTAACTCATATCCATGTCCTCTATAGAATCAACATTTTTTTATCAATATGCAAGTGTTTGAGAAAATTTCGGTGTAAACACGCAGTCATTCAACTTTAAAGGAACATTTTCTCTGTAACCTAACAGCCTCGGAGAATTTGGCATTTTTGATCCCCATAGATGGATTGTTTAAAGAGAGCCTACAAAGACTGACAACCTATCTCAGCCCCAGGATTTGTGTTGTTTAGATTCGACCTTTGACCAATTGGCCTACTTAGAAACAACCTCCTAGGGTATGGATAAGCGCATTTCGTTGACATGTTCGCTATCGTAGACTCGTTCCACTTGCGTTAGGAACGAGTCCTTTTTATGTTTGCTGGCTGACTAACCGTCACAGCCTAGGCTTTCACGGGTCGCCACTCCAGTGACGGGGTTAGTGCCTGACGCTCGCTCACACAAGTACTTAACCTGAAAGCGATCTAGGATGGTGTAGGAAAAATCTGCACCGGAAATTTCTGCCTCTGCGAAGGTGCTACTGGTCATGAGGGCATCAGTAACAACTGCATTAGTGAGGTCAGACCCGGTAAATTCCACTCGATCGGCAAAGGATTCTGATAAATTCGCGCCAGTTAAATCGGTATGAATAAACTTGGCTTTAGTCAGAATGGTGGCACTTAAATCTGCACCACGAAAATTAGCGTCACGCACTTCTGCCGCCGCTAGGGATGTCCCTGCCAAGTTAGCATTCTCAAAATTACGGCCAGTTAAATCAGTAAGGGTATAGTTGATGATCCCCGATTCCTGTGCGATCGCAGTTGATGGCCCACCTAGCCATATCAGCATTAGCACCCCCAGAAGAAGCACCCATCTGCGTACTCCATCCAGTTTCCATACTTGCCCGCTCACCATCTAGCCCACTCCTACTGCCGTAACTCCTATCATAGTTGAATGGCGGAGCCTCCAAAACGATTTAGGGAGCAATGTCTTTGACTTCTAAACCACTATCAACGGATTCAGATGTCTCGGTAATTGGCTGCTCAAGGAGTGCTACGTCATCAGCTTCTAAACCGCTATCCAAATTTAGATGCTCCATGGGAGTGTTTACAATCAAGGGCATTCCGTTAGGCTGCTGTAAATCACTCCACAACATGTCTGAAACATTCTGAGCATCCCGGTTAAGCGTGGCGGTAATCGACTCAACTTCTGTCAGAATCTGGCGAATACTTTGGGCCGCTGTGGTCATCGCCTGCGACTTCGCCAATGTTGCCTGTCTTGCTTTCGTCAGATCGTTAGTCTGGTGATGTAGCTTTTCTAGGGAATGCCGCTGGTGATCGTAGGCCTTCAAGCTGGCCACATCGGCGATCAGTTGGTTGATCAAAGCCTGGGAATTCGCTTTGTCTGGTTGTTGAGCTGTATTCAGGGTGCCAGTTAGAGCTAACAGGCGCTGCTCAAGCGCATCAAAAAGTTGGGCGGATTCGTCTTCCGAAGGCAGGCTATCTAAAAATCCTCCTAAGGTTTGAGCCAGCATAAACAGGGAATCTAGACGATGATCCACTGAGCGATACTCATTGGCTTGGTTTTTTAGCTGTTGCTGTACCTGCTGAATCAATGTCTGCTGTTCTTTGACCTCTTCATCCACTTGGGTAGTGAAGGCCAAAAACTTTTCAGTCACCTGATCGGCATGGCGATTTGCCTGGACGATATCTTCTTGCTGCTGACGAATGGTTTCCTGGTGTAGATTGACCTGGTTGAGAATATTGAAAAAGGACAGGGACAGCTGTTCTAGCTCGTCTTGATCAGCTGAAGCTGGCAGGAGACGGTTGTTATTACCTTTGCTCGCAAATTCATTGCCCTGTAAAAGGATGGGCTTAATCCGCTGATTTAGTTTGCTGATGGCAAAGAACACCACACCGCCCAGTAGCAAACCCATCACTCCGGTGGTAATGGCAACGATTCTGACAATACGGCCATAGATTGCTTTATAGGGGACAAACCCAAACAAGCGCCAATCTTGCCCGGGTACGGTGGCGTAGGCCCAGTAGCCACTATCTCCTCGAACAAATCCAGTCGGCGCACCGTTCGTATCTAGCCAGACCGCAGCTAGCCCTGGAATACTTTCATAGGTTTGAGTTTCTAAATCCTCGCTCGCAGGGCTAGCAATGACTTCTCCCGACTCAGTCACCAGCACAAAATTGCCTGCCTGCTGAAATACAGCATCATTCAATAGGGTACTGAGATAAGCCGTGTCAATATTGACTAGGGTTGTCCCCAACCAGGAACCTGATTCGCCAAACAACGGATAATAGTAGGTCAACACTCGATCCTGTTTATCAGTGTAAGGACCTGTCCAAACATTCCGTTGGGGTAGAAAATACTGTTGATAACGCTGGGTCTCAGGATAAAACTCGCCAACCTGATCGGCAAAATCTTCATAGCGGATTGAGTTTGAATCCGATTTGCCAGCGACAGAATAATACGGGAATAGCCAGGACTGATCTTCCAACAGGCCATTTTCGCTTTGGCCAAGTCCTAACCCTAGGATGAAGTCCGGGCGCCCCTCAAACAGCTGTAAAACCAGTTCACGATAGGTGTCTGGGAACTGGGCTCCCCGCTCATGGAGGGTGGTGGCGCTCACTCCTAAACTGTAGGCTAGGGTTTCTGCAGACTCTGTGACCGATGCGATCGCATTGATTTTACTGTCAATGCTGCTGCGCACCTGTTCCTCGGCCTGACGCTTTAACATTTCACTAAAGAGAAATGCCATGCCCCCCATACCAGCTAGGGCACCCAGCATAATCATCCAAAACAATCGTCCGCCAAAAGAATTTAAACGTAGCCAGGATTTGATCGTACCGACCGGACCACGTTTGGAATAGAAATTCGCTTCCATAGGAAATACGTCTCGGGAGTCTACCTTAAGTGACATTGACTGCTGAGCAGTCGGCAAGTTCAAGGAGGACATAATATAAAAATTATAGAGATATCTAAATAAGGTCCGAAAGCCTTCCAGACAGTGGCGATCATTCCCTCTGACTATAACTTTATGTAAATTACTTAGATTTTACCGCTTTAGATAACAACTTCACTGTATAAACACGCAAATTGCCAGCCAACTTTATACAGAGGGGGCTTGATGTGTACGTTTGGGGACTGAGCAGTGCATCAGGTTAAGGTTTAAAAAGAAAATATAAAGCCACATCTAGGAGAACAACAAATTAATTGGCAAAGCACCTTGGAATCAATCGTCATCTATCGGTATTAAATTATTTTTTGACTGTTGTTAATTCATCTAAACTTACGGGGCGTTCTCTTTGAGCGAGATCCACATTAATCATGTCCGATACAACCTTAACTTGCCTATTTAGGGAATTAGAAAGCACTCTGATTTTTAATAGGCTATCGGCTACGGATTGCACCAACGCAGCTATGCCCTGTGAATGTTCATGGGCCGCTTTGCCAGCTTGAGTAATAGTGCTGGTTTGGTATTGCAGCTTCTTCAATGAGGGCTGTTGCTCATCATAATCCCTCAGATTGTGAATGTCCTTAGTTAATTGAGCAATGAGGATATAAATCTGAGTTCTATTGGGTTCAGCCATAGTTTCTACGGCTGTTTCCACACTCGCTAGTCGCTGTTCCATCGCTGCAAATAGCTTTCTAAAGTTGAGGCTGGGCAGCCGCTGTAAATCGTCATCCAGAGCTCGTCCCATCATATTTAATGCATCTAGCTGAATATCCACGGACTGCATGTCTTTATTAGATATCTGCTGTTGCATCTGTTGGATTAGAATTTGCTGATCATTGGCCTCCTCTCCCATCCGGGCTGTAAACTCCAAAAACTGTTCCAGCATATGTTGAGTGCGGCGACTTTCTTGATTAAGTGCCTGCTGGTATCGATGAATGGTGCTTTCATGTCCATTCATTTGATCTAAAAGCTTAAAGAACGCTAGGGATAGCTGATCTAATTCATCGTGCTGATTCCAGTCAATCCAAAGCTCCGCGTTTGCTTGGGGGAGTTGGTCGGACTGTAGCAAAATAGGCTTCAAACGACGATCCAGCTTACGCACCGCTAAGAACAGCACCAGGGTCACCAGCCCCATCAATAGGATGGTCACAATAGCGGTGACTCGGACAATTCGACCAAAGACGGCCGTGTAAGGGACATAGCCCAGCAGCACCCAGTCTTGACCAGGAATGGGGGCATAGGCCCAATACCCCGTTTTTCCACGCAAAAAACCTGTACTGCGTGATTTGACCCGTGAGTTAATCTGGGGCCAGAGAAACTCTAACTCAGAAATATCCTCATAGGTGCGTAATTGCTCCCCTAGGTCAGCTGACTTGGTGGCCGAGTCGGCGATAATTGCCCCTGACTGGGTAACTAATATAAAGTGCCCAGTCTGCTGAAAAACGGGATCATCTAAAAACTGCCTGAGATATTGACTATCAATATCGACCAAAATCGTTCCTAGCCAATTTCCCCCACTGCCAAACAGGGGTAAGTAGTAAGTCAGTAGATGCCCATTATCTCCCTGATACGGCTCTGTCCATGAACTTGTTTGGGGTAAAAAATAATCCTGATAGCGTTGGCTGTCAGGATAAAACTCTCCCACATCATCCGCTAGGTCTTCGTAGACAATCGTGTTCTGATTAAACGAGGTATCTTCCTGGGCTGTGATGACTGAATAGTACGGGAACATCCAAGGCTGGTCGACAACAATTCCATTTTCGCTTTGTCCTAAGCCTAAACCGACGACAAATTCTGGGCGTCGTTCAAATAGCTGCAGCACAATTTCTCGGTAGGTATCGGCAAATTGTGCCTGGCGCTCGTGCAGGGTGGTTACACTTACGCCGAGACCATAGGCGAGGGTTTCGGCGGTATCAGTCACAGATGCGATCGCATTAACTTTCCCATCAAGGCTGCTGCGTACCTGTTCCTCGGCCTGCTCCTTTAACATTTCACTAAAGAAAAAAGCCATGCTTCCCAGCCCGGCTAGAGTCCCGAAGGTAATGCTCCAAAACAATCGACCACCGAATGAGTTCAGTAGCCACCAGCGTCGTCGTCGTCGGATTATCCGTGTCTGAGGCCCATTGGAAGTTGTTGCGGATAAGGGGTGGTTAGGAGACGACGGCAACGCAGCAGATACCTTAGAAGAATTCATATACAGCCTTAAACAGGTGAGCCAGGGCTGGGTTATATCCGTAATACTGTCTACGGGATTCTACAGACACTGGCTTCTACAGATATTACATACTGCTACGGAATCTTAAGGAATCCGGTCAGAATCAGGGCATCTATACCAATTTCATCGTGGATATATCTGAACTTTAATCAGGTTGAGTTGCTTAGAGCTCTCTCAATTAGAGGGTTCTAGCTATCACTCATGGCTTTGTGTACAAATCTTTGTGCATGCCCAGGAGATCTGCCAATCTAGTCCAATACTGACTTTGCCCGCTGAGAGAGAAGTGTTGTGATGGTTTCAGCTTTGGTTAGCATTTCGGCCATGGCGTGGGATATATCCACCATAGACCGCGTTTCTTCTGCGGCCGCTTCCCCAGCGCGAGTGATGTTCCCTGCCTGCGTTTGCAAATTGTTGATAGCAGCCCACTTGCGTTCATGGACCTTGAGCAGAGCTACATTTTTGGATAGTAAGTCGACGAGGGGTTGAATTTCTGTCACAGCTGGGTGAGCGGGTTCAGCTTCTATGGCTGTGGCTAACTGGGTAAGCTGTTGTTCTAAAACAGTTAAGGTTTCTGCGCCGTGCATTGGTAATCGTCTAACATCTCCATCTAGGGCTCGCCCCATGGTTTTGACAGCATCCAGCTGAATATCTGCTGATTGAGAGCGGCTAGTTAGCTGACCTGATACTTCCTGCAGGTGACGTATCAACGTTCGTAGCTCTTCTCCTTGCTGACTAAAAAATGTAGCAAATTCCTGAAATATATCGGACACCCGATCCGCATGGAGAGTCTCCTTTTGAATTTTTTGTTCGTGGCGTCGGATAGTTTCCTCATTCAAATTGAGCTTTTCTAGCATATTAAAGAAAGCCAGGGAGAGCTGACTTAGTTCATCCTGGGTATTCCATAGGGCCAGTAGGTTTTCATCGGTTTGGGCTAACTGATTGCACTGGTTAAGGACTGGTCTAAGGCGACGACTAAGACCACGAATAGCCAAGAACGTTCCCACAGACAGCAGGCTGATCATTACTACTGTTGCGGCTAGGGTAATGAGCGCAATGCGATTAAAAACAGCTCCGTAGGGGACAAATCCAAACACTAGCCAGTCTTGTCCTGGCACACTGGCATAGGCCCAATAGCCCTGTTCGCCTTCGAAAAATCCTTTTTCTCCATCGGAAACACTGTCCCACAGATTTTTCAGGTCGGGAATGTCCTGATAAGTTAGGGGCACTGCGTCCGCATTACCTGGATCTGCAATTACATTGCCTGAACGTGTGAGTAGGATAAAACGCCCCCGCTGTCGAAAGACAGGCACATTCAATAAGTCACTCAAGTGGTTGATATCCACATCGACCAATGTTGTTCCTAACCAACGGTCATCGCTAGCGAATAGAGGGAAATAGTAGGTGAGTAAACGATTGCCTTTAGCCTCATAGGGCTCGGTCCAAATTTCTTTTTGGGGTAGAAAGTAATCGCGATAGCGATCGCTATCCGGATAAAATTCGCCGTTATCATCGGCAAAGTCTTCATACTGAATCGATGATTGTCCTACAGGCAACTCAGCCTGAGAAGAATCCACCCAGTAGTAGGGAAACAGCCAGGATTGATCAACGATTAGTCCATTTTCGTCTTGCCCTATACCCAGACCTATGATGAAGTCAGATCGTTTTTCAAAGAGCTGTAGGGTTAACTCTCGATAGGTATCCGGAAATTGGGCTTGCCGCTCGTGCAGGGTGGTGGCGCTGATCCCCAAACCATAAGCTAAGGTTTCTGCCGCTTCAGTGACCGATGCGATCGCATTCACCTGACCGTCCAGGGTACTTTGCACCTGCTCCTCAGCCTGGTATTTAATCATCTCACTAAAGAGAAATGCCATCCCGCCGATACCCGTGAGAGCACCAACCATGATCATCCAGAACAAACGACCGCCAAATGAATTTAGCTGTAGCCATGCTGATAGGGTGTGTCGCCAATTCTTGTTTTGTTGAAAGTTTGGGGTCAGAGCCATGGGGGCAGCATCGGCGGCGGTATGATCCGATATTTGAGAGCGCATAGGAATAAATTTAGAAGCAACAGATAAAGATGAACGTGTAAAACTGGGATCGCTATTGATTCAGTATGGTTTCTTGAACTATTTTTCCGAATGGAATTGAGCCCGCAATATTAACTATCTACGTAGAATTCTGATTGAGACCTGTTAATTGCAACTTAGGTTTACGTTGAGTCTCCTTTTACCGTCACTTCACGGTGTTTATCATTAATGTTCAAACCGTTGATAACAAAACCCGTAAACCTTTAAAAATAGCGTCCTTACTATAGAGCACGTCATGCAAAGAGATTGAAATTTCTCTTTTTATGACTAAACTGGCAGGATGCTTAATCCCAGAACGTAGCCTATTTACTGGCACTATTATTGAGAATAATTCGCATGCCGAGTATCGTGCTGTAGCAATTTCATCGTATCAACACTCAAACTTCAAACTACTCGCAACAAAGCCTGTAAACCTTTAAAGACTTATTCTGAATATAGATTGAATGATGCAAAAGGGATTGTGTTTTTCTATGGAACATTTTGTTTTTATAGATTGTCGCTGGGGGTATAACCCTTAATTCAGAAAACAGTTTGACTGTTCAATGAAGCCCAAAATTCCTTATCAACCGTTTCTTCTTCGCTTTCTGCATGGGCTTACAGGCTGTTTTCTCCTGTTGGCTATGGCTAGTGCGTTTTGGACCTACAACACCTACGATGGCCGTTGGGGAAAGTTACCACTGCCGAGATTTGAGCAGATTGAAGGCATCCATGGCACCTTTGGTCTATATACATTGTTGATTTTTCCAGCATTGGTTCTCTATGCATTTGGTCGTGGCCATCAGCGTCTAGGGCAGCCTAAATCGCTACTGCAGCTCACTCACCAAGTTGGCACACCGAAGTGGTGGTATACCCTCAGTCGTTGCGTCAATACCGTCTCTCTCCTAGCCCTTACGTTTGCCTTATTTAGTGGCAAAATGATGGATGAAAAATGGCTGCCCCAAGGAGATTTAGAGCAATTTTGGTATTACGCCCACCTGGTGTCTTGGCTGGTAATGGCAGTTGCGATCGCGATGCATCTTTTAATGAATGCAAAAGTTGGCGGTACTCCTTTTTTGCTATCCATGCTGCAATGGCAATATCGACCACAAGATAGCCCCAAGCTCTGGAAAAAACACATGGCTGCCTGGTGGTCCAAGCGTCATCCCATATCTGGGATTGACCTAATCAATGTTGCAGCTAGGCGCTCTGCCCTAGAAATCCTTATTTGGTTTAGCCTAATTGCGGCTTGGACGATTTCCATCGCTAAGGAACTATCCGATATGTCGCTTGCCTGATGGACCTAGGGTTTCCTCCCTGCCATCACTGCCGGATCTTTCCAAGAGCATACGTAAAATGACCGCAAAGGGATATACCCTAGATCTGGCTCTACTGTGGGGCAGATAAATCCGGCTTGGATTACCTTGCCTGCTCCACTCGGTGTAGAATCCAACGAGCGCTACGGTGTTCTGTTGAAACTCAATAAACGTATTGTTAGGAGCAAAGCTGTGGAACGCACTTTTATTATGATCAAGCCTGACGGTGTTCAGCGCGGTCTTGTCGGCGATATCATTAGCCGATTTGAGACTAAAGGATTTAGCCTTGTGGGAATGAAATTCATGGCAGTTTCCCGCGAACTTGCTGAAAAGCACTACGGTGTCCATAAAGAGCGCCCCTTCTTTAGCAGTTTAGTCGAGTTCATCACCTCCAGCCCCGTTGTTGCAATGGTGTGGGAAGGTGAAGGTGTCGTTGCCTCAGCTCGCACCCTGATCGGTGCTACTAACCCTTTGACTGCGGCTCCCGGCACTATCCGTGGTGACTATGGCGTTACCATCGGTCGCAATATCATTCATGGCTCCGATGCTATTGAAACAGCTCAATCTGAAATTGCCCTGTGGTTCACAGGTGAGGAACTCGCTAACTGGGAGTCTTGTGCCAAGAGCTGGCTGTACGAGTAACATTTACCCTGTGACAGGGCCTGATTTCCCTCAAACTGAGGGAAGTCGGGATTTACGATAACGGGTGAAATTTCACCCGCTGAAATTTCACCCGCAGATTATCCCGGGGATGGGGAGTCGGCACAACGACCATCGATAAATCCTGATCGGGCAGGAGCTCCCACTGGTAATGGCGCAATAATTCCACTGCAAACAGCTTCATTTCTAAGCGCGCAAACTCTTTACCCAAGCATTCACGGATACCACCGCCAAAGGGTACATAGCTATATTTGCTGGTTAGGCCATCGGCGGATGTCTTTTTAGCAAAGCGCTCCGGCTGAAATTCTTTTGGAGTCAAGTAGTCATCTGGATTTAGATGGGTTTGATTAATCTCATAGAGCACTGTCCATCCTTCAGGAATTTGATAGCCATTTAGTTCACAGGTTTTGAGTACCTTACGAAAGCCACCACCCACCGGGGGAATTAGACGCAATACTTCCTGCAAGACATGGTCTAAGTAGGGCATCTGCTTCAGAAACTCTAGGGTGAGCGGAGTTTCTAAACCAATGTCAGCCTGTTCTTTTCTTAACGTAGATAGAACCTGTGGATGTTGAGCAACCAACAAACAAAAAGAGGCTAAGGCCGAGGTAAGGGTCTCATGGCCAGCAAACAGTAAGAGCAGCACCTGATCTTTAAGTTCATCAATGCTCAAACCATTGCCATCTTCATCTTTTGCCTGAATTAATAAGCTGAGGGCATCGTTGCCCAAATCAGAACTCTGTTGTCGTTGACGAATAATCTCTTCTAAGAGAACTAATAGTTGTTTACGAGCTTGTTTGGCTTTGCCAAATCGAGTCCAAGGTAAGGCTAGGGGTAGGGAAAATAATCCTGCACACCAGGTTTCAAAAAGATTCCCTAGCTCAGTTTCAGCCCCCCTATCTAGACCTACTAACAACTTGCAAGCCACATCAAAGGTATAGTCCCTGAGCTCTGGATACCAGGTGAGAGTATTCTTGTTTACCCAGCGTTGGGCATAGCGTTGGGTTATGGTCTGTACTGTTTCAATGTATCCGGATAATGCTCTGGGCATAAAGGCTTGAGCCAGCAATTTGCGTCGATTTTGATGCTCTCCTCCTGTTTGTAGAGCTAAGGAGAGATTGCCCAATAATGCTTTGGTGCTGGGTGGCCAGCTAACAACAAAATAGTTGTTTTCATTGGTTAAAACAAACTGATTGGCCTCTGCCCCCTTGACGAAAAGGGTGGGACTGCCTAATAAACGTGTCTTGAATATGGGGCCGTATTTAGCATGCTGTTTTTCGCCATAGTTAGGGTCGCGAAAAAAGTTGAGGGTGTCACCAATGAGAGGCAGGCCAAAATCGCCGGGGGGTAAGGGCAGGTTAGACGCAGTCATGAAACAGACAACAGGTAGGATAGAAACGCCCTAACTTTACCAAGTAAATTTGCACCAGGCCTACTCATTTAGGCACAACACAGCTCTTCAGGTATCGCTTATCTCACGGTATGAAATCATCGGATAAAAAGATCTACTATTGCTTCTCGCCAGGGCTGACTCATATCAGTGGGCTCTTGCTTAAGAAGTTTTTGAAATAGTGCTTATAGCGATTGTTCCGAAAATAAGCAGTGAAACGCTGCTTAATCGCGTAATAAAACCCAGATAAACGAATTCCTTGTCATCTAGCACCAAGCATTGCTTCTACACGCTCACCGGTCAGACTAAAGGCGCGCACTTCAGTAATTTTAACCTCAATGATTTTGCCCTTTAAATCATTGATATTGCCTTCGCAGAATGTGAGCCTATTTGTGCGAGTACGTCCCATTACCTGTTGTGGATTTCTAGGATTTATATCCTCAATTAACACCCGCTCTACTCGATTGCCATAGCGCTGGGACAGCTCAGCTGCCTTGATGGATACTAAATGATTGAGCCGCTGCAAGCGATCGCTTTTAGTTGCCTCATCGAGCTGATTCTCCCAAAGGGCTGCTGGAGTATTAGGTCGGGGGGAATAGGCGGCGGTATTTAGCTGGTCAAAGCCAATGTCATCCACTAGCTTTAGGGTACTTTCAAACTGCTCTTCCGTTTCTCCAGGGAAGCCCACAATGGCATCGGCACTGATGGCAGCATCGGGCACATAGCGCCGTACCGTATCAATAATGCGACGATACTTTTCGTGGGTATAGCCGCGTGACATGGCCTTGAGCACATCGTTGTCACCGGACTGGAACGGAATATGGAAGTGTTCGCAAACTTTAGGTAGCTCCGCACAGGCTTTAATAAGCCGCTCCGTAAAGTAGCGGGGATGGCTAGTGGCAAAGCGAATGCGTTCGATGCCGGGCACATCATGTACGTAGTGCAGCAGGTCCGTCAGGGTGTTCTGGCGTCGTCCCTCAGGGGTAATACCGGGCAGATCGCGGCCATAGGCATCGATATTTTGGCCCAGTAAGGTTACTTCCTTATAGCCCTGTTGGCCAATTACCTCCATTTCAGCCCGAATAGCCTCAGGGGTGCGGGACTGCTCTACACCACGTACGCCGGGCACCACACAGTAGGTACAACGCTCATTGCAGCCGTAAATCACGTTAACCCAGGCACTGATCTTGCTATCGCGACGAGGTCGAGTAATGTCCTCCATAATATGGACAGGCTCAGTGGCCACCACCTGGTTACCGGCGAATACCTGCTCCAGCAAATCGCCCAGACGATTAGCGTGCTGAGGGCCCATGACCAGATCCAGCTCTGGTACCCGTCGCAGTAGCCTTTCGCCCTCTTGCTGGGCTACGCAACCTGCCACGACCAAAGTGACGTTGGGGTCAGCCTGCTTTCGCTTTGCTTGCTTACCTAAATAGGAGTACACCTTTTGCTCGGCGTTATCGCGAATTGTGCAGGTGTTATAAAGCACCACGTCAGCTTCCAAGGGATTTTCTGTCCAGTGCAATCCCATATCGTCCAAGATGCCTGCCATCCGCTCGGAGTCGGCCTTATTCATCTGGCAGCCGAATGTAGTGATGTGGTAATGACGGGTGTCCATGGGGGATGCGGAAAAAATAAAACCAGTTCCCTATTGTGCCATAGCTACCGTGCTACGGCGACAGCACCTTGACGGCGATGGTCGCCAGCACCGTACAGTGCACCAGTATCGTCCAAGCCAACGGCATGTACACCGCCAAAGAACATGTTTTGAGCCTGCCACCAGACAGGCCGAGCATTTCCTAAAATCGCTTGGGCATGGTCATAACCCGGTTCTATGTGAAAGGTATTATTTTCCCAATGGATGCGGGGAGCCATGACCGCTGCTTCAAGGGGCATTTGAAAGTCTACCAAGTTGGAAATTACCTGCAGAATAGCCGTACGGATGCGATTGGACCCACCGGAGCCGAGTACTAAATAGGGACGGTCATCCCGTAGCACCATGGTGGGTGCCATCATCGAAGAGATGCGCTGATTGGGCTGCCACTGATGAAAGCCATGGGGGTTGAGGTCCTCCTCGCCGAGCATATTGTTGGCCATGATGTCGGTGCCAGGAATAACGTAGGAGGACCCTTCCCCATTGGAGGTGGTGACGCTGGCAGCATTGCCTTCGGTATCGATAACACTGAGGTGTGTGGTGCTGCCTAATTTATTGGCAATGGATTGATTGGAACGAAGCGTTGCGATCGCAGTTGCCAGTTCCTGTCGATACTGAGACAGATGGTCGCTCGACAAAAACTGTTCAGTAACTGCGGGTTCCTGTAATCGAGCATCGTATCCATCCCGACGGGCGATATTCGTAAATCGCATCACTTGACTCAGGGCCAGTAAATGCTCTGGGCTGCCATGGGTCATCAAGTCACAATTCGCTAACAATGCTAAGGAGCAGGCAATCAGTCCACCTCCTGCACTGGGCGGTGGATTGGTAAGCAGCTGTGTTCCGTGGTAGTCCAAGCACAGAGGCTCTCGTTCAATCACCTGATAGTGGTCAAAGTCTGCCTTGGTCAAATACCCACCCTGGGTTTTGGTTAGATTTTCCGATATCTCCTCCCAGAAAAGCTCTATACCCCCCTCTACTAGTCGTTCCAAAGACGTTGCAAACGCTGGCATATGCAACCTTTCTCCAGCTTTTAACAGTTCCCCTGCTGGGGCATAGATGGAGCTAGCCTCCTTGGTTGCCAGTAAAATAGGCTGCAGCAGTCGATAAACATAAGCTAAAAAATCATTGATAACGACTCCATGGCGAGCCAAATAGACAGCCGGTGCGACTACCTGCTTTAGCGGTAACCGACCTAAGCGGTGATGCACATGCGCCAGTCCCTTAAGCACCCCCGGAACGGCCACAGCTCCTAACCCAATGTGAAACTCTTGGACCGTATCGCCAAAGTCGGCATGGATGGGATAAAAATCCAACGCGTGGGACAACGCTTTATTAACGGGAGTTTGGGTAAAAAAGTCATACAGTACCGAATCGTGTCCTGCGGTATGGGCCATTAAAAAACCGCCCCCTGCCAGTGACGTCAATACCGATTCCGTCACACAAGATGCCAGCACGCCAGCCACCGCTGCGTCAAAAGCATTTCCTCCTTGATTTAACACTTCAACAGCAGCAGCAGCCGTCTGCTGATGACCTGCCGCAACGACTCCACCCATCGTTTCTCCCTCTAAAAAGTTTATCTAAGGAGATAAGCATACACTCTCAAAGAGTGTTAACTTTGGTCTCTAAACAACGTAAGGCCAACAAGGTGATCTATATTGTCATTGAAGCGAAATACATCGCTTCCCTGGCAGATTGAACAGCTAGAGAAACAAAGACAAGAGGTAACGCTGTTGTATAGTCTGTCTCGTCTAAACCAACACCCAGCAGGTCAAGCTGATCCATCCTATCGTTGTTAGATTGGGAGCTATGCTAACAGGGTTTAGTAAGATGCTCAAAGGGCAATTGCTACACTCCAGATTGTATCTCCAAGTCTTCTTGAGACAAGTGTAAGGATGTTCTTCAGGAAGATTGCTGGGTGTTGTACTTTTAAAGGGTTTTCTTTAAAGGACTATTTCATTGCTGTGCCGGTGGTGAATCAAGTCGTTCATTAATAAGCTACCTGCGACTGAATTTATGCTAAGAAGCAGCGATCCTAGAGTTGTTTAAGACTGTTTTTGATCGGTTATTTGGGCCAGGCTAGAGCAGGTTTTTGTGTAATCTTCTTTTGTGCCAAAAAACTGATCCCATTCTTCGGTGGTGAGATTACGGGTTAAGCGTCGACAGCTTTCTTCAATTAAATTATCAATTTCAATAGGTAAAATTTGGGCTGTGTTACCACTCTGCGTCAACAGTTGGTTGCCATCAGCACTCAGATGTACGCTATCGACAGCTTCTGTGTGAGGAATGCGAGCAATTTCCAGGATTTGCTGTTGCTCCCAATCTGCTAAAGCCTGTTCGGGGTCCCGTTCTTCAACAGCGGCTAAATCCCATACCCGTGCTGTCTTATCAACACTACCCGTGGCTAAATAGCGGCCATTATTGCCAAAACTAACCGCTATTACTGCATCTTCATGAATAATGGGATCCAGTTCTATTTGCTTTTGCAGGTCCCATATCTTGACCGTTTTATCTGAGCTACCGGTGGCTATGTAGCGGTTATTGCGGCTAAAGCTGAGAGCATTGATAGGTCCCTCGTGCACGATACGGAAGGGTTCGTCGCCACCTGTCTCTAAGTCCCACACCCTAGCTACGTTGTCATTGCTCCCAGTGGCTAGATAACGACCGTCAGAGCTAAATCCCACATCTGTGACCTCTCCTTCATGGATAAAGCTGCCTATCTGCTTAGCCTCATTGACATCCCATAGAATGGCCATATTGTTGGTACCACCAATCGCAACATACTGATTGTCAGGACTCAAACTGAGGCTAACAATATCTGCATCGTAGGGAATACTAGAAATCTTTTGCTGTGATTGCCATTCCCAGATTGTTAATGTGTTATCTAAGCTGCTTGTGGCAAGATAGCGGTCATCTTGTATGTTGAACACCACGTTTTTGACGGGGTGCTCATGAACCATTTGAGCAATAACTTGTTTATCCTGTAAATTCCAAACCCTTGCAACCTTGTCGCCACTGGCAGTCGCTAGATGGAGCTTGTCAAAGCTGAAGTCGATATTCTCAATATTGTTATGGGTGATGCGGGGTTTTTCTTGATTGCTTTCTAGGTCCCATACCCGTGCTGTCTTATCTTCGCTACCCGTAACAATATAGCGTCCATCACGGCTAAAGTTCACGTGGATGATGGCCTTTTCATGAACGATACGGGCCACCTCGCGGTTGTTGTCTAAATCCCAAACTTGTGCCGTATTATCACTACTGCCGGTAGCCAGATAGCGGCCATTTGCACTAAAGCTAAAGTCTTCCACATTGCCTGTATGAGCGATACGTGCGGCTTCTTTATTACCCTTGAGATCCCAAGCTCTCATACTCTTAGTGCCTTCACTTCGGGTTGCAAGATACTTGCTGTTGGGGCTAAATCTAAGATCTATGACCTTATTGTCATTGTCGATACGAAGCGCTTCTTTACCCTGCCGTAAATTCCATACAATTACCGTCTTTTCCTGACTGACCGTGGCTAAATAAACACCATCTGGGCTAAAGCTAACGCCCTCTACTGCATTCTTGTGGCTAATGGTTTCACGATTTCTTTGTAGGTCCCAGACTCTAAACGTATCACTGGTCTTACGATTAGCAACGTAGAGACTGTCAGGGCTAAACCGAATATCTGCCACAGCATCTGCATGACTGATGACAGAATGTCGATTTTCATTCAATGCTTGAATTCTGATTTCTCTGTTATTTAAACGATAGGCAAAATTACGGTCATTTGGGCTAAAGCGCACATCATAGTTCTGCCCATAGTACGAGATGTTGTTGTGAGTAACCTGTTTTGTCTTCAGATTCCATAGAGTGACTTTTTTGCCACTGTGCAGAAGCGCAAGGTACGTATTATTGGGGCTAAACATAACCTTCTCAACATTGTTCCACGTAGGAAACTCTTTGACTTTTTGTTTGGTATTTAGCTCCCATAAGCTAACGGTATTGTTATCACTACGAGCAGCCATGTAGCTACCGTTGGGGCTAAACTTAACTTCTTGCAGAGTACTCTCTTGGGGAGTATAGTAAGTGACTGCTTGATTCTCCTCAAGAGACCATAGGTCTACGCCTTGACCACCACTACGACTTATAAAATATTGATTGTTGGGGCTAAAGCTAATTTCTTTGGAGCTAAAGTCTTGTACGAGCTGATTTTTTTGTAAATCCCAGAGTTTCCCGGTATTGTCATCACTGCGGGTAGCTAGATAGCGCCCATCATTACTAAAGATGGCTTCCTCAACAGCTTCCTCATGAACGACAGCAGATGTTTGGGGGGGTAACAGCGCCAAGCTACTGTATAGGATATGACTGGCTTCCCCAGTAGAGGCTTTTCTATCCTGCAGTCCTTTCATCGCGGCGGTTGCTAACAGGAGTCCTTTGTCTAGGTCCTGTTGGGTAAATTGCCGAGAACGTGTGATAATCCGCTGATATTTTGCGATCGCATTCAAATCAGAAATTTTATTTTGGGCACGTTGGAGGTTCTGCAGATTTTGATTGGCTTGGTCATAGAGCCTAAATGCGGTTGCCCCTGCCCCCACTGCCATGACTAGCAGACTGCCTAACACAGCAATGGTGACCCGCTGGCGATTGTTCGTGGCTCGACGGGCCGCTACGGAGGCAGAGACATAATCTATTTGAGACTTAGTGGGTTGAGGTTCCTGGCTAGCACTCGATTTAATTAACCACTGAGCCGCCTGTTCTAAAACTCGGCCTCGTAATAGCAAACCATTGTCTCGACTGCTTTTTTCCCATCTAATCGCCTGCGTGAGTAAGGTGGCATGAGCTTGCCAGTACTCTAAATCAATATCAATACTCTTAACGAGGTCGATAAACTTGGCCCGAAAGTCGTCCTTAGTTCGAAAGTAAATCCAGTTGAGTTTGGCCAGCGCCGGATGCACTTCATCAGCTTTTACATCGCGGCGCACAATGGGAATCAACCGCTTGTTATTTTTGACAGCATGGTCAATTTCCTTACGACAGACTTTGGACGCCACCGAGTCAGGGCTCAAAATAAAGATAAAGGTATGGGCGGTTTCGATGCCAGCTTCTATCTCTTTCCACCAGTCTGCGGTAAGCGGGATATTCTGCCAATCTACCCAAGTGTCATACTTACTCCGTATTAGGGCCGCATCAAGGGTGCGTACAAATTCTGTATCCTTGCGGGAATAGGAGATGAATAAATCAGCCATGGATAAATTACTTTAGATGCAAATGAGGTTGGTTCTAACACCTGAACAGGAACTTAGAAGCCGCAGAAACAACAGAACCTATTACGTTATTCACGATTTTAAGTAGAGTTACAGACGCGAATAAATAACCTAGACAAAACTACAAACCCCGCTGCTCCTAAACTAGGATTTTCGTGGCTATAAACTGTAGGTTCGCTCCGTAAAACTATGGGGTATCCCCATAAAGTGGAATGATTTTCCCTGGAAACTAGAGTTAGGAATTCGGAAGTCAGAATTCGGAGTGCTTTCCCCTTCTGACTTCCTAACTCCAAATTCCGAATTCCAAATTAAGCCCCACCTGAGATCTCTCAATTTATGCTGTTGCCCCGTTAAAATTGTTCCAGTTGAGGCAAGGGATGTAACATGGCGATCATCGCACTCAAGGCTTGGTATCTGCAGAATTATGAGCCTATTCGGGAGCTAGAAAAGCGCCCCCACGATCTGCGTTTAGCCAAAAACAGCCTGCTCAAGTCGGCACTGCGGGCCGATTTCTTAGATGATGTTGCCGATGTTCGTGAAGCGGAATGGTTTCAACGCTATCTAGAAGGGGATACGGTGGAGTTTTACATTGAGGGCAGTGGTACCTATGCGATCGCAAATATTGACATCACAAGCCACGAAATTTACTTTGCCAAAGCCGACTCCCTAGCCAATCTCGATCCGGTTATTTTCCTCTGTTATCAAGAGGAGTATCCGGACTCCAGTGACTTGTTGCAAACCACGTTAGAAACCTATATCGAAAAGCTAAATCGTCGGTCTCGTCTGCCTATTGAACTGGTTGAATCCCATCGCCTCAGTCAGGGGGCTGTCCGGTTGAATAGTACGTTGATGCGTCATATTCGGCGCAGTTTGTTGTTTATTGCCGATGCCACACCCATCCTAGAAACAGACAGTGATTTACCCAGTTTGATCCCTAACCCAGCTGTCTGTGTTGAACTGGGGTACGCCTTGAGCAGCAAACGTCACGAGCAGATTATTGTTGCGCAGATGGAACGGGATGACCTGCCGGGGCAGTTTCCCTTTGACATTGCCGCTCAGCACAAGCTGGAGTTTACCAACAAGTCCAGTTTGCAAAAGACATTGCCTAAGTTACTGGATGCCAAACTACAGCGATTTAACTTGGTGAGCTAGCGGGCTGCGATCTCAGCTCCAGATCGTAGCGATACAGAGCTACCGGTTGATCTAGCGCCTTAAAGTAATCCGGGTCCTGGGGGGATAAATACACTGCCGTGATCTGATCTGCCGTAACACGATCCGACTCACGGTGATAGGCTGTCGTATTTTCCACCTCATTTAAGTACACCGTGGGGCGTCCACCGCGAAAAAACTGTTGAAAAACCTCAGTGGTGATAAATGTATTCTCGTTCGGTTGTTCTACACTGCGCCCAGTCACGGTTGAAACCAACTGCTGCCGATCTTTAAGGAACGTAATCTGCCGATTAGGATTTTCTGGGTCCACCTTGACCGCCTTCACCCAGTCGTCGCCTAAGTAGGCCCTGGCGAGACTGAGCCCGTTAAAAGCCCGATCCGAAACCACACCCTCCGTTGTTTTTAGGGGCTGATTAAGAAATTTACCTTGGGCCACCCGAGCGGTTTGAAAGCGAATATCAGCAACGATGGGCTCATCTAGAAACTGGCGATTTCCCTCAAACCCAGGTGTGACCACATCGGGAGCTAGGGGAGCGACCATTTCCTGTAGGGTAGAGCTCATTTCCCAGGTGCCCTTCATCCAGCTGGGATACACCAGATCACCTTCAGACGGCTGAACCGGTGGCTTGCTAGACCAATCCGGAAAGGCAGATACTCGTTCTGCCAGCGGGCTGGCTACGGCTTCACCACTGCATAGCAGCCAGACCAGCGCTAGCAGCGTGACCCACACAAGCTTTCGTTTTAGCTGCCGTCGCTTTGAGAAAAAACGCGCCATGGTTGCTTCCGTTACCACAAGCTCAGTGTAAGCCGAGTTGTGAAATCAGCAACTGCAAAGTTTTAAGGATTAGCTTCACTGCCATGATCCATACCACCGTGGTCCATTTCACCATGGTCCATGCCACCGTGCCCCATGCCGCTATGGTCCATCATCAGTTCCATACTGGTCGGGCCTGCGGCCTTGATACCCATAGAAACCAAACCCGATGTAAGCAGTCCCATGGACACCAGCCCTGTAGACAGAACTCCCATGGAAATGACACCGATGGAAATAATGCCGTGGGAAATGACGCCGATGGAAATAATACCGTGGGCAGATACGCCAACTGCGATAAAGCCGTGGGCACCAATACCCATGGAAAAGAACTTTCTTTTTTTGGGAGCTTCTAAAGATTGTGAGGTCATAGAACTGTCTATCACGGAGCGGCCTATAAGAATGCCCCAGCGATAGTAAAGGGCTGGCTAAGACCCTGTCAAAAGACAGGCTGTCATAGAAGCTGTAGGCCTTACGGGCTAACCTTTTACACCGCTGCTGATTTCGTTGGGGACGATGTAGCGCTGCATCACCACAAAGAAAAGCAGGATGGGGGCCGTGGCAATGACTGACCCCGCTGCAATCAATCGCCAATCGAGGGAGAAACTACCGGCCAAGCGGGCCACACCTAACGGCAGGGTGTAATACTCAGGGCGATTGAGCACCAGCAATGGCCAGAGAAAGTCGCTCCAGGAGCCGATAAATACAAAAATGGCCAGAGTTACCAGGGCCGGACGCACCGATGGGATCATAATGTGCCACCAAATACCCAGCTCGGAGCAGCCATCGATGCGGGAGGCTTCTTCTAGTTCTTTAGGCACATTTTGAAAGGCCTGACGCATCAGAAAAATGCCAAATGCGGAGGCAATGGATGGAAAGATGACGCCGAGATAACTGTTGGTAAGGCCCAGCCGTACCGTCAGGATGTACAGCGGGATCATGACAATCTGAAACGGAATCAGAATCGTGGCCACAATCAAAGAGAAGATCAGTTCTCGACCACGAAAGGTAAGTCTTGCTAAAGGATACGCCGCTAGAGAACAAAACAAAAGATTGAGAACTACGGTGATAACGGCTACCAGGGTACTGTTGATGAAATAGCGACCAAAGGGCTCAGCCTGCCAAACTTTAATGAAGTTGCTAAAGGTGGGCTCCTGGGGCAAAAAGCGTGGGGGAAACTCGAAAATATTTTCGGTTCCAGATTTAAAGGCGGTGCTAACCAGCCACAGCAGCGGTAAGAGCATTGCGATCGCAACCCCCGCCAACAACGCATACATTAATGCAATTTCCCACCATCGCTTTTGTTTCAACATGGCGTTTATATCCGCAACATCTCTATAGGAGGCAGATGTTGAACCTACCTCCTGGAAGCTTATTATCCCATTGGCCCGCTAGCCAAAGGTGCGCTTTTGCATCAGCCAGAACCCAGCAAAGGATTCAGACTCCGGGTTATTTTGCACGGCTACAAAATGTACCTGGTTTGCCTGCTCGCGGGCAGCCATAAACCGCTCGGCTTCCTTTTTTAGCTCTGGGCTGTTCAGTCCTGCCATAATCCAGGTGTCATTACTGCCAGTTTCCAACAATAGCTGAGACACCTTACCTATTTGTGCATCCAAGTAAGCCAGTTCCAACCCCGACATCCAACCGGCTAGGGGTAAGGCCCGCTCCGAAAAAATGAGAATGCCCGGCACCAACGTGTCCGGCGAAATATCGGTCAAATCTAGAGAAAACGCCTCACCAAAGCCAATATCCCACTCGGGCATATCTGCCAAATCCTTGGCAGGCAAACTCACCATGGCCCACTGCTGCCCAAGTAAAGCATCTGGTAAGGGGCGGGCTACTTCCACCGGTTGTAGGGTGGAGGGAGGTTTCCCCGGTTGGTACCCCGGCTGTTCAGGATAAAAATTCTCTCGACGATCATCCAGCCAGCTCTGTAGTCTCAGGGCACGACGGCTGAGCTTAGCCGGTAGGCCCAAGTCATCGCAGGCCCGCTTGATCATGTTTTGCATCTGATAGCGAAAGAAGCGAATTCGGGTTGGGGCTTCTTCTGCCTTCGCTATAGCTTCCTCCAGTGCCTCTTTAAGCTCAATGGAGTTTACCTGTTGATTTGAAACAAACTTACTGTACTGAAACCCACCATTGGGGATATCTGCAACTGTCTGACTGCCTTCGCAAATCAGAATTTCCCAACGTTTCTTTTTACTGTCATCAAGAATGGGGCGCGAGTAAAAATCAAGTTCCCATACGCTACCCATTAGCCCTCTTGCTCCGCCAGTAGTTTGCCAGGATCGGCCGCTCGCTCAGGAGCCTCTGCCATCAGCTTATCCGCTTCTTTCAAAATCTCGCCGGGGTACTTTTCTAGCACCTTGGTGGATAGGCTAATGCGCCCGCGCTCTTCGTCCAGGTTCAGTACCACCGCTTTGACCGGTTGACCCACCTCAAACACATCACCGATGGAGGGTACAAAACTCTTACTAATCTGTTTAACGTGGAGTAAGCCGCGTACGCCATCAAAGTCAACAAATACGCCAAAGGGTTTGATAGACCCCACTTTGCCATCCACCAGCTGACCCGGAGTCAGCTGCCCTAGAGCTGTAGTACGGGCTGCATTACGCCCTGATAGTACCAGTTTGTTGTTGGCTTCGCTGACTTCTAAAAAAGCAACAGAAACAGTTTGCCCCACAAGTGCCGCTAAATCTTCCGGTGCATTCACCAAGTGAGAGCGGGGAATAAAACCGCGCAAACCTTCTACATCGGCAATAACACCACCCTTGTTAGTACCCGTAATGGCGACATCGAGAATATCTTTGCTTTCAGCCCGCTGCTCCAGCTGTGCCCAGACTTCCTTAATTTCTAGCTTGCGGATGGATAAGATCACCTGACCATTGGCATCCTGATCGCGAACAATCAAAAACTGGCGTTCGCTACCCACAGGGGCTGCTTCTTCTAGGGTGACACCTGAGGCAACAGATGCTTCCCGCAGGGGAAGAAAAGCCGCTGCTTTACCACCAATATCAACATAGGCCCCATCGTCAGTGTGGGTATCTACCTTGCCCGTGACAGTGGCTCCTTTCTGGAAGTTAAAGTCATGTTGGTCTAGGGCTTTAAGAAAATCGTCAGCAGAAAAAGTCAACGGTCTATAGCCTGTTAGTCCAGGCTTCCTAAAAAAAGTCAGTTTTCCAAGTGTAAGTCAATTTTCGCTTGGCGGAATCATTAAGTTTTGATAGATTCCCTAGGCTAGCGTCTCCGCAAACAAGGTCTTTACCTTTTCCCAGGCATCGGATGCTGCATCCGGGTTGTAGCTGCCCCTGCGATCGCAAAAGAATCCGTGTCCAGCGCCTTCATATTCAAAAATCTGATGATCAATGTCGGCAGATACCAATGCTTCGCGAATTTGGTCCACGGTCCCAGTGGGAATAGATGCATCTTCGGTGCCAAAAAAACAGTAGAGAATGCCTGTAATTTGGGGCGTACGCTCCAGGGCCACCGGTCCTGGACCAAAGGCCGTGTCGGGAATACCCGCCCCATAGAAGGATGCGATCGCAATCGTTTCCTTGAGGGTGGCTGCCAAATAGGCCACATGACCGCCAAAACAAAAGCCGATACAGCCAACGCCCCCCGCCTTTACCTGGGGCAGGGTGTAGGCATAGTCGATGGTGGCCTGGATATCGCGCAGCAGTTCATCCGCTTTGGTTTGCACCTTATACTGACGGCCAATGTGAATATCCTCTGGGGTGTAGCCAGTTTCAAAGCCGGGGGCCTGCCGGTGGTACAGCGCTGGTGCCAGTGCCACGTAGCCTTCTCGGGCAATGCGTTCGGCCACATCACGAATGTGGACATTCACCCCAAAGATTTCCTGGAGTACCACCACTGCCCCTAAGGGACCTTCCGCCTCTGGAATAGCTACATAGACCGGTAGTTGAAGGTCGCCGCTGGTGACTTTGATGGTGTTGGTTTGCATCGTGGGGGTAGCCGTTGTGCTGCGCTTTTATTCTTGATCGACGCACTCTCTAAACAATGGCCTTAGTGTGAACTTTTGTGTCCCATGATAGCTATATGACAATTGTCACATCTCAAAAATCGCTTGGGCGAGTACCCTCATAGGGAGAGTGGGTAGCCTGGTTTTGGTCAATCTAAGTTTTAGATGGCTATGTAGGACTAAACTCCCCCATAGACGGCAACCGAGCGCAATCCATGGTGCAATTTCACATTCAAACCGATAGCGAAATTCCGGCTTCTACTCAGCTATATGACCAAATTTGGTTTGCGATCGCATCCCGTCAGTATCCGCCGGGGTATCGGTTGCCTAGTACTCGCCAGCTGGCCATGCAAACCGGGCTGCACCGCAACACCATTAGTAAGGTGTATCGCCAGCTCGAAGATGCTGGGGTGGTAGAAGCCCAGCCAGGATCTGGCATTTATGTGCGCACCCAAGGCAATGTGGAAATCGACAAGCCCCGCTCGCCGCTATTGGCCCAGTTTCCAAAAGCACAGGAGCTGGTGGAAAGCAGCCTAGATGAACTGCTGCGCCAGGGGTGCTCGTTACATCAGGCCCGTGAACTATTTTTGGGAGAAATTGACTGGCGGTTGCGCTGTAGCGCGCGGGTATTAGTGACCACGCCTCGCCAGGATATTGGTGCTGGGGAATTGATGGTGCGTGAGTTAGAGCAGGCTCTACGCATTCCGGTGCAGTTGGTGCCCCTGGAAGAGTTGGAAGATGTCCTTTCCCAGACACGTTCCGGTACGGTGGTGACCAGTCGTTACTTTATTAATGAAGCAGAAGCCATTGCCGCACCTAAATCTGTGCGGGTAATTCCCATCGATATCTACGACTATGCTGACGAACTGAACCAGCTCAAGGAGCTACCTAAGGATATGTGTCTTGGGTTGGTGAGTCTTAGCTCCGGTATTCTTCGCGCCGCTGAGGTGCTGGCCTACAGTCTGCGGGGGGATGAGATCCTGGTGATGACGGCTCAGACCGATGATGAACAAAAACTCTCGGCGGTGGTACGCAGTGCCCAAACGATTGCAGCACTGGATAAGGCAAGTTTCCCTGTGGTAAAAGAAGCCCTGCAGGCGGCTAGAGAAGACATCATTCGCCCGCCAAAAGTCTTCTTCTGTGAGAACTATATTGGTGAGAAATCAATTGAAGTACTAAAGAGAGAATTAGGCTTAGATTAAAAGAGCCTTCCAGGGCTGGCATTGCCATATCTAAAAAAATATCTATCATCAATCTCCTCACCATTGATTTGATAAATTTTTCTAGGAGATGATGACTTCTATAGAAATGTTTTGCTTATTTCAATAAGCATAATCTGAAGACTTCAGGTACTCCACGGCTCAGCAACGCGAATCAATTCACAGAATCAAGACTAAACCTCTAAGCAACTGCCATGAAAACCATTGGATTGATCGGTGGAATGAGTTGGGAGTCCTCAATCGAGTATTACCGAATTATTAATGAGGCTACCAAGACTAAACTTGGCGGACTGCACTCAGCCAAAAGCATCATGTATTCAGTTGACTTTGCAGAAATCGAAGCATTACAACATCAGGGACATTGGCAGGATGCTGCAGAATTGCTAGTTGTCGCAGCCCAAGGGATTGAGCAAGCCGGAGCAGATTTTGTGGTCCTCTGCACAAATACGATGCATAAGCTTGCAGACAAGATTGAAACAAGTATTCAAATTCCACTGCTGCATATTGCCGATGCAACAGCTGAAAAGATCCAGTCCCATGGAATTCAAACGATAGGCTTACTGGGAACTCGCTTTACTATGGAGCAAGCATTTTATCGAGGGCGACTGATCGATAAATATGGGTTAGATGTTCTCACGCCTGATAAAGATGCGAGAGAGATAGTGCATCGTATAATTTACGAGGAATTATGTTGCGGAATTATCGATCCAGAGTCGAGAAAGCAATATATCAAAATTATGAATCGCTTGGTCGAGTCAGGTGCAGAGGGTATTATTCTCGGTTGTACAGAAATTGAGCTACTTGTACAGCCTGGAGATGCAACTGTTGAATTATTTCCAACAACAAAAATCCATGCAGAGGCCGCAGTCGAGAAAGCAATAGCTACCATACGGTGAGTCTTATTAGCTTGTCTCCTCCACATAACGAATCGCCCTGAAAGGGAGACACAACAGCTAAAGCGTATCTAGGACAGCTTCTATAGCTCTTAGCCCTCGTAAATGATACTCAATTTTGTTTCGGTCGAGTCTCATCAACGCCTGAACGTGTTTGTGGCAACGGTGCCAAAAAGGAA
>JBCCQQ010000048.1:0-49656 GCA_039024555.1 Cyanobacteria bacterium P01_D01_bin.156
CAATCCAAAGGGGATGACGCGTACCTCTGGCTTTGCGGTAATCGGGAATCGTTTGTAACGCTTCTATCAGAGTCATCACTCAACAGTCGAGATAAGATAGCTCTATTCTGCTTTTTATCCCGTCACATTGAATCAACCCTGTGGTGAACAGAGGATCGGTTGGGGCGATGTTGAGTTTCCATTAGTTCTACTTCCTAAGAAGTAATTGAGCCTCACAATAAAAAACTTCAAGGATGTATATGAGATTCCGTTTCCATTAGTTCTACTTCCTAAGAAGTAATTGAGACAAAAGTCCGCCCCACAAGCACCCCACCCCATCAGTGTTTCCATTAGTTCTACTTCCTAAGAAGTAATTGAAAGAGAACGTAGAAGCTCCAACATCAATAGTTTATAGGTTTCCATTAGTTCTACTTCCTAAGAAGTAATTGAGCAATAAGTATTATTTTTCCCGCTACATCAACACTAGGGTTTTTAGGTTTCCGTTAGTTCTACTTCCTAAGAAGTAATTGAGTACACTAGCCTCAGGCACGCTCAAGGTTGCGGCTTTTGAGTTTGAGTTTCCATTAGTTCTACTTCCTAAGAAGTAATTGAGCTAAGCGGTTATACCACTACACACCAGACGTGTCAGTTTCCATTAGTTCTACTTCCTAAGAAGTAATTGAGAAATTTCTAGAATAGCTTTCAGTGATGTAACTCAAGTATGTTTCCATTAGTTCTACTTCCTAAGAAGTAATTGAGTAGCTGGGGTCGCGTTTGGGGGTATCAGCGCACCTGCTGGGTTTCCATTAGTTCTACTTCCTAAGAAGTAATTGAGGAATAGTCCAGCTAACGTTGGACAATCTTGGGCCTGCATGTTTCCATTAGTTCTACTTCCTAAGAAGTAATTGAGTAATAGATGCGTCAAATCGCTTCATTGCGTATCCCTGGTTTCCATTAGTTCTACTTCCTAAGAAGTAATTGAGTGGGTTTACGGACCCTGCTAATGATGACTTTACGACGTTTCCATTAGTTCTACTTCCTAAGAAGTAATTGAGTTCAGCCATTTCATAAATCTGCTTCCACCCTTTAGCCGTCCCAGTTTCCATTAGTTCTACTTCCTAAGAAGTAATTGAGAAATTATCAGTTTAAGTGCTTCCGTTAGAGCGTTAAGTTTCCATTAGTTCTACTTCCTAAGAAGTAATTGAGCGAACAGATCCACACCCCTGGTAATGAGCCTACCTACGTCATCAGGTTTCCATTAGTTCTACTTCCTAAGAAGTAATTGAGACAAAACTGCTTGAGGGTTGCGATCCAAGGTTAGCTGGCTGCGTTTCCATTAGTTCTACTTCCTAAGAAGTAATTGAGGTGCAGTCTTCCGATCACTTCCCCAAGACAAACTAACAAGAGGTTTCCATTAGTTCTACTTCCTAAGAAGTAATTGAGTCCCTGCACCTAAAGCACTTGAACCGCAGCTATTCTATCGCATGAATTCGAGGGATACCATCTTTTCCTAGCAAGCATCAGCACTATCCATATCAATAATCACTACATACAAGACATATCAAGCATTCGAGCGATCCAACGTAAACCCAAGCTTTCCTCGTCCTAATATCCTCCCTCATCTATCTTTTCTAAAAACTAAAACATAGCTGCAACTTCCGCGATTTTCGCTGCACATCTGGCAACGGTTCCGGTGTAGCCTCCACCGCTGAACAATACTTCGCATACCCACATTGCCCACACTGCTCTCCACAGCGCGGCTGCCAGTCTTCCTGATCCAACAACCGTAGGGCCAGCTCACCTACCATCGCTTCCAACTGTCGCCGATGGTCATAGGTCACCTCATAGGTCACTCGCTCTCCCGTGCGTAAAAACAATAAACTCATGCGCCTCAACAACTTTCCATACCGCTGCTCCAACGCCAAACTGTATAACCCCAGCTGCAGGTCTACAACATCAGCCCCAGGTAATTTCGGATTCTTCGCCGACTTGTAATCCATCAGCTCCAAACCATCCTCTAAACTATCCAATCGGTCATACCGCCCCGTTAGCTTAAACTCCAACCCATTAACTGGTAGCAATCCTTGAATACGTCCCTCTGTTGCTAATGGACGCTGCATCACTCCTAACGGAACAATCTCAGTCTCAAAATATCGCTGCAGAATCTGCCAGCCCTCATCTACCTGGGCCGCTGTCAATGCACCCAGCTGATTCTCCCAGCAATACCGCAGCCACTCTTCCGACGGTAGCGGCTCCTGATAATGCCAATCTTGATACAGCTGCGCCAACGCACCATGGAGTGCCGTACCCAAAACCGCCGCACCAAACACCGAACGCTGTTTCAGACCATACTCATACCGGTAGTAATACGCCCTAGGACACTGGGCATAGGATTTTAGTTTAGTTGCTGAGAGAAGATAGGCCATAGCCAACAGTTTACCGCTGACTTTCGGCTACAGCACATAGCTTTATTAAGTTGTCATACGATGGCCAAATCAGAAAATGATATCGGGTCAGTAGGGTTTTTAACGTTGCTGATCCTCGGGAGGACTATATCTGCCAAATTCACACAACAATCAGTTCTACAGATCGTTTCATCTTGTAAACCAGCAACGGTATTTTTTTAGTTGCCGAGGGTATGATAAATCTTGATGTTATTGACACTGCAATCCTGTTATTTACGAAACAGCTCGACCATTGTCAAACCATCTTTAATCTCTAATTCTACAAGTCTCAGCTGTTGGCTGGGACTTTTTTATGACAGCATTATCAATCGAGCACTTGAAATACATCACCGCTCTATGGCCCGAATAGCCAAATATCGTCCTGGAACAATGCCTAGGCTTGTCGCTTGCCCCCCATTTAGTTCCAGCACCTGATCCACAGCCTGGCTCACACCATACACCGGACACGGCTCTCTCTTACAGGGTGGCAATTCAGACAATACCAGCTCCACACGTCCCTCCTTTAGAAAAACCGCATCAATCGGAAACTGAACATCCTTCATCCACACCACCTGCGCCTGGGGTCGGGGTAAGTCAAATAACATCCCCCGGTTGGCCGGTAGCGACTCTCGAAACATTAACCCGGTCATCTGTTCTTCAGCTGTTGCAGCCACTTCTAAATCCAAGGTCGTGCCGTTAATCACCACCTGGGCCGTTACAGGCAAGTGCTGTGCTGCAACAGGAGTATTTTCAGGCGCAGATTGGATCAGTTTGGCTGTCAGCACGAGCCCTAGAGAACCCACTGCCAACAGTCCCCACATCCATTTTCGTTTAGCCATATCACCTAACTCTTTTCTAACATTGCTATTGATGTATCCATGGCCTGATTGGCAGCATTAACCCGGTTGAGCAGATTTCTTAACAGAGGATGCCTCAGGATCACTAGCAACCGGTTTTCTGGCCAAAATCTTATCCGGTCCACTGTGAAAAATCTGGGTTTGTTCTAATGCGGCAAAGCCCTGTTTCAAAAATCCTTGGATTCGTCCCTGGGTCAAAATATCATCGGTTTCTGCGGCATTGGCCAGTTCACCAAATGTTTGCTGGGCGCGACGCACCTGAGAGATCAGCAGCTTATCCATCCATGGAAATTCAATGATCTCAATGGTTCCATCCTGCTGCCATTGCCCCATCTCAGGCCATGCTTCTAACACGCTCCAATGGACGGGTTTGGTTAACCCCATATTCTTGACAAAGATATGGCGAATCTCTGGAAACTCTTTCACCGACTTGGAAAATAAATCTAATGTAGATGGGTCGCCATCACTCACCCACCATTTAATAAACTGAATCCCGTGGCTTTCGGCCAGGGCCAGCACATTATAGTCACTAAACCAGGCCTTCAAAGACAGTTCTGAACGAGCCGGTAAGTCAACAATCACGATTTTGCCCTCTTTTTGGGCAGAGACAAAGATGGTATTGAGTTGAGATCGCATATCTCGGTCATCGGATACCACAATCTCCAAGGCATCTGCATAGGCTTCACTCAGCGTTGGGTTTGTCATATCTCCATCAATCGGCTGAATCGACTGTTGTTTAGAGCGGCAGTAATCCACTAGCATGGCCGACACCATCGACTTACCCGTCCCCCCTTTATCGCCACTGACTAAATGAATATACGGACCCTTTGGGTTTGAAGCATCGGTCTTTTTCGGCTTAGAACTACTCATTCGAGTCCTCCTAAATTGAAACAATTAATCGTGACAACGCAGTGTTTTCGTAAAAGCTTATTCACCCCGTCGACGCATCCCTAGCTCTGCTCGTCGTTGCGCAAACATGCGCTTTGCCAACGCTTGTTGTGCCTTCAGCTCTGCATCAGTAATATTCAATAACGACTGTGTAGGAGCCTCATCCACAGCAACAGACTCCTCAACAGGCTGGATTGGAATCGTCTCTGGTCTCGAATTAGCGAGATCAGTTGCTGACTGGAATGCTCCAGGGCTGTCAGATCGTTGACGTCGCTCCTGGTAGTAATACGTCCGAAATGTTGTCACCGTACATGTTAAATCTCCACCACGCACTAACGCGCCATGGATCGCACTAAGTGAATATCCTCGTTTTCGATAGGCCTCAATGTCTGGGAAAATTTCGCTCACAACCGTTCGTTCCGACAGCCTATTGCCGGAACTGTTGTGGCTAGATTCTCCCAAAAAAGTTTCTAGAGACTCCTTTGCATGAGTCATGCTGAACGATTACTGCTGTGGAAACTAAGTCGTCTTGAACTAACTGATGACAAAACACACAACCGATTAGCCACTACCATAACAACACAACGGTTGATTTTATTAATCAACAACGTCTTTCTTTAGATTCTCTATCCCATCTACAAAGACTCTACGCTGATTCAACAAGGATATCTACAGAGAGTCTACGTTGATTCAACAGTGCATCAACAACAATCATCATTGAATCAATAGTGATATCGATAAAGACTCTACATGCATATCCCCATAGGACTCTACATAAAGTCAACATCGATCTCCACAGTATATCCACACAGCCAATCTACACCGGTATCTACACCTGAAATTTACGCCCACACAGAGGCCAACATATTGACATTTGTAAATTCTCTGTTGTCACGAACAATATCATGCTCTCCATTGCATCCGTCACTGCACACCACGCTGCACACTATTACAGCTCAGACGATATCCATGCAGAGGCTGGCCCCAAGAGTCAGTGGCAGGGAAAAGCGGCCCAAGCGCTAGAGCTAGATGGTTCAGTGGATGCTGACACCTTTAAAGGTCTGTTATGGGGGCACACTCCCGACCACAGACCTCTCCAAAAAGTATTCAAAATCGGCCACACACCTGGCATTGATCTCACCTTCAGTGCGCCAAAGTCCATTAGCTTAGCAACCCTCTGGGGAGGCATTCAGACATTACAACAGGCTCATCATCAGGCTATTCGAGCCGCTCTTCACCTCATTGAATTATCCAGCGGTACTCGATTCTGGCATGGCAGCACGACCCACCAGCATCGATTTACGCAAACTGGCAATCTTCTCATTGCTCAGTTTTTTCACACCACCAGCCGTGCCCAAGATCCTCAGCTTCATACCCACAACGTTGTTCTAAACACCACCCACACGGGTCAGGATTGGCGTGCTCTCGATACCCGTACCTTGTTCAAACATCGCAAACTTTGGCAAACGGTTTACCATCAAGACCTGGCTATCCATGTTCAACAACTAGGCTATAACGTCACTCGTCATCAAGGACATTTAGAGCTAGCGGGCTATACTGCAGAACAGCTCGACTACTGGTCCAAACGACGACAGCATATTCTGCAGGCGGTTGGCCCCCATGCCTCACGCAGCCAAAAGCAACGGGCCTGCCTGCAAACCCGACCTAAAAAACAAGGGGGCTATTCCCTAGCCAACCTGCGAGACCGATGGGATGCTGAAAATCAGCGCATGGGATTCGGGGTGAATCATCCGGTACCTGGAGTTTCCAAAGTTCCTGATGTTTGCGATCGCATTGCCGCGGCTAGAGATGCATTGGAACACCTCACCGGTTCTCTTGGTCTGACCGATAGCGTAGATACGCTGACGCTGATTCAAACCGTCTTTGGTGATGATGGTTGGGGCAATCTAGAGCACTCCTTCGGCTATCAAGACCTGGCTCAGGCCATTACTGAGGCAACCGAAGAAGGTCATCTCTACAGCAATAATGGTCAGTTAAGCCGGTCTGCAAAGAGTGCGATATCAACCTCTCAAAAACTAACCGAAGTCCAGACCACACCCTATCCCTACATAGATGCTGTCGGACAATTTACCCAGGCCATTGCCCACAATACACAAGCACTGCTCATTGCCCCCGTCGAACATCATAGAAGACTTACCCAAGCCGTTCGGCAACGGCTTAACCAATTGGGCACTTTGCATTCTCCCCACATTGCACGTCAACAAGGAGCAAATAAAACCACTGACGTGACAATTTATGGGGGAGATCGGCTATGGGTGCCAGGACGCGCTGGTCCTGTTCTAGTTCAGGTACAAGCCACGGATACTCCAGGATTCGTTTATCTCAAACATCGCAATGGTAAGGTCACCGAGTGGAATCTTAGTACGCCCAGAGCGTTTAAATTTGCCTGGGTGCAGCCACCCCATCGACTCCCCAAACACCGAATCGATGAGATCCACCTTGTTGGGGAGATTCGTGATGACCAACTCCAAAAACTCAGCCAAAAAAGTCGCGCTCCCATCACGGTCTATCGACCTGAAAAAGAGCGCGACGTTCTGACTCAGCCAAAACACACTGCATTTACCATTCCAAATCTGGATCTGGGTCCGGAGAAGGAGCGATGATGCGGGCTAGCCGCTGGGTCAGCGACTGCCACTCAACAGGTGTTATGTCACAACAGAGAACCTGTTGACCGTCATGTTCATACACCGTTGTTCCATCGGCCCGTGCCAGCAACAGGCGACCATCCGTTACCGTTAAGGTCAACAAAACACTGGGGTCCGATGGCCAATGGTCTAAATGGGCAAGTACCTGATTCATCAGCTGCTGAGCAGCCATCATGGTATCCACAGACGTTAGCTGCGATGACAAATAGTCGTCATCCGCTGGGTGCAGACGATTATGCATAATTATCTCGCCTGCTTGGCGATACAACAGCTGACCGTCCAGAGTGGTTAGGGTGATGCTTTTTCCAGGGATAGCGTCTAGAACATAGCGTGGCGTGTCAGATACAGGTAAATGCGGCCACGCGTTCACCAGTCGTTGCATTAAGTCCCTGGCTTGCGTATCTGATATAGGCGGTGTCTCATGGAGACGGTCATCTGCATGGGCGCAAAAGGCCCGAATGCTGGTAATTTCCAATCCTTGCTGCCGAGCAGCTGCAACATCAGCTTCGGTTAAATCAAAGTGAGCACTCGATTCCACAATGGGAATTTCCTGCACACCTTTAACAGAGTCATCTGGCCAGGGGTGAGCTGATGTCATCTCGGATTAATCTCGGTCGGCGTCATTAAGCGCTGTATAGGCAGCAATACCTTTCATGAGCAGATGAATCAGCATCTGGTCTGGGGACCGATGGCTGGACTGGGCCAACTGATCAATTTGGTCCATGGGCAATGATTTAAACACGCTGTTCATCCGTTCCAAGTTCTCCACTAACTGCACTGAAAAGACAGGTGGCTGAGATAATAGATGCTCTAATGCATCATTGACATAGTCTCTTAATGTATTCCCTGAGCGAGATGCCTGCTCCTTTAAGCTCAAGAGCATGTCAGCATCTCGCAAATCCACATACAGTCGAGGTCTTTCAGGCAAAAGCACATCGGTCTTATCAGAATCTGGCAATTTGAGAGGAATCGAACGATTGGTCATAGGTTCTCCTTGATTTTTGACAAGTAGAAACACCCTGACCCCAACTCATTAACGCACTTACCACAACTATGGTTGTTATAAGTGGACAGGTGAAGCTATTAAATTCTTGCTGTATAACCGTTGCCATCGTCAGCTACAAAGGAAACACTGACTCAGCCCTAGACGAAATAGGAAACATTCACATGTATTTTATAGTAACCGCTTTTTAATCCCAGTGGTGTTCGACATGCCATCATGAATTTTCTTGAATTTTCGCTTGGTGGACAGCTCCCACCAAAACCCATAAAAATGGTGGGCAACTCCCACTAAAACTAATAAATAGGGTGGGCCGCTCCCACCAAAATCACTAGACATGGTGGGAGTATGTCTCCAAATCTGTTCTAACTCCACGGCAGCTCTATTCAAAATTCTAGCCTCCATACGCTTTGCAAAAAGAACATAAAATCTCTTTGCAAAAAAGACGTAATTCAGAGCCATTTACAGCTAAGAGACTTTTTTCTAGGATGAGGCTGATTCATCTCAGAGGAAATCTTCTATGACGTTCAATCGCTTTATTCACCCCAAAACTTCTACCATGCTAAAGCTGTCTACACGATATTTTCGGCTCCCATCTGTTCCTGTTCTCCTTGGAGTGGCCACAGTCTCACTCTTGTTTGATGCATCATTTAGGGGAATTCTGTTCAGCACTCTGTTAGTTGCCTGTGCTATCGGACTGATTGGAGCAACGTCTCTCGAAGTCAGCTTAAATCAGCTGGCTCGCTGGAGCCGCAAGACTCGTCTAAGACGTTTGGCACTGACATCATTGCCATCGTTGGTGCTTTTAGTGGCCTACATTTTGACCGACTTGACCTTAGCCCCCGCCCAGGCTCAGTTTTTACAAAATGCGGAAACCTTTATTACGACTCTACTCGCCGGTAGTAATGTACCTGCAACAATGGTCCCACTTATCTTTGGTGTACTGCGAGCCATCTTTGTGATCTACATTGCGATCGCCGTAATTCGGGTCCTTGTCGCCGCCAGGAATGACGACGATTGGACGACGTTAGCACGGACACCACTCATTATTGTTATGGCAATTGTAATTGGTGATCTCATGGCTAACCTCGTGATCGGCGGAGCCGCACCTTAAGCTCTCTTACGTCTCCTCTCCCCAGCGCCATGTCTCCTCCTAAATTTCGTTCCGTCAACCAAAACCTCGGTGCTCGCCCTCGGCTAGGGCCGGTCCCCGCAGAACTCGTCTTACCCTGGGGTGCCATTGGTGTCTTTACGCTATTAATCTGCCAACTCTTTTCGCTCAACTGGGTCTGGACCCTCATCTTTATTCTCAGTGGACTGGCGGTTTGGTGGATTCTAACCGGCAACACACCCTGGCGATTTCTGGCTAAATTTCAAGGTGTTCCTCGCTGGGCCAAAGGCTATGTGTTGTTTGTTCCCTTTTCTTTATCATCTATCTCTTCAACGCGTAAACGCCGTCGATGAAAGCAACGACAACGCTCGGCGCTATCCGCCATGCGGGAAAGCGCTACACTCCCATCGAAGATGCTATCCATCTCTCAGACTATCTTGAATTTTGCATCGGCAAACGTCGCGTCGGTGCTGTCCTTCTCAAACATAAACAACAGCTCCAGTTTCGCTTTGCATTTCGCTCTACCGGCATCCATCCCACCCTCAGTGCCGATACCCTTGCGGAACTGTGTGATGCCGTAGAGTCGGGTCTCAAATGTTTTCCAAGCCAAGAGCACATGAGCCTGGTGTTTACCTCCATTGCCTCGGATGCTACGCGGCAGCGCCAGCTGGACCAGCTCTACAACATTGCTCCCAATGCTGAACTTAAGGCAATTTTAATGAGTGAAAAGGCACGGGTCCAACAGCTGACCCGTCAGGGTATTCGTAAACCAAAGTCGCTGCACATCTACTGTTCTGCCACCATTGATTCCAATGCAGCGGATACAGAAGATACCATTGAGGCCTTTATCCAAAAAGTCTCTGCACTGATGGGCAACAAGTGGCTGCAGTTGATTGGCGAAGACCAGCATCAACGCCATGTCAAACTAAGTCGCATCTTTCAAAAAGCATTCACGGATTTTCAAAATTGGGAACAGCTGCTCACCACTCAAATTGGTCTTGATGTCGTAGCCCTGACTGCTCATGAGTTATGGGCACTGCAGTGGAATGAATTTAATACCACTGAACCGAGACCCTTACCGCAGCTGACGGTGTTTGATGGCACCCACTGTCAGTGTCAACAACAGGTTACTGAACATCCAGCCTCCTACATGTTTGAAACCGCTCACACCGTACCTGTGGCCGACCGTGAGTGGGTGGCCTATCGCGGTGGCTATGTGGGGGTACTGGCCTTTGAGCATAAGCCCGGTGGCTGGGTGGATAAGGCAGCGCAGATGCGGTATCTCTGGTCAGCCCTGGCCCGTGATGCGGTCTCGGATGTCACCTTGGTGTGTACTCTCTCTAAAGGCAATGCCAATTTGATTAAGGCTGACCTACAGCGGTTACAAAAGCAGGCCAATGTGGCACAAACGGTCTCGGCTCGTCATTCTTCTATTGATGTGGTCAATCAATTGCGGTCGTCCATTGCCACCGAAGCCCAGGCGAAGTTGTACAGCGGGGATATTCCCTTAATGGTATCGCTGGTGGTACTGGTACGACGACAAACCAAGGGAGACTTGGATGATGCCTGTCGGTTTTTGATGAACTGTTTCCAGCGTCCGGCGGGTCTAGAACGGGAGCGGGAATATGCTTGGCGTACCTGGCTGCAGTGTCAGCCTCAGCTCACCCTAGAGCGTCCTTTATTTACACCCTTTCGCCGACAAAAGACTTATTTGGCGAGTGAAGCCATTGGGCTGATGCCCTTACTAATGACCAAGCAGTTGGACCGGTCTGGGTTTGAACTGATTGCAGAAGAGGCGGGTACCCCCATTCACATTGACCTGTACACCGCCCACCGTAATTTGTTTATTGCAGGCACTACCCGTTCAGGGAAATCGGTCTTGGTATCAGGGATTTTAACCCAGGCACTCGCCAATGGCATGCCGGTAGTAGCCATGGACTTTCCTAAGCAGGATGGGTCATCAACATTTACCGATTACACCGGACTGTTAGGTGAGAATGGAGCCTATTTTGATATTTCAAAAGAGTCCAACAACTTATTTGAAATTCCTGACCTGCGCAATCTTCCCCGTGATGAACAGCTAGAGCGGATGAAGGATTATAAAAACTTTCTGGTCAGTGCCCTAATGACCATGGTGTTTGGGGCATCCAGTGAAGAGATGAGCGCTGATGCCCGCATCATGCGTCAGAATATTCGCTCGGTGCTCACCCTAGCACTAACAACCTTCTTTGAAGATGCCACCATTCAGCAGCGCTATGATGCGGCCCTAGCGACAGGTGTCGGGTCTGATGCTTGGTCTCAGATTCCCACACTCCGGGACTATCTGGGCTTTTGTACCCAAGAGACCATTGCTCAGTACACAGAAGTCTCGAAAGGTGCCGAGGATGCGATTGCTCAAATCAATCTACGGCTCAATTTTTGGCTCGATTCTGCAGTGGGTAAAGCCATTGGTCAACCCTCCTCGTTTCGTACCGATGCCCAGCTATTGGTGTTTGCCTTGCGTGGTCTGAGTGACGATGAAGATGCGGCAATTTTATCGCTCTCCTGTTATTCAGCCGCAGTGCGTCGAGCCTTGGCCTCACCCGCATCTATTTTCTTTATCGATGAGGCTCCCATTCTCTTCAAATATGAAGAAGTCGCGGCCCTAGTCGCTAGACTTTGTGCCAATGGGGCAAAGTCTGGGGTACGGGTCATCATTTCAGCTCAAGATCCGGTGACCGTAGCCCGCGCGAAAGCATCAGCGGATATTTTTCCAAACCTATCCACCAAGCTGATTGGTCGGATTCAGCCTGCTGCACAGCAAAATTTTACCAACATTCTCAAGGTTCCCGCTCATCTCATTGCCCGGAATGCCAGTGAGAGTTTCTTTCCAAAACGGGATGAACTCTACAGTCAGTGGCTGCTAGAAGACACCGGTATCTTTACCGTCTGTCGTTATTATGCACCCCATTTACAGTTAGCGGCGGTGGCCAATAATCCCGATGAACAGGCCGCCCGTGATGCCTACATGGCCCAGGCAGAGTCTCCTTTAGCTGGACTCGTGGCCTTTTCCCATGCATTGGTAACCGCGATTCAACAGGGACGGGCGATTGAATTACCGCAGAAGGCAGCGGGGCTTCCTGTAGCGGCGACTGTTACTGGTGGAGGGAGCAAGGGTGAGGGGGTGAGGGGGTGATTGTGTTTTGCTTTCTCCCTTGCTCCCCTGCCTCTTTCCCCCCTGCCCTCTTTCTCTTTCCTAAATTTCTTTAACCATGAACACCCATCCTCACACTAGACGCCGAGTAATCGGCGTTCTCTCCGTCCTATGGCTTTTATCTGTGCCAGCCAGCCCTGCCCAGGCCAGTCTGATTCCAGGCAACATTGATTTTGGGTCCATTGGCTCCGGTGGTCTCAGTTCCATTATGGGAGATCTCGGCATCAACCTCCCGGATATCTCCGGTGTCCTTGGCGATATTACCGCTGGCATTCCAGAGCTTTCCATTGGCGGTCTAGAAGATCTTTTGAATATCGGCGATATTGATCTTGGCAATATCCTTGGAGACATGGGTCTGCCGGACCTGAATGATATGTTTGATGACATTCTGGGGGATGTCCTGGGCGGCCATTGTTTTCTTCCCCAGGGCTGTGGTAGCCCCAATGGGGGTGGAGCCAATTCACCGGGAAATAATACTCCGCCCGTTCTCTCGGTCTTAGGTGGAGCATCCGCCAGTATCACACCGGGGGTTAATCCCACCGTAGCCGCCAATGTGGATGCGGTGGGCACACTCACAGATGCGATGACGGCTCTGGGACTTTCTGAAGCGGGACAGGCGGCTACAAAACAACGGCTAACAGCGGCTCAAACGGGGGCAGATAATTCTAAAACCCTGGTTGAACAATCTATTGAAGCGTTAGCTCAACAGGCGGAAGCCGCAGAACAGGTGGTCACCTCCACCCAGGAACAAACCAGTACCCAAGATGTGCTCAAAACCGCACTATCGGGAATGGTGTCTCTCCAAGTGGCCACATCCAGTCAAGTGGCCTATGGGCGTCAACAAAATGCCATTGATACTCAGCTATCGGTCCTTGATCTTCACTTTGGTCGAGAGATCCGCGATGGCACCTTTGTTAATGGCAAAAATCTCCAGCTCCTAAACCAACAGCTCAACCAATCTATCCAGCGAGATATGGCAACCGCAGCAGGAGCCACGGAAGATGCCGCTCGCACTAGCCGATTGGTTCATGTGATGAGGTGATGTCTATGCAAATGCTCCTATTTGGTCAGGTTCCCCAGGTGGTTGAAGACTGCGTCAGTCCCTTTTTTAACAAGAATGACTTTGCCCTCAACTGTGGCACCGCCCTCTCCCAACAAATGGCCAATGCCTGGGATGAATCCTGGACATTGTTTATCGCGACTCCCAATCAGATTTATATTGCCCTGGTCAATCTGGGCCGATTGTTTGCCCTATTGTCCCTGGGCTTTTTTATGTTCAAATTTTTGCGGGCAGCGCTGGCGGATGAATCCTATGATGTAATCTCTCAAATGGTGTGGCCGCTTGTCGTGGTGATTTTACTCGGCAATGATGCCAGCCTACTACGACAGACATCCACCACCCTGCGTAGCTTGATCAATCAAACCAATGCCCAGGTTCTACAAATTGCCAATGCCTCACTTGTGTATGAAACCCATCTCAATGAGGTATTGGACTATGGCAATGCGGAAAAAGCGATCCGTGATGTACGCGCCCAGTGTAATGGCATCACCAACAATGATCAGCTGATTGCTTGTTTAGAACAGGGGCAGCAGCAGGCGACGGCTATTGTTGATGGGTTTAATGCTCGCTATGGCACCACCATCTGGGGAAATCGGCTCACCAATCTGGTGAAAACAGCAATCTCAGATCTTAGGGAGAATCCATTGCTGGCCCTCAATCTCAAAGGGGCCGTCGTCAATCCACTGATTAGTTTAGCCATTGAAGCCTTTTTAGCCGCCCTCCAAAATGCATTTCAGTATCTTGTCGAGCTGAGCTTTTTGTTAACCGCGATGTTAGGCCCGATTGCATTGGGACTAACGCTCTCTCCCTTGGGCGGTATTGCTCTCTATGCCTGGATTATTTCATTTCTCTCCGTCGGGCTAGCCAAGCTATGTTTTAACGTGGTCACCGCCATGTTGGTGACGATGATTTATCAGGCCGGTCCCCTAGACCCCATGGTCAATATGATTTTGCTCGGGCTTCTAGCCCCTGTTCTTTCCTTTGCCATGGCTGCAGGGGGTGGAATGGCCGTCTTTAATGGAGTACTCGCTACGGTTCAACAGTTAACCTTTAGCGTGGCCTCCCTGGGATTGAGTGCCTACACGGGGGGTAAATCATGATTCCTTTTCTTAAGGGTCGTCAGACCATTGCTAATCCTGTGGTCCAGGATTCCACAAACTGGGGGCGAGTCGGACAAAAGAGTTTTCTAGCGATCTTACTGATTGCCAATCTCAGCATCTCGGGTCTCTTCGGTCTACTGATTCTCTCCACCCTATCCTATACGCGCCATCTTGCGAAAAAGCCTGCAGCAGCTCTCGTGCAGCTCACCGATGGCACCAGTATTCGGGTAACCGAAACGCCTAACCAGCAGCGAGAACCGGAAATTATTCGCAAGTTTGTGAGCGACAGTCTCATCTACTTGATGAACTGGTCTGCGGATCTACCCGCCGCTGAACCCACCAGCAAGTTTGATACCGCTGCAACTGTCCCGCAAGATACGGGCATTGAGGTTACCCTCGCCGATGGGTTTACCAAAAAGGTGACCACACCCGCTTGGCAAGCGTCCTTCACCCTAGAAGAAGAATTTCGTACTGAGTTTCTTCAAAAGCTCGCCACCATGACCCCGGAAGATATCTTTGCTGGTCATAAAGAAGTGGTGCTTAAAATCCGCGAGGTGGGCTATCCGGCGGACCAAGATCCCGGTTCCTGGAGTGTGGATGTGGTGGCCGATTTGATGGTCTATTCGCCCCAAACACCCACCGGTAAGGCCGTTCCCTTTAATAAACGCATCTACGTTCAATCCATTGATGTCCCAGCCCCACCGGAGACGCTAACGCCCCTAGCCACGGCCATCTATGCGGTACGACGGTCCGGGCTAGAGATTACGGGCATGCGAGATCTACAGCTGCAAGAGTTTACAGAATAACGATTAGCCATGAGCGATCTACAGAACAATATGGCCTATCAAGAGATGGCCCGGCTGGTCAATTTTGATCAGCCTGATGCGACCATTACTCCACCCAACAACAGTGATACTTCTCTTCATCATCCAGAAGATACGCCCAGTCCTCGACGGTTTTCTCAAAAGGGCTCGACCAAAATTCTATTTGTCACCGGGGGTGTTTCAACGGTTGCGCTTTTAGTCGGATTGATTACCAATCAAATCTTTCGACCGGTTTCGGTCACCTCAACAGAGACAACAGAAACATCCTACGAAGCGGATGACGGGCTCACGCTATCGTTGGAGCCGCCCTCTGAAAACAAGGGTGAATTGGGAGCTCTCCGTACTGAAGTGGCCCTCAAGGATCAGGCACAGGAATTAGAGGATATGGATGGGGATCTACCGTCCCAAGCCAATAGCGATGATGCTATCGACAGCGTAGAAACAGCATCGTCTGAAACAACTTCCGTAGCAACGTCTGCAACCACAACAACAGCCCCTCAGCCTGCTGCATCGCGCTCAGCAACAGCACCTCGGACGGCTCCTGTACAAACAACTCCGGCACCGATTCAGCCGAGAGTCGTACCCACACCAATGGAACCGGTTAATCCGTGGGAAACGTGGCAACAGTTGGCGCAATCTGGCACTCTGGGTCAGCTGATGTCCCAGAGTTCGTCTACCGCTCGCCCTAGGTCCTCAACAGTACGACCAACGGTCACACGTCAGTCGGGCACAACAACCATCGGTCCGGCTAGGACCTTATCATCTGAAACATCGTCACAACAGCAGGCGGATACGTCCCTCGGCACCTATATCAATGGCCATGCCCCCGTGCCCGGCATGCGTCATGCGACAACGCGTACCCTTGCCATTGGCACAACCGCGACAGCCACGGTAACAACACCCATCCTCTGGCCCGGAGACGGGACTCAGACAACTCATTCTAGAGCCCCAGATACGCCTAAATATATTGTCACCCTTGATGAGGCGTTAACGACAGCCGACAACCACATTGTTTTTCCACGCTCTGCCCAGCTGATTGTGACAGTAGCTCCCATGGATACGGCTTCGGGTGTCGCCACTCTCGATGTTTTAGCGGTGTTGCGCGATGCTCAGGCCTACACCATTCCACCGGGTCAGCTCCACATTCGTGGTAAAGCGGGTAATCCTTTGGTGGCTAAGCGGTTTAACGACCCCGGTGGGGCTATTTTCTCCATGGATGCGGGTCTCTTTGCGATTAGTGGCCTAGCCAATCTGGGCACTATCCTCAATCGCCCCCGCAGTTCCACCGTGGTTAATTCTGACTTTCAAGGCACCATCGCCAATGACTATGACGATCCAAACTTTATCGGCGCAGTGCTGGAAGGGGGAGCCGGTGCCCTGGCAGATCGTTTAGCCGAGCGGAATGACCAGGCCATTGAAGCACTGGCAGAACACCCCTCGACCTGGTATCTCCCGGCAGGTACTGAGGTGCAGCTGTTTGTTAATCAGCCAATGCAGATTTGAGGAGGGGTCACGATGAACTGGTTTAAGCAATGTATTCCACTGGCTGTTCTTTCAGGCATCTCCTTAATATTCTCATCTCCAGCGGTGGCGCTTCAGGTGCTTGAACTTCCGTTGGCTCAGCTTCAGGGAAACACTCTGCCCATTCTCTCTATCCCACGGGGGCACAGCATCACCCTATCGTTTATCGAGTCAGGGCATCGGATTCAGTCCGTCTGGCTAGACGATCCATCTCACCTGGTCTTTAACACTGATACTCCCCTATGTACTCAGTCCACTCAGCGCGATTGTGGGTCAGCGTCGGTGATTCGTATCCGTCAGCTGGCCCACGGAATTGACTTTCCGGCCAATGCGGCAAATCAGTTTCCCAATGGCAGCGGCCACAGCACGCTGATGACGCTGGTGGCCACCGACCCACACAATCAACCGGTGCTCTATTCGGTGGTCCTCCATATGAGTCCCCAATCCACCGCAACCTACGCCACCATCCGGGTCGTGCCCAACCCACCGTACACACCACCGGGGATTGTTCGCCGACAGGTGCAGACACGTCTAACCGAAATTCGTCGCGGTCTCCAACAGGCACAACAGCAACAGCTAATGGACACTCAGCATCCGGAGTGGTCCAACCTGCAGTCTTTTTTGTCCCTAGCGTCCACCGGCACGCTGTCTCTCAATGAGGCCATTGCCCAGTCCGGGGTCTCCCGCGCCCTCATTAACCGACTTGCGGCAATAGGTACCCAATCTCCCCCGCGCCCAGTCTCCCCAGCTCCCTCCACAACTAGGCATTAATCACGCCCCATCCCTTTAGCCCACTCTCTCCCATGGTTCGCTTTATTCTGACGGCTCTTGTGAGCCTAGTCTTTCTGCTTGTTACGCCCCCGGCCCTAGCTCAGTCTGCAACATCCACGGCGCTCTATCAGGTGCCCCAGGACGATGGCACGGTTTTAGAAGGAGAGATCTTTGATCTGTCTCAGATGGCCATCGACGATTTTGGAGCCATTGATCTCTCCGATGAAACCGCCCAGGCTCAGCTCAGTGAAATTGCCCCCACTATCAATCTTGCTCACTTACAACCGGGTAATTTAGTCGCAGCTCAAGATTATCTCACGCTCAATCTGTTGGATACGGCCTTTGGTGTTGGCGAATGGAGTTTGCGGGATATTGCTCGGCAAACCTCGGTGTCTCTAGGGGAGATTCCTCTATCTGCCTATGGTGACGCCATGGGTAATGTGTCCTTGGGAGAACTGGCCCATGCGATTCCTGAATTTGCGAGGAGTACGGCCAACCAAAATTCTATTTTTATGGCCGCCATTGACACCTACCAGGCCCAGCTGTCAAACACAAATCACTCACTGAATCGAGATCTTAGACAGGTCGGCTATGACAATGCTTATTCGGTTCAAGAGATTCTCGATGGGTACACCCCTGGCCTAGCGGATCTACAGCTAAAGTCTCTTGATGAACAGCTCAATCAGTGGAGTGTTCTCGATATTCCAGGGCTAAGTACCACTCCAATCCAGGAATTAGATTCATTAGAGAATGCTTTTGTCGGTGATTTTGAGGCGCTAGGTTTGACGGATAAGCTGACCCTCAGTGCTTTTCCAAATCCGCCCGTTCTCAATGACATCATCCGCATGGGACGTTTTGATGTGCCCCTAGGTGAACCAGAACACAATCGATTGCGGGTCGTCTCGGGCGGTGTGACCCGAGGCGACAAATTTAAGGGGGAACCCTGTGATGGTGGAGGCTGTATCCATGTGGAACTCGATGAAGTGGGCGCACCACCCTCGTCCGGGCTCAGTGGCTTTGCTTGGATGACGAGTGACCAGCAGGTCCGCGATGGCTATGGACCGCTATGTGCGCCCTTTGGGTGTAAAGGCCCCGCTGGCAATCATCCTTTTGGTAAGGGCTTTCGTGTGTTGTTTAGCAATCTCAATGAAGCGGAAGGCTCTGTTCAAGTCTCCATCTCGTTTCGGGCCTGTCGGCGGATTGTGTTTGTTAAAACCTGCACGCCCTATGTTTTTCCCACTCCCAAAGGGATTCTCATTGGCAGCATTCAAGAGAAGGCAATTTTTCCGGTCACGCCCCCCGATATTAAACTCTCCGGTGATGATTTTAATTATGGCAACACTGGCTATGGTCGTACCGGTAATCGCTATGGCCGAAATCCCTGTTTCTCTGGAGCAGATGCGGTTACCGGCGATATTGTGGATCGGGCGATTGAAGCACTGTTAACGGTACCACTGTATGACCGTCAGGGTCGGTTAGTTGCCCATGGTTGGGATGAAGCGGGTGTCCGAGAACATGCGCCGCTACTCATTGGTGCAGCCCTAGAACAGGGGGTTACGGACCCTGCCCACATTGCTTACATCCTAGCGACAACCGGTCATGAGGCCCTATTCCGAGGGCCGATTGAAGAGTTTGAATCGGGCTGGCGACGACGGACCGGACCAGGAGACTATGGTGCAGTCCACCGTGCGACGGGGCATCGGTACTATGGTCGCGGCTATGTTCAAATTACCTGGGCAACAAATTATCAAAAGATTGATCAGGTGCTGGGAACAAACACCTATCACAATCCAGACCAGATGCTAGATCCAGCCGTCGCCGCCCCCGCAACTGTAATCGGCATGCGCGATGGGATTTTTACCGCTCGCAGCCTAGACGATTACGGCTATGGTGACAATTTTGATTGGAATGGAGCCCGCAGCATTATCAACAATGGCGATCTCCGCTCCACTATTGGGGGCTATGGTCAACATATCTATGAATACATTAGAAATACGGATACAGACGATGTTCAACGTTCAGACGGGACATCTACCTGTGGCACCGGAGATGGATCGGTTACTTCACCCTTGGGAGGCACCTCGCTTGAAGACTTATTAAACACCTACCAGCTGGCAGATTTTCAACGGTTTGATGCCTATCGCGCCTACCGCAATGGCTGGCACGGGGGCATTGATCTCGACTATCGTGCAGGGGGTGGAGCTGGTGGAGCGGTCAATTCAGTATCTCAAGGAACCGTTGTTTCAGTCGCTCAAATTGGTCATGCCCGTGCCACCGGAGAACCCAGTGTCCAAGTTGTTGTGATGACCACCGATTCCTTGGGTCGTCAAATCGAACAGCGCTATAATCACTTATCGCTAAGTTCGGTTCAAGCGGCAACCGGATGTGGATTAGGCGCGTGTAATGTCCCTGTAGGTTCTGGCACCCCCATTGGTGCAGTCGGTCAAGAAGATACCTTATCTAGAGGAGCCCATCTCGATTACAAAGTAAAGATTGACGGTCAGTTTGTAGATCCATGGGGCTTCCTGCAGGTTCAAGCGGCAGGCGGTTCCGGCACAATCAACACGATTAATTTGGCCACAGGGGCCATTGGCTCAATCGATGTTGCCCCTCTCAGTGTGCCTACCCCTGACGAAGAGGCCACAGTACCGGCATCTTAACCGTTATCTCTGCTGACACCACAACAGATTTTAGGAGACCGTATGAAACACATTAAACCCCTCCATTTTTTGTCCGTTTTGCTAATTTCAGCCGCTATTGTTATCACACAGCTCTCACCGGTTCAGGCTGTTGAAACACCCCCCGGATTGAACAATGCCTATCAACAGGTGTTATCCAGCTGGTCAGCCCCCCTCCTACCGGCTCGTCTTCCTTTTGCCGTTATCAATGTCGATACCAGTGTCAGTGATACTCACTATCTCATTATCCTCGACATTAATGAATTTCAAACCGTCGCCATTGCAGCAGGGGAGAACAGTAAACGGATTGATGCCCTATCAACCGATGCGGTTCAACCCATTACGCTTGCCCATCAGGTCGTCGGGTACTTTCTTCCAGCCGGTCAAACTGATGAAGAGCCGCCTGAACTCTCATTTGTGATAGGTGGCATCAATTACTACGTGGGGGGCTGGGTGGCTCCCGAGGATTTGATTGCCATTGCAAATTCCATGATTAACAATCCCTAGTCAAACCATGAGATTTCCTAACAAATCACTCCTCATACTGGCGGCCTGCATCGCCGTTGTTCTCTTTACTGGTTCCTCACTGCTGGCTCAGTCAACCTCGGTCACAGTTGAGGAACTGCAACGTGAAACCTCGATTCCGGTACTTATACCGGATGCAACAACTCTAGCGATGGAAAGTCCCCTTTATCCTGAGATTATGTACTCTGGACCAGAGGGCTATTATGTGGCCTATGGATGGACTGAACACTGTGCTGATGCAGGCTTTTGTAACCATGCTCGGGTCAAAGGATATCGCATTGGCTCCACAGTCTCTCACTTTAAGCCGGAGTCTCTTGAGGCACTGATTGCGGAGCGTACTGAAGTGCTTGCGGAAGCACCCTACAGGTCGCCAGATCCTATTGAAACGATCTCGCTGACTGATGGGTCGAACGCAACGGTGCTGCCCTGGTATTCCTACACCAATCCGGGCAATACCGAGGTCATCTTTGAACGGGAGGGTATTCGCTATCTCTTTGCCATTGAAATGGCTCCCAATGCGGAGGTGATTGCCATGGCCAATTCCGCACTAATGGGGTCTCCTCAGTAATGCCATGGTCTATTTCGTTCGTCTCATACAACTCGCATCCATCTCTAACAGCTTTTTGTCGTCCCTATCCCCCCAGCAGCTGGGTATCGTGGGCGTCTGCATCGTGGGGATTTTGGCCCTTATTATTCTGGGTAACCGAGGCGGGGGCCGTAAATCTCGGCTGGCCACCAGCCGCTGGGCTAAAGGGGGCGACCGCAGCCGTGCTAAAAAACGGGCAAAACAACAGATTAATGGACGAGAGAAAAATAAGGTCACTCTCTGGGTCAATGGTCCCAAACTCAAATTGGTGCACCATGAAAAGAAATCCACTCAATATAGAGTCTCAGGCGATCATAAAACCATTTACATTCCCGATGCCCAACGCGGCATTTCGATAATTGGGGGTCCCGGTACGGGTAAAACCTTTAGCGTCATCGACCCAGTCATTCGCTCCGCCATTGCCCAAGGGTTTCCTCTCTGTCTCTATGATTTTAAATACCCGGCTCAAACCCAGCGGGTGGCAGCACTGGCCCAAGCTGCAGGCTATGAGGTGAATATCTTTGCACCGGGATTTCCGGAATCTCAGGTGTGTAATCCGTTGGATTTTATCCAGGATGCTACCGATGCCGCCACCGCCCGACAAATTGCAGAGGTGCTCAATCGCAATTTCAAACTCTCGGCGGCTCAAACTGACGATCCGTTCTTCTCAAATTCCGGTGACCAGCTTGTAGAAGCAACGCTGTTATTAGCAAAGGCCTTACCCCATCCTGATGTGATGACGGCCTACACCATCCTCAGCGATCCAGACCTGATCAATCGACTCAAGGGCATCAACACCATTAATCCCTGGGTGGGTGTAGCGTTTGGTCAGCTGTTGAGTACGGCCAAATCTGAAAAGACGGTGGCGTCCATTGTGTCCACCGCCGCCCTGGTCTTTACCCGGTTTATGAAAGCGGGCATGTTACCGGCCTTTTGTGGCCAGTCTACGCTGCCCTTAGATATGACGGGAAAACGGTTGCTTATTTTTGGCATGGACCGTAACAAACGGGATGTGGTGGGTCCATTGGTGGCCACAGTTCTCCATATGGTGATTACCCGCAATGTGACTCAGCCCCGCACGGACCCACTCGTTGTTGTTTTAGATGAATTACCGACGTTGTATCTTCCCAGTCTCGTTCAGTGGCTCAATGAAAATAGAGAAGATGGTCTGTGCACCCTAATCGGCTATCAAAACCAGAATCAGTTGGAAAAGGCCTACGGAAAAGAGCTGGCCCAGGCGATCTTTGGGGGCACGGCTTCTAAATTTATGTTTAATCCTCAGAGTGCCGAATCGGCGGATATGTTTAGCCGCATGCTGGGGGATGAGGAGATTCGCTATAAATCTAAGTCTCGTAATACAGGTGGCGGTAAAACCAGCACCACACGGGCAGATCAAGAACGCACCCGGCGGTTATTTGCACCCGAACAGTTTAATCGTTTGCCCCAAGGGCATTGTGTCTATATCAATCCTGGCTATGGCACTCGTAAAGAAGGCTCTGTTCCCCAAAAGCTCACTATCAAGGTCACCTCCCGTGAGGTGAAGGCGCAAACGTTAAGTGTTCAATGTTGGGAGTCCCTCAAACAGGCTCTCATTGCTCGCGGGATTGGCACCATTCCCCAAGATCCCGATGCAGTCACTATTCGAGAACAGGAATTTCAGGCACGCTTACCCATTGTGGGCAACAACGATACGGCCATGCCGACAGGCAATGCACTAACCACACCATCAGGGATACCTCACACCCTATCTAGGCAGATTTAGGAGCTTGATCGTATGCAAACGGGATATACCCAACTGGATGCTGAAGAACGTGAAGCGGTCCGTACCAATGGGGTGATTACGGGTCAATTGTTAACAACCGCAGCTCGACTCACGCGGCAGGCCCTAGACCGGGGTCTAGAGTGGTTACAAAATAGAACTCGGCCCCCCACGGAATTGGAACTTACCCGGTCTCAACAACAGGCGGCGGATATTATTGCGGTTACCACGGAGCGCTGTGGGGACCTTCAACCGGATGGTTCAGTTGCTTTTGAAACCGAACAGTATCGCTTTTCGGTTACCCCCGATGGCATTTATTCAGCCGTTGATAAAAACCTGGACTGGACTGTGTTTGAATTTCAGCGAGACCGGGCGGCGGTACAGGAAAAAGCAGCGGCACTGGTGGATTTAGCGGCGGATTATGGAGACTATACCCCTGAAGCAGCGGCAGCAGCCACCAGTGGTGCCATCGATGATTTGTTTACGGTGATCGACGACCCTGAATTGGACATGGAACATTCTGTTGCAGCCTCACCTGTGGTGGCCACACCACTCCCAGAACCAGTGGTGAATGACGGGCCATCCACGGTCGCGCCATCTCAGGTGATGCCCATTGTCACAACGGAACTCACTGAAGAAGCAGAAACAGTACCGGCAGTAGAGACCACTGCAGAGATTGGAAACAGCCATGATTCTCAGACCATGGCGGCCTTCTTTTCGAATTTGGTGGATACCCAGGGGCAGATTGCTGAACCAAATGACGGAACCGAGGGTGAATTAGCACCTGAGACCGTCAATAGTCCTGAAGCACCCGTACTCGACGATCCATGGATCTCAGAAGAGTCTGTAGAACCCACCGCTGAGATCGCAGACGAGCTGGTGGAAACCTACGGTGAACCGATTCACCCTAAACCGCCTAAGCGCTATACCGGAGAAACATTTGATATTCTCCAAAATGACACCCATTACGACGTCCGTGATAAGGATAATCAAACGCTCTTTAGCTTTGAAAAGCAGGGCAATCAGTATCACATTCTCCAGGACAATCTCAGTGACAAACAACGGCAACAGTTTTCTCGGGTGCATACCCGCACTCAATCGGTTGGCCTAAGTCAGATAATGGCTGACCCCACCGGCAATAGTCAGCTGCAGTATCTTGAAGACCTAGCCCCAGAAGGCAGTAAAGCGGTTTCCTTTGCTCACCAACAACTTGACCTAGCCCATACGAATCAGTTAGACACTCAATCCCAAAGCATTCTTCGTCAAGAGGATCGTTCGCTGGTGATTTTTAACAAGACCGATAATCGCATCGTTGCCTCATCGACTGCAAATGGTGAGATTTCATCTCAGATGACGCCCAATGAAAAGGCTATGTTTGCCCAGGCATGGCAGCAAACGACATCGCAACAACATAGCCCACAGCCGTCTCGCAGCGTTGATCTGGAGCGCTAAGACCCATGGTTCGAATGTTGATTTCCTATACCCTCGCTGCAGGCATTATGACACCGCCTGCTCTATTGAGTACTCAACCGTCTCTCCAGACGGAGATTAAACCAGCTCTCAAATCTCCAATCTTACGGACAACCAAGCCCGTTCAGCCTCTGCCAATTCGGAACAATCCATCTACAGTCATCCCTCCACCAACCGTTATTCCAACACCTCAAACGGTTGCGCCACAGTTTGTGACCTATCGTCCTGAGTTAATTGCACCTCCGTCTTTAGAAAACCTGACATACCCTGAACCACCAATATCCACCGTGCCTGATGCGGCATTACCGGTAACGGCATTGCCACCACCCCCCATTGAAACCATTACCCCAGAGACTGCAGACAACCTTAATCAACTCACTGAGATCACCATACTCCGCGAGGTGGTCTCCGATGCCCATATCACCAGTACCGCTCCCCTAACGGCCCACGACCTGATGTCCGGTGACATTCTTTGGGAAACAACCGAAGCGCTAGCCGTTCAGGCCAACAATCATCAGGTACTACTGGATGATCAACCCCATACAGAACTTATTCTTACCGTTCCTGATGGTGAATTCATTACGGTTAATGGAACAGCATATTCCGGTGGTCTGATTCTTCGTGCCCAAGACAATAACCTGTATGTCATCAACTATCTCTCAGGAGACCAGATAACGGCTCAGCCGGACATGCCCATTAAACAATCCCATACCTGGTACGACCTAGATGGTCGGCATCTGCAACCAGCCACCCAAATTGCCCAGCATCGTTCACCATAGATGGGGTCTTTGCTCCGGTGTCCTCTATGTCCAATGTTCCGATGACTTTACTCACTGCCCAAACGGCTGATGACTTTACCCAACTGGGAAAAGAACTCGTCGATATTCAAGCCCTACTTCAAGCTCAGGCCTATGAACTCAGCGAACACGACACCATCCCTGACTGGCTAAGTCCCTGGCCCATCGAAATGCAAACGGTCTTTTGTTGCCCTCATTGGAATCAATGGATGGTGCAACAACTCCAGCAATGGCAACCCACCGACGACCAGGTGTCTCTCACCATTACCAATCTCGTTAAAGCGACGGTCTTCTACTTACAATCCGGCGAACTGGATCAACTAGGCTAGTCTCCCTTTCTCCCCCTCTCCTCTACTCCATGGATTTCGCTGCCCAACAAAAACTTGTCACCGCATTCCAGGATTACTTCCTGGCTGGTAACGGCTTCTCCACTATCGTGCAGGCACGACAGTTTGCTAGTGACCAGTTGGAGCAGGTATTAGATCCGCTATCGTCTGATCATAAACAGGTGGATGAGGGGATCGAGAAGGCGATTGTTCGCACGGCTCGACAGTTGATTTTGGGGACTGACTCGCTCGTACCATCCGTCACTACCCATCAGGCCTTTGACCGGCTAACGGAATTACTCAGTCGTCAACCTCGACTAGCGGTGCGCACATCCACATCCATGGCCCAGCAGGCCTACAGTACGCCCATTCCCATTGCCTATTTTGCTGCCACCCTAGCAGGCATTGATGCGAATACGGTGGTTTATGAACCCACTGCAGGCAATGGTGCTCTTTTAATCTCGGCAAATCCAGCCCGAGTGATTGCCAATGAGTTAAACGATGATCGGTTTAGAGAACTACAGCATCAAGGGTACGCCCAGCTGACACAACAGAATGCCTGTGACTATTCTCCCGCTCAGGGCATAGTGGATGTTGTGATTACTAACCCACCGTTTGGTCGTACCCGAGATCCGACAACCGGACAAAGCCAACGGTTCACCATTGGCGATACCTGGAGTGCCCAGTTAGACCATGCCATTGCGTTTAAGGCCCTCGATGCTCTCAAAGAGGACGGTCGTGCTGTCCTAATTATTGCGGCTCCGCATCGTCGCTCTCAACAGATTACCGATGAGTATCGTGCTAACCAGTACAACGAACGCGAAACCCGTGGATTCTTTTTTAATCTCTATCGCCATTACACCGTTACGGATCATCTCACCCTCGATGGAAACCTCTATGCCAAACAGGGAGCTGGGGCTGATATTGATTTGATTGTGATTCAGGGCCGACGGGCTGCGCGCGATGGCCCCTTGATACGAGCCTTGCCCGCCGTTGATGTGCCTCCCATACTCACTACCTTTAACCAGCTTAAGGAGAGATTGCCCAATGTTTCCCTATCCCACCTATCCCAAACTTTGGAGGCCCCAGGAGAATCCAGACATTCTGACGGTGAAGGTACCCCAGAGCCATACTCAGCTAACGGACCGCATTTACCGAGAGCTGATGGAGGAACGGCTGAGCTGGCTGATATGGGAAGCGATCTCAACCAACGGTCACAGTCTGATGGAGATTCACCAAACCCTGAATCAGTTTCTCTCCCAAACAGCACCCACCCAAATATCACCGGATCTGCCGAAGGACGAAGACGATCAGATTCAATGGTGTCAGGACTGGGCACAGACACTGGTCCAGGGGAACGAGATCGTTCGAATGACTCTAAATACAGCGGAGCTGACCATCGTCCCACTGACGCCAGACAGCTCCCACTATTCTCAAGGACTGGAGCTACACGACAACACTACCCTACACATCTGGCTCGATACGGTGAAACCCTAGCCATGGTTGACTCTATTTCTACCCCTAAAGAAACCACCCAAGTCCCTTATCAACCGCGCAGTCAGGGCCGTTCCATGGACACGCTGATTCCGCGTAATATGGCCAATTCGGCTCAGGTGGCGCTGATGCGCTTTGAGCAACAGCATGGCAATATCGATGAGTTTGTTCGCACTAGTCTGGGCTACAGCTCTATCGGTGAACTCCACCAGCGGTTATACGCGGAACAAATCGATACCATTGGCCTCGCCATTAGTAATCTCAACCGGGGTAATGGCTTTGTCATTGGTGACCAGACGGGCATTGGTAAAGGCTGTCAGTGTGCGGCCATTATGGCCTACAGCACCCGCCAGGGAAAACCGGTGGTGTTCTTTACTCAGAAAAATGCGCTGTACAAGGATATTCTGCGGGATTTGGAGACGATCGGCGTACGAGATTTTGCTCCCTTTGTCACCGACAGCAATGCCAAGATTGAGCTGGGCAAAGGGGCCATGCTACGCACCGGCAGCCATGGTCAACAAGAACAAGAGATGAACCGCCTCATGGGAATGGGGAATCTTGGGTCCTATGATGCGGTGTTTACCACCTACAGCCAGATTCAAACGGTAGCTCAAAAAGAACCGCTGCGGCGACACTTTTTAAGATCGCTCGCTGAACGGGGTGCTATTTTTATCTGCGATGAAAGTCACGAGGCGGGCGGCTCTCCCCAAACGGGCTGGCAGATTAATGGCGCACCGCCAAACCGGGCTGACTTTATGCGCGAGCTGATCGATACGACTCTGGCCAGTGGTGGTGGGGTGATCTACAGCAGTGCCACCTATTCCAAACGCCCTGATGTAATGGACCTTTATGCCCGCAGTACTGACCTACGCTACGCGGTGGGGAAACATCGGTCTTTGGAAGCTACGTTACGGGTGGGTGGAGTACCGCTGCAGCAGGTGATTGCAGCTAAATACGTAAAATCGGGGCAGATGATGCGCCGGGAGCGATCGTTTGAAGGAGTCTCTTTTGACACGCTGACGGTCCCGGCTGATCAGGAAACGGCGGACCAGTTTTCGGCGGCGATGCGGGCGATTAATGCATTTGACCGGGCGAAACAAAAAGAGGTTAAAAAGCTCAGCAAGGAATTGCGCAAAGAAGCAAAACAATTGGCTTTGGATAACGCTATCGGACAGGTAGGCGTTAAATCGACAAACTTTACCAGCCTGATGCACAACTGCATTGAGCAGGGGTTATTAGCACAAAAAGCAGAGGCCACGGTTCAAACAACAATTCAAGAACTTGAAGCGGGACGTAAGCCGGTCATTGCCTTGGACAATACCATGGGAGCCTTTATTGATGCCTGGGCAGACACCCATGATGCGAAACCGGGAGACCGGGTCAATATTACCTTTTCAGATCTCTTGGCCCGTTACCTAGAGCGCTCTCGCGATATTGCCATTACCAACCATACGGGACGACGAGACCGTAGACCCATGACCGATGAGGAATTGGGTGTTGATGGTTTGGCGGCCTATCTGGAAGCAAGAGACATTATCGAGGATAGCGATCTCTCTCAGATTCCCATTAGCCCCATTGACTATATTCGAGGCCGTTTAGAACAGGCGGGCTACACCACCACTGAAGTCACGGGACGCAAATCGGTGCTCGACTATGATGCTGATGGCTCAGCGGTGTACAAGACTCGTTCCGCCAAAGAGATTTCGACCAATGGCAAAATTGCAGCAGTTAATGACTTTAACAGTGGTCAGGCCGATGTGATTATCATCAACCGCTCTGGGGCTACGGGGATTTCACTTCATGCTTCAGAAACCTTTGATGACCAGCGGCCACGGGTGATGATTGTGGCCCAGGCTAGCCGAGATATCAATACCTTTATGCAAACCCTCGGGCGAATTCACCGCACGGGTCAAGTAGAGCTGCCGAATTACAAACTTCTGATAACTGATTTACCGGCTGAAAAACGACCGGCAGCTATCCTCAGCCGCAAGATGGCCACCCTTAATGCCAATGTCACGGCGGATCGGGAGACGGCGACGTCTATCCAGGGTGTCGTGGACTTTTTTAATGAGTATGGCGAGACGGTCATCACCCAGTTGCTTGAAGAGATGCCAGAACTCAATGAGAAGCTGGATGATCCGTTGGGTCGGGCCAATGACAATGATTTAGATCTGGTGTCTAAAGTAACAGGGCGTTTGCCATTGTTGCCGGTAGCGGAACAAGAACGCACCTATCAGCTGATCGAGACCGGATATGCCGACCTGGTAGCCCAAAAGGAAGCCATGGGTGAAAGTTTGCTCCAGGCAGATCAGCTGGATTTGGATGCTCGCACTATTGCCCGCATGGAGGTGGTTCCGACAGACACCCAGTTTCAAACGGAATTTAGTGGGCCGGTGTATCTGGAAGTCATTGATGCAAAATCTCTGGGTAAGCCGTTGACCCAGGTGCAGGTGGCGAACCAGGTACGAGAGTTTTTTGAGCTGCCCCTCAGTCAACAGGTGGCCGAGGCTCATTGGGTCCGGCTGAAAGATCAAGGGAATGAGCGGGCAGCCACCATGATTGAATCGGTGACCGCCAGTACTCAACATTACAAAAATGGAAAACTGGCAAGCCTAGAAGTACTCAAAAAACAACAATTAGAACATCTGCCTGAAGGGGCTGAAGCGCCAGCACAAGAGAAAATCGACAAGCTCACCCAGAAGCTGGATGCGCAGCTGGCGTTTGTCACCAAACAACTCAAAGATTTTCCGATGGGCACATCGGTCAAGATTACGCGGCAGCAGAACCAGACCACCGCCGATACGTTTTATGGAGTGATTACGGGAGTGGACCATCGAGATCGCGGAAGTGCTCCATCAGTCCCCAGCTCCTGGCATCTACGGGTGGCCCTTAGCAATGGCGATGTGAAATCCATGGCGATTCCGTTATCCGCTCTCAATAGTACTCAGCGTAAAGGTAAAACCGTTGGAGAAGCACTGACCATGGAGCCTGTTGAGCAGGATATGTGGACGGGGAAATCAATCTACGAAATGTTTGATCTCCAGCAGCAGGATGCGCGGCAGCAGCGACAGGTGTTGACGGGTAATTTGGTGAAGGCGTGCGATCGCTATCCCGAAGGTAAGCTGCTCAACTTTACCGACCACAAAAATCGTATTCGTCAGGGGCTATTGCTACCCAAGTCCTTTGATATTGCCGATAAGCTCAGAAATGAACCGGTGGTCTTTGAAACGGCCCAGCAGGTCCATACGTTTTTAACGGAGGTCACTGAAGGACGCGGTGGCCTCAAAACCTTGGATGGAAATTTGTCCATTCGTCTGCACGGCAGTGGAGAGGGTTTGATTTTAGAAGCGCCTAGGGCCAAGGAAACGGGAGGAAAATACTATCTCAATTCAAGTTTGATTGACCGCATTGGCAAGGACTTTGTCTCCCGTGGCGACACCATGCGGGTCTTGGTACCGCCTGAGAATGCAGAGCGTACGTTGAATTCCATCATTACCCTTAATCCCATTGCCTGTGTCGATCCACGGTATTTACCCAAGGCCCGAGAACACATGGGAGTGACCATTCCAGAGTTAGAAACAGCGGCCGATGGTCAAGTGTTAGACGTCGAAGATGAGTTTATTGAAAGCAGCGGGGTGCCCTATGTGGACGATCCAACACCGCAAGATATTGAGTCGTTGGAGGCATTATTTGCTCGGGGGGAGGATGCGAACTTACTCTCCGAGCAAGCATCAGAATCTTCACCAGTGGAGGAATCAGGTCCTACTGACGAGACTCCTGAACCAGCTCCTATCATTGAAACGCCTCAAAGTTCAGACAACCCATCCTCTATCCAACAGGTTGCTCTGAGCAAATACCAAACACGCATGGCAGAGAAGTTTATTTCTAAATTTCTCCATGAGGCAGACCTGGCAGAAAAAGTGGTGGCAGGAGACGACTTTCATCTGAAGATTGAGAATGAGCCGTATATTCCGCTTGTCGTCGAAGCGCACAAACTAGCGGATGATCAGTATCAGCTCTATCTCACCCATTACATCGACATCAATGGCGACCTCGTCCACGATGGGGAAATGGTCTTCAACATCCTGTCTGATGGCATTCTTCAATTGGATCAGACCGCTACTCAAGATCCTTTTCGCGGTGGAGAACATCGAGTCTATGACGGTGGGGACCGATACTTTGCCAAACGGTTTGCGATGAATATTCGTGCCCAGGGCTTTGGTGAAGCGGCACGGGCACAGCTGGACCAGGTAACTATTACCCATGACGAGGAACCAGACGTTAATCCTGAAGAACACACTCTAGAATCTTCTACACCAGAAGCGATTCAGCCGTCTCTGTTGGATGGACCAGCAGGGATTGGAGATTATTCCCTAGATACAAACGGCGCAGATCCCAGTTGGGGGAATCCTGAACCAACAGAACATACCCAACACCATGACCAGCAAATACCAAATCTAGAGCCACAGGACATCCCTCCACTCAAACCCTTGAGTGCTGATGCTCAACGAGACATGGCTCAACAGGATCGGGAGGCCTTAATTACCCAGGCACGGGCCATGGATTTAGAACAGGTTGCCCTATCCCTGGGCTTAGAGCGCAACACCTCTGACAAATCTAAATGGCACTTTGGCAGCCATGCGATTTCCATCTCGGCTAACAAAGGTCTTTTTAATGATTGGCAGGCCCATAAAGGCGGTAGTGGGGCCATTGACCTAGTACTCCATATCAATGAGGACTGGGACTTTACGCAAGCGGTGGAATGGCTCACGGGCGACTCCATGGTATCGGTTCCATCGTTCCAGGAAGCTCAGGCCATTTTGCAAAAAGCCCAGCAGCCGACCGTCGAACCGCTCATTATTCCGAAAACGGCATCGGCGAATTGGAGCAAAGTCCACGCTTATCTCACCCAGGACCGACGGATTCCAGCTGACATTGTTCATCAAGCTTTTCAGCAGGGTGTTGTCTTTGCCGATGAGCGCAGCAATGCGGTATTTACCATGCAGCAGCTACGGCAGGAGAGTCTCACTGGAGAACCCTCTGATAGTCTTCGAGCAGGAGCCATTACGGGCTATGCCCTAAGAGGCACGGCTGGAGAGTATAAGCATATCGCCAAGGGCTCCTCAAAATCAGACGGGTGGTTTCTGTTTCACTCAGGTCAAAATGCCCAGCGCATCGTGATCACGGAATCGCCCATTGAGGCGTTATCATTGGCGGCCATGGAGCGCAGTGACACCACCCTCTATCTGGCCCTTAATGGCAATAGTCCCTTACCGGTCGAGCAGCTACAGCACCACATTGCCCAAGGTGGCGAAGTGATGACGGCTTTTAACAACGATGCGGCTGGCATGAATCTTAGTACGCGAGTGCTAGAACACTTACCTGAGGCAACAACCCTTTATCCAGACAGTGATTTTAACGATTGGAATGAGCAGCTATGTCATCAGCCAGAGATCTATCAACATCCAGAACAGGATCTTCTCACAGCTCCGGCCCTTGATGATTTGCGAGATTGGTATCGCAAGGCCGCATTCATGCAGCGGGGACCAGAACACCAGGCCCAGATTGCTCAGGTAGGGCGTGGTGAACGAGACTTTATAGAGCGGGATGCAGCCGCGATGGCCGCCGATAACCGGGCCTTTGCGCTATCCGAACGCTTTATTCAGCATGCACAGCACATGCTGGCCCAGTGGGGGCAATCCCAGGGGGATGGGACATTGGCCATCGATATTGATCAGTATCATCTGCGCGGTTCGCCCGATGGGCTGAGTCTTTCAGTAACAACCGATGACAGTAAACCGTTGCTCCAGGTGGAGCAGGGGACACTCAACCACGTCACGATTACACCTAATGACGCTCAGCGTTTTGAAACCCTAGGTGCTCAAGCGCGACAGGAACATTTACAAACACACCGAACTCACAGTCCACCCTCGAATGAAATAAGCCGATGACAATATCCACACAACCTGCACCCAAATCTCTCGATTCTGTTCTAAAGCAATATGGTGCTGAGGCCAAGCAAGCAGTGACGCAAATCCTTGCGGAGTATGGTGTGCGCGTCACCGATCCCATTGCGGCGGTGATTAGTTCAATCTATGCGGCTAATCTGCAAAATCTGGCCGCATTAGCCGAGGTACCAACGGCCTTTCAAGAACAGGTAAAACATGAGGTTAAGAGCTTTGGAGACTTATCTCAAGACCTTAAAGAACAACTACGGGGCATGTTAGCTCAAAAGAATGTTGACCTATCCAAGGAATTGGGAACAGAGTTGGGGCAGGTTGTGGAGAATGCGGTGACTCAGCACTGTAAGCGCATTGACCGGGTCAGTGATACGCAGGCCTGGATACGAGCGGGGTTACCTGCCTTGGGTATAGCCGCGCTTTTGATGTTTGGTGGGGTGGGGTTTGGCTATGCGTTTGGCATGCATCGGATCTCGCAAGGAGGACAGGCTAAGGTGCTATCGTCGGCTGAATTGGCAGCGTTACAGTGGTTAACCTCTGAAGAAGGGAAACAGGCTTGGGAAATGGGGGTACACAATCGAGGGGTAATTCAGCAGTGTTTTAAGGGGTTAGAGTGAAAGGAAGGAAAGTGCACTCTGAAACTTTGACATAATGAACAATCAGTCATTATCTGACTCTCTCCCTCACTACATTTTTTTAGCAACTCAAACGCTTTAGGATTCGCTCATCATCAATCTCCTCTAGACATAATCACTATTTCTCTAAACTAGAGCATATCTAATATGCCAACATATGTATGTTGGCATATTAGATCAAAACAATTTTCTCTTTATTAGAACGAATTTCAGAATCAAAGGTGAAAGCATACAAACGCTGAGTATTATTCTAACTTTCGGCAATGACTAAATAACAGATACCATTTTCGCCAAGCATAATCTCATTAATAAGTGAGATTCTTGATGAAGATGTTCTAAACCTAGTGTCATTTCGGTAAACACGGAAACTTCCAAAATATACTAAAGAAAAATATTAAGGCTTCATATCTAAATAACTCTCTTTGTTAAAAGATTACAAACCATTGATCTACAATCCAGCAGTTGTGCTGTTATCTCAGACTCATATAAATAGGAATATAGAATTGCAGGAAAGACTTATAAACCTATATCATCCTGTCTCTGTTCTCTTGAGTCATAACAATAAATTTCCTATGTCAAAGTTCAATCAAGCACCTAAGAAAGCTCTGTGGAAATCTCTTTCTGAAAAGCAGACAGAAACAGTGAAAGGTGGCGGTTATCCTCCTACTCTTATTGGTATTTTTATGGATTTAGACGTGTGGTGTAATCGGACAAGGCACCTAATGTCTTAGGCATTCTGATTAAACCCACTTCAGTGGGTTTAATCAGAATACTCCCCAGGATTCCTCTATACACATTGAAGGGCGTTCTGCTCTCCGGTATAGTTCCTTGTGAGCATATTGACCCACAGCCTGTTTCGCAGCTCGTTTAGTATACCAAATCAGCCACAGCCATTGAGGTCTCTTCCTATTAAAGACCAAGCCTAAATTGTTTTATGTTGTCTTGTAGGTAGGCAGAAGGGAGTTTGTAAGTAGGATCAATTTTCGCAGAGGCGGGTTGTTGATCAAGCACAAGTGTGAGGATCATTTGGGAACTAGTTAGCAAAGGTCTAGCTACATGAATCAATTGATTGTTCTCATCAGCCAAACGGATAGTTACCGGTAAATCTATAGGCATGGCCTGTTGCTGACCTAATCCGCTAGATCGAAGTTTCTGAGCTTCCAAGGTAAGCTGCACATCAAATTTGCCATCGGAGCGAGGGGTGTATGTTGCATCAGCAAGACCTACCTGATAAGTAACCACCTGAGCAAACAGCTCACGAATAATTGTTTGCTGATCTGGTTCATCTGCTTGGGCCAAGATTGTGTCTCGTAAATCTAGAACAGTGGCGTAGGGCGCAGACTGATAGTGATATCGCTGAAGGAATGATTGGATTCCGTCTAAAAGAGCATCTTGACCAATCTGATCTTCAATTAGTTCTAAGATCATGCTGCCTTTATGGCGAGCAATCGGTAATTCGTTATAGATATCGACTAGGGGAGGTTCCTTAAAGTCTATTTTGCCAAGGCTGCGAAAGAAATCTCGCATACGTTGTCTTTGAGCAAGTTCTTGTTGCTCAGGGGTGCGTTGCGATCGCATATACAGATTACTAGCATAGGTACTCAACGCTTCTCGCAACGTCATTCCACCGGCTACATCAGCGGCAATCAACTGATCTTCCCACCAAGCCTGGGCCAATAAATACGTCACCCAGTCGATAATGTGGTCTTTGCCCAACCCCTGCGCCTGACTCTTCCAAACTAAAACTTCTGGAATTCCTAGGGTACCTCCTTCAGAAAACACCATACCGTCGTAGTATACAAACTCTACCACCCGTACCTGGTCAAAAGAGTAGGGGCCAAATGTGTCTTCGTAAAAGGTCAGGGCCTGCCCCACGTGTTGAGTAATCAGCTCAATATTGTCAGAGTGTTGAGGATGGTAATAGATTTCAATGGGAACTCGATAGCTATCGTCACGGTGGATGGCATACTCCCCAGAATAAATAGTAAATTTACCCCGGCTGTTGGGCTGTGACTGATAGCGAGCATAATTTCGACCATTCTCACTCCATCGATCCACCAGTTGGCCGGTGCTTACGGGAGTTTGTTCGTTTGAAGTACCAATGGTGACATCGGTAGTGCTCCAGCCCAAATGGGTAAGCATCATCGCCTGGTTTAATCCGATCGGATCGTCATGGGGACGCATCCGCTCATCGAGAGGGGGTAGATCTAACTTAGCCCTTAGCCAAGCTTTCTTATGCTCTACCATTTTGGTATAGCCGATAAAGGGCAAAATAAATGGGCTGTAGAGATTTGTTCCGTTACCTACCACATCATTTGGGTAGACCATATACACATCATCACTATCCACATGGTTCTGAAAACCACGGGGGCGCTCTGTTTGGGTCTCAAACTTGAGAGTTTGTTGCTCTCCTGGCAACAGCGGTGTAGCTAGGTCATAAATGTAATAGCCCCAGTCTGGATGGGCTTCTCGCAGGGTGGCACCGGGGTAAATCACATCTCCTAGCTTAAGATTAATAAACGTGAGCAGATGAATCTCGTTAATGGATTGGTTTGTATTATTCTTCAGCTGATATTCTCCCTCAGCTTGGAAGTAGCGCTGGTCGGGATAGAGCTCAATATTTAACTGAGTATGGGTCACCACCGGCATGGGAAGATTCTCATACTGCTTAAAGCGCCGTTCAATTTCAGCAGCGGTTTGTTCTTTTCCTGGAGGCTGATAGGCATTAACAATAGTTGTATTGTAAATAATCCAGCTACCCACTGCAGTCCAGACGATGGCCAATGCAGCTATTAGTTGTTTGATGCGTTTACCGGCTAACCTCCAGGCTCTTCTCAAACTGCGTCCACCACCACGAGGCCAGAGGACATAGGCCACCAGCATCAAAATTCCACCAACAATTCCCCAATAGAGGCTGTACCACAGGTGACCAGTAAATAGGTGACCATAGCCATTCATTAATGAGTATTCAATATCATTGGTCGCCGCCCAGCGATAAAGGTTGTGATAAAAACCCAAGGCATCTAGCGGAATATGAATCAGAGAGATTAATACAGCAAGCCCCATTCCGGCATACTTATGCCGAGTAATCACCTGGGTAAATAACGCCAGAATTGCGGTGAGATAATAGTAGGGGCCGTGCTCCCCAAACAACATTTGGAAATAGAGGGGGAATTCAAACTGGGTGTAGCCAGAGAGAATCTGGTAGGCTACCAAAACGGCCATAGCCAACAATAAATTTAGAGTGATAATGGCAAATAGGGCAGTAAGCTTAGAAAGTAACAATACTCCATTGGCAACTGGTGTCGCATCTATGACTGACTGCAACCGCAAGGTGCGATCTCGCCACATCAGCTCCGCTGCGTACACCACAATAATGGCGAATAGAATATAGTCCAAATAGATATTGGCTGAATGAATCAGAATGTCGGTGCTGGGATTGGAATAGTTAAATGACTGACTCCCCACCGCTGCCATGACTAAGCTAATCAACCCAAATGCTGTCAATAGCCAAAATGCTTTCCCATGAAGCACCGTACGCATTTCAAAACCAGTGCGAATCAGCCACTGTTGCAGACTAGCTCGCAGCCCTACGGGTTGAGACTCAGCGGGCAAAGGAATATAGCGAAGATCTGTTATTTGACTGCTGCCACTTTTTCGCTTTTGTCTTTTTCGTCCTACGTAAGGCTGCATGGCATAGCTTATGTAGCTGGCTGCCCAAGTTATCGCACCGATGCCTAACCACAGCAACCGGTTCCAGGCTAAAGTACCACCTAGGGTGGGCATTTGAGTATTATGCTGATGCACTGTCCAGGTGAGAGTTTTGGCTTCAAAGGCATAAAAACCAAAGGGATCAACCATAGCCCACAGCTGATACTGCTGATAGTTGATAACATCAGCCCCCACCATCATCAGAGATGCCAGGTAGAGCATCACCAACACAATGGCACCAGCATAGGTAATGGCAATGCTACGAGTACGGGCAGCAATGGCAAATGCGATCGCACTCACCACCAACAGATTCGGTAAAGCGATTAGTCCGTAGGCGGCCAAATAGGCTTCTAAACGTAATGGACCCAATGCATAGGGATTTAACCCTGGAAACAACGTGCCCAGAATCATGCCAGGGATATAGCAAGAAAATGCCAGCACCGTCACACTAAAGGCCGAACCAAATCGGGTAGCCAAATAATCCCACTTACGAATGGGAGTCGCTAAAATCAGTGACTCCATACGAGTATTGCTGTCGCGGACAAATGTCTCGGCAACAAAGGCTGAAGCTGCCAAGATACCAAAAATCGTATACCAGATTGTTGTTTGAAAAATCTGCGAAGGGCTATTGACAAAAAAGAATGCGTTCCCTTCACTCGCCTTAGAAACAATATCTACCAGGCCAATGGTAAAGAATAGTCCGGCAATCAACCAAAACGTAGGGCGACGTAGATGATAGCGAATCTCGAAGAGAAAAACAGCAACTGTAGAAGACATAGGAGCAACCGAAATAATGTAGAGGTAGGTCTTGTGCTTACTCAAATACAGCACATCCGCAAGCAATCAGACATTCAAGACACTAGCGCAACAGGTGTTTTCATTAGCGCTATAAAATAAACGTCATTCAGATCAGGTTCGACTCCCTCAAAGCCCTCCCCCGGGTATGTCTCACTCCATATCCGAACAGAGCGCTGCCCTCGCACCATTCGCGAAATAATCACCTGCCAATCGGATTCAATATCGTCTGAACTATTGACCCACCTAGTCCAAACCTGACCTTGCAAAGCATCTATTAACTCAAGGGGGCTACCCTGACGAACAATCTGCCCCTGTTGTAGAATCGCCATCTGAGTACATAGCTCAGCCACATCTTCAACAATATGGGTGGACAACAACAGTACTCGCTCTTGAGCGATCTCCGCCAACAGGTTTTGAAATCGGATCCGCTCCGTGGGATCTAATCCAGCTGTTGGTTCGTCAACAATTACCAATTTAGGTTCTCCCAATAGAGCCTGGGCAATCCCAAACCGCTGACGCATACCGCCAGAAAAAGTACCTAACAGTTGACGCCGTTGTTCGTAAAGGTTAACAAGGTGTAGCTGATGACCCACCAATTCACGTCGCTGACGAGCATTGGTAAATCCCTTAAAGACAGCAAGCTGATTCAGTAGTTCTTCAGCAGAGACATTTGGATATACACCAAAATCTTGAGGTAGATATCCCAGCTGACATCGGGCTAATTGAGGCTCTTTTAGAACGTCAATCCCCTTCAGTGTAATCGAACCGCTATCAGCATCCTGCAAAGTAGCCAACGTACGCATTAAGGACGACTTTCCTGCACCATTGGGACCAAGCAGCCCGAAAACGCCTTTATCAATCTCTAGTGAGATATCTGCCAGTGCTTGAATACCGTTTGAATACGTCTTATTGAGATTGCGAATAGTAAGCATATTTTCAACCACCACTTTATATGAGGCAGTGTTCAAGTCTTTAGTCGTTTATAAACCGTCAACATCTTTAATAATGAACTGTTCCCAGTATTGATGAAATAGCTCAATCAGTGATAACGGCCACTCCCCTGAAGAGCCATAAATGAGCTCACCCTAGAGACAATCATATTAGATCGACTCGGTATAACTACATAGATACAGCTTTTTCACAAATAAGATAGATTCTCATTATTTTTTTTAATATCAAATATCCTTTAGCAGGCTAGGTCAAGATTTTTGGCAACTATTATTTTCTTTAACTAAAGACTGGCTTTGAAGTATTTGGGTTATTTTTAAGTCTCTTCAAGAGCTATCAAAATCAATTTCCATGAAAAATTTATTAAAGTTTTCTTGAGACTCATTCTCAATTGAGGCTTACAATGTAGAACTAAATTGAAGAATAATGGCCCACCATGAAAAATTTTCTAGTTACTCTGAAAAATCCATCTACTAATCAAGAACAAACTATCTCAGTACCGGAGGATGAGTATATTTTAGATGCGGCTGAAGATGCCGGTATAGATATTCCTTACTCCTGTAGAGCAGGGGCTTGTTGTGTGTGTGCAGCAAAAGTTTTATCGGGAACTGTAGATCAGTCTGATCAATCATTTTTGGACGATAATCAGATAGAAAAGGGCTATGCCCTTATTTGTGTTGCCTACCCAACATCCGATTGTACAATTCAAACGTTTGCAGAAGATGAACTTTTCTAGAGCGTTTACTCATTTGTCTTTGAATACGCTCAAGCTAATGAGCCATCTGGCAACAGCGTCACTGTCACTGAACCAATCCGTACCAGATACCGACAGTCTTCCGATATAACAGTTTTAATTTGAACCGGCATTACCCCATTAGGAGGAAAAGCCCACCACTCACCATTTAAACGAAATGGATCGCTGTAGCCATTCTGCTCGCACCAATCTTGGCAAACACCATTTATAGCGTCACCAAGATCAGAGTATTGGAACATATATACGGCCTCTATTCACAGACATAAGTAGGAGCATAGCATCATTAAAACTGTCGACGGCCTAACTTGGTCAGGAGAACAACTTAAAAGAGCTTTTAGGATGAAGAATTTCATAACCTCGGGCCTGACACTGAAGTATCTGTAGCTTCCAACTAATGGTGAAGTGAAGCCGGACAACCAAATAACGCGTGAATTTGATTAGCAATGTATTTTAACTGCTGTTGGCAGGTATCTGTCGGTAGGGAATCTCCATAGAATCGCCAATCAGTCACGCTAGAGAATCTCCAATACTGATTTCGATAACCATGACCATAGGCTTTAACACCATGAAAGCTGTTATTTTCCTCTGAGAGTTTATGCAAAAAACAGGCTTGCAATAAAACACAGCCACAGCTCAGATAAGCGTGCCAATCTGAAAACGAAAAGGCAAAGTCTAGAGAGTTCGGATCCCAATCCTGTTGCGTTTGTTCATCCATGCTCCAGGGACTCAAGTCCACATTTGTTGATGGAAATTCTGAACGAAAAAGAACCGGGATACTGGCAATTTTACTCATTGCACCGATAGACACGGCTTGGGTACTGGCATTCATAAAAAATATATCACTCGCAACTGACTTGAAAAATATGGTTGACATTCGCAGCTTATTGAGATTATATGTCAATAGTGCAGTGTTAATCAAGCATAGTAAACATCGTTTTTGGTTTGTTTCCTATCGCTGTTTGTATAAAACTTTATTAGGAAGGTATTTATGGGAATCTACGCTGAAGAGCTTAGAAGCACCGCTAAATCTATAGTCCAGAAAGGAAAAGGGATTTTGGCTATGGATGAAAGCAATGGAACCTGCAACAAACGGTTCGATGCTTTAAGTATTCCAACCACTGAAGTTTCACGCCAAGCTTATCGCGAATTAATCTTAACTGTTCCAGGATTGTCGGAATATATTAGTGGTCCCATTCTTTATGATGAGACTATTCGTCAAACCAGCAAAGCGGGTGTTCCTTTTCTAAAGGTCATTGCTGACGCAGGCATGATTCCTGGAATCAAAGTAGATACCGGTGCCAAAGACATGGCTGGTCATCCTGGTGAGAAAGTTACTGAAGGTCTGGATGGTCTGAGAGATCGCATTGCTGAGTACTATAAGATGGGTGCTCGATTTGCTAAATGGCGTGCTGTTATTACCATTAGCGATGGTATTCCTAGCCGTGCTTGCATTGAAGCCAATGCCCACGGACTGGCCCGCTATGCAGCCCTTTGTCAGGAAGGCGGCTTAGTGCCCATCGTAGAACCTGAAGTCCTAATCGATGGGGATCATACAATCGAGCGTTGTTATCAGGTCACTGATGAGACTCTAGATGCTGTTTTCGCTCAGCTCTACACCCAGGGTGTGGCATATGATCAAATGGTTTTGAAGCCCAGTATGGTAATTGCTGGTAAGGCTTGCCCGCAACAGGCTACTGTTGAAGAAGTTGCTGAAGCGACTATTCGTTGTTTATTGAAGAATGTTCCTGCTACTGTAGCGGGTATTGCGTTCCTGTCTGGTGGACAGACTAAGGAGCAATCTTCAGCCCATCTGAATGCAATGCATACTCTTTTTGGTGATCGTTTGCCTTGGCCTGTTACCTTCTCCTATGCGCGTGCTATCCAACAGCCTGCACTAAATCACTGGTCTGGCAAGGATGCGAATGTAGCAGAAGCTCAAAAGCGTTTGCTAGAGCGTGCTAAGTTCAACAGCTTGGCTAGCAAAGGCGAGTACAGCAGTGGTCTTGAAAAGCAGCTTGCTGCAGTTTAGCGCGGTATAACAACTGCGCTAAATGAATAGGTAATCAAATATCCTCTCTCAACCTGACGGTGGAAAGAAAGAAGTAAGCGCGGCTTTTTTTCCACCGTTTTTCTTATTTTTCAGAAATCTCGCCATTGCTAATTTATAGGATGCAGCAACCTATAGACCTCGCCAGTTGTCTGGTTGTGACCAATAAAATTCTTCTGAGAATTAGCAACGCCAAGATTTATTTTAAGCGACCATCTTCCATGTGGAGAATTTGGTCAGCAACATCGAAGATACGGTGATCGTGGGTCACTAGCAGTACGGTACAGCCGTCTTCGCGGGCTAAACGTTGCATGATTTCTACAACATCTCGACCAGTTTGACTATCTAAGGACGAAGTAGGCTCATCGGCCAACACTAATTTAGGTTTACTGACCAGAGCTCGAGCGATCGCAACCCGTTGTTTTTGCCCTCCAGAAAGATTTTCTGGATAGGCATCTAGTTTATCTCCCAGGCCCACAGCATTGAGAATAGCAACCGCATGGGAGCGATAGTCTCGTTTAGAAATATGAGGATGTAGACGCAATGAGGTACTGACATTTTCCCAGGCACTGAGACACTTGAGTAAGTTATGGTGCTGAAAAATAAACCCAATCTGACTGCGAATACGCATAAGGTAAGAGGCGTTTGCACCCAATAGCTCTTGGTCAAATACCTGAAGACTACCCGTTTGCATACTGCGCAAAGCACCAATTAACGATAGCAATGTGGTTTTACCACTGCCAGATGGACCTTCTAAAAGAACAATCTCACCAGGATTTAGGATTAAATCAATATCTGACAGGACTGCTTTGCGTAGATGATCTCGACCAAAGGCATAGGTAAGTTGATTTATAGCAACAACAGGCGACATTAAAATACCTCGGCGGGGTCAGCTGAACGTAGCTTATTCATAGCGATCGCACCGGATACAGCACACATGACTAGGGTGAGCACAAATACTTGGACAGCAACAGCTGTTTTCATCGTTAGGGGCACTCGCGTAATTTGCACCAGCAGCTGATACACCCCATAGGAAGCAAAATAGCCAGGGACAAACCCTAATACCGCCAGAATAATCGCCTCTTGCAAAATCACTCCCAACAAAATCCTGTCAGAGTAGCCCATGGCCTTGAGCGTAGCGTACTCAGGAAGATGCTCACTAACATCGGTATATAACACCTGATAGACAATCACCACACCAACAATAAACCCCATGACGGCACCAAAGTTAAGCACTTTGCCATTGGGTAATGAAGCCCGAAATGCCTGTTCGGCCTGGGCAAGTTCCGTCTGAGTCAGAACTTGAATAGACTTTGGTAACGTATTTTGGAGTCGAGTACGTACCTGTTCTAGATCGGCTCCAGGTTCTAAGGTTAAACATCCTACACTGACTCGATCTAGACTCTCCTGGCCATACCACTGGGTATAGTTCCAGTCGCTCATAACAATATGGCCATTATCAAAGAGCGTACTACCCAGACTAAACAGCCCCGTCACATACACCCGGCGATTGCTCATTATGGTAGACACAATCTCCTGACGGTTAAATTGCTCAACAATGGGGCCTAGTTTTTCTTGCCCTAGACGATCGTACAGCACAACTCCTGGACCGCTGATCCGATCAATTTGTTGATTAATTTCTGGAATTGCCAGTACTGGCTGATTAGGATTAAACGCTAAAATTTTGACTTGGTTAGGAAATAACTTAAATTCCAGGGTATCTGGTTGAGATAATTCTTCAGGATTTACCCAGTTAGAGAATTCAATATATAGAGGACTGGCTGCCTCTACTCCGTCAACGGCATTAGCCTGGTAAAGATAGATTTTAGGAATATGGCCCAGGTCAATATTAGGGGCATAGGCGGATACTAAAAATAAATCTCCCTGCAGATGATCGGGAACTAGGGTAACCCCATCAAACAACATGGCCCGTAATCCCAGCTGGGTAAAGATTAAAATGTTGGAAAAGGCTACACCCGTCAGGGCAACCAACAATCTCACTTTACGATGGGTAAGCTGAGCCCAACCCAAGGGTTTACAGGCCTGCCAGTAGGTCCTAAGAGACATTACTTTGCTGATGCCTCCCCGTTAGGCTGAGTCGAATTAATCGTTGTTGGTGAGATATCAATGTCCACACGCACTTGCATATTGGTCAAGCTGGCCACTTTAGGGCTATCTTGTTCGTTGATTAAAATGCGTACTTCTACAACCCTTTGGTTTTCGTCAGTGGTGGGATTAGTAGAACCATCGGAAAGACTGCGGGAGCCAATTTGCAAACCAATATGTTCTACACTGCCCTGAATAGTACCGTCAAAGCCACCATATTCGCTAGTAATGGTAGCGGTCTGGCCAGGAATCACGCGGGTAATATCAGTTTCATATACTTCTGCGATCGCCACCATCTGTCGCGTATTTCCCAGTTCCACAATCCCTTCTTGGGTGTTGACCCGTTCCCCAACTCGGGTATTGATGCGCAAAATCTGTCCAGCTACAGGTACTCTCACCTGGGTGTCGGCTAAATCTGCTTGGCGTTGTTCTACGGCAATTTTAGCTCGCTCTAATTCTGCCTCAGCAACCCTTACATCCGTAGGACGCACTTCCGTCAGGTTTGCTAACATGTTACGTTCTCGCTCAATTTGCTCACTGAGGGTTTGTTGTGTACTAGCAAGTTGGGCCTGCCGCTGGGATAGGGTCGCTTGGGCACGGTCAAGGGACTCACGAGCCTGGTCCAACTGTGACTGACTCAAGGCACCGGACTCTACCAGATTCTGATTGCGATCGTAGGTTAGTTGGGCCTGGCGCACTTCAGCTTCGGCACTGCTAATGGCAGCTTCTCGTTCTAAAATCTCATTTCGCCGCTGGGCTCCCAGTCGTTCAATATTAGCGGCTTGAGCCGCAATTTCAGCCTGTTTACCTTCACCTGCCAGCAGCTGGGCCAATCGTGCTTCATGTAGTTCGACTGTTTTTTGAGCCTCTTTTAGATCGCGACTGCGACGCTCAAACCCTTGTAATACAGCTATTACTTGATCAGCTTCAACAAAATCCCCCTCTTCCACCAAAATTTGATTGACACGACTATCTTCGGCGTTGGGTACCGATAGCTTAATGACTTCTCCTGCAGGGCTTAACCGCCCTAGGGCCACTACTTGGGAAACGGCACTATCAACAGTTGATACATCGGACGGTGCTTGTTGGGATTCTGGTTGAGCATTAGAAAGCTGGGAGCAATTAGAACAAAGCAGCCCCAGCAAGATTAATAGAACCCAACGAAAATAGGGAATTCGGGGCATAGTAGTCAGGGCTTAAGAAAACACACAACTGATACATAGCAAGGTTGATACATTCTATCTGACCAATCACTATCTAATGGATTTTCTACAGACTTGCAAACATTTGCAAATAGGCCATAAATGATTTTCCCAAGAAGCTAGAGTTAGGAATTCGGAACGCCTATCCTTTCAACCTTTCGAATTTAGTCCTAACCAAGCAGCTTAAATTGAGACCCACGTCACTAACATATTCAGAGAGCAACAGCTCTGTTGGTAAGGGCTAGTACAAATAAAAAATCTGTGATTGAAACAACCGCATTTCAACCACAGATTATGTACCGAGTGAATCGTTAGAAGCTAAGCAAGCGGTCAAAATATGTCCCGCAAAGCTAACCTTCTAGATGCAAGCCATTAGCAAAAGAAAATGCCTGCCAGCAAAATTAGGTCAGGCATTCTAACTATTTGACCCAATATATAGTCTACAGAATCTTGATCATATTGGGAATTATTTTCATTAATAAAAATTAGAGATTGTTCAATCTATTCAGCTACGCCATAGATTTTTCATACGCCCTAAAGCAAGAACATATTTATTAGGTAATTGCTTTACAAACAAAATAGGTAGATAAGCCTCAGCCCACTTAGTAGTACAGAGGTGGCTGACTTATCTACCCATACATTATTGTCAAGCCGGACAGGTTACCCCATCCGGTTCATTAACACCAGCTAGATTAGGCCAATAGCCTGATCAGGGTTCGACACATCGGGCACAATGGCAAAGTCGCTTTCACCAAGGGCAGAGGCTTGAACATTGTTCAAAATAGCCAAGGTCTCACCTGTGGTGGAAATACCCAATAGAGTATTTGTCCCATCTTGAGTCAGTGTGACGTCTGCGAATGTGAATTCGCCTTCGACAATACCAATGCGGTCGATACCTACCTCGAAGTCGAGGACAGTATCAGTGCCATCACCACTGCCAAAGACAAACAAGTCACTGCCGCTGCCATCAGAGAAGTTATCACCCACCAGGATGTCGTTACCGGTGACACCCATGAGGATATCGTCACCGTCATCACCATAAATTAGGTCATCGCCTTCATCACCGCTGAGGATATCATTACCGGCTTTACCACCAATACGGTCGTTACCGGCACCACCAAAAATGATGTCGTTACCACCAGCGACATCATCCTGAGGGGAACGAGAGTTTAGATCACCCCGAAGGACATCATCACCGTCGCCACCTTCAATAATGTCGTTACCGAGTTCGCCAGCAATGGTGTCATCGCCATCGGTACCAGCAAGGGTATCATCACCATCAGTTGGTTGATTACTAACAACAACATCGTCGATGGTGATGTCAAGGGCACTAGCTGCTGGGTCTACCTCATAGGCTTCGCCATCAACTAACGTAAAGTTCAGAGTCTCGATGCCTTCGCCTGGGCCATCATCAAACACTGGAACCGTGATAGTTGCCGTCGGATCGGTGATGCGCAAGAACAGTGAACCTGCAACTTCATCCGTGCCAACAATGTTGCCGCCTGTGACCACCACTCCTTCGACCACAGTCTCATCCTCAGGCAAACGAGGATTCGTTGCATTCACATCGAACTCAGCAATCGCACGAGGCGGTCCCTGTAGCTGAACGACTAAACCACCTTCAGGAATTGCACCGTCTGTGGTGAAGGTTAGTTCAACAACGGTTTGCTCAGCTTCAACTAGCGTAGTGGGTGTTGCAGTAACGCCAACGGTTGGACTGGTCGCAGGAACCACACCATCGCTGACGGTGAATGTACCCGAGTTCGCAGTTGGGTCAACAACATACCCTTCGCCTTCCGCAAGCGTATAGGTAAAGGTTTGGTCCACCTCTTGGGCTAGGTCATCCGATACCGGCAATGTAATGCTGGCTGTTGACTCCGTGATGGTAAAGCTAAAGTTACTCAAGAACCCTGTGCCTGCGGCAGCGGGGTCAGAGTTATCTTCTGCTGGGTCACCATCCTCTAGCGAGAACACATCCAGCGTGCCACCCTCAAGACCTGCTCCAGGTCCAAAGGAGGTGTCAAAGCGATAGAGGATAGTTCCTTCATCGGTTACACGAGTTTGAACCGCACCATCTCCATCCGGAGCCAAGAACTGCTGCAGAATCTCAGCCGTGTCGCCTTCTAGATTTACCGTGATGCCGCCTTCTGGAATCTCGCCATCCACTGTAAAGTTTAGGACCAAAGCTGGACCATCCACTTCACTTAACGTTCCAGATGTTGTGCTGAAGCTCACCACTGGGTCAGAGGCACCGCCATCATCTACGACACTGACAATGGCATCAACACGAGCATCGCCCACATCGGCGCCTGCCAAGTCAGCATTGCCTAGAGCAGCGGCTACTTCTGGGGCCAGTAGTAAGTCTGCATCTCCCAGGTTCAAATCATCCCCATCGATTCCCGATACCGCAGCGGTTGCTGGAATACCCAAATCGAACAACACTTCTAAACCTAGAGCGTCATCTAATGTGTCGGCGACAAAGAAGCCACTAGCCACATCTGAGGCACGGGCTGGATCAAAGCCGATGGAGAACTCACCAGCGGTGACCTCTGCACTACCAACTCCTAAGGTGATAGTGCCATCATGTTCGATGCTGCCACCCGAGGGAACAAAGCCAACTGGGGCAAAACTAAAGTCTGTTTCTTCGGTAATCTCAAATCCAACTTGGAATGGAGGTAAGAAGCCAGGACGAGGTTCTGGAACAGCATCACTATCGGCACCAACCAGAGTGATGCCTGCTACTTGCTCTAAGAGCTCAAAGTCTAAGAAGACGCTAGTAACCCCAGATTCGAAACTATATTCTGCATCTTCGCCACCGTCTGCGATGGTTACGGTGACGTTCTGAGCATCAGGGTCAACTTCGTATATTTCCCCATCAGCTAGGCTAAACTCTAAGGTTTCAGTCCCCTCGTTGGGTCCATCGTCAAAGACTGATAGGGTAATAGACGCTTCTGGTTCTACTACAGTCACAAAGAAGCCACCATTACGATCCCCTTGAAGAGGGAAATCATCAATACCGACCAAATCTGTTGCAGGATCAATGCCGTCCTCTCCAAAGATGACGAATTCCCCTACGTCAGTCGGTCCACTATCTATGAACAGCTCAAGACCACCATCTGGAATGGCCCCAGTGCTTTCATCCACTGAAATGTTGACTGTGAATTCGTCTCCTTCGACTAATTCAGTTTCGGTCACCGATAGGCTAACTGTTGGTCCTTCCCCAGGGGTTGCACTCGGTCCATCTTCAATGCCAATACTGACAGTTCCTGTACCGATGTTGTAACCGTCACTTGGCAAGATCTCAAAGTTTAAAACATCTCGTTCTTCTTCGACCAGGTCATCAAAGAGCCCTGCTGTGACTGTAACTTCTGGGACCAAAAGACCAAGAGTTACTTCTGTTCCTGTGAAACTAATGGGAACTACGCCATCTGCTGGGTCGAAAACAGGAGGAGTTCTTTCGTCAAGAAGTCTTGGAGCAAACAGTTTTTCAACCCCATCACCACCAATGGTTACTACTACCCCTTGGCCATCGTCAGGAATCTCACCCTCCACAGATAATGTGATTTCTAGCTGTGGTTGCTCATCTTCAGTCAACTCTGGCGTACTGGTGGTAGCGGAAACCACTGGCAGGAGCACTTCGCCATCCTCAATAGTGACGGTTACTTCGCTGGCTGCAGGATCAATCTCATAAGCTTCGCCATCGATCAGCGCAAAGTCCAGGATCTCAGTACCTTCACCAGGGCCATCATCAAAGACGGGGACTGTGACGGTTGCTGTCGGGTCGGTGATGCGCAAGAACAGTGAACCTGCAACTTCATCCGTGCCAACAATGTTGCCGCCTGTGACCACCACTCCTTCGATCACCGTCTCATCCTCAGGCAAACGAGGATTCGTTGCATTCACATCGAACTCGGCTATCGCACGAGGCGGTCCCTGTAGCTGAACGACTAAGCCACCTTCTGGAATATCTCCATCAGTAGTAAACGTTAGTTCAACGACTGTTTGCTCAGCCTCAATCAACGTTGTCGGAGTCGCAGTAACGCCAACAGTTGGACTGGTCGCAGGAACCACACCATCGGTGACGGTGAATGTACCCGAGTTCGCAGTTGGGTCAACAACATACCCTTCGCCTTCCGCAAGCGTATAGGTAAAGGTTTGGTCCACCTCTTGAGCTAGGTCATCCGATACCGGCAATGTAATGCTGGCTGTTGACTCCGTGATGGTAAAGCTAAAGTTACTCAAGAACCCTGTGCCTGCGGCAGCGGGGTCAGAGTTATCTTCTGCTGGGTCGCCATCCTCTAGCGAGAACACATCCAGCGTGCCACCGACAAGACCTGCTCCAGGTCCAAACGAGGTGTCAAAGCGATAGAGGATAGTTCCTTCATCGGTTACGCGAGTTTGAACCGCACCATCGCCATCCGGTGCCAAGAACTGTTGCAGAATCTC
>JBCCQQ010000049.1:0-48923 GCA_039024555.1 Cyanobacteria bacterium P01_D01_bin.156
AAGGGGAACCGTCAGGGAGGGGTCTGGAAAACTAGCGCAAATGGCCGAAGACCCCTCCGCCTAAGGCACCTCCCCTTGTTAAGGGGAGGACGTTGCTTAATAAAATCCTGCTTGGAATTTTATTTTTGTGCAATCGCCTAAAAGAGATGCTTGGCTAGTGTTAAAGTTCTCTTGAAGAATCTCTTTTAATCAATAGGTAGAGTCTTATAGGCCTCTGCCTCTTTTGTTTTGGTTATGTATCTAAGGGACTTTTTACACCACGACCGCCACGATTGAGCACATGGGTGTAAATCATGGTTGTTTTAACATCCTTATGGCCTAATAGCTCTTGCACTGTGCGGATATCATAACCATTTTCTAAAAGATGAGTTGCAAAGCTATGGCGAAAGGTATGACAGCCACCATGTTTTATAATACCCGCCCGATTAATAGCTTTTTTCACTGCTCGTTGTATGGTTCGCTCATAAATATGGTGTCTCCTCACAATCTTGGTTCGAGGATCGATTGAGCGTTTCCAAGAGGGAAACACAAATTGCCATTTCCACTCGCTATGGGCATTAGGATATTTATGGGCCAATGCATAGGGCAGTTCTACTGTTCCGTACCCCAATGACAGGTCCTGTTCATGGAAGCTTTTAGCTTTCTGCAACTGTTGTTGCAATGGGGCAACTAGTGAGGTGGGTAGCATGGTTCGGCGATCCTTTTGGCCTTTACCATCTCGCACTGTAATTTGGTGATATTCAAAGTCTATGTCCTTGATGCGTAAGCGTAGTCCTTCCATCAAGCGCATACCTGTGCCATAAAGCAGGCTAGCTATTAGATGTTGAATACCATCCAGGTTAGCTAAGATCCGTTTTGCTTCTGCTTGAGTAAAGACAACTGGTAAGCGTTGAGGACGTTTAGCGCGTTCAATATTGTCTATGTAAGGTAGCTCTATGTCTAAAACTTGACGATAGAGAAATAGCAATGCGCTTAAGGCGACCGTTTGAGTTGATGCTGCTACATTCCGATGGATTGCAAGGTGTGATAAGTAGGCTCTAATTTCAGATGTCCCCATATCCTTAGGATGTTGCTTGTTATGAAACAAGATGTAATCCCGAATGTAGTAGATATAGGACTTTTCAGTGGAAAGGCTAAAGTGCTTCAGACGGGCAACTTCCCTAACCTGATCGAGTAAGCGTGGCGGCTTTGATTGTTCCATCGAACATGTCGTATAACTCCCTGATTGGAGTGCTTAACAGTCAAATGTGACGCATAAGCACCCTATTCACCATACTTAACGGTCAAATGTGACGTATAACACCCCACTTTCCCGGAATTATGCGTCAAAAATTGTATGTAAGTTCTGTAAATAAGGGTGTTATCACCCAAATGTGACAGATAAGATCCGAAATTATGGGTCTTATCTACCAGATCTGACGCTGAATATATAGTTAGCTAGCAAATCGCAAACCTTCCTGAGCGGGCACATTCTTTCTAAAGACAAAAATTTTCCAGTGTTATGGCAACGTGGTGTTAGGTAGATGTACATTTAGTGCATTGTGATAAATCTAAAAGTAACTTCAGGAAAAATGGGAGAGCTATATTTAGCAATTGATGGTGATGATGTGGGGCATCGACTCGAATACTTAATGTTGATTAATGAGCGTGAGACTATTTTCGAATTCTCCAAAATCTTTCAAAGTGCTATGAATTGGCTAGAGATTAAATTAGTGGAAGATTTTGATGCAGATATTATCTTTAATGGAGGTGATAATTTGTTGGCTTGTCTTTCTACAGAAAATCTAACCTCCGAACTTATGGAAGAATTAAGAACTGAGTTTGCTAAAAAAGCGGACAGCACCATATCAGTAGGTTTAGGCAATAGTCCGAGACAGGCTTACTTTGCTCTAAAATTGGCAAAGACGAGTGGCAAAAACTGTATTCGTCATTTTCAGGAACTTGCCAATGGTTAAAACTCTTTTCTTATTTTTGTTTTCTAATCGTGTTGATACATATATAAATGCCATTTCATATGCCTACGATGAAATGGAAATTAAAGCGGTCAGACTAGTGTATGTGAAAGGTACAAAAATTGGTCTGAAAGATGATACTCAAGCTAGTGCTGTGTTTACTGAAATTTGGAGTCGATTACAGGAGTTAGCTGAAAAGACAAACGGTATTTACAAACAAATAAATGAACGTCTACTAGACCGACAGCTTATACCTATTGAATACTCAAGTTTGAAGATCAGCTTAGGACGCTTATTTAAATTACATGGTGGTCCAAGAAACTGCATCATAGACTTGACAAGTGCTTCTAAGGTCGCAAGTATTGATGTTTTTACAGTCTGTTTTGCACTGGGGATCAAATCAATTCATACATTTGAGCTAGGGTTGCCATTTGATCCAAAAAGTCCAGACAAGTTTCTTTATCATGCTCTTTCAAAAAGTGAATATTCGTACACTTGTCTAAGCATCACTCCACCTGTGAGATCTAGTCAGTCATCACTTGTGCGTAAATCGTCTTTACTCTGGTATGTAGGATGTGTTGCCCTAGTAGTTATGGTTGTTTCACTGTATATCCTTGTAAATCTTGGACCTAATAGTTCATTTGTTCAGTTTTTAAATTTGACAGCCGCAGTTATTGGATTAGCTTCGCCAGCCTTGGCATTACTTGAGCAACGGCGTGAGCACTAAGATGCTAGCTAACACTGCGTTGCAACGGCGGGAAATAGGCAGTTGGTCAGAATCTAAAGTTACTGCCGCCGTTGAACTTCGCCGTTAGCTAACACAGTCAAAACCCTCAAATTCAGACAAGCGATTCAAGGAGTTTAATATGGCTTGTAGAGATTGTTCTCGTTGCACAAGATCATTAGCATCCAGAATATTTCGGAGTATGGTTCGGTTTTTTCTAGCAATTTGCACCCTATTCGTTTCTGAAATATTGTTGTTTCTCTATCGCATGTTTCTAGCAAAGTGTCCAAATTGTGGGCATGCTCTCAGACATCATCAATTTACGACAGATGGGGGCTTCAGAGACTAGAAACTTAGCCTAACTTCTGCTAACCACCTGACTACGTTTTTAGGAGGTAGTGCTGTTTAACTACGTCGTTATTACCCCAGTAATGAAATAGGGTGAGGAGTTTCTAGTCCAAAACCCAGATTTCAGAGGCTTTAAGCAGAAGTCCTTGCCTGTTTGACCACCGGGTTAATAGCTTTCAGCACCGATGCCTAAACCTTAATACTTCTTGAGTTTTTCACAAGTGACTTAACATAATATTCGCAGTGAATCTTCAAACACCCGATGGTACAAATTTATTATCGAGGTATGGCAGCAACGGATGGTAAACCTAAATTAGGTCGTAGCGCTCGTCTTCTGGGTATTAGACCTGGTGTGGACATTGATGTGTCTCATATGCTGCAAGGTTGGTTAGATTTTCAGGGCTATTTGCATCCTGAAGTAGCACGAGATGATTCAGGTGTAGAGGTGGAAGTCGCTATCAGAAATACAAAAGGCATGTCCACATCGCTATCTATTGAAGGGTTACCGGCTTTTCGGAAACCTAAGGCTTTTGGCGGAACAGGGAGAGATCCCTTATGGCGAATTGACAGCAAGTACATTAACGGAGATTTAGAAGCCGTCCAAGACAGCCTTACCCATGTCAGCATTATGCCAAGGGTTACAATGTTATTAGAACGATATGAGGCAGCGTTAGCGGAAACTCAGAACTATTGGCAAAAGGTGGTTGATGATGGCTTGGGTATTTAGTCTATCGACGGAATGTGGCTCAGAACAAAGCACAGCAGAGCACTTTGCTCAGCATTTTGAGCCTGTTTCATGGTCTCTATCAAATGGTTCTCAATCCCGGTGCCATTCCACCGTTTTTCAAGATATTGATGAAAACTGGTGGTGTCGAATATGTCCTGATGGCATAAGTACAATCGGTATCGAAGCGCCAGACTCAGCCTACTTAATGACTGAGTTAGGTATTTTGCTTTATAAGCACTTGCAGTCTGCTCCCGCCTTTCGCTACGCCCTAGTCGGACTTGAAGTTGATGAGTTTAGGACATTTGACGAACTACTAAATGTGTCATCTACCCTGAATATACCAGGATTGGTTTTATCTGAGAGTACTTGGCAGTCACTTGGTTCACTATCGGTATTTAGGGCTTTCAGTTCAGGCTATGTTTGGCAGCCTTACGAAGGGGAAACTTACAATCCTTTGACAGTATCTCCATTACTGAAGGAGCAAATGAATCGTCTATTAGCAGCATAGTGGTATTTATCTAAATCAGCTAACACTGCGTTGCAACGGCGGAGCATAAATTAGTCAACTAAATCCAAAGTTACTGCTGCCGCTGACCAGGAACGTTAGATAAATAGAGACGTGTTAAGTTACCTCCTAATTTTACTGTTCAAAATCAGGGGGTAACTTCATTGCGGCTTACGATATTCTTCGCATGGCTGGTGTATCGCCTAGGAAGCGAGATTATATGATGCACCTGGTTCCATTCCTCAAGCAAGAATAAAAACTCACCAAAATCAGTTGCATCCCTCTACCCATCTCAGTCCTTAGCAATCTACCCTCAAGAATCAAGACGGATGACGATAAGTAAAATCATTGAAACAATTAATTTTGTCGTGCAGAGGAAGCATTGAGAATTGAGGTAGGCAGACTTTCCATATCAATATCTAAAAACCGATCTAAAGCTAAATACATCCAGTAGATAGCAGCTTGGGTATCTAAACCTGTTTTCTGAAACCCTAAAGCTGTGGCTAATGGTTCGTAGTGACGGTGAATAATAAGGGTGTGGAGATCACAAAGGTTTGGAAAATCTTGTTGCATGGCCTGTAATGTTGTTTGGGTATCTTGCAGCAATAGTAATGCCTGATTTTCATAACCTTGAGCAATGTTCCAACTGCGTATAAACAATGTGCGACAGGTATTATCTCCTGCTTTTGCTAAGGTAAACGGGTCTTCTGTGGCCATACTACTCAAGTGTAAGCCTTTGCTGGGTGGACCAAAAAAGTGGATTTCGGATTCACGAGTGGTGGGATAAAGCAAATAGAATCCAACCGGGTTGAGGTTATCGCTGCGGCGTAGGACTCTCATGCCACGGCTGTAACCCTCTGCCCACTGGCGCAGTAGCTCTGTAATGCGGTACGGTACGGCACTGGTGTTATTGTTCATCCAGTTATAGCGACTGGCCAATAAATTCGCGACTGGAATGGCATCACAGCGCGGGTCAAACTGGTCGGCAAAGACGTCTGCTGGTTTTGGTTTGGCTTGATATAGTTCCGGCGGTTGGGGAATTGCGATCGCAAGCGTATTACCATCAAACTGCTTTTGGATCAGACCTAGGGCCATCAGCTTATCCAGCATCATGCCAGCGGAGCGCTCGCTACCCCGTTCAGACTCAGCATAAAATAGGGCAGCGGCTTCACGACAGGTACAGTCCACCCACCTATCTACTGGTTGCAGCTGCTTGATATTGGTTGGAGTATCCGCCTGCTTTAACTGTAGATATGCCCAAAGGCGCACAAAACAGTCGGCGCGGCGACGGGTCAGCCCCACACGCCCCAAAAGTCGTTGTATATACTCTTGCCGTTGGGATTTTGGGAAAAACTGATCTAAGTACTCAGGTGTCATAGCAATTACGACAGCAATATAGTCAGGATTGTAGTCTGCATAGCTTTATCAATTCTGCGCTAGGGTGACAGTCATTGTGCCAATTCCTTGGCCTATCTTCCTAGGTGAACTGGTAAAGTAGCCCTCGTACCGTTTGACTGTCCTATGACCGTTATTGCCGCTCGTAAAACTAACGACACCATTACCTTTGCGTCCGATTCCATCCTGGTAGCAGGCTATCTCAAGGCGACTGACAAAGAGGTTATTTACAATAAGCTCTTCCAGCAAAATGACATGGTCATTGGCAGTACGGGGACAGGCTACGAAGGCACCATGATGGAGTTGTTTAGTCGTAACCACCGCCCGGTAGACGGCAGTCGGCTATCGGTTATCGACTTTTTTGTTGAGTTTCGCGAGTGGATCAACAAGCGCGACACGGGGCATTCCCCAGAGAATGACTATTTAATTGCTTATGATAAGAAGCTATTTCGCACCTACGGTGGCTTAGACATCTACGAAGTACCCGAATTTGAAGCGGTGGGTGCAGGCGAGGATTTTGCAAAAGCTGCGTTGCACCTGGGGCATACTCCCCGGGAAGCGGTGGAAGTGGCCTGTAAGCTCTCTATTTATTGTAGTGAACCCATCTCTGAAATCACGGTAGAAATCTGAAGGAACATCAGACAATGGGCCATAGGCCGTGGGCAACGGAGAGTAATTTTGTCGGAGCATGCCCTTGTGGGTGCCCCAGGAAAACCGTTACAGCCCAACCAATTCTCCCCAGGCTTTACCCTTATGGATAAATTCCTAGCCCCTGTTCTAGATTGGTTTAAACATCAGCAATGGCAGCCCCTCCCCTTCCAACAACAAACCTGGGATGCCTATCTCACCGGGCATAGCGGTCTGATTCAGGTGCCCACGGGCTCTGGCAAAACCTACGCTGCGGTGATGGGGCCGATCGCCGATATGCTAGCAAATCCAGGTAAAGGTCTACAGCTGCTTTACCTCACCCCCCTGCGAGCCCTCTCCCGAGACATTGAAAAATCTATCCAAAAACCGATTGAGGAGATGGGCTGGCCCCTCCAGGTGGAATCACGCACCGGAGATACCAAAGCCTCCCAGCGGGCACGCCAAAAAAAGAAACTGCCTGAGATTTTAATTACCACACCCGAATCCCTATCGGTCCTGCTGTCCTACAAGGGAGCTGCCCAGCGGTTTGGGAACCTGCGGGCGGTTATTCTGGATGAATGGCACGAACTGATGAGCTCTAAGCGGGGTACCCAGACGGAGCTCTGTCTAGCACAGCTGCGGTTGCTACAGCCTAATCTTAAAACCTGGGCCATCTCTGCCACCCTAGGCAATCTGAAAGAGGCGGCCCAAACTGCGGTGGGCCTGGACACCACCCCAGTCATTATCCAGTCCGATATTAAGCGAGAGACTAAAATTACCAGCATTTTGCCGGAGGAGGTAGATAGTTTTCCCTGGTCCGGTCACCTGGGATTACATCTATTTCAAGAACTGGTGGACAGTCTGGACCCGGAAAAGTCTACGCTGATTTTTACTAACACGCGATCGCAGTCCGAACGCTGGTTTCAGGCCCTGAGTTTTGCGGCACCCGATTGTCCCATGGCCTTGCACCATGGCTCCATTAATATGGCCGAACGCCAGGCCATTGAAGCCGGTATTAAAAGTGGTGACCTAAAGTGGGTAATTTGTACCTCGTCCCTAGATCTGGGTGTCGACTTCCAGCCGGTAGAACGCATCGTCCAAATCGGCAGTGCCAAAAATTTAGCCCGGTTGCTGCAGCGGGCCGGACGCTCTGCCCACCAGCCCGGCGGCACCTCCGAAGTCTTTTTCCTACCTACCAATGCTCTGGAACTGATCGAAATTGCCGCCTTTCGTCAGGGGCTGGCCAGCGGTGACATTGAATCCCGCCATGCCCTGCGACTCCCCTACGATGTCCTATCGCAGCATCTAGTTACCCTAGCCTGTGGGGATGGTTTTGAACCTGCTGCTACGCTAGCATCGATCCGTCAGACCGTCGCTTTTCAAGATATTAATGATGAGGCCTTTACTTGGATGTTGGAGTTTTTGGAAAAGGGCGGTCGCTGTCTTAAAGCCTATCCCCGTTATCAAAAGCTAGTTCTAGACGAAGGGCGCTACCAGGTTTCCACCACCCAAATCTCTCGTATGCATCGCCTCAGCATTGGCACCATTACGGGAAATCAACAGGTACAGGTGGTCTACACCAACCGTCGTAAGCTGGGCACCGTCGATGAAGGGTTTGTCTCTCGCCTGAAAAAAGGAGATGTCTTTTTCTTTGCCGGTCGCCAGTTGGAGTTCTTTCAAATGAAAGACATGGTGTTGTATGTCAAAAATACACGCAAAAAGTCCACTACGGTACCGGTGTGGACCGGAGGAAATCTAGCAATTTCCGATTGTCTCAGCCACCACTTGCGTCAACAGATCACCCAGGTAAAATCAGGTGAAATTGTTAGTCCAGAAATTGAATGTATCATGCCAATTTTGGCAGCCCAGGATCGAATCTCTCATTTACCAGATGAGCAGGAGTTGCTAATTGAAACTTGGAAAAGCCGTGAAGGACAGCACCTGTATGTATTTCCGTTTGAAGGACGGTTTGTACACGAAGGCCTCGGCTTTTTGTGGACCTACCGTTTCTCCCAATGTAAAAAAGCGACATTTACCGTTTCGGTTAACGACTACGGCTTTGAGATACTGGCACCCAAAAACTATCCGTTCCAGTCTATTTTTGACGAAAATAGTCACAATTTCTTTGACGGTAACAACATTGCTGATGACATCAGAGCCAGTCTCAATATTTCAGAACTGATTCAGCGACGTTTTCGGAGTGTTGCTCAAGTCTCTAACCTAGTGTTTCAGGGCTATCCCTCTTCACGCAAAACAGGTAGTCAGCTCCAGGTTAGTGCGTCCCTAATCTATGATGTTTTTTCCAAATATGAATCAGATAATCTTTTGCTTAAACAAGCAGAGCAGGAGGTTTTACAGTACCAGTTAGAGTTAGCGCGACTCCAAACTGCTCTAAACCGTATCCAGACATTAAATATTGTCTGGAAATCAACTCAGCGCCCTTCACCACTAGCGTTTCCACTATTGGTGGAACGGTTAAGTGCTCGACTATCTAATGAGAGTTTGTTGGAGCGTATCGAGCGGATGAAACAAGCTCTAGTAAATCACTAGGGTTGCTCTGTGTAGCAGCTTAAAACGTATGGTCATGCTCATAGTCAAAACATTGTCCATCTTTCCATTCACGATGGCTGGTTTCACACTGTTCTTGATCGTATTTGAATGGCACCACCGTTGGGTGAACAGTTTCTGGCGAGTCATCTAGTCTAGCAGCTTCTTGTTGTCTGGCAATTGCTAATATTCGTTGACTGTGGGCAACTCCAAACACCGTCACACAACCAAGAATCACTGCCGATACGACGGCTATCTTGGGCAGTAGTTGAAAATCACTATCAGCCAGTAAGCGTTTACGAGAGCGACGTTCTTCACCTGCAAAAAAGACTAGATAAAATCCGTTTCCAGGGAAAGGGATAGATAAGCGTAGATTGAGCGCATGCTTTGCTTTTGGCAATGCTAAAGCAGACTGATGAAGCGCTTCAATCTGCTGCTCAGTAAAGGTGTAACGCTGCTCTGGAGGCAACTGTTCAATAATATGTCTTACTAGGGAATGCCGTTGAGTTGTCATGGTGCAGTATTGAGCAAGTAGTTCGGACTGTTGATCGTCGACTATGAAGGAAGCTTAATCACAGAGATGCACCTAAAGGCGTAACAATATAAGATATTTGGCCGATGTCTTCCTGTAGCATAGTAATATTACAAATTGCTGTCATGGGAAAAAGTGCTGAAAAATTCGATAAGCTACCAATAAAGCCCCCCCTAATCGTTGTAGTTATCTAAGCAGCTAGGGAAAGCTACGCAGAATCAAACATACTTGAGACTCACTTTTCTTTGCTCTGTCCGTAGATTTTCGATATTAGTGTTTTATTACGCCAACAGGTATCCTATTGGCGCAATAAATATAAATTAGCGTTGCTGATTCTCGATATGAATTTATCTAAAAGCCCCTGTTCTATTCCGAGTTCAACTGAGCGATCCATCCCATAAATCAGCAACGGCAGCTCTGTTTAGGTGAGTGCAAATCCGATAGCTTTTTAGCTCTTCAATGATTGCCTAGAAAATTGCTTAAACAGGTCATTGGCGATGGCCGTTCCTAACAGCACTAAGCCACATCCAAACATCATTGATATTGTTACCGTTTCCTTGAGAATAAGCGCACCCCACACCATGGCAAACAAGGGAACTAGATAAGTAACCGTGAGCGCCTTAGTAGATCCAATATTGCGAATCAGTCGAAAGTAGAGAATATAGGCAAATGCTGTTGACGCTACTGCTAACGTCAGCACGGAGATAACAACTCCTAACGAGGGTGTTTGTCGTGGTACCGTAAAGGGTAAGACAGGCATTAGTACAAGAGCAGCCCCCAACTGGCTACCGGTGGTAACGACTAAAGACGGTAAGTCTTTCATGGTGTGTTTAATGTAGGGAGCCGCGATCGCATACATCAAAGCGCCAGATAGTCCGGCCAGGACAGCCATTAAAAATTCAGGCGTAGCCGCAACATTTTGCCAGCCCACCAGCACAATGACCCCAGCAAAGCCCAGCATAAATCCTACTATTCGTGTAGGTGTGAGTTTCTCTTTTAGCCACACTGAGGCGATAATGGTGCCAAATAGCGGAGCTGTACCATTAAGAATAGAGGTAAAGCCAGCGGGCAAAGAGACAGAAGCAAAGGCCAACAGCGAAAAGGGTAGAGCAGAATTAATACACCCTACTATCAAGAGAGTCCAAAAATTACGGTGAAACTCTCCTAAAAGTTTCAACTTTGCCAGTACGGGCAGCAACACAAGTCCAGCCAGGAGTACCCGCAATTCAATTAACCATATGGGACCCAATACAGGCGCTGCAATGCGCATAAACAAAAACGAGCCACCCCATAGAGCTGCTAGCAGCAGCAGTTCAGCAAGATCTGATAATTTCATGTTTTAATTCTCTTCTATACTCTGAGTCGCTTCCCAACCCAACACCACGGTTTTACGCTCCATGCCCCATCGATAGCCCCCCAGTTTTCCTGAACCACGAATGACACGATGGCAGGGAATTAAATATCCCACCGGATTTCGACCGACGGCATTACCGATGGCTCTGGCGGCGGTGGGGCGTCCTATCGAGGTAGCCAATCCTTGATAGGTGGTCAGACTGCCAAAGGGAATTCTTAATAGGGCACGCCACACTTGTATTTGAAAGTTAGTTCCCTTAATGTGTAGGGTAAGGGGAGTCTGGGATGAGGGTTGAAAAATGCGATCGCAAATATCCTCAGTGGCTAGTTGGTCATAAACAATGTCAGCCTGGGGCCATTCTGTTTGTAAATACTCTTTCGCTATATTCTCACGGATATTGTCGAGAAAGTGTAAATTACAGATTCCCCGTTCAGTCCGGGCAATTAGGCAGGTGCCAAAGGGTGTTTCATGCACACCGTAGCGAATCTTTAAGCCTGCCCCCCCTGTTTTATATTCTCCCGGTGACATCGCTTCCAGGGTGACAAATAAATCATGGAGACGACCTGGACTAGATAATCCTGCCTCTAAGGTCAAATCTAAAAGACTTTTAGTTTCATCAATCTTAGATTTTGCATATTCCAGCGTGAGATATTGGGCAAACCGCTTGGGGCTAGTGCCAGCCCACTGGGTAAACAATCGCTGGAAGTGGTACTCACTCAGGTTAACATGCTGGGCAATGGTTGCTAAGGAAGGTTGTTCTAGATGGTGTTGTTGAATAAATGAGATCGCTTTAGCAATGCGGTTATAGGTTTCCTGGTTGTAAGCTGTCGTCATTGAAGAAGGCATGTTACCGGGCTGCATGGGTGCATGTTCCATACGGTATCGGTCTAGCTTTGTTCACGCCACCCGTTTTTTGCTGTAGGTATAAAGTAGTTACATTCCAAACCCAATGCCAGACAGCTAGGTAGGCTCAGCAGCTGGCAACCGGCAGTTCTTAAAACTTTCTGCAGCCGCTTCCTCAGGCCGAAAATTTCTCACTACACTGGACCAGAGATAATTGGAGCCCAGGCTAATGTTATTGAAAATCATTGGTAGTTTAGTGGCCGCTCTCGCACTGGTATTCGTTGCTGGGTTTATTTTACCGAGTCAGGTTCATGTGGAACGGAGTTTACTAATCAGTGCGCCACCGACTACGATTTTTCCGCTAGTGAGTGATCTAAACCAGTGAGATGCTTGGTCTCCTTGGGCACTGAAGGATCCAAATGCAGAGATGACGATTACGGGCACTGGGCTGGGGCAAACGATGGTACGGCACAGCGAAGAGCCCGATGTGGGCGATGGAACTCAGGAAGTGACCGCAGTCAAGTCTCCTGAGTATGTGAAAACCCATCTGGATTTTGGCGATATGGGTGTTGCAGATGCCATGATCATGTTGACGTCAGAGGAGAATGGGACTCGGGTTATTTGGTCATTGGATTCGGACGTGAGAGAAGGTGTACCCACATTGATGAAACCGGTCAGTACTTACTTTGGTTTTACGATGGACAGTATGATTAGTAAGGTGTATGAGAAGGGGTTGAACAATCTTAAGAATCTAATAGAGGATTTTCAATAAACAACCTCAGCTATTCTAAATCTAGAGTATTTTGGGATCTTGATGACTTGTTTTACAGGAATCCCTGAACACTAAATATCTAAAAGTATTCCAATATAAATGTGTGACTAACACTAACAAAGCCTGTTGGGTCACAGTCTGGATAATAATCTACCAATTCTTCTCGTCTAGCACCATTTATCAGCTCTATTGCCTGAACGGCTGATTCATCAAGAGGAGGATATGCACTAGACTGAACAACCTTAACATCAGTTACTCGGCTATCTGGTAAAACATTATAAGTTAAAACAACTGTCCAAATTCCCTTCCCTGGAGGTGTAGTAGGCATCCATAAGCGGTATGCTAAAGCCCTTACTTTTTCCTCGTAAAGAGAAATTCTAGATAGACAAGTTTGACTAAGCGTTGAACGGTCAACTGATTCCTGGGTTTCATGGAAAAGAGCATTCAATTTTTTGGTTTCTTCAGGATCAACTGAAGTAAATAAGCTCAAACTAGTTGCATTAGATCTCGGATTGCCTCGCAGATACTCTAGATGATTCACAGCAAAAAGAGATGAAGAAGATAACGCATTCCTTATTTTCCAATAACCATCTAGCTCATTGCCAACAACTCTTGCCGTCCTGTTTTCGAGCTGTTCCATTGTCACGACCCAAAATTTGAGATCGTCAAAATCTTTAAAGTTAAAATGAGTAGGCTCTCCTCTTGATTGCAAGTAGTTATCAAATCGAAGCAGGGCATTGGCTGCATCTCCGATTTCAAGATTATATCTAGCGGCACTAGAAAAGGCATTAGTAATAGCGATAGATAATCCCTCATTAGCTGCAAGAGAGCCAACAAAATCACTTATAACTTCTTCCTCCACTTGGGTAAAATCAACCGGCTCTTGTCTTCCGGTAAAAATAAAACCGTCGAAGAAATCAATACCATCGTACCAAGCATGAAAGAATTCATTGGTAATCGAACCTAAATCAGAGTCTAATAAGTTAAAAATGTTAATTCCTGATTTCAATCTCATGAGTCCGCTAAACATCTCTGTAATCCCAAGATTCTCGGAAGGATCATAATCAGCCGCTCCTGTGCCCAAGTTAACCTGACTCTCGAACATGATTACAAAGTTATGAGGAGGCGATGTTCTCAAGTCTGAAACCCAAATGGATGGGAGACCTTTAGCTTCTAAATTATTGCTGATGATTGTGATTAATCTATCTATATTTTCAGGACTTAATCGATCCCCCGGAGAAGAAGGATGTGAGTTATTTTGAGAAATATTAAACGTATCTAGTGAAAGCTCATTTGTAGAATTGTATACATCTGGGATTTTCGCATGAACTCTTGCTGAGAATGCAATGGTTACAAGTGCTAAAACTAAAGAGAAACGCTTAATCATCAAGGTCTTCTTTATTGATATCTTCTTTAGTTAGGATATAAGCTCATTAAGTATGTAGTGAGCTGCCAAATAAAAAGTATATAAAATAATAGTCGTTAGATGAAAACTAATAAGTTTTATTTGTCGCTTTTATCTCAGAAAATATTGCCAATATTAGAATAAAAATTAATAAAGCTAATTATTAAAAATATCGATTGGCCACAACAACTGCGCGCTGAAGAACTGGCAGAATGGCAACGCCGTCTGGCAGAAGCGAATCGTAATAATGTGTTTTGTCATTGTCGCAACTGTAATGAAGAGTGGGTGGCTTCTGGGAAAGAAGCCTGTCCCCATTGCGGTAGCCTGAGCGTAGAAGCGATTGCCTGCTGGCAGTTCCCCGATGGTTAAACAGCTGCTCATAAGCAAATCCCTATTGCACCTGCTGTTTTAGTACTTCATGGGTAGTAGCATCCGCTGCAAACATATGCTCAACCCGTAATGACGCTAGCGTAATATCCTGGGGCGTCCCAAACGTTGTAAACATACTAAAAAAGGCCAGTTCACCATACTGGGTTTCATAATGGGTTGTCAGTACCGGAGCCGTAGGAAGCGAACAGCTCTTGTGTGAATATTGTTTTCCAAGACGAGACTCCAGCAATGCAGCAAAAGCATCTACCCTAGGGCTTAGCGCAGGCTTAGTGGGGACTTCTTGTTGTAAACGTGCCAAAAATGCTGGGCCTACTTCATCCAAATTACTAATTAGCTTTGTCAACCCTTCTGGATGGCACAACAGATCTAACATATTGACTGGCCCTGCCTCTGCTAAGTCACCTGCCCCTGGCATTAATACGGTTGCTAGCCATTGGCCACCCCGATTTAATCTGACTAAATTCCACTCAGCATCAATGACCAATGCGGGTTGTGGATCATGGGTACAGAGCAGTTGCTGTAGGGCATCGTTGACCTGTACTAGTGTTGGGTCGTCAAGCTGTGTTGTGTTGTAAACCGGTGCATAGCCAGCTTGCAATAGCACCTCATTGCGCAGCACCAGAGGCGCATCTAGTTCCTGTAGCCACGCTATCAACAGATCTCGACTGGGGTTAGCGCGACCACTTTCTACAAAACTAATGTGCCGTTGCGATACCCCTAGCCGTAACGATAGTTCCAGCTGACTCAGGCGACGAGCTTTACGCAACTGACACAAGGTTTCAAGCATTTGGTTAGACATACACTCCACTCAGACTTGTCGGTTTTTGGGCCACAGCCTCGATCTTGATTTAATGCTGTTACTGATCTGAGATATAAAGGCATCAGTCGGGGTTGCCATGAAACAGCGTTTTGCAGGCGAGTACATACCGAGCATTAGTAATGGCAATTTAATTACCTCAGAGGTAATTGCATAGATAACCTGGGCAGTCCAATACTAAACACTATACGGATCGATCTCCAAAGCTATTTTTGAAAGTCCTTGAATCTGTTGACATTTCAGTTTCTAACCATTCGAATATCTTTCTAAAAGCTGTTATTACAGTACAGAACCATGTCCCATCAATTTCATAAGTTTTGGCTCAAGGTTACGGCAGTTGTTGTTGGCTCGTTTGCGCCTATCTTCTTTTTAGGAACCATGCTATCTACAGCGGAACCCGCCCGCTTAACCCTTGATTTTCTCAGTTGGCCATTGGATGGCCTGCAGACCTACACATCGCCGGATACACGATTTTTGTCCGCGCTAACCGGCGGTTTTCTGTTGGGGTGGGGTGTCATGATTTGGTGCCTGTCCACATTGGTTTATGATGCAGCACCTGAAGCTGTGCGCCGTGCCGTACTGACTGGCGTTCTCAGCTGGTTTATTTTAGATAGCGCCGGTTCCATCGCCTCTGGAACAGCGTCTAATGCAATCTTCAATATCTTTTTTCTTCTGTTAGGGGTGGGGCCACTGTGTGTTCCTGTTAAGGAATAGCTTGGAAGTAGCGATCGCAACCAACAATTTAACTATCAAATTGATTGTCTTTTATCTTGACGAGGATTCATATGCAGCCAAAATCTATAACCCGTATAGTTCTAGCAACTCTCATTATCTGGATTTCCGGAGTTGTTATCATTCGGCTCGTCGACCATCTGCTCTTAGTTGAAGGAACAGGGTTGGTTATTGGTTATATTTGTGCCGCTCTAGGAGGGCCACCCTCCGTTTGGATAGCTGCAAAGATGATTGGTTGTAACATCAATGAGATGACAACCCCGATATTAGTGATTTGCGCCCTAGCTCTGATGACTGATGGATTTGTGATGGGGTTTATCCCAACTGTCTATACCAGCCCCGAAAAAATTGTCTTCCTAGCTCCCTTATTTCTGTGGACGTTTGGATGGGCCGCACTTTCTGGATTTGTGATGTCTGGTACGAGTCTTAGCTTCAACGAAGATTGAAACCCTAGACGGGAAAACTATACATTTAGCTACTTCACCCAATCTGAGGTGTGTACACATACCTCAGACAATCTCACATTTCCATCTATGGTAAGTGACAACGTGAGTTGTTTTTCGGGCCTAATCATTGTCTCTATGAGCCTCTTTAGCCGATGCAAGCGCATTAGAAAAAATACAGCGCCCCATGGATAGGTCAAACATGTGTAGGTTGTATTCATTGGACAATGCTTCGAAGACCCGTAAACCTCGTACGCTATTGCCATTGTCATCAATGGGGGGTGAAAATGTAGCGATTCCAGCTTTTCCTGGTACTACGGCTAAAATACCACCGGAAACACCACTCTTGGCCGGTATGCCAACTTTATATGCCCACTCACCAGCCCGGTTGTACATGCCACAGGTGTACATTACACTCAGCAGATCTCGCACGTAATCCTCATTGAGAGCTGGGCTCTGGGTGATGGGGTTTTTACCATGGTTAGCCAGAGTGGCCGCCATCGTGGCAAGGTCGCAACAGGTGACCATAATGGAACACTGTTGAAAATAAAGATCCAGGGCTGCATCAATATCCTTATCAATCATGCCAAAATTGAGCATTAGGTGAGCCATGGCCCGGTTACGATGGCCTGTAGCTCGTTCTGACATAAAGGTGGGCATGTCGATAAAAAGTTCGTGCCCGGTGTAGCGCTCAAACATAGCGAGCATACGGTTGAGTTTGTCAGTGGGACTATCCCCCTTCAACAAGCTAGTGGTGGCAATAGCCCCTGCATTAATCATGGGGTTGTAGGGGCGATGGGAGCCTTCATCTAGACGGATAATTGAATTAAACGGATCGCCAGTGGGTTCTACACCAACCTTTTTTAGTAAGATTTCGCGTCCATGATCTTCTAGGGCTAACCCATGGGAAAAGATTTTGGAAATAGACTGAATCGTAAATTTTTGGTTGGTATCGCCAACATTGAATACCCGCCCATCGGTGGTGACAATGCTGATCCCAAACCAATCCGGGTTAGCTTTCGATAATTCTGGAATGTAGGAAGCTAGATTACCCTGGTCTACACTGACATACATCTGGTGTAACTTTTCCAGAAATTGCTGTAGTTGAGTCATGGCGTAGCCCCCCAGATATATCCAGCAGTTTGCCATCTATCATAACGCTGGAGTAAACGTTATTCTGAGGATTTACAGCACCTAGAAAATGCCTAAAATAGTCAGATAGCACTGATTTGAAGCCGACCTACTGAGTTCCACCATGTCTACCTCCGAACCTATTCTTGCTCAACAAGCTCTTAGCGTTCTGGCCACACTGAGTTATCGAGATCGAGATCTTACGGGGTATTTAGAAAACCTAGCCAAAGGGATACAGGGTATTTTGGGGACTGATTGGGCCGTAGTCACCCTCTGTTGGGATAATTCGGAGCAAATTCTAGCCAGTACCGTTGATTTGGGAACTGATTCCAATGAAATCTACGAACTCCATGGCACCCTTACTGGGACCGTTGTCAAAACAGGGTGTTCTCTTACGGTAGAAAATTTTATAGAAGACCCTAGCCATGGTGAAGGCCCTGAAGGATATCGGGCCTATTTAGGCGTCCCACTGCAAACATCATCTGGGACCACAATTGGCACTATTTGCACCTTTTGTCACCAGGTCCGAAAATTCTCCCCTGACCTGATTAATTTGGCGGAGCTATTTGCAGAGCGCGCGGCTACGGCTATCGACAATCATCAACTCTGGCAAAAGCAGCAGCAGTTTAATGAAGCCTTAGAGGCAGAGGTCATTAAACGCACCCAAGAATTAAGAACAGCCCAGTCTAAGTTGATGACGATTAATGCGGAGCTGGAGCAGCGGGTAACAGACCGTACTGCCGAACTGACAAAGCTGAATACTCAACTGCAGGACAGCGAAGAACGGTTACGGCGAATCTTTAATGCGTCCAATGATGCGATTTTTGTTATTGACCCCAGTAGCGATCGCATCCTAGAGGCTAACCCCCAGGCTGCACAGCTGCTGGGCTACAGTCGTGCAGAGCTTCTAGAAACGGTTCAGATTTCCACCGTTCACCCAGAAGAAATGCCGCAACTATTAGACTTTAGTCAGTCTGTGCTGAAAACGGGACATGGCTGGACGGATCAGCTGACCTGTTTAACCAAAGCAGGTCAGGTGTTACCTGCAGAAATTTCTGCGGCTCCATTGGAATTTAATGGGCAGAACTGTATTGTAGCTATTGTTAGGGATATTAGCGATCGCAAACGAGCCGAACAAGCCCTCGCAGCCCTTGCAGAGATTGGCGAGCTGGCATCAATGATTGTCCACGAAGTGCGTAACCCCCTCACAACAGTAATGATGGGGCTTACCGCTCTGAAGAGTATTAAATTAGATGAGAGAAACAATACCCGCTTAGCACTTTCTCTGAGTGAAGCTCAGCGTCTAGAGGCTCTTCTCAATGAGATTTTACTCTACGCTAAACCCCAAAACTTACAAACGACCCCCGTCAATCTCACGAAGTTAATCGCAGATGTTGTAGACACGCTTCAAGCACAGCCTGTTGCTCAGAACCGACCCATTGTGCTCAAGATCCCTTCCGATGCCATCACCATTCAAGGAGACATGGATAAACTAAGACAGGTACTGATTAATTTGATCAGCAATGCTTGCGAAGCGGTGAATCCAGGTGAAACAGTCACTTGTTACTTAAAGGAGAACCATCATCAAACACACCTGAACATTCACAATGGTGGTACCCCTATTCCAGCAGAGATTTTGCCTAAGTTAACCCAGCCATTTTTTACAACAAAATCTACTGGAACAGGCCTGGGCTTACCTATTGTTAAACGCATTGTTGAAGCTCATCAAGGTACCTTTAAAATTGAATCGACAGAAACTACGGGAACAACCACATCAGTTGTTTTCCATAGGAGCTTCCACAATACATAATCTCTTTCAGCATCAGTAGGTTGAAGACAAAGACTATTCAAGGGTCAGCACTGCTATTTCAAAAACATTTTGAGTAGTTAACACCACTAAACCTAGATACTGTAAAAATTGCCGTTGCTGATTTAGAGGATGAAACGATCTGTACACCCGTTCAGAGTTCTGGATTTGGCAGATAAAATCATCCCGAGGATCAGCAACGCCCTAAAATTAATACCTATGTCGCCATGCGTGAATAGCTCATTTCAACAATACATTTGGCATTGAAAAAATCTATCAATAGTATGTGCTATCTGGCCTTTAAAGGCATTAGCAGCTTTTTTCCCAGCCATACTATGATCTGACTTCCAAAGTCCATACATTCATCAGAAACATTCAATCTATCCTTAACGTCTTGTGGCTTGAGTTGACTATTGGTCAATGACAATATGCGAAGTTCACTGGGCATTGGGGCATCTTGATACTGAGTGACAGTGCCCCGTCCTTAAATGTCTATCAGTCATAGTGTTGAGAGGTAAATGGTAATCCTAACGATGAGATGCCCGATTATAGCTATACAAGCACTAAAAAAATATTTATTAGATAGTTAGCCCTCTTAAAACAGCCTCTTTTCTCTTTAAAGAGAAAAATACTTAAATCAAACATAGATAGTGTGATGAATACTTTGAGAGGATTGTCGAAGCTGTTTCAACATTAAGCATATGCGTTGGTGGCAATGTAAAAAATATGCTCCAAGATCTCTGCATTATCAACTATATTCATCCAATCTTATCCTGGTGTGTTTTTAAGCCGTAGTAGAAGTTATTGACTGACGTTCGTACCGAATTTTGTTCTATTCTTTGGTGTGTTATTGATTCTTGTATCTACCGTATTTATACTGCATTGAATTTGTCCACAGGAGCTTTTGGGGTCTGTCCTAGGACACGTACAGAGTGATACTATGAAATATGCATTTATTAAGCAGCCCAGAGAAGAAGATTGTGGCATAGCGTGTATTGCCATGGTGGCTAAACACTATGGGCAGCAGCTTTCTCTTACTCGAGTGCGTGAGTTAGTGGGCACAGGTCGCCTTGGTACATCCCTATTAGGGTTACAGCAAGGGGCTCAAGCATTAGGCTTTCAAGCCCGATCAGGCCAAGCCACCGATGACATTTTTAACCGTATTCATCGTCTACCATTGCCCGCTATTCTCCACTGGGGAAACGATCGCTGGGTGGTGTTGTATGGCAAAAGACGAGATCGATTTGTAATCGCTGACCCCGGAAGCGGTATTCAACATCTCAGTGCGGCAGATATTAAGCGCAACTGGGGGGATGGTGCCATGCTTTTGATGGTGCCAGATGATACTTTCTATCGGCTATCAACCCAAAAGAGTAGTCGAGTTGCCGGCATTTTTCAGCAAATCTGGCCTTATCGTCTTTCTCTACTCCAAGTTTTTGCATACAGTCTTCTTATCGGCCTATTATCCCTGGCGACTCCTATCGCAGTACAGTTCATTATTGATGATGTGCTGATCGCTGGAGATAGTGATTTACTACCCAAAATAACCCTGGCAGCCCTAGGATTTTGGCTTATACAAGGCCTATTGAACCTTGTTCAAGTGAATGTTCTAGCCAATACCTTTCAGCGGCTAGAACTAGGACTCACCTTAGAGTTTGCACGTAAGCTATTGCGCTTACCCTTGAACTACTACGAAACTCGACGTAGCGGAGAGTTCTCTAACTACCTCAAAGATATTTCTCGAATTAATGAGCTGATTGTAGATGGAGCCATGCAGCTGCCTGGACTGTTTTTTACAGCCTTGGCCGCGTTCGGCTGTATGCTGTTTTTCTACAACAGATTGTTAATATTAGTCTCTCTTGTGACGGCAATCCTTATGCTGGTCGTAACCCTAGGGCTATTACCTGTCTTTCAAAATCGTATTCAGCATTTATTAACCCTTAATGTGAAAAACCAAGCACTACTGGGAGAAATTTTTAGGGGAGCGACTACCTTCAAAACCACCACCGCTCAACCGCAGCTTTGGAAAGAGATTCAAGGGCGCTTTGGCAATTTGGCCAGTAGAAAGGCAGATATGCTTCAGCTTGGATTTCTCACCAGCCAAATTGCCACACTTATTCGTGGGGTTGGAAGCATTGTGGCTTTTTGGCTGGGGAGCACGATGGTAATAGCCCAGTCGCTGACGTTTGGACAGCTTTTGGGCTTTAGTATTCTGAGTTATAGCTTTTTAGAGCTAATTAGCTTCATCGTTAAGTTTTCGCATAGGCTCATGGAAATTAAAACGTCATTGCAACAGTTTGATGACGTTGTCGAAGTTGAAGAAGAAAGTCCTGAAGATTGGCTCAAGCCTCTGGCTGAAATTCCCTCGGATGGAGATATTGTCTTTAATCAAGTCAACTTTCACTATCCAGGTCGCTTTAATTTACTAGAAACCTTTTCTCTGAAAATTCCAGGGGGTAAATTTTCTGCCATTGTGGGCGCTTCTGGATCTGGGAAAAGCACGATTGCGAAGATTTTGGCAGGTTTGCATCCCTATCAGTCTGGAGAAATTTTAGTGGGTCCCCACAGCCTGCGTGATTTATCTACAGACTGTGTGAGACGACAAGTTATTTTAGTCTCCCAAACAACTCACTTTTGGAGTCGTTCCATCTTAGAAAATTTCCAGCTTTGTGCTCCTACTGTGACGTTCAAAGAAATTGCAGCAGCTTGTAAGATTACGGGGGCAGACACATTTATCGACAAATTGCCCAATGGATATAGAACCGTGCTAGGTGAACACGGTTCTACTCTTTCAGGAGGGCAACTCCAACGTTTAGCGATTGCTCGAGCACTGATATTAAAGCCTGCAGTTTTAATTTTAGATGAATCCACAGCCGCGTTAGATCCCATCAGCGAGGCTGAGCTGTTACAGCGATTGATGGTTCATCGTAAAGGTCATACAACCGTCTTAATTAGTCACCGGTCCAGCATCAATAGAATTGTTGATTGGATAGTTGTCGTCAATGACGGGACCACGGTTATGGCGGGTTCTCCTAAGTCCCTATTAGGACGGCAGGGAGAACATTTACAGTTTTTAGAAGGAGAACTTCCACCTAATGTGGGAGACACTTCAAAATATTTAATTGCCAACGCAAAAGAGTCATCAGCTCTTTCTGCACTTCCTGGTCATCTGGAAAAATAATTTTAGTCAATACTTGTTTATTATCACTTTCAGCATAAGTGTTCTCCATGAAACATGATGATGCCTTGTCTAATTCGCTGTTCGATTCGTTGAATCAAGGAACAGAGTCAGAAGCTTTGGAGTCTGACAAAGCTCACAAATTAGCGATTGATCGCGCTAATGTAGTATCTGCGCTAGCCCCTGTAAAACGTTTCGAACCTAGGCAGTCGGTTAGCGAAAATTCTGAAAATGCTACAGTTCCCATCGTTGATAGCTTCTTGCCTGCCCCCAATCGCTGGTTGATTATTGGTGGGTTAGGACTAGCTGGGGTACTTGGCTTAAGTGCCATTTTTCTGACATCGTTGCCCCATCGCACAATTGTTAAAGCAAAAGTCAAGGTTGAACCGGTGGCAGAACCCCGGGTCTTACAGTCTGGAGCGGGGGGAACTGTCGCCAGTATTCGTGTACAGAACTATGACTCATTAAAACCAAATCAGGTGATAGCCTCTTTCGAAAATCCTGATCTATATTCACAATTGAGCGAGCTACAAGCAAGAATTAGCCAAACTCAACAGCAACTCAAACAACTCAATGATGAGCTGATCGCGATAGAAGAGCGTCAGGCATCTGGCAGATGGTTGGCATTTAAAGTTCCTCAAGGTCAGTTTGAATATTCGAAAAGATTGCTGCTAGATAATCAAAATGAGCTGCAACAGCGGTTGACTGTACAACAACAGCAGTTAGCTAATGTTCAGGAACAAATAGATAATACGACCATTTATACGCCCCTTGCTGGTACCGTTTATGACTTAGAAATAAAAAACGTAGGTCAAACAGTTGCTGCAGGTGAGCCGATTGCTAAAATTATTTCTAAAGATATTCCTTTGGAAATTAAAGCCTTGGTCTCTGACAGTGATGTAAATATTATTAAAGTAGGTTCACCTACCCAGATCAATCTGGCAAGCTGTGCATATTCTAATTTTGGAATCTTAGAAGGAGAGGTTGCTGATATCCAAGCATTAACCCCAGAGCTTGCTGAAGGGTTCACAGCTGAAGATGGCCTTTCTCCAAATTTTGACCAACATATGGTAACTATCGTGGCTAAGCCAGATAATAGTAGACAGCAGACCTGTAAGGTGTTGCCTGGAGTAAACGGTGAGGTTAATATCATCGCTAGGCAGGAACGATTCTTGAACTTTGTTTTAAGGAAACTACGTTTTAGCAGTAACGTGTAGTAATTTTTAAGAGTATGTTGGAATCGGCTGACAACCCACAACAGGATGAGTTATTTCCATCTAGGAGCGATGAATTGACGCTGGTGGATGTTTCTGTGGTTGCCGAAGAGCTGGCATTGGATGCAACGTCCACCTCTCCCCAACAGATTTCTAAACCAACATCAGGGACCTATACGATAGAGCTTTTTCGTGATGAAGCACAGGTGACGGCCACTGAGCTCTTGTATGGCGATAGCATTTATGTCTTAAACGATATCGATGCGTTGCAAATTCTAAAGCTGCAGCGTAGACGTTCTGTTATTCAGAAAAAGCTGAGTAATTTCTTGGCTGGTGTGCTGATTACCTTTGGTTTGGTGCTAATGCTTAGCCCCTTATTTTGGTTGATAAAGCTTTTTGGTCTTCTGTTAACCTTGGCTAGTGTAGGCTACGTTGTTTATTTCAACTGGTGGATTGAACAGCGTAGACGAGGGGAGTTTGGTTTGTTGCTGACCACTAAGCTCAATACTCAAGTTGTGATTACCAGTCATAATCTCAAAGCTATTCAATCCCTTTACCAAATTATGTTTGGGCGTTTAGATGGTGGAAATATCCACGGTGAACCTTTAACGGTCAATATGTACACAGGTGAAACAGTAGGCTAGTTCACCCGTGATGAGCCAGCTCGTCCTTGGATGTTAAAGCTGGGTTATTAGCCTGAGCTTGCGCCATACCATTCTCAGAATGGTATCTTCTTGGGTCAAAATGTCAGCTTGCCCTGTCATCCCAGCTTGTAACTGACAGTCTCGAGTTTGATCGCTGAGAGAAGTGCGAGAAAGCTGGAGTGTTACTTCGTAGAGTCCACCATCAGCGTTCGTGCTCACTCTATCTGGAATCGCATTGGGAGCAACGGTATCTGGGGAAATCGTCTGGAATGTTGCGTCTAAAGTACCATAGTCAGTGTAGGGACATGCAGAGATTCGTAATTGTACGGCTTGTTGTCGGTCAATTCTAATAATGTCCTGGGGATTGACCCAGGCTTTTGCTACGAGTAAATCGTCATCAGCGGCAATTTCAGCAATAGACTCTCCCGCCGTTACGACTTGAGCATGGTTGCGCAATTCTAGAGATTGGATAGTACCGGCCACAGGGGCTTTGAGGGTGAGTCTGGTAATTTCTTCTTCAGTTTGAACCAGATCTTTTTGGGTTTGGTTAAGCTGATTGAAAAGATCGCTACGTTGCTGAATTAAGGTTTCTGCTTCCTGTTGTAGTTGGGCTAAGGTGGCATTCCCTTCGGCATGGGTCTGGGCAATTTGCTGTTGAGCGATGATGACTTCCGCCGCACTTGGCTGGGCTGTAACTTTGGCTTGTTCGTAGTTAGCGAGCGCTGATTCTAAAGTAACTTCTCGTTCTCGTAACTGACTGGTTGCGATCGCACCTTCATCTACCAGCTGCCGATAGCTATCCACATTTTCTTGAGCCAGATCCACTTCAGCCTTTAGCCGTCGCAAATCAGACTGGTTGACTAGCCGAGTTTCCTGTAGTTGCTGCTGAGCTAAAGCCAATTCTGCTGTACTAGCCTTTAAATTGCCTTCAATTTGGGCTACCGTCGCCTTGATACGTTGATCAACCGATTTCAGCTGATTGTCCAGCTGTAGCACCTGCTGTTCCAGCTGGATTACACTGGTGCGTAATTGAGCAGCTTGATTTTGCAGTTCTGTATCATCTAGGTAGGCAATCACATCCCCTACTTTCACCTGTTGATTTTCCTCCACCAAGATCTCACGCACTTGCCCTGGGACCGTTGCCTCAACAAAGCGGAGCTCCCCAGCAGGACGGATAACAGCCGGTATCCTCACAGTTTCACGCACCGTAATTACTTGAGCCAGGGTTAACATGGTTAAAACGCTAACCACACCCGCCAGCCCTCCCAATCGCTGCCATCGATCCATCGGGGGTAAGAAATCAGTCGGTATCGCTGGACTAATTGCCGCTGGATTAACCTGGGAAACATTTGATATATCGCTCTGCATAGTTAGTCCACAATATCTACAATCTTCAAAAGAACAAAATTATTTTGAAAGCACCATTGGTCGTAGAGAGTTCTAGGGGGTTAGAAAAACCTGGTGCTCGCCTTCTTTTTGGGCTAACTCATTGGGTGGGCCTTGCAAAAATAAACTCCCTTTCTGCAACATAACAACCCAGTCAGCCTGCAAAATTACTCGAGGCCGATGACTAATAATGACTGTTGTTTTTCCTTGACGATAAAACAACAATTTGTCTAGGACTCGGGCCTCCAGCTCAGGATCAAGGGCACTGGTAGACTCATCTAAAATTAAGACTGCCGGGTCGCTGATAATGGCTCTAGCTAAAGCCAATCGTTGTCGTTGTCCCCCTGATAGATTAGCCCCAAATTCTCCTAAAACAGTTTGATATTTTTCTGGCAATTCACCAATAAATTCGTCAGCTTGTGCAATTTGACAAGCTCGCACCACATCTTCAAACGCAGCATTAGCATTACTACTGTAAAAATTTTCTAGAATAGTGCGACTCCAAAAATGAGCTTCCTGAGGGACTAAGGTTACCTGTTGGCGCAAACAGTTTAAGGAGAGATCCGCCTGATTGTAAGCACCATAGCGAATATTGCCTGATTGTAAAGGATGCAGTCCGGCAATTAACTTGGCCAAAGTGCTTTTACCACAGCCAGATTGACCAATTAATGCCGTTACTTTTCCTCCCGGCAGAGTCAGTGAAAAATCATTTAGCAATCCAACCCGGCCAGGATGACAAAAATTTAGCTGCTGGCAAACAATATCATCACTGCCAGGTAGATTAACTGTGGGTTTTTGATAATCATCCGGGCTTTCGATGGGGGTGGTAATCACCTCATCAATACGCTGGGCAGCTACCCGGGCACGAGTAAATTCATCACTCAGCTGCACTAGAGTTTCCATCATGGAGGTAACGTACTGGTTGAGCGTGTTAAATGCTATTAGCTGACCGATGGTGAGTTGTTGGCGAATCACCAGCCAGCCACCGATCCAGAGGATGGCAATGGCTCCAATAGAAGATACCAATTGGGAAAAAATACCATTGGAAACGGCCAGCTGATTCCGTTCTAGAGTCAGTCGTCCTAATCGGCCAAATCGACGCTGAAACTCATCCCAAAAATGAGGAACCGCATGGGTCGTTTTTAACGTTAGAGCTCCCTTAAATGTCTCCACCAGTAGTCCCTGATTTTCAGCATCGGTAATCAGGAGATTTTGAGTTCGGACCTTAAGAATGGGCCAAAATATAATCGTAGAGGCCGTCATTGCAACACTAATGGCAATGGCTACCCCAGCCAGCAAACGACTGTAGGCAACCATCAAGCCAATGGATACTAATGCCACAAATACCTGAGTTGGCACCGTAATAATGGTTTGGGCAACCAGCTGATTGACGACCTGAATATCTTGTATACGGCTAACCACTTCGCCACTACGACGAGACTCATAATAATTGAGCGGTAACTGCAACAGCTGACGTCCAAAGTCTAAAACCATTTTTAGTTCTAGCCTTTGGCCAAAGTGCAAAATTAAATTTGATTGAGTCCATTGCATGAAACTACGCAAACCATTCATGATCACCACAACAATGGCGACGATGGTTAACATACGTAAATCTTGGCGGACTAGAACATCATCCGTTAAAACTTGTATCAGTAATGGCAATGCCAATGCCAGTAGACCAATGCCAAAGTTAAGCAACAGCACTTCGGTCAGTAGCTGCCGATGGGGCTGCAGTGCCTGGATAAAGCCCCTAAAGCTGCCTACATCATCATTATCATTGGCGTAGAAACGTTCCTCGTCGAGTTCTAGCAACAGCATGACCCGATCGAGCCAGCCCTGCTCTAGCTGTTCGCGGGTGAGATAACGTAGCCCCACTGCCGGATCTGCAACCACGTAGCGCTTTCGTTGTTGACCATAGAGTACGACCCAGTGGTACCCCTGCCAATGGATAATGGCTGGTAAGGGTACCTCTGATAGTCGGTCAATTAATACATCGGTTGCCTGAACGGCTTGGGCTTGAAACCCTAAGGACTCTGCTCCCCGGCGTAGGCCCAGCAGCGTGGTTCCTAGCTGGCCTGTACCGGCCATATCGCGCATGCGACTGACCCGAAAAATACGACCGTAATATTTTGAGATTGTTGCAAGACAGGCCGCGCCACAGTCTTCTTGGCTCTGTTGCAAAATAGCTGGATAATTCATCTAGGGGCAGAAGCACACCAACAAGGGTTTCGACTTAGCATGCCCAGTTAGCTACTCAAGCCACGATTTTTGGAGATAGTACCTGTGGTATTTCCGTAGAGTATCAATAAATCTTGAACACCTCAGTAAATTTGTGCATTGCGTTAGTGACCCATAAATGGGTATAAATTTAAGCTAAGAAATTTGGATAGGGCTAAATTCAGAAGTTGGAAGTTAGCAGTCAGAAAGACAGAGAGTTGCGAACTCCCAATTCCGAGCACCAGATATTAGGAAATAATCTTTACAGGCTATTACAGCTAATGTTTACACCTGATTGAGAGATGTTGTTGTTGGTAATGAGTTCAATTTGACCAGTGGCATTGGTATCCCAACTACTAGCCTCAATAAAATTATCAACGGATGGAGAGAGAGATAACTGCTGAGACGGTGGCACATCTTGAAATAAAGCAGTATCAGAGCGCATATCTGCCCAAGTATTATTGAGCATTAAAATGTTGGTAGGATTAGTGGGGATACCTCCCCGACCGGTTACAATTAATTCGTTAATGCCCAAATCTGAACAACTTTTCGCAATTTGATGACTGCGGTCATCGACTTTGATAGGTAGCTCAACCAAGCCTGTGTTGGGATTAATCTCAATTCCATTGATAGAGACTGTTCCGCTTAATCCAAATTTTGAACTGGCGGTAATATCGCTTTCAGGGGTACGCTGCCTGCGAAACTGGGTACCCAGAAGTAGCTGAGTTGAAATTGTAATATTTCCCCCATTGCCTTGGGATGCGTCTGCAAAAATGTCACTATTGTCTAAAGCAATGAGTGCTGGGGTCGAAATTGTAATATTTCCCCATTGCCGACTCCTGGAGATTCTGTTGTGATGCTGCTGCCATTTCTCAACAACAGGAAGTCGGAAACGTCCAGGCTTATATTGCCAATTTCTCCAGCTAATGTTCGTCCCTTGATGGTGGCATTGTCCCGCAGTATTACCTGATTTGCCTGAATGCTAGCTACCCCGGCATCCCCCGTTCCCAGGTTCTGGACAGAGATAGTACTGGGACCATTCATCTCCAAAATTGGAGTCGTAATCGTAACTGTACCAGCATCTCCATCAGATACAGGGTCTAGGTTAAAGAGCTGCCGCTCCAGGAGGCTTGGAATGATTACCGCAGAGCTAATAGAAGTGTTCTCTAGCTCTGTTACGGGGCTAGAGAGAGCAATTCGTTCTGTGGCGTTAATGGTAATATTCCCAGCCACGCCATCCCCGGCAGACGTGGCGCTAATGGTACTCGTATTTTGCATATCGAGTAATCGCGTGTCGATTGTCAGGCTCCCTGCATTTCCTGAACCAAAATTAGAAGAGCTAATTGTGCTGGGTACTTGCGTTGATGACACACGACCTGACAAGTTAATGGTATCTGCCTCAATTGTCACATCACCACCAGCCCCAATATCAACATTAATGCTAGTGATACTGCCCCCTTCCAGCAATGAAACATCGTGGGCTGAGATGTTAACATCCCCTGCTGTACCCGCAGCCACTGAACCACTCGTGATTGAAGAAGAGATCAGTGGGGATTGGGTATTGAAACCTAAAATCGTTAATTGGTTGCTGACGTTCGCGTCAATCTGACCACCATCAGCTGCAGAGTAGGTTGCATTGGTAATCAAACCTCCCCCTTCCATGGTCAGATCTTGGGCCGTTAGTTGTAAATCTCCATTCGTGGTTAACCCCAGATTTTCGCCGACAATGCCGCTGCTAACCAAGCTAGACGAGTCACTGCCACTGATTAAAAGTTGTTCTGAAGCACTGACGTGAATGGAGCCGCCGGGTTGGGTGGCGGCAAATCCATTTTGACCTAGTAGTAGGGATGTCTCGGTCAAGCTAACTTGACGGCCTGCTAACTGTAATTGCCCACTTTCTCCTGTAAATGTATGCACAGGAGAAAGTAAGTTAGTTTGCACGGCAACACCGCTGACATTGGCCAGTGAGTGCTGCTGTAGACTCACATCTTGAAACGTAGCAACACTGTCATAGTTGAGGGCAATTCCCGTGGCGGTATTGGAGATGTCTACCTGTTCGCCTGGAGCAACTCCGCCAATTTCCAGATTACCGCTGGGGGCAGTGACCACACCATCGTTTAGGGTCACGCCATTTCCCACCAAGGCTAGGGTTTGTCCCGGAGCTACCTGTAAGCCAGTTGTCGGTCCTAGCTGCACATGGGGAGCAAATTCAGACGGTTGGCCTGTTGTATCTATTTTAGCCAGGGTATGACCGACGCCATTCACACTAATTGCGCCAGAGTTTGCCCCCATCTGTAGACCGATGGGGGCGTTAACGGTCAGTAATGGCGGTGTTTGTGGATCGCTGGCGCTAAATATGAAATCATTTTCAAAAATTAAGCTATCAGCCGTTGTTGCGATAAAAGAAGCTGGTAAATTCAGCTGGGCCGTGGGACCCAAAATAATACCTGCTGGATTTAATAGGTACAGATTTGCATTGGCTCCACTCAGCGCTAGCGTACCATTAATATCGGATGGATTGTTTCCAGTAACCCGACTGAACACATTTTCAACCTGGGGAGATGCGGTTAAATCAAAGACAGCATTGTCACCTGGCGCTAAAGAGAAATCTTCAAAACTATGAAACAGATTTTGGTTAGCACCTGTTGTTGTGCCTCCAGTAATAAGATAGCTCCCGACTCCGGTGACTATGGTATTCAAGCTATCGTCCGCAACTACTTGGGCAAATGTCGTGGGGCAGGCTAATAAAATGTTGACAAATGCCAGGATTGGAATTGCTATTTTCATTAAATTGGCATGGCTACATGAGTGGTTCGTCAAAACCATTTTTTTGAAACATACCCTATGCTTCAAAAAAAAGCATAAACCCTTAGTCTCAATATTCTGAGGTTATGCACCGTAGTAACTTAGTATTGCCCACATTAATCTGAGCCTTAACTCGGAGAGTTTAGCCAAACCTGATTCAGAATGGTAGGAGTCTTGCTTATTACAAAATAATGAGAACTCACTACATCGGCCATGACCAGGCTTACCAACGAAGACGAGACGATCCCGAATATGCGGGTTGGATCAAACATGAGGAGGTTGCTGAAGATTGGCAATCGACATGGCAGCCACTTATGGAGAAACGCGCGTTTCCCAACAGTCAGGGCAAGCTGTTGGAGCTGGGCTGTGGGGCCGGGAATGTGAGTATTGCGTTTGCTCATGCAGGGTATGAAGTGACAGGCATTGATATCGCTCCCACCGCAATCGCCTGGGCAGCTGAAAATGCCGCAAAAGCCAATGTTCATGTCAATTTCCTTCAGGGGAATGTGCTTGAATTAGCCGATATTGCTGATGCTTCGTTTGATATTGCCTTAGATGGTCATTGTTTCCACTGCATTATTGGTCGCGATCGCACACGTTTTTTACAGGCTGCCCATCGTGTTCTCAAAGTGGGGGGGATTTTAACAATCTGTACCATGTGTAACGAGGTTCCTAAGACAGAATACTTTCAGGAGCATTTTGATCCCCAATCTCGGTGTTGTATACATGGTGATATTGCTAGCCGATACATTGGTCATTCCAATGACATACTCCAAGAAGTGATGTCGGCTGGTTTCCAGCTCCTAGATGTAGAGCTTGTGCCCCCTAGACATCAGGAAGATTTGGCAGATTTGCAGTTGATTGCAGAACGAATTTAAGTACAGCCTGAAAAGGCTAGCTAATATGTGGAGATCTTTTAAGGAGTAGAGTTTGAGTACTCAAGTTATCCTCAGGATGAGCGATGCCAAACGGTTAAGTCATTAGCAAGTTGTTGCAAGGATTACTTGTATTTCGTACTGGAGCACGTTAGGCTTCCATCCGTAAATACATTGTGGAAGTCAGTATGCAACCCGACCCGAGCCAACCCATTGAAGAGAACTTGTGGTGGGCAATTCCTGGCAAGTTGGCTGGTGTGCGTCAGCCTGAGGCTGAAGAGCTACCCAAGCTACAAGCAGCTGGTATAGGGGCAATTGTTTCTGTTTTAGAAGATTCTGCAAATATCTCTCTATATGAATCCGTTCAAATTCCCCATCAATGGCTGCCCATTGAAATTGATGCGGCTCCTAGTATTGAACAGCTGAGTCTGCTTGAAAACTTTATTGAACAGCAACAGGCTGAAGGTCGAGCCGTTGCCATTCATTGTTCAGGTGGCAAGCACAGGACAGGTACAGCCATTGCTGCTTATCTAATTCGCCAGGGCGATTCCTATCAGCAGGCGATGCAAACGCTTTTAACCGCAAACTCGGGCATTGAGCTACCTGATACCCAAGATGATTTTTTACAGCAACTGGCACAAGAGAGCACGTGAGCATAGCCTCTCCTACTTGGAACGATACTGTGACAAGAATCGATCGTAACGTCCACAATAACTCTCAGACTAGGCATAGGCATTGGTAATTAACGCATCAATGGTAATTCTTGTTGTTTTAGATAATAGAGTGTAAGACGCACTAGCCCTGGACGCCAGCTAATCACCTCAAGGAGGGGCGTAAGTTGAGCAGTTTCCTTCTGAGGGAATGGTCAACTATCCAATTTTTTAGGCTGTTTTGGTCATAAAGAGTCTTTACTCTTAGTCAGGACTATTGCAGAGACCCAATTCGTCATTGGTAATTACTATGGATATTGGCATCAACATCGTTGGCCTAGTATTAGCGATTTGTTTGGCACTGGTACATATTTTTGTAAGCCGAACCCAGTGGCTGGCTAACATTCCCCAACGCTGGTGGATGTCGGTGGCAGGGGGGATTTCGATTGCCTATATATTTTTGGATATTCTGCCTGAGCTTAGCCATGCTCAAGATGAAATCCTCCATAGCGAAAGTGTCATTATTGGCTATCTAGAGCATCATGTTTATCTACTGGCGTTATTAGGGTTAGCGATTTTTTACGGTTTGGAGAAGCTGGCCCTAAGATCCCGCTCCCATCATCACGAAAACTATGGCGAAGATTGTACCCATCCAGGTGTTTTCTGGATTCATATTATTTCATTTGGCATATATAACGGGATTTTGGGGTATCTCCTACGGGAATCGGAAAACCATGGGCTTGTCGCTTGTTTGATTCTCTTTTTTGCCCTGGCACTACATTTTTTGGTTAATGATGTTGGCCTACGGGGGCATCACCGGCACATGTATGACCGCATTGGCCGATGGCTATTGGCTGGAGCCATTGTATTGGGGTGGGTTCTGGGAGAACAATTTCATTTGGATGGAGCTGCGATCGCAGCAATTTGGGCATTAGTGGCCGGGGGGATCATTCTCAACGTCTTAAAGGAAGAGCTGCCGGAGGAACAAGAAAGTCATTTTGGAATGTTTTGTACTGGAGCTGGGCTATATGCCTTGATATTGCTGGCGATTTAGGCACTTTGTTGGGCAATCCGAACTCCATAGAGCTTTGCTCCTCTCCCAGAGTACTCTAATCAAAACCGTGACTGCGGGTCATCAAAGTCTCGCCATTACCCATTACGATGGACAGTACGGAGTTTCCTGGACTAAGGCAGGGCTTGAAGCTTACCTGTAGGTCGGGATAAAGTTTCCCATTGAATATCCAAAAAATATTAGCCATATCATTACCAAATGCAATTGCAACCTATTGAACCTAGTCATTTAAGAGAGTGTGCCAACTTATTTGTCTCAGTCTTCAGTAATTCACCTTGGAATGAAACATGGAAGCATGAGGTAGCTTTAAGGAGATTGAAAGACTGTTATAATTTTCCAGAATCTTACGGTATTGTGGCGATCTCAGAAGAAAAAGTTCTTGGCTTTGCTATTGGTTACATTGAGGTATGGCATGAAGGTCAACATTTCTACTTGAGAGAAATGTGTGTTCAGTCTACCCATCAGCGAAGTGGAATTGGTACGAAAATAATGGATGTACTTTACCAAGATCTGACAAGTAAAGGTATCAGCATGATTTATCTATTGACGATGCGAGATAGTCCAGCCGCAGCCTTCTATGAAAAGTGTGGGTTTTCAAATCAACCTAAAATAACTATGATGCTGAAAACAACAACGTCACGTTCATAGCACTCCCTTGATTTAGGAACACCAGTCTCAGCCACTGGCGGTAGGCTTCTTGCCTTAGCCTAGCTAATTTATTAGATAGGTAAGTTCTGACATTATGAAGTTGCTGAGCTGTGAACCTCTAGTGTTGAACTGGTTAGATTGCAACCAGCTAAGACAATCCTGAAAATTGTTTAGTAGTATGCATTCTCTACTAAAACTTCTTCTGTATCACGACAATAATATAATTAGCAGCTCGTTGAACAATGGAAAAAGTTTTGGTCATTACAGGAGGGAGTCGTGGCATTGGTGCTGCTACGGCTTTGCTTGCGGGCACACAAGGGTATGCGATTTGTGTGAATTATTTACATAATCAAGCAGCCGCGCAACATATTGTCGGTGAGCTGGAAAAGATGGGAGCTCGTGCGATCGCTGTTGCTGCTGATGTCGCATCTGAGGATCAGGTCAATCATCTTTTTGAAATGGTGGACAAACAGCTTGGTCGGATAACAGCTTTGGTTAACAATGCTGGAATTCTAGAACAGCAAATGCGGGTTGAAAAAATGGATGCGACTCGTTTGAACCGGATTTTTGCCGCAAATGTCACTGGGAGCTTTCTGTGTGCAAGAGAAGCCATTAAGCGAATGTCCATCAGGCAAGGGGGCCTTGGAGGGGCAATTGTCAATGTCTCCTCGGTGGCATCGCGTTTGGGAGCACCCGGTGAATATGTCGACTATGCAGCCTCAAAAGGGGCCATCGACTCAATGACCATTGGGCTATCGAAGGAAGTTGCAGAGGAAGGAATTAGAGTGAATGCGGTACGTCCTGGTTTTATCTACACCGATATTCATGCTGATGGTGGTGAACCTAATCGAGTTGACCGTGTCAAAGACTTTTTGCCTATGAAGCGAGGGGGGCAAACCAGTGAGGTGGCAAATGCTATTTTATGGCTGCTCTCTGACCAAGCCTCGTATACGACAGGGACATTTATTGAGGTGGCAGGGGGCAAGTAAACAAGGTCAACCTAACGTTTAGGCGTAAATGAAATGGATTAACTTTTCACTCAAGTTATGGAGTAACTCGATGGAGAATCTATCACTGTTAGCCACACTGCGCGAACTAGAATGTGAACTTCATCAACCTGAGTGCCGTAGGAATCGAGATCGATTGGCACAGTTGCTTGCTCCTGATTTCAGAGAATTTGGTCGATCGGGCGCAACATACACCCGTGATTATCAACTGATGTCATTGCCAAGTGCTCCGAATTCACCACAGATTCACGTTCAAGACTTTGTTGTGAACCAGCTTTCAGATGCGATCGCATTACTCACCTATCGAAATGCCCATGTAAGTCCATCAGGGGAGTTAATCTGTCATACTAACCGATCGGCAATTTGGCGATTAGGTTCATCAGGATGGCAAATGGTGTTTCATCAAGGTACACCCACAGGCCCTTTTGACCAATCTGTGAGTTAAAAACTAAGCACATTGGCACTTTGACCATGTTGTTTTAGGAAAAGAATTATTCTCTATAGCAATGAGAGAGCTATTGCTTCATAAAAAAAGGCACTGCAGGCGTTCTGTCATCGACACCCATAGCAGTACCTAGTAAAATTCAAAATCTGCGATTACTTTCCTATGCCCGATATCATGTTACGGGCGAGTCAATTAGCCCCCAGCAACAGCTGGTACAATACTCACCTCATCACCATCATTAAGAGCTGTTTCTTTACCGTCTAAGAAACGAATATCTTCGCTGTTCACGTAGAAATTCACGAACCGACGGAGCTCACCGTCATCATTACACAAGCGCCCCTTGATGCCAGGAAACTTAGCTTCTAGGGAATCTAATAGCCCAATAATGTTATCACCACCAATCTCAATGGTAGCTTCATTGTTGGTGAATTTTTGCAGCGGAGTGGGAATGAGAACTTTAACAGCCATGAAAACAACAATTCAAAAGAGAAACAAAAGTGTAGGTTGGGTTATTAGCAAATATCTAAATCCAAACACGACGGGATTTTACACATTTTTAACCCAAACTTAGTGGATAGGGTGCGTTAACAACACACCCTATGAAATCGATGATTGGTACTAAACCTGGGTTTGTTGCCAGTCTAAACGGTTGAGAGTGTTGGCACGCTCCCAAGCATGCTCAAAGCTCTCTAGCTTAGGCTCAATTAATAAAGGCTCGCCAGCAGCGCCACTAACTGCTTCCTGCGTCTTGAGACCGTTACCGGTAATGTAGACAACTGTACGCTCATCAGGATTGATTTTACCGGCTTCTACCAGCTTCTTGAGCACAGCAATCGTGGTGCCACCTGCCGTTTCAGTGAAGATACCTTCAGTCTCAGCCAACAACTTGATGCCATCAATGATTTCAGCATCGGTTACATCTTCAATGTTGCCGTTGGTCTTCTTAGCAATTTCCAGAGCGTAGATGCCGTCTGCAGGATTACCAATGGCAATGGACTTAGCGATGGTATTGGGCTTAACGGGTGTGATAAAGTCACGACCTTCTTTGAATGCCTGGGAAATGGGAGAGCAGCCTTCTGCCTGGGCACCGCTAAAGCGAACAGGCTTTTCTGCCACTAGGCCAGTCTTAACCAGCTCATTGAAGCCTTTGTAGATCTTGCCGTAGAGAGAACCAGAGGCTAGAGGAGCAACAACATGGTCAGGGAGTTCCCAACCAAGCTGTTCAGCAACTTCAAAACCAAGGGTTTTAGATCCTTCGGAATAGTAAGGGCGCAAATTGATATTTACAAAGCCCCAGCCGTGGGTGTTGGCAACTTCAGAACAAAGACGATTTACCTGGTCATAGTTGCCGTGAACGGCCATCACGATGGGGTCATAAATTAAGGTGCCAAGGACCTTACCAGCTTCTAAATCAGAAGGAATAAAGACACAGCAATCAAGGCCAGCGTGGGCGGCAATGGCAGCAGTAGAGTTTGCCAAGTTACCCGTACTAGCACAAGACACGGTGGTGAATCCAAGCTCACGGGCGCGAGTCAATGCCACAGAGACCACCCGATCCTTGAAACTCAGGGTGGGCATATTGACGGCATCATTCTTGATGTAAAGCTCTTTTAGACCCAGGCGACGAGCTAGGCGATTAGCCTTGAGCAAGGGAGTCATGCCAGTGCCTACATCAATAGGATTTTCGCTGGCAACAGGCAAAAACGCCTTGTAGCGCCAAATCGAATTAGGGCCTGCTTCAATACTTTCGCGGCTGACTTGACGGCGAATCGCATCGTAATCGTAGGCAACTTCCAAGGGGCCAAAGCACTCCTCACATACATGCTTAGCAGTGGCTTCGTAAGTAGTGCCACACTCTCTACATTTGAGGTGGGTAAAGGTGGAGTCTTGGAGAAGTTGAGTCTTGGGACGATCGATTGCCTGAGTCATTGGTTCTTATGTGGTGTATGACAGATTAATTTGAAAGTATCACGGGGTACAAAACAGCGTCAAACATACCCGACTAATTTAGTCGGGTATGTTTGACGCCTTATATATCAGTATTTTCAGCTAAAGTCCCTCATGCCGTCGTGAAAATCTATAGATATTAAGCCTATTTTTTATACCTAAATTTATTTGAAGGGATGTAAGAGGGGTGGGGCACGTTTCTTAGAACCCTAAATCTGCCCTAGCTGCTTCTGCGGCTTTAAAGACCTGGGCATTGGTCATTTCATCCCAGGCAGTTTCACCAATCTCGGCATAAAAGTCAGCATCGTAGGGACGGGTACGTACGACGACAGGCATGGGAACGGCATGGCCTAGCAATAGAGCCTGCTGTTTGGAATCTAGTTTGGCCAGTACTGAACGTAGGTTTTGACCACCAGAAACGCCGGTAAAAATGGCATCAATGTCTTTCTCATCATTCAACAATGCCGTAATGCGAGTACCAATCTGCGACATCACTTCATTGTCGATGCCCGAAGGCCGCTGATCTACTACCAGTAGGGTGACAAAATACTTACGCATTTCTCTGGCGATGGTGCCAAAGATGGTTTGCTTAGCCGTAGCAGGGTCTAAAAAACGGTGGGCTTCTTCAATGGTGATGACTAGCTGGGTGGGGCGATCGCAAACATTCTTAGTTTGCAAAAAGCGATCGGCTTTACGCACGTAGCTGGCATGAATCCGCCGTGCGATCACATTGGTAGCCAACATATAGGAAAGCATATTGGATTGGGAGCCAAACTCCACAACAACATGTTTCCCCGCATCCAACATTTCAAGAATTTGCTTTACATAGTTGTAGGGACAGGTATTACGAATGTATTTCAGCTCTGCCAGACGGGTGAGTTTACGCTGTAGCGCCATAATGGACGATTTGCTACCCATTTTGACTTCGCAAAATTCTTGAATCTCCTCATTGCTCATGGTGAGCAGTCGATTGATCCAGGCTTTACCAAACTCGTTGCGTAGAATAATGGCATTCTCTAAACTCGCTTCGGAGAGATTTAGCTCTCGACCAATCAGGGCCAGGTCTTCCACGTCAATTTGGTCAAAGCTAATGTAGAGCTCTTGGGCGTCCCGCACCCCCCTACGTTTTGTTGCTTCGGGGTCAAGAGTAAAAATTTGTACCTGTCCTGGAAATAGCTGTCGTAATCCTTTAACCGTGCTGAAGTTAGCCCCTTCACTGACCGCTTCCCAGCCATACTCTGAGTGCATGTCAAAAATGAGATTGACAGCAGCTTTTTGTTTAATAATCCCAGAAAGCAACAGTCGGGTGAGAAAAGACTTACCGGTACCAGACTTTCCAAAAATACCGTTACTACGTTCTACAAAGCGATTGAGGTCAATACATATGGGCACATCCATATCAATGGGCTGGCCAATGGCAAAATTTCGCCGGTGGGGATCGTCCTCCCATCCAAAGACTGAGCGAAAGTCTCGCTCGCTGGCATCGTATGCCTGACTAAAGTGACCGGGAATTGTTTTTACAGGCAACAGCTGCATCTGAGCAACGTCGCTCTCCTGGCTACTGTCGGGGGTAAACATCAGCATGGGAGCCAAGTCTACGGTCCCGTAGGTGCCTCCACCGGCTAGCACTTCCTGGAGGAACAACTCTGTAGGCTGGGGGGGGTTTGCTAAAATCCGCTGGCTGGCAGTACCGAGAGTGACATCGGTGAGCATGCAAAAGAATCGCGATCGCACCCCCTGAACAACTAAAAATTTACCAACCCGCATGTCTTCTACACTGACATCAGCATGGAGACGCACTTCCAATCCTTTACTCAAAGAGCCTTGAATAACAGAACCTAGGGGAATGTCACTGTTCATAACACAGGATAGAGTTTAGGAATTAATGCGCCATTCTCGTGGATGACGTCACCGCCCATCCTAGCTTGAAAATCCCATATCAATACATCTGTTCTAAAAAATATTGTCTTTACCGTGCCTCAGAATTTCGAACAAACAGCTTTTGAGTAGGCCTTTAAAGAAAAATCAGGGCAGCCAACTGGCTGCCCTGAAACAAAATATTTAGGTTAAGTAGATTCTAGAAACCCAACTTTTGAAGGCCTATCTACCAAAGTTCCAACCCACACCAGCTTGAATCGCCGTAGCGGTGCCACCACCATCATCGAAGGCGTCAAAGGCAAAGATTGCATTACCAAAAACAACTAAGTTGCTGCGGGGAACTGCAAAATCAATCCCTGGCTGAATAACAAATGCCGTTTGGTCACCAACGGGAGAGGCATCGTTACCTGTGGGCAAAGAGACACCAGCACCAATGTAAACATCCGTCTGGAAGCTGAGGGGAATGTCGTAGGAGACAGTGGGCACCAGGGCTACATCACCATTAAACAAGAATGCCTGGCCCCGAAGAGAAATAGGCACGGCAAATAGCTTGTAGCGACCAGATACAACCAACCCTAACCCATCGCCATCGCCATTGTCGTCGTCACTCAATCCCAAACTGCCACCAGCACCGATATAGCTACCATAGGCCGCCTGAGCCTCGGCTGGTTTTGTATCTACCACAGCCATCAGAGTTGCCGCTGCCATAGCAGCCACCCCCCAGCGCCCTAGCGTAGTTCTAAGCAGACTAATCATCGTTACTGATACTCCTTTAGGGTCTTCCCCAACCAACTCTTCCTTGAGACTGCGCTTGAATCACTCAAAGCAATACCTGACACCGCCTTCAGTCGGGCGGCACCTATATAAAAATATGAAGGCGCCACAAAGTTAGCGCGTTGTTGAAAAAATGTCAAACTTAACCCGTATTCCTCATGCTGCGGCAACTCCATCGCTGGTTAATCAGGCTCATGCTAGCCAGTATTTCGCATGCCGGCGGCAATACCGTTGATGGTTAACAGAGCCCCTCGTAGCAGCTCACCACGACTGTAGCGAGACTGAATGACTCCAGTGGCTAAGGCTGCTGTATCCCGATGCTGTCGCAGGCGCTTGAGTAACGACACTTGTAAAAAGCCTAGAGGAACAATGGTGCCATTTCGCAGCTGAACCGAACGTTGCAGCGTTGGATCACCATCTAATAAAGCTTGGTTACCTGTTACCCTGAGCACCATTTGGCTTGTCAGGTGAAACTCATCTGCAATCTGGTCAAAAACAGCCTGAAAGCTCTCCCGTCTTTCCTCTAAGCCCAATTCATCAACATAGTGTTGAGCAATTTGTAAATCTACCTTGGCCAAGGTCATTTCTACTTTGGACATGGCCATCTTGAAAAATGGCCACTTCATGTAAAACGAACGCAAGAGCTTTAGATTTTCTTCGGGCTCTTCGTCTATAAACTCTTTAAGTGCTGTGCCCACCCCATACCAAGATGGTAGTAAAAATCGAGCTTGGGTCCAGCTAAATACCCAGGGAATAGCCCTTAGACTGGGTAAGTCTTTCTTGCCCCCTCGACGCGAAGGCCGAGAGCTAATCTGCAGCTGACTAATTTCCTGAATAGGGGTGATGTGGTGGAAAAATTCTACCAGTTCAGGATCTTCGTAAATCAATGAGCGATAGTGTTTTCTGGAGCGAATTGCTAACTGCTCCATGATCTCCTGCCACGGAGCAATTTCATCAAAGCTATTGCTCAACAAACTAGCTTGAACCACTGCAGTGGTTACTGTTTCCAGATTGTACAGAGCGAGATCCTTAAGGTTGTACTTAGAGGCCAACACCTCTCCCTGTTCAGTGATTTTGATCCGGCCATCAATGCTGCGACCAGGCTGAGCCAAGATTGCCTCATAGGCTGGGCCACCGCCGCGACCAACAGATCCTCCACGTCCATGGAAAATACGCAGAGCAACACCATATTTAGCGGTGATTCGCTGGAGGGAATGCTGGGCTTTGTGAATTTCCCAGTTGCTGCTAAGGAATCCGGAATCTTTGTTGCTATCGGAATAGCCCAGCATTACTTCTTGCAGGGCCGCTGGAGAGTCGTTGCCATGGCCCCCCTTCAGCATCGACAAATACAGAGGTAGCTCGAACAACTCCTCCATCACCGCTGTAGATCGTCGAAGGTCTTCGACGGTTTCAAACAGAGGCACAATGTGCAAACTGCCCACGCCCGTAACAGGGTCGTATAGCCCGGCTTCTTTTGCCAACAGAAGGACCTCTAGAATGTCGCTAGCATGATCGCTCATACTAATGACATAGCTGCGGCAAATGTCTTGACCAAATTCCATATGGAGCTTGCGTACCATGTGGAATGTGGCAACGGTCTCTCGGGCTTTGTCAGAAATAGGTAGCTCCGTTGGGATCAGCGGGCGTCGAGTGCTGAGTTCTCGGGTGAGCCAATCTACTTTTTCAGGTTCCGAGAGATCGTTATATAGCGTCGGTAGCTGCAGATATTCGGTAATCTCGTTGATGGTGTCGGAATGACGGGTACTTTCCTGACGAATATCTAGCTGGGCTAGGCTAAAACCATAAATTTCCACCTGGCTCAGCAGCATATCTAGTTCACGACAGACTAGACCGGTCTCCTTTAAACTATCTCGAATCAAGGAGAGTTCCTTGAGGAAGGCTTCTCCAGATTCGTACAGGGTACCGGCGGGGGCTGCATTGTCTTCCTCCTGCATGTAGTCCCCGTTGTAGAGTTTTTGGCTGCGCTCGTAGGTATTAACAAGACGCTTCTCCACGTAGGCTAGTTTGAGCCGATAGGGTTCTTGACGATAGCGAATAGCAAATTTTTCATAGATATCGGGCATCTGTAGCCGATCCTGTTCTAAGGATTCCAGCAGTTCTGCCAACACTTCACTCCAGTGCAGAGAAGGGCTGAGCAAGCCCGAAAGTTTATCGACTGAGTCAATGTATTTTTCGAGTACTAAGTTGCGCTGATAAGACGCTGTCTTCCAGGTGATTTGGGGAGTAACCGATGGATTCCCATCGCGATCGCTACCCACCCATGAGCCAAAACGACAAAATCGATGCTGGGGTGGATTGATGTGGGGGAAGGTTTTGGTCAGGGCTCGATTAAACCGTCGATAGAGCTCAGGGATAGCTTCAAACAACACTACATCGAAGTAATGAAGCGTAAAGTCAACCTCATCAAGGACCGATGGTTTGAACTGATGCAGCTCATCGGTGCGCCACCACAGGCGGATTTCTTCTGTAAGCTGTTCCAGGAGCTGAGTGATTTCCCAAGACGTTTCCTGTTCACGTAGCCGAGCCTGTTCTTCAGCTAAGTCTAACTGACGAAAAATACTAGAAATACGCCGCTGTTTATCGCGAATCGTATGGCGGACAATTTCGGTGGGGTGGGCTGTGAACACTAGCCGCACATCTAAATGATTGATCAGCTCTTGAATATGTCTGGGGGGAACATTGAGCTGTTTTAGCAGTGGGAATAGCCAATGAAACGTGCCTGTTCCCCGCTGTTTTTGGGCAACGTTGCCAATATCGGTATTCACCAAATCACTGAGGAAGATATCTCGACCTGCATCGGATGCTTTAGCTTTAGAGCTATGCTTTTGCAGCGTGTCATCTAACCCAGCTGCAACGGCTTCGTAGTGCTTTCGCTGTTCTTGCTGTTCGTAATGTTGTTCAACAATATTAATCAGCTGAAAATACAGAGCAAACGCTCTAGCCATGCGGATAGCATCTTCCAAACTCAGTTGCTCAATTAGCTGTAGGGCATTGGCATTATCCAAAGCCTTGTCAGCCTGACCGTCTGGAGCACACATGCGGCGAATGTTATTGAGCAGGCCCACTAGTTCAGAGCCACATTCGGTTTCTAAAACTGCTTCCCAAATATGTTCAACTGTGGTTAAACGGTGCCTGAGAAACACCTCAGATGCCTCCGGGACCGAAAGGGTCTCGGAGTTTGCTAGGACCGTATCATCTTGGTAGGAAGCAGTTGGGCTCATTCAACGTCAGAAATAACGACGAAAATACGGAGATTACCTAGAACCAGCATCTCCGAGAAAATTGTAGAGGCTTTCGGACGCCCCACGGCATTTTCTAATCAGTTGATCAGCGGAAATGTTTATAAAGGTTGTCTACAGAAATCTTTACAACGATGCTTGTAGCTAAGGATCAATGACCGGTAGCTGAATCCCTCGAAATATCTCTTCGCTCGCTAAACCAAACTGAGTTAACCAATAGGTAACTGTACGGCCTGTAATCAAAATGCCTAGGCACGGTAATGTGGCTAGGGCCAACCAAACCTGAGGGTTGTACATCAATGTTTTGGGCAAGCTGTTGACCGTTTTTGATGTTTTTTGTTCACGAAAAGGTTGCATAAGTAGAATGCTCGTAGTAAACGTATAGCAGCTTGACGAGGTTGCTGGCAGTGGCACCCTCAAACGCGTTAGCGTATTTCCGAGGTTAATCTTAGCTCCAACCTAGCAGCTACCGTTGGTTCTGGGGGCTATTCCTCAATGAACGTTAGTATTACAGCTTGATCATAGGGGACTTCACCTTGACCAAACCCTATGGAAGAGACTACATTTTTGCGGTCGAAGTTTTTTGGTTGTCTAAATGTTATGAGATCTAAAGGTCTATGCTCAGCTATGTAAGCTCTGAACAGCAATCGACATTAGACCCAACCACTTTATTGCCCTGGCTTGAGGAGGTGGTTAATCATGATGCCTGCAGCTTAAAGCTCAAGCTTAGGGGAAATATTCTGCATGCCCATGCCAAAACTGCCGAGGGGCTAGAGCGTGAATATGTTTTGCTGCGACTGGTGCGATCGCTCCTAGAACCAGAGCGTAAAGCCACGCTTCTAAAAGATTTTCCACAAATTTATCAGCTTTACTTTTATAGTGTCCGACCCAATCAATCCAAGCCTGACTGGTCCTCTCCTATTTATTTGAATCGCTTAGAGCGTCATCTCGAGCAGCTGGTGGAGACCAGTGCCGACCTTGATGAAGTAAAGCGGTCCACGGCTCATTTGACCTCGGCCATTGGCTATTTGGATGATGCCACCTCGGCCATTGTCCTTTCTAATGCTAGTTTGGCCCGCAAAGGGGACCCAGATGCGATCGCTCGCTATCTAAGTCAAACCCTCAGTGCGTTGGATGTAGGCGTTGATGTGGTGGTCAATGCGATTCCCGGTAAGGCAAAACGGGCTCAAGGGGTGGTCATGGCCACCACTGTTGACCCCAGTCGTGAGCTGATCAATCGTCTTTGGATTTTATGTCGAGCGGCCTATAGCCCTGACCCCGCTATGGTGGCCAATCCAACAGCCCAGAGGTTGCGGGAGCTAAAGCTCACCCAGTTTCAGGATGCGGTCATTTCAGTGCAGGTGCTGGGGGAAGATATCCCAGACTGGCGGCTGCGGGTAGACCTTACCCCGGATGAGGAAATTCTTAGGGAATGGAGTCGTTGGGGAGACCCGGAATCCATTGATCGATTGCTCAACCAGGCTTTGCATCCCCTAGATGTTTCTGTCCAGACAGAGGTCAAAAATGACACGCTACATTTAGTCTGTCAGCCCCTAGCGGCAGGCAAGACCGTGTCTTCTGGTAGCGGCGATGACGCTGAGCCGGAAACCGCCCCCGAAACGGACATTATTGATGCCTTAGAACCTCTATTAGAGCAGTTGGCACCCCAAGGTCTGAGTCGAGCCATGGTGTACGGCCCCAGCTTAGATGGAATCAACCCGGTCTGGTTAAGGTGTCTGGAACTGCCTGCTAGCGAACATGCGGATTTAGCTACGTCTACCGATAAGCTGGCGCGCCAAGGCGATTTACCGGCCATCGCCTACTGCATGACCAAGCGTCTTAATCCCGATCTTGATGAGCAGCTGTCTACTGGAGGAATTCGAGTACAGCTGCTCATGCGGGATCAGCGGCTGCATGTGATGATCGACGCCCCGGTGTGCCCACCGCGTCGTCAGGTAGTGCCTCAGCTACAACAGTATTTGCAACAGCAGCCCATTGAGGGGCTGTCAGGTGTTCGTATCTATGGTCGCCAGTCGGGGCAAAAACGCCCCGACTGGCACTACGGCTATGATCGGCACCCCAAAAAACGTCTGGTCCCCGAGGCAACACCGGAATTTGCTGCGTCCGAAGCCTATCTAGAAGATTTGGTGCAACCAGCTGAGGCTGAGGATAGCTGGAATAGGCCGACACTGGAACGAATTCGAGAACAGGTGCAGCAGTTGCTGATTAAAACCCAGCTGTTTACGTCTGCGAATACCAATCCTGAAGAATCTTTGACGGCAGGTCGTTTACCCAATCGAACAGGCATTGCTTTAGCTTGGGGGGCTTTAGGTCTGTTACTGACATTCCAGGCCGATTGGATTATGGGTCAGCTCTTTAAGACACGGTTTCTGGCGCTGTCAGCACCTACGCCTGCTCCCATATCGCTTCCTCCGGTTCAGCAGCGTCCCTCCACATTTGAAGAAGAGCTAGCTAAGTTGAACTGGGGCCAGAAAGATGGAGATGAAACGGTCTTAATTGAAGAGGAGATCAGTGGAGCTGGATTTGCGAGTTCGGCCATTAGCGATAGTGATTTGTTAGCCAGCCCTCCTCAGCAAACAGTCTCCATGACTGAGGTGTTAGCGGCATCACCATTTCCATCCTTTAAGAGTAAACAGCTTACCGAAAAGCTAGCTCTCTATGATTGGTATGTCGCTGAGAATGGTCCTCCTGATGTGTTGGTGTTTGGCAGTTCTCGGGCGCTGCGGGGGGTGGACCCTACGGCATTGAAGCAGGCCCTCATCCCTCTGGGGTATGAGGATGTCAGTGTTTTTAATTTTGGTGTAAATGGGGCTACAGCTCAGATTGCTGATTTGGTGGTGCGGCAGCTGCTGGCAACCTATCCATCTCCCAAAATGATTTTGTGGACTGACGGGGCACGGGCCTTTAATAGTTCTCGGGTGGATGTGACATTTAATGCGATCGCAACCTCAGAGGGCTATCAACAGCTGATTGCTGGTGAACTTTTTGATAACGATAGGCAGGATTCCGGTGCCGGATTAAACCCTGCGCAGCGGTTTAACCGCTACTATGCCCAGCTGGATGAACGCCTGAGTGAGTCCCTGGGGAATATTTCCTCTGCCCAGGACGAGCGTAGTCGTTTAGAAAAAGCAACCCAGACCAAAGCCGTTAATAACCCAGCAGGGGGGGCCATTAACCCCACTGAGACGGATTTAATTGATGCAGAAGGGTTTTTACCCCTAGCGGTTCAATTTAATCCGGCCACCTATTATTTGGATCATCCCCGGGTCGCCGGAGCCTACGACGGCGACTACAAAGCGTTTGAAATGCAGGGCTCCCAGGAAAATGCGCTACGGCAAATGCTGACCTACACCCAGAGCCATGGAATCGACGTTGTTTTTGTCAATACCCCCCTCACCGATGAGTATTTAGATCCCGCTCGGTTGGAGGTAGAAAGCTATTTTCAGCGTTACATGCTGCAGCTAGCGGCCCAGGAACCGGGTTTGCTATATCGCGATTTAGTAAAGCTTTGGCCCAATCGCTACGGCTACTTTTCCGATCCTAGCCATCTCAATCGCTTTGGAGCCTATCAACTGTCCCTACGCCTTGCCCAGGATCCAATGATTCCTTGGCAGAATCTAAGGTCTGAAAAAATCGATTAAAGCTCGGTCAGACCTGCATCGCCCCACCCAGACGCCCTCGCTCTCCCATGACACTGCCCTCAATTTTTTATGGTTTATTTTTGCTGGGTGTCAGTTCCATTTACTGGCTGTTGCCCAGTCGGGGGCTCAAGCTGTGGTACTTGCTGCTAATCAGTCTTGTATTCTACGCATCTTTACAGCTACAGTATGTGCCGCTGTTGTTGGCTCTAGTGCTGGCCAACTATTTGATTGGACGACGCTTAAGTGCGCCGTTAGACTGGCGCATTCCCAATGAAGAATGGCACTTTGCCCAGCAAGATTGGGACCGTAAGCGATGGCTGCTGATGTGGGTGGGTATTAGCCTAAATGTAGTTCTGCTCCTGGGATTCAAATACGTTACGCCATTTGCATCCACCCTAAGCCCTAGCTTGCAGCTGCTAATGCCCTTGGGGCTGAGCTTTTTTTGCTTTGAATCCATTGCCTATTTGGTCGACATTTATCGGGGTGCGCCAGCGGCCGACCACTTTGTTGAATTTGCCGCCTACAAATTATTTTTTCCAAAGCTAATTGCCGGTCCGATCACTCGATTTCAAAGCTACATTGACCAGGTTAAGCGGCCTCGTTTCCCTAACCTGGAACAAGGGGTGGAAGCAGGCTGGCTGATTGCTTCAGGAGCGACTAAAAAGCTACTGATCGCCGATCGCATTGGCCTATTAGTTAACCTGAGCTTTGACAATTTAGAACGGGCTGGCAGTGGCGATCTGTGGTTAGCGATTTTTGCCTATGGATTGCAGCTTTACCTGGATTTTAGCGGCTACGTAGATATCGCCCGAGGCAGCGCCTTACTATTGGGCATTCAGCTCCCAAAAAACTTCGATTTCCCCTATTTCTCCACGAGCATTGCTGAATTTTGGCGGCGCTGGCACATCACCCTGGGGGACTGGCTGCGTAACTATCTGTATTTCCCACTGGGGGGGTCACGCCAAGGGTTAAGTAGAACCTGCTTAAATTTGCTAATCGTGATGCTAATTGCCGGTATTTGGCATGGCGATCAGTGGGGATTTCTACTTTGGGGAGCTCTCCATGGTCTAGCCTTGGTTATTCACCGACTCAATCAGTCTGTTTGCGATACTCGTTCTGGTCTCAAAGCATTTTGGAGCAGCTGGCCGGGTGCGATCGCAGCTTGGAGTATTACCCAAGCATTTGTATTCCTTAGCTGGATTCCGTTCCGTTTGCCAAACCTAACTGATATGCAATTGGTGGCTACCCGATTCTTAAATCAGGCTGCTGACATACAGTTTGGTCAAAAGGTCTATTTAGAATCCTTAGGATTTAGCCGTGGCAATGTTTTAATCATTCTGTTAGGGCTAGCAGGCGTTATCTCATTGCTTCACGGATTTAAGCATCGCCTCAAACTGCAGATCAGCTGGCCCCTCAAACTTATGCTAATTCCAGTTGGCTGCTATCTGGCTTGGCTACTGGCACCCACTGAGACTGTCCCCTACATATACTTTGAATTTTAGACCGTTTCACAAAAGTAAATCCATAGAGATGATGTAGCCCTTTCAATAGGTATTTGCTTTCTACCCATTTACATTCTCATTCTCATAATTGAGACATACACCTTTATAGATAACCTTCCCCTTTGGATATGACGTCATCCCTAGGGAAGCTCCAATTAGCTTATCTAAGGTATGAGAGCAAATACTAAAGCAAACCTTAAGTAGTGTTGCGAAAAATAATAATAAGCGTTACATTTGTATATAAGCGAACGGAGAAAATAACTTATCTTCTCTGCGAGCTATACATATCGTACCTTTACAACGCAATTATTCATCATGACTACTACTCTACAGCAGCGCCAAAGCGCTAACCTGTGGGAGCAGTTTTGCCAGTGGGTAACCAGCACCGAAAACCGCCTATACGTAGGTTGGTTTGGCGTTCTGATGATCCCCACTCTGCTAGCTGCGACTGCTTGCTTCGTAATTGCCTTCATCGCTGCTCCTCCCGTTGACATCGACGGTATCCGTGAGCCCGTTGCCGGTTCTCTAATTTTGGGTAACAACATCGTTTCTGGTGCTGTTATTCCTTCCTCCAACGCTATCGGCCTGCACTTCTACCCCATCTGGGAAGCTGCTTCTCTAGATGAGTGGTTGTACAACGGTGGCCCTTACCAGTTGGTAATTTTCCACTTCTTGATCGGTGTATTTTGCTACATGGGTCGTGAGTGG